>NZ_JBIAHG010000009.1:0-313381 GCF_042870385.1 Streptomyces sp. NPDC006602 | reverse complement strand
GCACAAGTGATATCGCGGCGCTCCGCGCCGCGACCACGAGGATGCGATTCCTCCCAGGGCTGAAGCCCTGGGGTTCCTCGCAAGAATCCGCTGAAACAGGTCGTCGGCCGTGACGAAGCCGGGAACATCGTGCGAAAGGCCGGAATCATGAGCATCGTGAAGGAAGGCGGCCCGGTGCGCCCCGGCGACACGATCAAGGCGGAGCTTCCCAGCGGGCCCCATCGGGCCCTGGAGCGGGTCTGACGTCCCTCTGGGCAGGCCGTGACATGGCATCGGCCGCGCGGATTGTCGCGGGGTGAACGTCGAGCAGGCTGCGGTGCCCTGTCGCGTCCTGACCGCCGTACGCCGAGAAGTGCCCGCCCATCGCACGCCCGGTCGTCAGCCGGAACCACGCGCCGTCCCCGACGCGCAGCCACGCGGTCAGTTCGCCGCCAGGACCCGTTCGAGCGTGGCGTAGCCCGCCGGTTCCCAGGTGGGTTTGCCCCCGGGCAGACCCAGCCTGCCGTTTCGTCCGATCCCGATCAGGCCCAGGGCGCGCAGCACAGCCCAGCCGCGAGCCCGGGCGATGGTGGCTTCGTCGGCGTGCTCATAGGCGTCGAAGAACCGACTCGCCGCGCCGGCAGGCAACAGGACCCAGGCGGCTGAAAGATCGGTCGCGGGATCGCCTGCGCACATCTCGCCGAAGTCGATCACCCCAGCGAGCATTCCGTCCCGGACGACCACGTTCGCCGGATGCAAGTCACCATGCAGCCAGAGCGGCGTGCCCTGCCAGGTGGGCGCCGCGACGGCCTTCTCCCAGACTTCCCGTGCAGCGTCAGCGGTCGCGGAGTCGGTGATGACCTCGGCCCAGCCGTCGCTGTCCACATGCAATCCGGCCAGAGGGATGCCGCGCGTAGGGTTGGCCGGGGCGTCGGCGGGCGCCTCGTGATGCAGCACGCCGAGGAACTCCGCGAGGATTTCGGCCGCATCGATGCGGGTGATCGGCGCGTGATCAGCCGGCTCACCCTCGACCCAGCGCGCGATCGTCCAGGTGTGCTCGAACAGGCTCGAAGGCTTGCCGATACGCACCGGTGTGGGCGTCGGCAGCGGCAGGAGCTTGGCCAACACCGGCAGCCATGTCTGCTCGGTGCGCAGCAGGGCCGGCGCACGCTCGGTACGCGGCAAGCGCACGGCCAGCTCCTCCCCGAGGCGCCATTGTCGGTTGTCCCAGCCCCCGTCGACGTCTCGGAGCTCAAGACCTGCGAGATCCGGATGCTGATCCCGTAGCAACGCCCGCACGAGGTCCTGCTCGAACTTCAACTCGTCCATCAATGAGCCTCCGATCACTAGCGTGCGCAGGCACGCTAGCACCGGCCTAATGCGGCGCAGACGGACGTTGCCTACGGCCTTGGGTCCGTTTGATGTCGTCGGCCCCGCGAATCGCCCGGTGGCACCACCTGGCCGCAGACCGCTGCGCTCATCGCCTGACGAGCAGTCACAAAGTGGGCCATGACTGCCATATTGGCCGAGGCGAGACCGTTTGAGACGAGACAGCGCCTTATCCCCGCGTGTTGAGGACAAGGTCGATCGCGGAGGCGACGTCATCGGCGACATGGGTGGGCCGGTAGGAGCCCTCGATCCAGGGGCGGCCGTCCGTCACCCACACGCTTCGAAGACCGAGCGCGTTGGCGCCCGCGATGTCGGCGTGCGGTGAATCGCCGATGACCCAGGCACCGGCGAGGGAGGCGTCGACGGTTGCCGCTGCCGCCTGGAAGATCTCCGCTTCCGGCTTCTTGTGGCCGATGTGTTCGGAGACGACCCAGCCTTGGACGAGCCGGTCGAGACCGGCGTTACGGATCTTCGCTTCCTGCTGGGCGGTGCGCCCGTTGGTGACGATCACGCACGCCCAGCCCGCCGCCTGCGCTGTGCCCAGCGCTTCGCGACAGGAGGGCGCCAGGACGACACGGTCGGCGGCGCCGTTGTCGATCAGGGCGCGCACGGCAGTGGCCGGTACGAGCTTTCCGTATCGGTCGGTCAGGGCGGCGGCGACCTGCTGACGGGCGGTATAGCCGCCGGCGTCGACGGTCATCACCCACGCGAGGTCGGCGGCGGGCAAGCCGTGCTCGGCAAGGAAGGCGGCGACTGCGTCGCGGAAGGCCGCATCGCGGTCGACCAGGGTGTTGTCGAGGTCCACCAGCAGCAACGGCATGCCCGGCAGTAGATCACGGACGAAGCGCGCTCGACGCGCGACCGGGTGCGCTGAGACAGAGGCCCGCACGACTCGATTCACAGAGAAATCGACTCGGTTGATGCCGAGCACTTCGAGCGGGCTGCCTGCGGCGGTGCTCAGGATCGTGCGGGTCAGGAACGAACTCGAGTGCGCATTCCGGCCACGCTGGCACATCAGATAGCCCCGTACGAACGCAGATCCGGTGTGACGTCCACGATCGTCGGTGACGATCTGGTGCTGGAACTCCGCCGCCATGAGGAGGACGGCGAGCTCACCTACGAGTACTACGACCCGCATCCGTGGCTGGAGGAACTGCTGCCCTGGTCGGCACGACATGGACCTACACCATCGCCGTCTCCGGCGGCGACACCATCGACCTGACGGTCAACGGCAGCACCGCGCACTACCCGACTCCGGCGTCGTTCTTCCCGTACAAGCAGTACTTCAAGGCGGGTTCCTACAATCAGTCGTCCTCCGACAGCACCACGGAGGGGGCGCGGGTCGCGTTCTACGGGCTGAACGTCTCGCACGGCTGACACGGCGCCGCGTGATCGAGTCCCGACCGGTCTCAGCCTTCGTGGAAACAGCCAGACCCGTCATCGGCGGGGCATCCGTGCGATGCCCCGCCGATGTCTGTCCTCACCCGTCACGTAGTCCGGTCAGGAACGGTGCGAGGGTATGGGTCAGGGTGTTGTGCCGCGCGGCGGCGAACAGCGGGTCGAGATGGTTCATCCCGGCGTCCGTCTCGTATCTCCCGTAAGGGATACGGGAATTGGCCACGACCTCGCGCGCGGACGACACGATCGTCCCCTTCGCGTAGCTCGTCTCGAAGACGTAGAGCGGGATGTCCAGGCTCCCGGTGTGCAGCAGCCGCAGTCCCAGTGAGCGGGCCAGGTCGGTGTCGGCGTAGGGATCGACGACATCGAGGTCCACCGACAGCCGGGACGGCCAGTACCACTCCCACACGGCCGGCTCCGGCCCACCCGCATACGCCGCCGCGACGCGGCTGATGGGGGTGATGCCCGTGTCGACCCAGCCACGCGGGGCGCCGTTGTCGGCCAAGTGCCCCGAGTGGACGCTGATGTCGTTCGGCCAGCCGAATCCGGCGTCCACCAAGGTGCCCAGCAGACCGGCGTTGGTGACGGGATACGGCGGCCGCAGCGTGTCGGGCATCCGGGATTGGAGGACCGAGCGGCCGTCCGGGTCGCGGTGCGCGTACCAGCCCGCGAGCTGGTACCAGATCTGTGTGCTCTCCGCCCGGTCGCCCAGGCCGACCCCGCTCAGGGTCATGTCGAAGACCGCCCCGTCCTCGATGGCGGCCAGCCGCTCCCCCACCTCCTCCGGCGAGTTGTCCACCGGCTGCCCGGTCCCCTCGAACGCCCCGCGCACGCCACCGTCGACGAGTACGACCCCGGTGAGGTCCCCGTAGCCGGGGCGGCCGTCGAAGTCCCACGCGGCGTAGGCCATCGCGGTGGTGGCGCCCCAGGAGTGGCCGCCGAGGACCACCCGCCGCCGCCCGCCGCGCGCCGCGGCTGCAACGACCGTGCGCAGATCCGCCAGGGTACGGGCGAGGCCCCAGCGAGCGGCGAAGGCGGAGGCTGCGGGGTCCTGGGAGCGGTAGTGGCCGTCCAGGTAGTACCCGACGGGGTCCGAGGTGGTGAACCCCGAGCGGTCGGCCAGGTTCTCCTCGCGCCGCTCGAACGCCCAGACCTGCACACCGGGCACAGCCTGGACGAGGTCCCGGGCGAGCAGGCGGAAGTCGCCCGCGGCCCCGAACATCCCAGGAACCAGCACCACCACCGTGTGTGCCGTGTCCGGACCGACCTGGAGCACGTGGACCCGGTCCGATCCCGCCGGACCGCCCCCGCCGGCCACCGCCAGCGGTACGTACGGCTCGCGGTCCCGCCCGGCGGCGACGGCCGGGCCGGCCGGCAGGGACGTGAGGGCGAGCCCGCCGACGAGTCCGCCCAGCACCGCCCTGCGAGACAGGTCTCCCGTCATGAGGCGCACCCGCCGACCCGCTCGGTGCTCAGCACCACGTCGTCCATGCGGACGTCGTACGACGACGGCGTGGGGTCGGACTGGTACAACTGCCAGCCCAGCTTGAGTCTGTCGTAGTGCGGGAAGACGAAGTCGTCGGCCGTGCCGCCGTGTTCCTTCGTGGACACCGTCAACTCGGACTGCTCCACGCCGTCCAGGTAGACGGTGACGCGATTGTCACTCGCGTCGAGGTGGAACTCGACGCACTGCCATGTCGCGGCCGTGGCGGGAGCGGAGGTCTTCCAGGCGGTCCAGTCCCCGGTGAGGCCCAGGTCGGAGCCGACTCCCAGGAAGTTGGCCTGTGCGGTGGGCACGTACTGGCCGCCCAACGGGCGTACCAGCGTGGGGACATCGGAGCCGGACGCCTCCGCGATGGTCCAGTGCGCCCAGTCCGGGGCCGTCGGGAAGTCGTTCACGCGCAGCCGCAACCGGGCCCAGAAACTGTTGCCGGGGGGCGCGAGGGCGGACAGGACCATGAAGGCACGGCCGTTGCCTTCGGTGTGGAGCCGCAGTTCGCGGCCGTGGCCGGTGCTGCTGGGTTCGACGCTCAGTGAACCGTCGGCGGTGTCGGTCGTCCAGCCGCGGCCCGCGGTCACCGGGCCGACAGGTAGGCGGTCGAAGTTCTCCCTGAAGAGGGTTGGGTGCGGGGTGGGAGTGGCGGAGGCGGTGGGGGGTATCGCGAGCAGCGCGGCCGATGCGGCTATCAGAGCGGCGGCGATCTTCCTCGTGCGAGTCATGCGGGCAGTCTGCAACAACGGTCACTGGGTTCACGTCGGACACACTGGAACTTGGAGGTCTGTTGGACAGTGATCTTCCCGTCGGTCTCCAACTGGGCGCGAATATCGCGCAGTTCGGGAACGCGACGGCCCGGGTGACGGACGTCGGCCGGATCGAATCGGGGCGGATCGTCGGCCGGCTTGTCCACTCGGGGCAACTTTCAGTCCGCCTCGGTAGTCACTCGATCATGTCCCAGATTCTCAACGGCCGAGGCGTCTCGGCGAAGTTCGACTCCGACGGCGTTCACATCACCCGACCCGACCAGCAGGTCGACATCCCCCTCTCGGCGGTCCGGGAGGCGCGGGCCGCCGAGACACGCACCGTCGAGATCCTGCTCACCGACGGCACCGCCCACCGCGTCGAGGGCGGCAACCCGACGGCCACCGCCGCCTTCGTCGCCGCCCTGACCGCCGCGCTTCCCGAGGAACGCGACCCGGCGAGCGGCGCCGTGATCACGAGCACTCAGACGCCGCGCGACCGAGGTCCTTACGGGATCATGGCTCTGGGCGCCGTCCTGGCGCTGGCCTTCATCGGGTACGCGGTGTGGGTGGCCCTCACGCACGGCGCGCGGGTCCTCGGGGTGATCCTCGGCGTCGTGCCGCTCATGGCCGGCGTCGTCATGCTCGCCTCGGGCATCGCGGAGACCGTCCGACGGATCGTGCTGAGTCGGCGCGGTATCACCGTTCTCGCCGAGGCAGTCGGCAAGGAGGGCAAGAAGACGGTGTACAGCTACACCGACACCGACGGCAGTGTCCACAGATACACCTGCAAGCGCACCCTCCCGCGCATCCAACTCGCCTACGACCCGGACAAGCGGGTGCGGGCGGCCCACGCGGACTGGCTGCCCTTCGTGATAGGCCGAATTTCGGTGAAGACCATCGGGGCCCCCCTTTGGCTGTTCGTCGGGGTCGTAATGATCTTCGGAGTGCTGGGGTGACACCGGTGCGGGGACGGGCGGTTCGGATCCCGCCCCGGACAGCGGTGCGGTCAGGTCACTGCCGGTTCAGTAGGGGCTGAGCGGCTCAGGATCAGGGAAGACGCGTGCGAGGGCCGCGGTGCGGCTGGAGACGCCGAGTTTGCGGAAGACGTTCTCCAGATGTTTTCGGACGGTACTCGCCGAGACCACGAACTGCCGGGCGATGGCGTCGGTACTCAGCCCGTTCGCCACGGCACGAAGTACCTCGAGTTCGCGAGGAGTCAGCTGTACCGGCTCGCAGCGGCGTCGAGCGAAATCGTGGTAAACGGCGATCAGATGCGGGCGCAGCAGTTCCAGCGTGAGCCGGTCGCGGTCGGTGAAGGGCTGGGCGCTCTCGCGGGAGAAGTGGTACATGCGAATGCGCCCGGGTGCGGTCGGCAGGGTCACGGCCATCAAGTTGATGAAGGGCCGCATGTAGTCGCTGTAGAGCGCCAGGTTCCGGAAGTCCCGAGTCCCCATGTAGTCCGACATCTGGGCAACATCGAGGTACCCGTGGCTGCGTTCGACGTCCATGCAGTGCGGATGCTGGTGTTTCCACCGCCACCAGACATCGTCGTCCGGCTGCGCGTAGTGGCCTCCGTACTCCACGGCCTGACTCGCCAGCACCTGCCGGGTGGGGAGGTCGACCTCGCTGAACTCTGCCAGATCGCAGGGCACCAACCGCCCCAGCCCCTGCAACAGCGTCAGCGGCGGGACCTCGCCGGGGTCGGAATGCCGGGCCTCGTCGATGACGTCGAGCATCGCCCGCATATGGCGCTCGGTGATCGAATGGCGGCTCACATGTCCCCCTGCCTCCGCAGTGACGGTTCGACACTACGCCCTTCCGGCACGGGGGGATTCGCCAAGTGACAAATGGTGGCGGAGGCGGGGGCGCGGCCACCGTCTCGTCGCGCGGGGTGACGCCGTACGGCGAGAAGACGGGTGGCCGCCCGCAACGGCGGCCTGTCCCGGGAAACCGTCTGCCAACGCCTGTGCAGGCAAGCATCGTTCGATGGCGTGACGCGGCCAGGGCTCCGGCACCTTGCGCTGTCCGGGACATCGTCACGACGGCCGGCCCGCACGTCCTTTCACCGGTTGTTCTCCGAGACGGCCCGCTGCCAGGCCGCCTCTCGCAGCAGCCGCAGGCCGTTGAGGCCGACGATGACGGTCGAGCCCTCGTGGCCGGCGACGCCGAGGGGCAGCGGCAGTGTCCAGGCCAGGTCCCAGACCACGAGGCCGGCGATGAACAGGCCGGCGATGGCGAGGTTCTGCACCACCAGCCGCCGGGCGTGCCGGGAGAGGGCGATCACGGTCGGGACGGTGGCGAGTTCGTCCCGGACGATCACCGCGTCGGCGGTCTCCAGAGCGAGATCGGAGCCCGCGCGGCCCATGGCGACGCCGGTGTGGGCGGCGGCCAGCGCGGGAGCGTCGTTGACGCCGTCCCCGACGACCAGCACCTTGCGGCCCGTACCCTCCAGTCCCCGCACCGCACCCACCTTGTGCTGTGGCAGCAGACCGGCGCGTACGTCCGTGATGCCGGCCTCGGCGGCCAGGCGTGCGGCGGCCCGCTGGTTGTCACCGGTCAGCAGGACGGGAGCGGTGCCGGTGAGCGCCGTGAGCGAGGCGACGGTGGCCGCGGCGTCGGGGCGCAGGCGGTCGGCGAGGCCCAGGATCCCGACCGGACGGCCGTCGGCCAGGACCAGGACGGCGGTGTGCCCGTCCTCTTCCAACTCGGCCGCGAGGACGGCCGCGCGTGCGGCGGTCGCGTCGGTGGCCCGTGCGAGGAGCCGGGCCGGGGCGCCCACCGCGATCACGCGTCCGTCCACGGTGGCGGTCACCCCCACCCCAGGCGTGGACGCGAAGTCGTCGGCCGCGGGCACCACCAGGTCCCGCTCGCGTGCCGCGTCCACCACCGCCCGCGCCAGCGGATGCTCGCTGGGGCGCTCGGCCGCCGCGGCGAGCGCCAGCACCTCCTCCTCGGCCAGTCCGGAGCCGGGCAGCGGCCGTACCTCAGTGACGCGGGGCGTGCCCTCGGTGAGTGTGCCGGTCTTGTCCAGCGCGACGGCGTCGACCTGCCCGAGCCGCTCCATCACCACCGCCGACTTGACCAGCACACCGTGCCGTCCGGCGTTGGCGATGGCCGACAGCAGCGGCGGCATCGTGGCCAGCACCACCGCGCACGGCGACGCCACGATCATGAAGGTCATGGCCCGCAGCAGCGCCTCGGTCAGGTCCTCGCCGAACGCGAGCGGCACCGCGAACACGGCGAGCGTCGCGGCCACCATGCCCAGCGAGTACCGCTGTTCGACCTTCTCGATGAACAGCTGGGTGGGAGCCTTGGTCTCGGACGCCTCCTCGACCAGCCGGACGATCCGGGCGATCACCGAGTCGGAGGCGTCGCGCTCGACCCGGACCCGCAGCGCGCCGGTGCCGTTGAGCGTGCCCGCGAACACCTCGTCACCGGCCTCTTTCGCGGCCGGCAGCGGCTCACCGGTGATGGTCGCCTGGTCCACCTCGCTGGTGCCGTCCAGCACCCGGCCGTCGGCCCCGACGCGCTCGCCGGGGCGTACGAGGATGATGTCGCCGACGGCCAGCTCTTCGACGGCGACGCCCTGTTCGCCGTCCTGCGGGGTCAGCCGGGTGGCTGTGGCGGGCGCCAGGTCGAGCAGTCCGCGCACCGAGTCGGCGGTCCGGGCCGTGGCCAGCGCCTCCAGTGCGCCGGAGGTGGCGAAGATGACGATCAGCAGGGCGCCGTCCATCACCTGCCCGATCGAGGCGGCTCCGAGCGCGGCGACGACCATCAGCAGGTCGACGTCGAGCGTCCTGCCCTTGAGTGCCTTCAGGCCCTCCCAGCCCGGTTCCCAGCCGCCGGTGGCGTACGACAGCGCGTACAACGGGCCCCAGGTCCAGGCGGGCGCGCCGGTCAGCTGCAGAGGCAGCGCCAGCAGGAAGAGCACGGTGGCCGCGGCGGCCCAGCGAACCTCGGGCAGCGCGAAGACGCGGGTGCGCCGCCGGGGCGCGCCCGGCCCACGCTCGGGTGCGGCCAGGCCGGCCGGGGGCGGAGTGAGGGTGGTCGTCATCGGCGTGGGGGTCCTTAACGAGGGACGCATGCGGGCACGGGGGCAGGCGTTCACGACCCGCCGCTCAGCCCTCACCATACAGGAACACATGAAGAGACGTTCATCTCTTCACGCATGCCCGGCCTGGGCTCCGTAGGATGACGCCATGGGCCACGGAGCTGACACCAAGACCGCCGTCACGGCACGCGAGCGCCTCGAGACCGTGGGCGCCGCCGAGGTGGCCGCCACGCTCCAGGCCCTCGCCACCCCGTCCCGGCTGCGCATCCTGACCCGACTCCAGGAGGGTCCGTGCGCGGCGACCGAACTCGCCGACGCCGTCGGCATGGAGCAGTCCGCCTGCTCCCACCAACTGCGCCTGCTGCGCAACCTCGGCCTCGTCACCGGCGAGCGCCGGGGGCGCTCGGTCATCTACGCGTTGTACGACAACCACGTCGCCGAACTCCTGGAGCAGGCCCTGTACCACGTCGAGCACCTGCGCCTCGGCCTGCGCGACCTGCCGGACGCGGCCGTCGAAGCGACGACCGCGAACTGACCGACGGGAACCCGAGCACCCGGCCGTCGGTCGTGCCGGTCACGATCACACGGCGAGACACGTCGACGGCCGCCCGACGCGAAGTCGGGCGGCCGTCGACGTGCGGGCGCGTCCAGGTGCGGCGCGACTCATGGCGGTTCGAGCTCGCCGAGCCTGTCCGGCCCGTCGGAGACGATGCACACCGTGGTCACCACCCCGGCATCACGGCTTCATGCCGTGCCGATGGCCGGGACACGCGTCGTCACAGAGCGGCAGAGTGAACGCTCGCTCCCGCCGCAAGGCCCTCGGCCGAAGCGACAGCCGTGAGGTCGACACAGACGTCTGCGATCGGCGTCTCGAGGAAGAGACCGCCGGCGCCCCCGACCGCGAGGCCTCCGGAGACGTTGTCCAGGTCGACGTCGGAGATCTCGGCTGCTTCAACCCGGGAGACAAGGTTCATCACGCGCGGTTCCCTTCGCATAGGTGTTTTCGGAATGGCAGAGTTCGCCAGATTCCCGAAACTGGGAATCCTCCCGGCGACTTACGCCATGCGCTGGATCAAAGCACGCCGACAAAGGTGCGGCCAGCCGCCCGAAGCGCAAACGCGACCCACCGCGAAAGCCGACTTCACCGGTGTGCCAGTGCGGTGACCGACCATGCCGACTCCTTCACACGGCCTTCGACTTCGCTGCACGCAGGCCGGTTGCCACCGATCCCAGGACGGACACCCCCGCGCCGAGGCTGCCGCAATGCGACGCAGCCGTGACTGCTTTCCAGGTTCCGTGCGGCCTGTCAGTGAACGGTGTGCAGGTTTTCCGGATCTTCGGTACCCGGCCAAAGGCGCGTGCACCCGATACCGTCCGTTTCAGCATGTGCAGCGCCTTGTACGCGGCCGCCAGGCGATCAGCCCCGGCAACGCGAGCGCGGGCAGGCGCAGCCGTCCCGCCCATCGGCGCAGCATCGCCTACCGAGTGTCGCCGGCCGGCAGTCGGGCCGGGACCACGGCCGGCAAAGCCCCGACGAGGAGCTGGTCGGCGCGGGTGTCGGCGCCGATGCAGACGCGGTACGCCGTCGTCGGGTCCCGTTTTCTCACGTTCCCCACACGATCAGCGCCTACGTCCGGCACTCCAGGGCGTCGTCGCGGCGGTTGCCTACAGCCCGAAGAGCCGCGCCCCATTCTCGTAACAGACCCCGCGCAACCACTCATCACCCAGTCCCAGCCGTTCGAGGGCCTCGAGCTGGTGCACGTACGCGTAAGGGATATTGGGGAAGTCGGACCCGAGCAGTATCCGATCGCCGAGGTCGGCGAGCCGGCCGAGTTCGGTCGCCGGGAAGGGGGTGAAGCGCTCGCTGAAGTCCGTGAACACCATGGTCGTGTCCAGGCGGACCTCGTCGTACCGCTCGGCCAGGTCCAGGAAATCGGCGTACTCCGGCATCCCCATGTGAGCCACGATCAGGGGCAGGCGCGGATGCCGGGCGAGGAGCCGCCCCACCGGCTCGGGCCCGGTGTGTTTGCCGGGCGCGGGACCCGAGCCACAGTGCATGACCACGGGGACTCCCGCCTCGGCCAGCATTCCCCACACGGGATCGAGCAGCTCGTGGGTCGGGTCGTACGCCCCCACCTGCACATGCGACTTGAAGACCCGAGCCCCCGCCTCGACGGCCGTGCGCACATACTCCTCCACGCCCTCCTCCGGATAGAGGGTGGCCGTGTGCAGGCAGTCGGGCGTGCGTCCCGCGAAGTCGGCGGCCCATTCGTTCAGCCAGCGTGCCATGCCGCCCTTGTGCGGATAGAGCATCGCGGTGAAGGCGCGCACCCCGAAACGCCGCAGCAGCGCGACCCGTTCGTCTTCCGCGTGCCGATAGGTGATGCCCCACTCGATGCCGGTCGCCGGACCGACCGCGTCGAAGTACTCCCACACTTTGCGCAGGACCCGCTCCGGCATGAAGTGCGTGTGTACGTCGACAAGCCCGGGCACGCCGATACGTCGCCGAAAGCTCTCCACAGCCTCGACTTCACCCACGGGGCCGATTCCCCTCGACGTCGCCGCACACGAGGGTGAATACGGCGGTGTGGCGCCAGGATCGAGAAGCCGGTGGGGTGGGTTGAGGTGGCGGCCCTACGAATCGCGCAGTCATGCCCTCACTGTCACGTGGACGCGTTGTGAGAACAAGCCCCTTGATCCTCATGGTCGGGGGTGACCCTCCGGATGGCCTGCGGAGCGGCGGTGTCGAGTTGACCGGATGCTGCCTCCGTTTTAGTGTGGAATGTGCCCGGAGACGGGCTCCGTTTCGTGGAGTCGCAAGAGGCGGGAGGGCGTATGAGCGCCAGTGGACAGCAGGGGCGCAGGCTCCGTGCGGACGTCCAGCGCAACCGGGCCGCCCTCCTGGAAGCAGCGCAGCGTCATTTTCTGAAGCACGGGGTCGGCACGTCTTTGGAGGCGGTGGCCAAGGAGGCGGGCGTCGGGCCCGGCACGTTGTACCGGCACTTCCCCACCCGGGAGGCGCTCCTGGCGGCCGTGCTGCAGACGCGCTCCGAGGAGCTGGCGGCCCGCCAGGCGGACATCGCCCAGCTCGCTGACCCCCGCGAGGCGCTACGGCAGTGGCTGGGGGCGATGGAGGAGTACTTCAGCGCCTTCAGTGGACTGCCGGAACCCCTCATGGCCGCGGCCAGAGCCCAGGAGCCGGACAACCCGCTCACGCTTCCCTGCGACACCCTCATCGCCACCACCGACGAGTACGTTCAGGCCGCGCAGCTCGCGGGGCACGTGCGCCCGTCGGTGAAGAGCTACGACCTGTTCCTCGCGGCCGTCTCGGTCGCCTGGATCAGGGGCACCGGTGCCACCGGCGAGGAGTCACTCGGCCGCCTTCGCGCGCTCATCGAGAGCGGATACCGCGAGCGGGACGACGAGGCGTAAGCCGCGGACCGTTCCCTCGTGGTCGGCTGCGGGGCAGCCTCGGACCCGACGCTCCGGTGAACGGCTTCCGGATGGGAGGGCCTCCGTTCGAGCAGAGTGCGGCCCACCGCTTCGTCGACGTGAACGGGGTCAGGCCGCACATCGCCGAGCAGGGGCAGGGGCCGCTGGTCCTGCTGCTGCACGGCTGGCCGGAGAGCTGGTACTCCTGGCGTCACCAGTTCGGGGCGCTGGCAGCGGCCGGATACCGCCATGCGGATGCCGCCGTCCGCCGACGGCGACATCCGCTCGGAGCGCTTGGTTGCGGGGCCGTCAGGTCACGGCTTCGCGCTGGTTGAGGTGTGCCGTCAGGAGGTGGGAGTCGAGCAGGGCGACGTCGGCGGTGCGGTCGGCTCGTGCGAAGCCGGCGAGCATGCGTTTGGTCAGGACGAGCGCCTCGGGCGAACGCCGGACGAGCGGCCTCGTCCATGCGTCGATGGCATGGTCCAGCTGGTCGAGGGGGGAGACCTTGTGGAGGAGGCCGAGCCGGTGGGCGGTGGGGGCGTCGAACACGTTGCAGGTGAGCATGAGCTCGCGGATCCTGGCGACGCCTGCTTCGGAGATGAGGCGGCCCATGGCTCCTCCCCAGGCGGGCGGGAGGCCGAGACCGACCTCCGGCATACGGAACCGGCAGGTGTCCGCGCCTGCGCGCAGGTCGCAGTACGCGGCGAGCGCGAGGCCCGCACCGATGACCTTGCCGTGAAGCCGGGCGACAGTGACGACGTGGGTGTTCTCCAGGGCCTGGCACAGGCGGTGGGCCTTGTCCCCGATGCGTCGCAGAGTGGCACCCGTCGGATCCATGGCGAGGGCATCCAGGTACTCGTGGCGGTCGGCCCCCAGGCAGAAGTCCTCGCCCATGGAGGACAGCAACAGCACGCGGATGTCGGGCCGTTCATGGAGGCCGTCGAAGAGGGCGATGAGGTCGTCGAGAACAGCGACGCTCAGCGTGTCGTCCTGTTGGGACGGGTTGAGACGGACATTGAGGACGGGGCCATCCTGCTCGACGCGTATGGCCTTGTCAGTGACGACGGTGAGGGTGGGGGTCTCGTTCATGCGAGGGCGACGTCCAGGTTCAGCAGGCGACGGAAGGCCACCCGGGGCGCCCGCGGCGGGCGGCGCACGAGGGTGAGGCGGGGCAGGCGTCTGACCAGTTGGTCGAGAAGGGTCTGGGCCTCCAGGCGGGCCAGCGGCGCGCCGAGGCAGTAGTGGATGCCTCCGCTGAAGGCCAGGTGAGCTGGTTTGCGGTGGGGGTCGAATCGCTCGGGATCGCTGTGTCTGGCCGGGTCCCGGTGGGCTGCCCCCACCATGAGGTGGACCATTTCGTCCTTGCGGATCTCAACGCCCTCCAGGGTGCAGTCCTTGGCGGCGACCCGGCTGATCACGTGCGTGGGAGAGTCGTAGCGCAGCGTCTCCTCCACGAAGGCGGGCACCAGGTCCGGACTGGTGGCGACCATGTCCCACCGCGCCGGGTGTTCGACGAGCAGGAGTGTCATGGTCGACAGCAGGGTGGAGGTGGTCTCCAGGGCCGCGAGGAGGACGAACAAGGCCAAGAAGTAGACCTCTTCGTCGACCTTGTCCCGGTCCGGTTCCATGGCGTCCCAGGTCTCTATCCAGCGAGACACGGGGTCCTCGCCGAGGTGGGTGCGCCGATCGCGTACTAAGTCCAGGAAGTAGGCGCGCAGTTCGGCCATTGCCGCGTCGGACCTGGCCAACTGGCTGGCGGAGGGCAGCAGTTCCTGGGTGAAGACCTGGTCGTGGGTCAGTTCGCGCAGACGCGGCCAGTCGGCGGCCGGCAGGCCGAGCCAGTCACCGATGGTGGCGATCGGCAGTTCCTCGCTGACCAGGGCGGCGAAGTCGGCCTCGCCGGCGCGCAGATGGTCGGCCAGGGAGTCCAGGAGCTTGTCGGTCACCCGGCTCACCGTCCGGCCGATCCGCTCGATGGTGCCGCGGTCGAAGGTGCCGGCCGCCCGGCGCACCCTGGTGTGCAGCGGAGGGTTGAGGGCAGGCAGGGTGCTGCTTATCTCGCGTGAGGAGGGGGCGTTCCAGCGGGTACGCGGGCCCTGCCGCTCCCGCCAGCTCTTGTCCGGTTCCAGCCAGTCGCTGCTGCGGAGTATCTGGTCGCAGACCTGGAAGCTGGTTACGAGGGAGCCGCCCCACGGAGCTGGGCTGACTCCGCCCTTTGACCGGAGTTCCGTGTAGATCGGAAAGGGATTGGCTTGCCCCTCCGCCGTCCGCAGACGGGAGAAGAGGGAGACGGTGGCCCGGCGGTCAGATGACGGAGTCGTGACACTCTCCACGATGACGGCTCCTTTCTGAGCAATCAGCCGCCATACGTACCCGTGGGGTGCTTGAAGCATCCAATAACACTGTGTTCTCGTAGGGTTACTTACGTCACTCTCCCCTTGTCCATGCCAGGAAGCGGCTGAACAGTCCTCCCTTGTGCTGCGGCGCGGCATGGGCCGCCTTCCGGGACTCGGACCCGGCGGAGGGCTGCGCAGCGGACGCGGACGGCTGTCCCGCCCGGGCGTCCACGGGCTTCACGTACTCGGCGGCGGCCGACGCCACCGTGCGCGGGGTGAAGCGGACCGGGATGGTCACCAGGGACCGGCTCCAGGGCGCCGGTACCCAGGCGAGCTCCTTGAAGGCGATGCGCATTTCGACGTCGGGCAGCCGGTTGAGCAGGGTCTCGACCGCGGTGACCGCGATCATGAACGCCGGGTCCTTGGCGGGGCACGCGTGCGGTCCGGCGCCGAAGGCCAGGTGGGCCTTGGCGCTGAGCTGTTCGCGGTGCTTGGTCAGCTTGGGATCGTTGTTGGCCGCCGCGAAGGAGATCAGGACCGGCTCGTCGGCCGGGAGCGTCCTTCCGCCCAGTTCGACGTCCTGGGTCGGGTAGTGGGCCGCGTAGTTGGCGATCGGCGCGTACTTCCACAGCGTCTGGGACACGGCGTCCTCGACCGGCAGGCCGACCTGCCAGTCCTCACTGAGGTACAGCGCCGTGCTGGTGCCGATGGTGGCGGTCAGAGGTGCGGTGCCGCCGGAGAGCAGGGTCACGAGCTGGTGCAGCACCTCCTCGTCGGTCAGCTCCGCGGAGTGCTCCATCAGGCGTGTGGTCAGGTCCTCACCGGGCTGGCGCCGTTTGAGTGCGATCAGTTCGGCAAGCGCCCCGCCCAGCACCTCGTCCGCACCGGCGGTGCCTTCGAAGATGCCGCTGATGCCGACGATGACACGGTCGCCGATCTCGGGCGGGCAGCCGAAGAGGTCGCTGAACACCAGGAGCGGGAGCGGCTGGGCGTAGTCGGCCATCAGCTCCGCCTGGCCGCGGGGCTCCGAGCTGAACTGGCTGATCAGGTAGTCGGCGGACTGCTGGGTCTGCCTGACGAGTTGGAGTTCGTTGACAGTGGCCAGGCTGTCGGTGACCGCCTGCCGCAGCCGGGCGTGTGCCGCCCCGTCGCTGAACAGTGCGTTGGGGCGGTAGCCCATCATGGGCAGGGCCGGGCTGTCCGGGGGCACGAGCCCTTGGTTCAGCGACTTCCAGCGGCGTGAGTCCCGCACGAACCAAGCGGAGTTCTGCAGGATGTACAGGGCTGCGTCGTAGCTGGTGACCAGCTCGACCTGGACGCCCGGTGCGATGTCGACGGGGGCACTGGGGCCGGTGGAGCGCAGGTGGGCGTAGTGGCGCTCGGGGTCGGCGCCGAATTCGGGTCCGAACAGCTGGACGTTCTGGTGGGCGGGGCAACCGGCCGGTATCCCGGGCGTGTTGAAGTGCTGCATGCCGTGACTCCTAGCTGAGTATGGCCATGAGGTGCTTCACGAGGGTGATGAGCGCCTTTGCCGAAGACTGCTGGCTGCGGACGTCGCAGTTCACGATGGGGGTCTCGTCGGAGAGGTTCAGCGCCTCGCGTACCTCGTCGAGCGGGTAGTCGATGGTGCCGTCGAAGCGGTTGACCCCGATGGCGTAGGTCAGGCCGAAGCTCTCGACCCGGTCCAGGACAGGAAAACTCTCGTGCAGACGCTCGGGGTCGACGAGGACCAGGGCACCCAGCGCGCCCCGGGACAACCCCTCCCACACTTCCTTGAAACGTTCCTGTCCCGGCGTTCCGAAGAGGTAGAGGACCAGCGTGTCGCTGAGGGTCAGGCGACCGAAGTCCATGGCCACGGTCGTGGTCGTCTTGTCCGGCGTCCCGGACAAGTCGTCGAAGCCCTCGCTGGCCTCGGTGATCTCTTCTTCGGTCTGCAGCGGTTCGATTTCGGAGATGCTGCCGATGCAGGTGGTCTTCCCGACTCCGAAGTGACCCACTATGAGGATCTTCACGGCGTGGGAGACGTCTGGATCCAGGTACACGAGTCACGCTCCGAATCGGGTATGCAGGCCGTCGAGCACGGCACTGAGCAGTTCGCGGTCGGGACGCTCGGCGTGCGGTATGGGTTTCCGCACGAGGATGAGGCCGTCCTCCTCCATCTGCGCCAGCAGAATCCGCACGATGCCCAACGGCAGGTGTGTGTGGCCTGACACCTCGGCCACGGACAAGAAGCCATCGGCGACCAGGTCCATGACCTCGCGCGCCTCAGGGGGCAGCGTGCGTGCCGCGGCCGACGTACCCCCTTGCGCGGTCACCAGCGTGGTGTGCTCGTACTCGTGGTCCGCGGGGAGCGCACGTCCATTCGTGATCACGAAAAGAGGGACTAAGGCGGACGTCAGCTCCAGCTCCTCCTGCTCCGGATCGTCATGCATCGCCGACCCTCTCTTCCCGAGGCGCTCCGCCCGCGCTCAACTCCGGCACCACGTCGTGCAGCCGACTGGTGAACTCCTCGATGTCGCAGTCGTGTTCGGCGGCCGCGGACAGGAAGGCACCGTCGCCGGCCGCGATGAGGAAGATCCACCCGTGCTGGAACTCGATGACCGTCTGCCGCCACTCGGGATCCGCCTGTGCGCCGGCGAACTGCGAGGTCACGCGACTGTAGGAGTGGATACCCGTCATCGCCGCGGCGATCGTGTCCGCGAGGTCCTTGCTTATCCCCGAGGTGGCACCGCGGGGCAGCCCGTCGGACCCCAGCAACACGGCGTGAAGAGCGCCCGGGACATCGGCGACCACCTTGTCCAGTTCGGCGAGCGCGAACCCCGAACCACGCACGCCCTCACGTCGGACCGACGCGTCGTCCGCACCGGCCTCGTCCGCGCCGCTCACCCTCGGTGGCGACGTGAGGCTGTCACCCAGGCGGGCGACGAGCCGGTGCATACGGAACGAGATCTGCTGCAGGTCGACATCGGGCTCCGCGGCGGCGGCGAGGTAGGCACCCTGCCCCGCTCCGATCAGGAAGATCCATCCGTGCGAGAACTCGATGACCGTCTGATTCCACCGCCGGTCCTCCGCCGGCCCGGCGAAGTGGGCGGTGGCCCGGCTGAGGGACTGCATCCCTGCCATCGCGGCGGAGATGGTCCGCACGTCCTTGTCGGTCAAGCCGTCCGTGGCGCCGCGGGGAAGACCGTCCGCGGACAGCACCACGGCATGCAGTGCTCGAGGGACGTTGTCCACGATGTCCCTGACCATCCACGACATGTCTGTGGTCATGCCTCTTCGGACCCTTCGGGCTTGGAAGCGTCAAGATCGCGGCCCTCGAGCGTGCCGCGCTGCAGAGCGCCCAGGCCGCCGCCGGAGCGCGATCCCCTCCTGGGTGTCCCCGCCCCACTCACGCCACCCCCGGTGCCGGCGACGCTTGCGACAGGCGCCTTGCGCTCTCCCCGCTTCGGCAGGCCGTGCACCGTGCGCGCCACGGTCTGCTCCCCGCTCTCGACGCGTCGGATGCTGCTGACGGGGGCCTCCGTGGCGGGCGGCGGAGTCTCCTCCATGGTCCACAGCTCCTCGGGCAGCAGGACGACGGCCCGGACACCGCCGTACCGGGAGAAACCAGTGACGTCCACCTTGAAGCCGTACTGACGTGCGATCAGACCGACGACAGGGAAGCCGAACTTCGGCTGGGTACCGAGCTGCGACAGCCGCGTGACGTCGTCACCGGACAGCAGCGCGGACGCCTTCTGCCGGTCTTCGTCGCTCATGCCGACGCCCGCGTCATCGATCACGATGCACACGTTCTTCTGGACCCGCTGGAACGTCACTTCGATCGGCGCATCGTGCTGGGAGAAACTGGCGGCGTTGTCGAGGATTTCGGCAACGGCGAGGGCGACAGGTGCGACAGCGGACGGCTTCAGCGCGATTCCGCTCTGCTGCATGATCTCGACCCGGTGGAAGTTTCGGATCTGCCCCATGGCGCTGCGTACCACGTCGTAGACGCTGGCGGCCTGCTTGCGCCGACCCAGAGGCGCACCGCACATGACCGCGATGCCCTGCGCCTTGCGGGCCATCTGAGCGTTGGCGTGGTTCACTTCCAGCAGATCGGCGAGGACGGGGTGTCCTCCGTACTTCCGTTGGATGTTGTCGAGGAGTGCCGTCTGCTCGGCCGCGAGGCTCTGCAGGAAGCGAGCCGCTCCCTTGAGGACGGTCTTGGTGCTCTCCTCCGCCGCCTGCTCGGCTTCCTCGATGGCGGCGTCCTGCCCGTCGCTGAACTTCTTCAACTCGGCTCGTGAGAGCGCCACTTGCCGTTCAGCCGCCTCCAGCTTCTGCGTGAGTGCGACCTCGGTCTGCCTCTTCTTCACCCCCAGGGCTCTGTTGCGGACGACGAGTACTGCGACTGCGGCGACGGCTATCGCCGTTACCGCAACCAAGCACCACATGAGCGCGTCTTGATTCATGGAAACCTTCCCGGCGCGTGGCATGCAGACATCGATGGATACACCTCGCGAGGATCGCCGGCACATCGACGAGGAACTACATGACCGCTGTTGCACGAAGAGCAGGCCGACCTCAAATCAGCACCGGAGCCGAGTGGATCAAGGTCGCAGACGCCGGAATGCTATCACCGTGGAGCAACCTCCAAGAGGCAGACCCTGTGACCTCACGTGGCTCCAACGCGACTGGTGGGTAAGGTTCTTGAGTTGGCCTCAATTCGGCCTGAATCCCCGTCATGTCCGGTCCGCGAGCCCCTCGCGACATACCCACGGGTCACGCACCATTTCCACAAGGGCAACAGCAAACCTCCACCTTGAGTGAGGGCCATGAGTCCGGGTTTCAGTGGTGAGGTCGCCGAGTACTACGCGAAGTACCGTCGCGGCTACCCACCCCAGGTCATCGAGACACTGCAAGCAGCCTTCGAACTCGATACCGAAGACGTCATGCTGGATCTGGGATGCGGCACCGGCCAGCTCGCTCTCCCGCTCGCTTCCCGGTTCGGTTCGGTCATCGGCATGGACCCGGAGCCGGACATGCTGCGACTGGCCAGGCAAGCCGCCGCGAGGCAGGGCGCGCGGAACGCGACGTGGGTGCTGGGCGCCGACAGCGACGTCCCCGCGATGGGCGCGCTGTTGAGGCGGAAGTCCCTGGCGATGACGGTGATCGGGCAAGCCCTCCACTGGATGCGCCACGACGAGCTCTTCCGCGCTCTGGTGCCACTGTTCCGGGCGGGAGGAGGTGTCGCCGTCGTGGCCAACGGTACGCCGCTGTGGCTGCAGGACAATGACTGGTCACATGCTCTGCGGGCCTGCCTGGAACAGCACTTCGGCACAAGGCTGGAATCGACCTGCGGGACGAGCACGCACGATCGGCGCCGATACGCGCAGGCGCTGGAAGCTGCCGGGTTCGAAGATGTGCGGGAATCCCTGATCGAGTACAGCGACGAGCTGAGCTTCGACCGGCTCATCGGCGAGGTGTGTTCCGCGATTCCCGCGAGTGAACTCCCCGCCCCGGACAGTCGGCCGGCGTTCGTGGAACGGATCCGCCGGTCGCTTCCGCCTGCCCCGTATGTCGAGCACGTCGAAGTCGCCGTACTCGTTGGACGCATCAGGTGATCGAACTCCTGCCCGGCAGGGCCGATTGTCCCTACGCAGGCGCGGCATCTCCTCGACCGTCGGCGGCTGACGTGCCGCGGCGGTCACCACGCCTCCAGCTCGCCTGTCGTCGCCGCTGAGCTTCCCCGCGGGCAGTGCGTCGTGCAGCCGGTCTCGGCCGGCCCCAGAGCGCGACCCGTCAGCGAGACCCGCGGGCGTTGAGCCGGGCCGCCTGGCGGGTGAGGTGGTCGCGCTCGGCGAGGTTGGGTGCCTTTGGGGCCGCCTCGGCGTACAGCCGTGCGGCCGTCGCCAGGTCGCCGTCGCGCTCGTGGAGGTAGGCCGCCACCGCGGTGTGGCGGGGCAGTGAGTCGTCCAGCGCCGCGAGCGCCGCCAGGCCGGCGCGCGGTCCGTCGGCCTCGCCGACGGCCACCGCGCGGTTGAGCCGGACGACCGGGCTGTCGGTCAGGCGCGTGAGCTCGTCGTACCACTCGACGATCTGTACCCAGTCGGTCTCCTCGGCGGTGGGTGCGTCGGCGTGGAGTGCGGCGATGGCGGCCTGGGCCTGGAACTCGCCCAGCCGGTCGCGGGCGAGGGCCGCCTGCAGGATCTCGACGCCCTCGGCGATCAACTCCGTGTCCCACCGGCCGCGGTCCTGCTCGGCGAGCGGCACCAGGCTGCCGTCGGGCGCGGTCCGCGCGGCGCGCCGGGCGTGGTGGAGCAGCATGAGGGCGAGCAGCCCCGCCACCTCGGGGTGGTCGATGGCGGCCGCGAGCTGCCGGGTGAGCCGGATGGCCTCGGCGGCGAGGTCTACGTCGCCGGAGTAGCCCTCGTTGAAGACCAGGTAGAGGACGCGCAACACGGTGGCGACGTCGCCGGGCTGGTCGAAGCGCACGCCGGAGACGGTGCGCTTGGCCCGGCTGATGCGCTGGGCCATGGTCGCCTCGGGCACCAGGTAGGCCTGGGCGATCTGGCGCGTGGTCAGCCCGCCGACGGCGCGCAGCGTGAGCGCGACCGCCGACGAAGGCGTCAGCGAGGGATGGGCGCACAGGAAGTAGAGCTGGAGCGTGTCGTCCACCGCGGGCGCGGGCCCGGACGCCGGCTCCTCGTAGACGAGGTCCTCACGCCGGCGGCGGGCGGTGTCCGCCCGGGTCGCGTCGAGGAACTTGCGCCAGGCCACGGTGACCAGCCAGCCTTTCGCATCCCGCGGCGGGTCGGCCGGCCAGACGCGGACCGCCTCGACCAGCGCCTCCTGCACGGCGTCCTCGGCCGCCGCGAAGTCGGCTCCGCGGCGGACGAGGACGGCGAGCACGCTGGGCGTGAGGCTCCTGAGCAGGACCTCGTTCATCTCAGAGATCACTCCGTGATGGTGGGCGACACGCCGTAGAACGGGCGCAGCTCGAGCCACTCGTGGATCGGCTCCCCGCCCTTCCCAGGGGCGGCCGACAGCTCCCCGGCCAGCTCGACGGCGCGCTCGTAGCTGTCGACGTCGATCACCATCCAGCCGGCGATGAGGTCCTTGGTCTCGGCGAACGGGCCGTCGGTGACCGGCGGGCGCCCCTCGCCGTCGTACCGGACGAACGTCCCCTCGGGGGCGAGCGCCTGACCTTCGACGAACTCGCCGGTCTCCTCGAGCCGGGCCGCGAAGTCGTTCATGTACTGCACATGGGCCGAGATCTCCTCCGGCGTCCACTGGTCCATGGGTACGTCGTTGACCGCTGCCGGGGCGCCGCGGTAGTGCTTGAGCAGCAAGTACTTGGCCATGGTGTTCTCCTCGGTGCTGGTGCGACCCCATTGTGGTCGCGTTCACAGCGGGGACGGAGCCCGTCACGAGTTCTCGACATCGCCGTCCGATTTTTTTGGCTCTCGTGGATGAGCCTGCGTGAGCCGTCCGGCGGTGTCCCGGATCCGGTGCTGACCGGCGCGGCCGGACAACAGTGCGGCCGGCCCGGTCCTGCGCGTCGCAGGACCGGGCCGGCCGGCTTGACGGAGCGCTGTCAGCCCTGGCGGGCCTTGAAGCGAGGGTTCTTCTTGTTCAGGACGAAGACCACGCCCCGGCGGCGGACCACCTGGGCACCCGGTTGGGACTTCAGTGAGCGAAGGGACTTGCGCACCTTCATGGCTCTGCTCTCCTCTTTGCTCGAGCGGCGACCCGGGGTCAGTTCCGGGCCGTGACCGTGCGGCCGTAGCGGCGCTCGAAGCGCTCCACCCGGCCGGCGGTGTCCACGACCCGCGAGTTGCCGGTGTAGAACGGATGGCTCGCCGAGGACACCTCGACGTCGATGAGCGGGTAGGTGTTGCCGTCCTCCCACTCGATCGTCCGAGCCGAGTTCGCGGTGGAGCGGGTCAGGAATGCGGTGTCCGCGGCGCGGTCACGGAAGACGACCGGCCGGGAGTTGGGATGGATGCCATGCCTCATGGGGTTTCTTTCCTTGTGGTCGTCTGATGGCGGAGGGGGGTGCTTCAGCGTTGCTCACGGAAGGGGACGTGCTGCCCGGCCACCGAGTCGTATTTGCGCAGGACGAGCCGGTCGGGGTCATTACTGCGGTTCTTGCGCGTCACGTAGGTGACGCCGGTCCCGGCCGTCGACTTCAGCGTGACGACGGGACGCGCTGTGTTGCGTGCCATGAGGTCCTCCTTTCACCCACATCACCGATGATGACCGGTGCATGTCAGCTACGTGTCATGGAACAACGGCTCCCGCCGTCGCATTCCCGACCCGGCAAGAGTGCCGCTCGTACGGAGGAGATGGCCGCGGCGGCCAAGACCGCCGGCCGGACCGAGGACGCCCACCGCATCCATGCCGCCCGCCGCCCCACCCTCGCCGCCTGGGCGGCCAACCTGCTGCTGCGTTCCAAGCCCGAGGAGAGCCGGCGCTTTCTGGAGTTGGGGCAGGCGCTGCGCGAGGCCTACCAGACCCTGGACGCCGTGGGAGTCAAAGAGCTCTCCGAGCAGCGCCGCAGTGTCGTCGCCGCCCTGTCCCGGCAGACCGCCCAGCTGGCCCGTGCCGCAGGGCACCGGCTGTCGGACGCCGCACAGCAGGACGTCGAATCCACCCTGCGCGCCGTGCTTGCCGACCAGGACGCGGCCGACCAGTGGGCCACGGGCCGTCTGACTTCCGCCCTCACCCCACCATCGACGTTGCCCACCGGCACCACTCCGGCAGCCGAACCACCGCGCGAGCCGCCCACACGCGCGACCGCGCCACCGCCGGCACGGACCCGGGCGAAGGACGAACTCACCGACCGGCGCCGCCGCCGGCGGCAGGAGGAACTCGCCCGAGCCAGAAAGGCAGCCAGGGCGGCCGAGCAGCACCTCCGCGACCAGCGCGCGGTGGAACAAGACGCTGACGCGTCGTGGCATCGGGCACGCGACCGGCACGACCAGGCCCGCGAGCAGGTATCCGCTGCCGAACAGCAACTGCGACACGCACGTGCCGCCCTCCAACAGGCCGAGCAGGAACAACAGGAGGCCGAGGAGCGGCGGCAGGCGGCGGCCGACGCCCTGACCCGCGCCGAACACGCAGCGCGCGAGGCCGCCCAGGAGGTGGAACGCCTGGCCGCACCCGACACATGAGCGCCGCTCCGCACACGGCGGTGTCAGGCCCATGCCGACACAACGGTGCCTGGTGCCGACTCGAGGCGGACAACATGTTCGCGGACTGGGCCTACCTCCACCAGGCGGTCGGCGACGGCAGCCGGAATCCTCAAGGCGAGCCGTGCCGGACCGCAGCCGACAGCCCGCCGTCACCGACGGCACCGGGTTCGCTCCCGGCGGCCGGCCGGCAGGCATTCACCTGCGGTGGCTTCGAGCCGCGCATCGCGGCCGCAGGCCGGTCTGCTGAGCGGGTGACCTGGCTTGGTGTGCGGCGACGGCCATGACGATGACGGAGGTCAGGACGATGCCGGCGCCGACGTAGAGCGGCGCGGTGTAGCCGAGGCCCGCGGTGATGGCCAGGCCCCCGAGCCAGGCGCCAAGCGCGTTGCCGAGGTTGGACGCGGACACGTTGGCGCTGGCGGCCAGGGCCGCCCCGTGGGCGTAGTCGGTGACGCGAGTGATCATGCCGGGCACGCCGGCGAACCCGAACAGCCCCATCAGAAACACCAGTATCACCGACGCGGTGGCGCTGCCGGCCAGCAGACCGAACACGGTCAGGGTGACGGCAAGCCCGAGCAGGGAGAGGACCAGGGCGCCGTCACGGTCACGGTCGGCCGCTCGCCCGCCGACCAGGTTCCCGACGACCAGGCCGACGCCGTACACCATCAGCAACCAGGCGACATCCCCCGGAGAGAAGCCGCCGACCTCGGTGAAGGTGTAGGCGATGTAGCTGAACGCGCCGAACATCCCGCCGTAGCCGAGCGCGGTGGCCGTCAGGGTCAGCCAGACCTGCCAGGACCGGAAGGCCCGGAACTGGCTCCGCAAGCCGTCGGCCGGTGTCGCCTCCGAGCGGACCGACACTGACGGCGGCCGCACGTGGCCCGCCCAGCCGGGGACGAGGGCGACGATTCCCGCCAGCGCGAGCACGCCGATCGCGGTGACCGCCCAGAAGGCCGCCCTCCAGCCCCAGCGCTCACCGACCAGCGCACCGAAGGGCACGCCCAGCACGTTCGCAACCGTCAGCCCGGCGAACATGACCGCCACCGCACGGGACTTCCTCTCCGGCGCGACCAGACTGCGAGCGACCAGCGAGCCGATACCGAAGAACGAGCCGTGGCACAACGCCGCGACGATCCGCCCGAGCAGCATCACCGAATAGCTCGCCGCGAGAGCGGACAACAGGTTGCCGACGACGAACAACGCCACCAGGCCGACCAGGACCGTCTTGCGGGGCAGTCGTGCCGTCGCCGCGGTCAGCGCGATCGCGCCGACCGCGACACTCAACGCGTACCCGGAGATCAGCCGGCCCGCCGCCGCCTCGGACACCGCGAAACTCGACGCCACCTGCGGCAGCAGCCCGGCGATCAGGAACTCGGTCAGACCGATGCCGAAACCGCCGAGTGCCAGCGCGACCAGTCCACTCGGCATCCGTCGCCGTTCGTTCACCCGCCTACGCAACCGGGTGCCCGTCCAGCCGGAAGTCCGTGCCCACGACCCCGAGTTCGCTCATGGCCCCACCCTGACCGCTGGTGGCGGACCCGTCCATGGACAAAGATCGACGACGCTTGGACGGAAGTCTCCTCGGCGCCCCCACCGCACCCCTTGGGCGTCGGCCTGAGCCGTTGGCTTCCGCCTGTCAGTAGCCGACGTAGAAGGTGGCGTCGGCCTTCTCCGTGGTGGTGGAGATCGGGTCGATGCGCAGGACGTAGTCGGTGTGCCGGATGTAGCGGGTCGGGAAGTTGTACGAGCGGAAGGACGACCAGGAGGCGTCGGCCAGGCCGGCGGTCTTGTAGAACGTGGCGTCCGCGGCGAACGTCGAGGTGCCGTCGTTCTCGTCCAGCCGCAGGTTGTAGCTGTAGTGCCGCAGGTAGCGGGTCGGGTAGTTGACCGACTGGAAGGACACGCCGGCGCTGTCGGCCAGACCGGGCACGAGCTTCCACTGCGAGTCGGGGTACGGGTCGAACGGGTAGGCATCGATACGGCCGACGGAGTCGGCGTGGCGGACGTAGCGGGCCGGGTAGTTGTAGGACTTCAGCCGGTTCCAGGCGGGACTTCCCCACTTCGCCACGAGGTTGTTGTACTCGGTGGTGGTGATCGTCTCGATGGTGCAGTGCTTGGAGTTGAGCGGCTGGGTGTAGACGCGCTGGTCCAGCGCGGTCCAGGTGCCTGCGGCGAGGTCGTTGCTCTGCCAGGCGTAGAAGACGCCGTTGGGCGAGTAAGTGTCGCCCCACAGGTACCAGGTGCCGGAGGTCAGGGACTTCACGAGGGTGGGTGCCTCGGTGCCGCCGTGGGAGACCGGGGTGCTGAAGGGCGTGAAGCTGCCCGGGGCGAGGGTGGTGGACCTCGCGCCGACGAGGGTCTGATCCTTCTTGTAGTAGAGGTAGTTGACGCCGTTCACGCCCACGGCGAGGTCGCCGTCGATGATGTCGTAGCCGGGGTCGAAGAAGACCTGGGGGGACGTCACCGTCTGGAAGTCGGTGGTGTAGTTCACCATGAGTACGTTGTGGCCGCTGGAGTTGACGGACGAGTAGATGATTCCGTACTGGCCGCGGCCGGCGTCCCAGAAGGACTCGGGTGCCCAGCTGTGGGTGACCATGTCGTGCAGCTTCAGGCGGCGGTAGCCGGTGAAGGTGCGCAGGTCCGCGGAGTCCCAGACGTGGATGTACTGGCTGTTGTAGTTCCAGTCGGTGCCCTTGAGGTCGGTGGCGAGTACGACGAAGGTGCCGTCCTGCTTGCGCATGATGAACGGGTCGCGCAGGCCGCCCGCGCCCGCGGTGGGCGTGACCACGGGGTTGTTCTGGTTCAGCGGCATCCAGCGCAGGCCGTCGGTGCTGACCGCCAGGTGCAGGCCGTAGTTGGCCTCGAGCATGGTCGTGGACTCGGTGAAGTAGCCCATGACATAGGCCGAGTCCGCGGCGTAGGCGGGCAGCGCGCCGACGGTCAGCGTTCCGGTGAGGGCCAGCGGTACGGTCGCGGCCATGCCGAGGAACAGTCGGCGCGACGGGTGGGGGCCGGGGCCGGGTGTTGCGCTCATCAGCTCTCCAGGTGCGTGCGGGCGTGCGGGCGCGCTGAGCGGGTGGCGGCGCTGGAACACCTTGCGCACAACCACTATTGGCCGAAATACCGAACGAAGTTCGGTGAATCGATCAGAAGGTAGAGGTGGGGTGAGTGCGTGTCAATTGGTTTGACGTTCCTCGCTGACTCCTGTGGGAATGGCGTACGTGAGGCCTCGACGCTCCGTTCGTTTCCGAGGGTCCCCGAGCTCAGCGGCGCAGCGCGGTCTCCCGCTGCATGTGCGACAGCTTCTCGGGATTGCGCACGGCGTAGAGTCCGGTGATGAGGCCGTCATCGATGCGCACCGCCACGACGGTGTCGATCTCGTCGTCGAGCTGGAAAATCAGCGCCGGGTAGCCATTGACCTGCGCCGGCCGCAGCGCTCCCATGGCGGCGATCCTGCCGAGCCCGGCGGCCAGCAGGCGGCCCACCTTGTCGGCTCCCACGACGGGCCGCAGGACGGCCTGCTTGATCCCACCACCGTCACCCAGGAAGACGACGTCCGGCGCGAGGATGTCGAGCAGGCTCTGCAGATCGCCCGTTGCGGCCGCCCGCTGGAACGCGTCGAGCGCCTCCCGGGTCTCGGCCGGGGAAACGATCCCGCGCGGTCGGCGTGCCGCGACGTGGGCGCGCGCCCGATGGGCGACCTGGCGGACCGCGGCCGGGCTCTTGTCGACGGCCTCTGCGATCTCGTCGTACCCGAGGTCGAACACCTCGCGCAGCACGAACACCGCCCGCTCGGTCGGCGTGAGCGTCTCCATCACCAGCAGCATCGCGATCGAGACGCTGTCGGCCAGCTCGACGTCGTCGGCCACGTCGGGCGCGGTCAGCAGCGGCTCGGGCAGCCAGGGGCCGACGTAGGACTCCTTGCGCCGGCCGAGCGTACGCAGTCGGCTCAGCGCCTGCCGGGTGGTGATCCGGACCAGATAGGCACGCTGATCCCGCACGGTGTCGAGATCGACGCCCGCCCACCGCAGCCAGGTCTCCTGCAGGACGTCCTCCGCGTCGGCGGCCGAGCCGAGCATCTCGTAGGCGACGGTGAACAGCAGGTTGCGATGGGCGACGAACGCCTCGGTGGCCGGGTCCGTGCGTCCGCCGCCGGCGAGCTGCCCGGCCGTGTCCTGTGTGCGCTCGCTGTGCTCGCTCTTCACCGGCTGCTCCCGCCTGTTCGCTCTCGACGATGCCACGTGCACAAGACGCCGGTCCCCGCGGCTTTGTGACGCCCCCGAGCGGTGGCGCGCGTCACACGACCGGCCCGTCACAAGGAGCGGGTCGCCAGCATCTCTTGTTCGTCCAGTGCAACTCCACGAGTGAGGACAACGTCATGGACGCCCGATTCAACCTGTTCGACAACGAGATCGCCGCCAAGTTCGCCAAGCGGTTCGCCAACGCCGCCATGGTGATCCACCAGTCGCCGCTGCCGAAGTCCACACAGGAGCTGGTGTCGCTGCGCGCCAGCCAGATCAACGGCTGCGGCTGGTGCATCGACATGCACACCAAGGAGGCCGCGGCAGCAGGTGAGACCGCGGTCCGGCTCAACCTGGTCGCCGCCTGGCGCGAGTCCACCGTGTTCACCGAGGCCGAGCAGGCGGCGCTGGCGCTCGCCGAAGAGGGCACCCGGCTCGCCGACGCCCACCACGGCGTGTCCGACGAGACCTGGGCCCAGGTACGCAAGCACTACGACGACGACCAGATCGCCGCGCTGGTCTCCTTGGTCGCCCTGATCAACGCGGCCAACCGGCTCGCCGTGATCGTGCACCAGCGGGGAGGTTCCTACGAGCCCGGCATGTTCACCGCCGCGCTCAACTGATCGGCGGACGCATCCGGCCCGGCCCGGGATCATTCGATCCGGACCGGGCCCGCGCGGCGCCGGTCGCACCGGCCCGTTCCGGTAAGGGCCTGATCACCACCCGCCGCGCTGGACTCCCGGGCCGGCGCACCCGCTCCCGCTCCCGAGTCGCTCGAGCCGGAGGTCCTCGACGAGGGCCCCGCCCAGGTCCCGCCGACCCCGGACCGCCCATGCACGGGCGGTAGACCTGATCGACCCGTCCTGGGCACTGCCCCGCGGAGCGTGTCACGCAAGCCGTCCCGGGCGCCCGGCGCAGGGCGGCGACGCTGTCCGTGGCCGTCATCCTCGACGTGACACTCGTACGGATGGTCCTCGTGCCCGCCGCGATGAGCCTGCTCGGCAAGCACGCCTGGTGGCTGCCGGGCCCGCTGCGGCGGATCCTGCCGGACATCCACCTCGAAGGCGACGACGCGGACGACCTCCTGCCCGCCCCCGCGCCGCCGGCGGATCTGGCAGCGGCGGAGGCGCCCAGGACGGGCTAGTCACCTTCGCGGGGCAGCGGCCGACCCCGGCTGCTGCCCTCGCCTGACGTCGGCCCGGACCCGTCACTGGTCCGGGCCCGCTCCATCGCCCGCCCGCCCCCAGCGCCACGCACGTCGCCACGACGACCAGGCCCCAGAGGGCGAGACGCAGACTCGTCGCACCCCGCGACGAGGCCCAGGACGGGTTCGCTCGGCGCCGGCCTGAGAGGCGGCTCGCCCCACCTCGGGGCCGTCATGACGCGTCGGACGACGTGGGAAGCCATCGATCGAGGTACCCGCGCAACCCCGCGAGCTGTGCTCCACGGGCCACATAGCCGAGGTAGCCGTCGGGGCGTACGAGCCCGTGCACGACGTCGGGCCACGGGGCCCGGGTCTCGACGCGGTGGACGCCGACGAGGCCGTCACGGCCGCGCAGGAGTGGGGCGAGGCGTTCGTCGCTCCACAGGTGAGGCGGCCCGGTGAGCAGCAGGTGATACCCCGGGTCGGCGCAACGCGCCTGGAGGCCGCGCGGCAGGTCGGGCAGCCGGTCGCCGGCTCGCGGACCGCGTCGCGGCGGGCGCGAGCCTGCCGTGGAGGCGGGGCTGCGCCGGTAGTGGATGGCGAGTTCGGACACCGTACGGAAGACGCGCCCGCGCAGTGCCGTCGTGCGCATAACCAACGGAGCCAGCCGCGGGGCGAGTCGGGTCCGGGCGAGCCGGATGGCCGGGTTGCCGCTGGTGCCGATGGTGAAGGCGCGGTCGGTGAAGCGCCGGACGATGCCGCCCACCGGGGCACGTTCGGTCTCGTACGTCTCCAGCAAGCCCTCCGGCGCCGCGCCCCGACAGACCAGCGCGAGCTTCCAGCCGAGGTTGAGCGCGTCCTGGATCCCGGTGTTCATCCCCTGCGCCCCGGCCGGGCTGTGGATGTGGGCCGCGTCCCCGGCAAGGAAGCAGCGCCCGGCGCGGTAATGGGCGGCTCCCCGGTTGTGGAGCCGGAAGTCGGTCATCCACGCCGGGTCCCGCAACACCAGGGCGTCGCCGGTGTAGCGGCCGGTGATCTCCTGCAACAGCGGCAGCGTCACGTCGTTGTCCGGAGCATCGGGCGGCCGCATCGCGAGCATCCGCCAGGTGGCCGGCGAGCCCAGCGGAAAGAAGAACAGCATCCCGGTCCCGGCCATGTACGTGTGCACCGCGTCCGGCTCCAGCCCGTCGACCTCCAGATCGGCGAGCAGGAACGTCTGCGGATACGCGTAGCCCTCGAACCCGATGCCCGCCTGAGCCCGCACGGTGCTGTGGGCGCCGTCGCATCCGACGACGTACCGCGCCTTAACCGTCTCCTCGGTACCGTCTCCGCGCCGCAGCCGGCAGGCCATGTACGAGTCCTCCGCCTCCGTCCCGACCAACTCGGTGCCCCGCTCGATCCCGACGCCACGCGCGGCGAGATGCCCGGCAAGGACTCGCTCGGTCTCGGCCTGCGACAGGAACAGCAGAAAGGGGTACGCGGTGTCGCTCAGCCCGATGTCGAAGAGCCGCATCGGCACCACCCGCCGGGGCAGGTGCATCCGCAGCCGCATCGCCGGGTTGCCACGGGCGACCAGCTCGTCCGTCACGCCGAAGCCGGCCAGCGCCTCCAGCGTCCGGGGCTGAATGGCCAGCGCCCGGGACTCGCGCACCCGGTCGAGGGACCGATCGACGATGCGGAACCGCGTCCCGTACGCACGCAGCTGCGCGGCAAGCGCGAGCCCTGTCGGACCCCCGCCGACCACCAGCACATCCAACGGTGCCACCATGGCCCCACGGTAGTGCGATGCCCTGGCCCCGGCAGGATCTGGAGGGGGAAACGCGTCACGTCCGGCATGGACCACTCGAACCACGTCACCCACCGCCACGCCATCCGCAGGCGCGAGAACCTCATGCCTCATGCGTATTGCGCATGAGTATCCCGCAGACCTTCCGGCGGACCGACGGCCGGGCAGGGTGTGGGCAGGCTGTTCGGTCGGCGGTCAGATCGGGTCGGCGGCGCGGGCGGGGGCGGGTGGGGTCCAGCGGTGGGTGCGGGGCATGGTGGAGGAGACGCCGTAGTCCTTCTTCAGTTGCTCCGGGATCGCGTAGTGCATGACGCGGCCGCGGGTGAGCGAGGACAGCTCGAGGATCGTGGTGAGGTGGCCGAGGCGGTCCAGCGCCCAGGCGCCGAGTGGGGAGCGGTCCTCGATGGTCTCCAGGACGCCGAGCAGGTGGGGTACGGCTTTGACGACGGTGTCCCAGGTGGTGCGCGGGACGTCCAGCCAGTCGGCGCAGGTGTCGCCGATGAGGTGGCGGATCAGGGCGGAGACGATCGGGTCGAAGAAGGTGCCGGGGACGACTTCCTCGTACAGGGGTCGTCCCGCAGCTGGAACGCCTCGACCAGCGGCAGCCCGTAGACGTACGACCCCTTTCCGCGCCGACACAGCACGTCGCGGCCGCCTCTCGCTGACCCCAGGCCGCTCAGGGGCGATTCCACACGAGCGTGTAGCGCCAGAACAGCCGTCGGCGCAGCCGCGCGCCGGGGAGGACATCTCTGGTTTCACGGAGGATGTCGTCAAAGGTCATGTCCGCCGGGCGAGTTGGAGCCGTCATGGAGACGGGCCGGGACGAGGGGCGGCCCTTGTTCTTCAGCCAGCCCATGGCGGCGTTGGCCGGGACGGCGATGAGACCGAGCAGGTGGTCCACCGGGGCCTGGGCGCGAGACAGACCAACGACCACCAAGGTCCCTCCCGGCGCCAGATGACTGCGGAAACTCGTGAGCGCCGGGGTGAACGGCAGATGGTGGATCGTGGCGACGCACGTGATGACGTCGAAGGAGCCGGCCGGGAACTCGGCTACCGCGTCCGTGACGGTGAAGGTCACCGGAAGCGCGGCGGGAGTCAGCTGCTGGGCACGGGCGGTGATCACCGGATCGGAGTCGGCTCCCACCACGGCGGCGGCACGTCCGGCCAGGAGCCTTGCGAGGTCACCACTGCCGGAGCCGACGTCCAGGGCGCGGTCGAAGCGTGTCGGCAGCTGCCGCAGGATCCAGCGGTGGTAATGGGCGTTGTGATCCCAGGGATAGGCGGCATTGAACCGTTCAAGAGCCTGCAGAACTCGAGGCGAAAGAATCTTCATCCACCCAGTCCATCAAGACGCGGCGGCCTGCACACGCCGTTCCGGAACGGCCCGGCGGGCCGTCTCAACCGCCGCGCCCGGTGGGCGCCGGCAGCATCCGGGCGTGCGCTGCCCGGAGCCGGTCGAAGGCCTCCACATCGGTCCATGTCTCACGAGGACCGCGGTGGCCTGCGCACCGGGCCCAGCTGCCGGCCCCGACGCATGTGACCGGCGGGATGAGCAGCCACATCGGTGCAGCCGCGGATTCTCTCCTTCCTGGGCGCGTCGTGGTCGGCACTCCAGCGGTGCCAGCAGTGCCCGCAGGTGAACTCCGCGCGTGCACAGCCGGTTCGGTGATCACTGCGCGACATCTCCAGGATGGTCGACATGGGCGGGGCCGCGGGCGGCCAGCGCGGCTTCCAGGGTCGGGTGGACGGGCAGGGCATCGGTGAGCCGGCTGATCCGCAGGATGCGAAGGACACGCCCCGCGGGACAGACCAGGCGCAGCTCGCCCTCCTCCGTCTGCAACGCGGTGCGGACGGCGATCAGCGTGCTCAGCCCGTCGACGTCGCAGTAGGACAGCTCGGTGAGGTCGACGACCAGGCGCAGGGGACGCCGGCTGCGCTCGGCCGCGGTCGCGGCGCAGGCACGCAGTTCCGGAGCGGTCTCGCTGTCGAGGACCCCCCGGACTTCCATGACGGTCCAGTCGCCCTCACGGCGCGACGCCACGAAGAGAGCCATGGTCACCTGCCTCGTGTTCCCGTGCCTGTCCGGGTCCGGCACACCTCGTACGACGCGCGCCTTGCCGCCTTTCGCCCCCTGCCCGCTGTCCTGCCCTCTACTTCCGCTCAGCTGGTGATCTGCTTGGCCTCCTTGTCCGCTCGGCCGATCTCGATACGGCGGGGCTTGGCCTCCTCGGCGACCGGGATGCGCAGCGTGAGCACGCCGGCGGCGTACTGGGCGTCGATCTTCTCCAGGTCGAGGGAGTCGCCCAGGAAGAGCTGGCGGCTGAAGACGCCGTGCGGGCGCTCGGCGACCAGCAGGTCGGCGTCCTTGGCGTCGGGTGCGGGACGCTCGGCCCGTACGGTCAGGACGTTGCGCTCCACACTCAGGTCCACGGTGTCCGGGTCGACGCCGGGCAGGTCGAAGTGGACGACGAAGTCGCCCTCCCTCTGGTACGCGTCGATCGGCATGGCGGCCGGCCTGGCGACGGTGCCGAACGCCTGCTGGGTCAGCTGCTGGGCGAGCCGGTCGAATTCCCGGAAGGGATCCGTGCGAACGAGGACCATTGTTCAACTCCTTTCACCTGGTCGGTTCTGTCCGTCCGGGCTCCGGGAGCCCGGAGTGCCTTCGACAATTCATATACCCCACCCGGTCATACTTGACCAGGCAGCGCTCAAGTTTTATCCATTCCAGTAGGCAAGTCCGCGAGGCGGAGCAGCACGCCGAGGAGGAACGCAGGCGGCACGAGGCCGCGGAGACGCGCAAGATCGGCACGGCGCTGTACGAGAAGTCGCGCGCCGAGGGCTCGGCGCAGGAGTCCGCGGGTGCGTCCCAGGCGTCCGGCGGCTCCGACGAAGAGGTGGTGGACGCCGAGATCCTCGACGACGACACATCGGAGGCGGGCTGACCATGGAACGGAGCCGGCCGCACGGTACTCAGGAACTGGAGCACCTGCTGCAGGAGCGCACCGCCGACCTGCAGCGGGTGAAGGCCGAGTACGACAACTACCGCAAGCGGGTGCGCCGGGATCGTCTCGCCATCCGCGAGATCGCGGTGGCCAACGTGCTGACCGCCCTGGTGCCGGTGCTGGACGCCGTCGACCGCGCCCGCGAGCACGAGCCGCTGACGCCGGGTCTCAAGGACATCATCGGCTCCCTGGAGACCCAGCTCGCAGCGCTCGGGATGCAGGAGTTCGGTAGGGAGGGAGAGGTTTTCGACCCGACCCGGCACGAGGCCCTGACCCACCACGTCGCCCCCACCGCCGAGCACCTGACCTGTACCAGGGTCCTGCGCCCCGGTTACCGGCTCGGTGACCATCTGCTGCGTCCGGCGTACGTGGAGGTCACCGGGCCGCCTCCGCCCGGCAGGCAGCCGGACCCGACCGAAGGTGATCAGGAACTGAGCTGAGCAAGGTCGTGATGGCCCGGGCACAGCGCCTCCGGGCAGCCCTGACACGGCGAGACGGAGGAGCACGACGCGGCGGCCGTACTGCGGTCTCGGGACCCGGCGCGGGAGACGGCCGCTCGGCCGGGGTTCTGGTGCGTCGGCCGAGGACACGATGCGAACTTCCGCAGCGACAACGGCGTCCCCTTCGGGCGTGATCGGCCGCCCTGTGGTGAGAGTGTGTCAGTCGGTGGACTCGGACGGGAACAGTTCGACGGTGCCGTCGAGGACTTCCTGTGCCACGGCGGTGAGCAGGCGTTGCCGGGAGCGGGCGTGCCGGCGCAACAGGGCGAACGCGTCGTCGACACTGATCCGTTGTTGCTGGGCGAGGGCCCCCTTGGCCTGCTCGATGACTATGCGGGACTGCAGTGCGGTCTCCAACTGTGCGGCGAGCAGGGCTTGTTGCTGCACGGCGCGCTGTTGCAGGATGCCGATGGTGGCGATGTCGGCCAGCGCCCGGCCGAGCCCGAGCTGCTGGGGAGCCAGCGCGTCGGCCTCGCCGCGCAAGAGGTTGAGGGCACCGATGGTCTGCTCCCTGAGCCTCAGCGGGACGGCGGCCACCGAGCGGAAGCCCAGGTCGCGGGCGCGCGGGGCGAAACGCGGCCAGGCGGCGTACGCCTCCGGGAGATCCAGCGCGACGCTCGCGAGGAGTTCCCCGGCCTTGAAGCAGTCGTGGCACGGGCCCTCGTCCCAGTCGACGCCGTCCTGTACCAACTCCCGGGTACGGGCGTCGGATCCGGCGACCGCCATGCTGCCGCCCTGCGGGGTGGCCAGGATGACGCCCGCGGCCTCGATGTCCAGTAACGCCACGCAGTGGTCGGACAGCGTGTGCAGGAAGTGGATGACGTCGAAGTCACTCACCAGGGTGTCCGCGAGTTCCACGAACGCCGCTGCGAGCCGCTCCTCGCACGGCAGATCAGGCATACCGGCCTTCCCCCCTTTCGTGCTCCGGTCAGCTTGAAGGGCCGCTCTTGCTTCACACTACGACGGCCCTGCCACGGCCTGTACCAAACCGACAGCGATGGCATGGCGCAGCTGAGCGGTGGCGCCTTCGACGTGCTGGGCGCGCCCGCGGCGCATACTTGATGGCGGGGACTGGTACAGGTACGGCCGGTCCAGGAAGCGCCGCCGGGTACTGCCGTCCAGGAAGCCCGCCAGGGGCAGTTCGTCGGTGCGGGCCACGGCGACCATGACGCAGACGCGTCGGTCCCGGTGGGCCGGGGTTTCGCCGGGCCGGACCGTCGTCACGGGCGCTACTGGTGGATCATGGCTGCTGTCCGTACCACCGGGCGGAGGTGATGAGGATGCGGCCCGCGGACGATGACGGCGACGAGATCCCTGAACAGGTCGACCCCTTCGTCCTGGAGGACCGGCGCAGGGTCGCCGAAACCTTCACCTCGGCCGCCGCGGCCGCGAACGTACGGCAGGTTCCGGCACTGCTGTGTCAGGCGAGCGTAGAGCTGCTCCCGATCTCCGGCGCCTCGATCTCCATCACCGACGGCACGACCGCCCGTGCGCTGTGGTGCGCCAGCGACCGTACGGCCTCGCGCCTGGCCGAAGCCCCGTACACACTGGGCGACGGCCCCTGCCAGACCGCCCTCGACCGAACGGCGCCGGTGCTGGCGGCCGATCTCACCCGCCGGCCGGACGCCCGCCGCTGGCCGGTCTTCGCCCCCGGGCTTCAGCCAATCGCGGCTGCGCTCTTCAGCCGAGCCTGGTCATCGGCCCGGGTGCAGGGCGTTCAGCAGCAGCGGCAGGGAGCGGTGCAATTCCCGCTCCCAGTAGGGCCAGTCGTGGGTGCCGGGTCCGTAGAAGTCAGTGGTGATCCGTACTCCGGCGGCCTTCAGGCGCCCAGCGACGGCATGGTTCATCTCGTTCAGCAGCGCCTCGAGGTCGTCGTAGGCGCCGGGCGGGTCGAACGGGCCGGCGGTGCCGTCGCCGCTCGACAGGAAGACGGGGATCGGGCGCAACCGGTTCGCGAGGTAGTACGGGTCGTGCGCCTCCCAGATGGCGCGCTGCGCCACCGGGTCGCCCCACAGGGCAAGGGGGTCCTCTCCGAACTCGCTCAACAAGTCCATGAGGCCGGACGGGAAGTCGCCGTGGAGGGGATGCACCACGCCGCTGTAGCTCGCCGCCGCCCGGAACATGCCGGGGTGATGCGCGGCGTAGAGCAGGGAGCCGAGGCCTCCCATGGACAGCCCGGCGATCACCCGGCGATCACCGGCCCCGTAGCCGTCCTCCAGCAGCGTGCGCAGTTCGCGCAGGTGGAATTTCTCCCAGGCCGGCGGGCCGCCGTTGCCGTGGTTCCACCAGTCGCTGTACCACCCGGCCGGTCCACCCTCGGGCATGACGACCAGCGTGTGGCGGAGCTGAGGCAACGTCGCGACGTCGGTCTCGCGGGTCCAGCTGTCGTACGTGTCGCAGCAGCCGTGGAGCAGGTACAGCACCGGCCACCGCTGGCCTTTGCGCCGCTCGTTCCAGCCGTCCGGGGTCAGCAGCCGCACCCTGGCGGAACGGCCCAGAGCGGGCGACGAAACAGTCAGGTCGACCAGGCGAGGGCCGACGTTCTCCTCCGCCACGACCCGGGCGCCTGCGCCGCGCGCCGCGGCGACGGCCACCGTCGCCGTCCCGGGTAATACCGTCATGATCAGTGCGGCCAGGACTGTCCAGACCAACAGGCGGGCACGGCCAGGATGCACAGCGGGCCTCCACTCCCGGCGAACCGATCGGCTTCGGTTCAGTACCACCCGGGAGCGTACGGATTACCGGGTTATGGGTCACTACGCCAGACAGCTGAGGTTGCTGACGGAAGGCGGGGTCTCGATCGATTCCGCGATCGTTTCCGGGCATCCGGGACGGGAACCCGGGGCCGGGTCCCCGAAGAGACCCCAAGCCCGCTGGACCAGCTGCTCGAAAACGTCGGCGAGGCGTGTGCCTTCCCGGCGCGGGAGGTACTCCCCGGACGGAGCCTTGACGAGACCGTGCCGCAGACGAGGAGGAGCAGAGCCGTGAACCGACCACAGAACCCCGCCGAGCAACATCCGCAGCCCGAGTTCCCCTCCCAGGATCAGCCGCATCCCGGCTGGACCGGACCCATGGACCCGCCGCCGGACCACGGTGAGGAGTCCTACCGGGGCAGCGGCCGCCTCGACGGCCGCAAGGCCGTGATCACCGGCGGTGACTCCGGGATCGGACGGGCGGTGGCGCTGGCCTTCGCCCGTGAGGGAGCCGACGTGCTCTTCACCCACCTGGACGAAGAGAAGGACGAAGCCCGCGAGACCGCCCGATGGGTGGAGGACGCCGGCCGCCGCGCGATCCCCGTCTCGTGCGACATCCGGGAAGAGGACAACTGCCGGTCCCTCGTCGAGCAGGCCGTCGCCGAGTTCGGCCACATCGACGTCCTGGTGAACAACGCCGCATACCAGATGTCGCAGCCAGAGGGCATCGAGGCCATCTCCACCGAGCAGTTCGACCGCGTGCTGCGCACCAACCTCTACGGCATGTTCTGGCTGTCGAAGTTCGCTCTGCCGCACATTCCCGAGGGCGGCAGCATCATCAACTCCACCTCTGTGCAGGCATACAAGCCCAGCCCTCATCTGCTCGACTACGCGATGACCAAGGGCGCCATCGTCACCTTCACCCAAGGCCTGGCCCAGATGCTGGCCGACCGGGGCATCCGCGTCAACGCCGTCGCACCAGGACCGGTCTGGACGCCGCTGATCCCGGCGACGCTGCCGGACACGGTCGAGTTCGGCAAGCAGGCACCCCTCGGCAGGCCGGCCCAGCCCGCCGAGATGGCGCCCGCCTACGTCTTCCTCGCCTCGCGGGAGGCGTCCTTCATCACCGCCGAGATCGTCAACGCCACAGGCGGCACACCGCTGCCGTGAACGCGGCGGGCTCGGCCGACGAGTCACTGCTCGTCCGAACGGTCGAAGATCGCCTCGTACCCGAGCGGCCCCAGCCCGGTATGCCCGACTTGCGCCGGGGTACTCCGGGACACATGGCTGGCATAGAACTGAGCAGCAGCGCATTCAACGATCACTCCCTCATCGCACGCCGGTACGCGTACGAGGGAGACAATGTCTCCCCTCCCCTGGCCTGGAGCGGTGCGCCGGACGACGCGGCCGAGCTGGTGCTGTTGTGCGAGGACCCCGACGCCCCGTCGGGCACGTTCACGCACTGGGTCGTGGTCGGCATCGATCCGCGCAGCGACGGCGTCGCCGCGGGGCAGTGCCCGCCCGACGGCACCGAACTCGTCAACGGCTACGGCGAACGGGGCTGGGGCGGACCGCATCCTCCTCCCGGGGACGACGCGCACCGTTACTTCTTCCGGCTCTACGCCCTGGCAAAGCCGTGCGTCCTGCCCGACGCACCCAGCGCCGACGCCGTGCACCAGGCAGTGGAACAGCATCTCGCGAGCGGCACTCTGGTCGGGCTGTACCAGCGCTGACGGACGGCGACCGGGGCCGTGAGCTGCGTTCCGGCCGACGCAGGCTTAGAGCTCCGAACAAAAGTGGAGCCCGGCTCGCGACGCCTGGCACGCACGCTCGCCGCGTTGCCGAAAGCCCCTAGTAGCTCCGCTACGAGGAGCTTCCGGCGCCTTGCGATCGCACGCACCAGACGCCGCGAGCTGATCGGACTCCACTTTTGTTCGGAGCTCTTAGGCCGGAACGCTCGTCCGGCACCGCACCCGCCAAGGCGTGAGGCCGGCCGCTCGAACCGCAATGTGCTGCACCGACCTGCACTTCGTACGCGGCAGCATGCCCGACATGCAGCAGGGGCGGATCCTCGGCGCTGAAGAGGCCGCCCGGCCGGAAGGCTCAAGGAAGGCAGACACCAGGCCATGCGATTCCACGACCGCCGACACGCCGGCGAGGACCTCGCCCTCCGGCTGATGGAGTGGGCCGCCGACGGCGACCTCGTCAACCCCCTCGTCCTGGCGCTGCCCCGTGGGGGCGTCCCCGTAGCCGCACCGATCGCCCGCGCCCTGCGAGCGCCGCTGGACGTGCTCGTCGCCCGCAAGATCGGCGTACCGGGCCGGCCGGAGACCGGCATCGGCGCGATCGTCGGCGACGACCCACCCCTGTACGACCGGCAGGCGCTGGAGATGCTCGGCCTGAGCGAGGACCGGCTCGGCGCCGACGTGGCCAGGGAACGGACCGAACTGCACCGCCGAGAGCGGCGCTACCGCGGTGACCGTCCCGTACCCCGGGTCACGGACCGGACGGTGATCCTCGTCGACGACGGCCTCGCCACCGGCGTCACGGCACGCGCCGCCCTGCGTCACCTGCGCCGACAGGACCCCGCACGGCTCATCCTCGCCGTCCCGGTCTGCGCTCCCGCCACGGGCGACCTCATGCGTTCGGAGACCGACGACTTGGTCTGCCTCCAGGAGCCACGGGACTTCTTCGCCGTCGGCCAGTACTACGACAAGTTCGACCAGGTCGATGATGAGGAGGTGACCGGCATCCTGCGCAGCCTCAGCGCCACCGCGTGATGCCTTCCGGCACCGGACGGATCAGGAATCCGCCCCGATCGTCGAACCGTACTTCCAGGACGGCGTCGAACCCGTCCGCCCGCGAAGGGCGGCGCAACCGCTTCGCAGTGGCGTGGATACCGATGTCGGGTACCCGGTCGCGCCCCTGTCGTACGGCATTGCGCCGCAGGGAGCCTGGCGGATCCGGGGGAAACCAGTACGCGGTGACCGTCGCACCGTGCGCGTGCCCCGCGGCGACCAGTGGCCTCCACTCCTCGGGGGAGGGATTGGTGTTGTCGATCGCCACCGATCTCCCCGCGCCCAGCGCCTCCTCCACCAGACGCATCTGCCGGTCCTGCTTGCGGCGGGCGCCCCGCGGGAACAGGTCCTTGCTGACCCGTGCGTAGCGCAGCCCGAGCAGGTGGTGTTCGTAGAACGTCGACTTGCCGGATGCCTGGAGCCCCACGAGCACAGCGACGTCCGCCGTTGTCCCCGTCGCCACCGGTCCTCCCGCTCGCTCGGCACCCCCGGCGCCGCGGCATCGATGCGGATTCAGCGGTCCAGCTCTTCCTCCACCGGCGTCCTGGGCACTTCACGCAGGTGCTGGGACAGGCCGGGCTTCCCGCCCTGACGGGCTTGCTCAGCGCGTTGGGCCGGGGTGTGCCCCAGGTCCGAGTCGGGGTCGGTCCGTATGGAATGGGCGATGTCGTCCCGGTTGGTGTACAGCTCAGGCGGGATTCCGCGCAGAGCGGAGATCACCTCGCCCGAGGCGCCGGCGGAACGGGCCGCTTCCACAAGCTGCGTCTTGTCTGCCGGGAAGTCCACATCCTCCAGAGCGCCCAGCACCTCGTCGACCGTCGCGTGCGCCATGGAAAACACTCCTCACTCAAGTCACTCAGATGGGAGACGCCCTCCGCGTACCCGTGTCGGCTCCCGGCACACGAGGATCCGTCCGCTCGGCGCAACCCGTCGCGATCGCGGCACGGGAGCACGACGCACCGACCGGCGCCGGCCCTGGCGGCCCAGCAGGGGCCGGGCGGCCTCGTCAGGAACCCCGACCCGGCGCCCCGGCCACGGACGCAGCATCGGGGCAGCCCACCTCCCGGCCACGGGCCGTCGTCCCTCAGGGGCACGGCGCCGAAGGGCGGCCGCGCGGCCGGCGCAGCGGGCCACGCGGTGACGTCCTGACCGGGATGCCGGAGGGCCGGCTCCCGGTGCGGTGGGCGGCCTGCGCACCGCGCCTGGAGGCCGTTCCCCATCCCAAGCTCGCTGCCCGGCTCCGGAGGGCCCAATCGGTCAAACCGCCGACCGCGCTCAGGGTTCGCCGCGCACTTGGGACGTGTCGCGTCGACGGCCATGGGCGGCGAGGGCGGAGCAGGGCCGTCCGGTTCACGGCTCGTTCTCGGGATGGCGCCGCCCGGGCCCGGGGGCGAGGATGTTCCTTCGCGGAGTACAGTCCCCGCTCGGTTCCGGGCCCTTGTCCGGGGCCCGTTGCGGGGAGGACGGACAACGGCCGGCCGCTGAGCCTGAGGGAGCCTTGGGATGGGTTCACACGCAGCGCCGCACCATCACAGCAAGCGAATTCTCCTGATGTCCGTGGGGCTCATGCTCGTGGCCGCACTGGTGGGGCTTCCACGGGCCGAAGGCGCGCCGGCCTCGGCCGACGCCTGCCACACCACGGGCGCGCGTCTGCCCCGCGGGGACTGCGGTCCCTTCTGGCAGGTCCTTGCGGAAGACTTCAACGGCGACCGGGTGCCGTTGGGCGCGTTCAGCGACTGCGAGCACCACGTCGACACGTCCGCTGCCTACTGCGGAGGTCTGAGAGGGGAGTTCCCAGACAACTGGTGGGCCTATCCGACCGGTTGGCGTGACACGGCCAACAGCCGGGGCCGGGATGTGGTGGGTGTCTATCACCCGGAGGACACCGTGAGCGTCGGTCCCGCGGCGAACGGCGACGGGCGGATGTTCATCCGGATGTGGCGGCCCGCCAACGGAGGCCCGGTTCATGCCGCGGCGGTGGTGCCACGTGCGGTCATGCAGATGAAGTACGGCAAGTACAGCGCACGCATCAAGGTGACGAAACTGGCTCCGGGCTACAAGTCCGCCTGGCTGCACTACGGTCGGGGCTGCGAGATGGACCACCCCGAAGGCGAGTGGACCGGCTCCCTCACCGCCTTCCACCATCCGTGCGGTGGCGGTGAGCAAGGTTACTTCCCGGGCAGTGACGACTGGACCGAGTGGCACACCGTGTCCACCGAGTGGACACCGGGGAGCGTGCGGTTCTTCGTCGACGGTCGGCAGACCGGGCACGACACCCGCGACGTGCCGGATCACCCCCTGTCCTGGGTGATGCAGAACGAAAGCGCCCTGGAGGGGCCCGGGGCAACTCCGGGCAGCAGCGCGCAACTCGACGTCACCTGGGTCGCGGCATACGCCTACGACTGGAAGTGAGACCGTGCAGCCCGCGCCGTCGCTCCGGGACGATGAGCACGCGCGAACTGTGCCCTCAGTCGTTGACGATCAAGGTGGCCCAGACCGCGTTGCCGCCGGTGAGCCGGGATCTGTCGACTCCCCAGGTGTGCGCGATCTCCCGCACCAGGAGCAGGCCGCGGCCACTCTCGTCATCGGGCCCGGGCTCGCATCTGGGCAGGCCGCCGACCGCACGGTCGTGGTCGTGCACCTCCACACGGAGGCAGTCGTCCGCGATCAGCCCGATGCCACACAGGACGTGCGCGCCGGGCGTGTGGCACACCGCGTTGGTGACCAGTTCCGACACCAGGAGCACCATGTCCGCGGACGTCTCGGCGGGTAGACGCCAGGCATTCATGCGCGCGTTCATCGAACGGCGGGCGACTGAGACATTGGATCGGTGCGCGGGGAGCTCGATCCAGTGCCAACGCTCCGGGCTCGCGGCTTCTAAGAGTCGGGGGGAGGAAGTCGTGTGGGGGGACACGCTTGTCGCCTTCCAGCAGGCACGTCAACTCCGCGTGATCGTACGGTAGTTGGCAACGATGCCCTCGCGTCCGAAGGAACCTCTTGCACACGTCACTATGCTCGCAGATGAGTTCACACTGCAACCGACTGCCTGATAATTTCAGCAAGACGTTATCCGTTCGGCTCCATCATCAAGTCGCTGTCAGACTCGGCTTCGTGACAGATCCTCAGGAGGTGGCGCAGTGAGCGACACTCGTTCGGGCGCGGGCACCAGCGCGCCGACCGTCCTGCGCATGATCCTCGGCCGCCGACTCCAGGAGAGGCGGCTCGGCGCGGGGGTGTCGCTGGAGGATGCGGCAAAGGCCCTGCGAGTGACGTCGTTGACCATCCGCCGCCTGGAGAAGGCAGAGGTCGGCCTCAAGCCCCTGTACGTGGAGAAGTTGCTGCAGACCTACGGTGCCGGCCAGCAGGAGATCGACGAGTTCGTCGACCTCGCCGAACGGGCCAACGAGCCCGGCTGGTGGCACGCCTACCGCGACGTGGTGCCGAGTTGGTTCACCGCCTACGTGAGCCTGGAGAGCGGGGCCAAGACCCTGCGCACCTATGAGCCCCAGTACGTCACCGGGCTGCTGCAGACCCAGGCGTACGCGCGTGCCGTCTTACGCGGAGGCTTCCCCAACGCCGGCGAGGACGATCTGGAGCGCCGTGTCGATCTGCGGCTGCGCCGCCAGAGCCTGCTGGAGAAGGCCGACGCCCCCACGCTGTGGGTGGTGATGGAGGAGGCAGTCCTGCACCGGGTGGCGGGCGGCAACGAGGTCATGCGCGAGCAGATCGACCGGCTCCTGGAGGTCTCGGAACTGGATCACATCAGCGTCGACATCGTGCCCTTCTCCGCGGGCGCGCACGTCGGAGCGTGCGCACCCTTCACCTACTTCCGGTTCGAGGAGCCGGAACTGCCCGACGTCGTCTACAGCGAGATCCTGTCCGCCTCCGTGTACCTGGACCAGCGTTCCGATGTCGCGGCCCATCTCGAGGCGCACAACAGGATGTCTCTTCTGACGTCCTCCGCGGACAGCAGGGCTCTCCTGCATCGCATGCGCAAGGAGTACTCATGACCATCACCGACGGCAGTGTCTACAACGGGATGCCCGCCTCCGACCTCGGCGAGCAGGGCTGGGAATGCCCCTGGAGCGGCCCCAACGGGGGCCAGTGCGTGGAGACCAAGCAACTCGCCGACGGCCGCGTCGCGTTGCGGCAGTCGACGGATCCGACCGGTCCCGCACTGATCTACACGCCTGAGGAGATCGCCGCTTTCGTCCGGGGGATCAAGAAGGGCCTCGCCGATCACCTGACGGCCCGCTAGACCGCACCGCGAGCGGGAAGAATCCGAGCCGGCCCCGGCCGCGACCCGCCCGGCACACCGCGCACACCACCGAAGGGGACAGGATGAGCAACACCCACGCCGCACGGGGCATCGACACCAGCAGGCCGCACTCCGCCCGCATGTACGACTACTACCTCGGCGGCAAGGACCATTTCGACATCGACGAGCAGGCCGCCGAGACGGTCGCCGCCGCCTACCCCGGCATCTTCGTGTGCGCCCGTGAGAACCGTGCCTTCATGCACCGGGCCACCCGTGTGCTCGCCCAGGAGCACGGCATCCGCCAGTGGCTCGACATCGGCACCGGCATTCCCACCGAGCCGAATCTGCACCAGGTCGCCCAGAGCGTGGTTCCCGAAGCACGTGTGGTGTACGCCGACAACGACCCCCTCGTCCTCAAGTACGCCGAACGCCTCATGCGCAGCACCCCTCAGGGCCGCACCACGTACATCGAAGCGGACGTCAACAACCCGCAAGAGCTGCTCACCGCTCCCGAACTGGCCGTCGTCCTGGACCTGAACCGGCCCGTGGCCCTGTCGCTGAACGCCCTCATGCACTTCGTCACCGACGCACAGGACCCGTACGGCATAGTCGGCCGTCTGCTCGACGCCCTTCCGTCGGGAAGCGCACTGGCCCTCAGCCACTGCACGCCCGACTTCGACCCGCCCACCTGGCAGAAGGTCACCGACATCTACACCGGTGCCGGGACGCCGGTGCAGTTCCGCTCCCAGCAGGACGTCGCGCGCTTCTTCGACGGACTCGACCTGCTCGACCCCGGCGTCACCGTCGGCCACCGCTGGCGCCCCGACGCGTCGAACGGCGACGAGCCCACGGACGCCACCGTCAGTCTGTGGACCGGGGTGGGCATCAAACCCTGAGAGGCACCTGCCTGATCAGACGGCCCGCCCGCGGGCGGGGGCGCCGGCGCGTTCCGCTGCGCCGTCGCCTGAATCCCGCCCGCGTCCAGGCTGTCAGCCGCCGAGGGCCGCCATCACGACGTCCTTGGCCTCCTCCTGGACCCGGGCCAGGTGGTCGGGTCCCTGGAACGACTCGGCGTAGATCTTGTAGACGTCCTCGGTGCCGGAGGGGCGGGCGGCGAACCAGGCGTTCTCGGTGGTCACCTTGATGCCGCCGATGGCCGCGCCGTTGCCGGGGGCCTCGGTGAGCACGCCGGTGACCGCCTCGCCGGCCAGGGTGTCCGCGGTGACCTGCGCGGGCGAGAGCTTGGCGAGGAGCGCCTTCTCCTCGCGGGTCGCGGGGGCGTCGATGCGGGCGTAGGCGGGGTCCCCGAAGCGGGCCGTCAGGGCGGCGTAGTGCTCCGACGGGGTCTTCCCGGTGACGGCGGTGATCTCGGAGGCGAGCAGCGCCAGGATGATGCCGTCCTTGTCGGTGGTCCACACCGAGCCGTCGCGGCGAAGGAACGACGCGCCGGCCGACTCCTCGCCGCCGAACCCGAGCGAGCCGTCGACCAGGCCGTCCACGAACCACTTGAAGCCCACGGGGACCTCGACGAGGCGCCGGCCGAGGTCGGCGGCGACGCGGTCGATCATGGAGGACGACACCAGGGTCTTGCCGATGCCTGTCCGGGCGGGCCACTGCTCGCGGTGGGCGTACAGGTAGGCGATGGCGGCGGCCAGGTAGTGGTTGGGGTTCATGAGACCCGCGTCCGGGGTGACGATGCCGTGCCGGTCGGCGTCGGCGTCGTTGCCCGTGGCGATCTGGAAGCGGTCCCGCTGCTCGATGAGCGAGGCCATCGCGTACGGCGACGAGCAGTCCATGCGGATCTTGCCGTCCCAGTCCAGCGTCATGAAACGCCAGGTGGGATCGGCGAGTGGGTTGACCACGGTCAGGTCGAGCCGGTGTTCCTCGGCGATCCGGCCCCAGTAGGCGACGGAGGCCCCGCCGAGCGGGTCGGCGCCGATACGGACACCGGCGGACCGGATCGCGTCCAGGTCCAGGACGGCGGGCAGGTCGGCGACGTAGCCGCCGAGGAAGTCGTGGCGGCCGGTGCCGGGAGCCGCGAGTGCCCGGGCGTAGGGGATGCGGCGTACGTCCTTGAGGCCGGCCGCGATGATCTCGTTGGCGCGATCCTGTATCCAGGAGGTCGCCTCGGAGCCGGCGGGGCCGCCGCTGGGCGGGTTGTACTTGAAGCCGCCGTCGGCGGGCGGATTGTGCGAGGGGGTGACGACCACGCCGTCCGCGAGGCCGGTGGTGCGGCCGCGGTTGTGGGCGAGGATGGCGTGCGAGACGGCCGGGGTGGGCGTGTAGCCGTCCGCGCTGTCGATGAGCACGGTCACGTCGTTGGCGGCGAACACCTCCAGCGCGGTGACCCGGGCGGGCTCGGACAGGGCGTGCGTGTCGGCGCCGAGGAAGAGGGGCCCGTCGGTGCCCTGCGCGCTGCGGTACTCGCAGATGGCCTGGCTGGTCGCGGCGATGTGGTCCTCGTTGAACGCCGTGTTCAGGGACGACCCGCGGTGCCCGGAGGTGCCGAACGCCACGCGCTGCGCCGGGTCGGCCGGGTCGGGGTGCAGCGCGTAGTACGCGGTCACCAGCCGGGCGACGTCCACGAGGTCCTGGGCGCCGGCCGGCCGGCCCGCTCGTTCATGCTGCATATCCGTTCCTCCGCATGGCTTGGTCCGTCGCTCGACGTCCCATCTTTCCTCGTCACGGTGCAGGTATGCGAGAGGGCTCGGCCCGCGGGAGTGGCCGACGGGCCCCTGCCCGGGCACCGGCGTGAGAGAACCGCGGCAGGGGACCTCGGGTGACGTCAGGCGTCCTGCACCGTCGCGGTGACGGGCGTACCGATCTCGACGGTGCGGCTGACCGTGCAGAGCCGGTCGTGGGAGGTCCTGACCGCTCGGGGAAGAATCGCCCGAGCGCGATCCGCGCCTTCGACGTCCGGGAAGGTGACGGAGAAGGTGACCGCGACGTCGGTCATCCGGTTGCCGAGTTCATCGCTGATCTTGTCGCCGGTCACTGCGACGGCGAACCGGGTGGGCTCCGCATGGCGGCTGGTGGCTGCATCGACGTCCACCGCCGTGCAGCCTCCGAGCGCGGCGAGCAACAACTCGACCGGCGTGAACTCCGTGCCGGAACCGGTGCCGAAGCTGATCGTGCCGCCGCGAGCGTTCGTAGCGGTGAAGTGTCCGGTGCTGGTTCGCTCGACGGAGACGGAGCGCAGGGAGTTTTCGGTCATGACGCCGACACTAGATGCCGATTGGGCCGTGTGCGGGACTGTTGCCCGTACGTACCGCGCCTGCGCTCGCCGCCCGTATGCGCGCTCACGCCGTCGGCTCTGGCGGGGATCTCTTGACGCCCGCCCGTCCGAGTTGGGCATCTACCCGATAGGAGGGCGGGCAGGGACCTGTTGCTGGCATGATGGCGCTGCCTGCGGCCGTGTCGTCAGACGTGGGCGCAGCGCCTGGACGCGGGCCGGGACATCGCTGTGGAGCCGCGTCCGGAAGGCCCCGTTACCTGTTCACTCCTATCGTGGAACCGGCACAGTGACGCTCGGCGCCGAGGCAGGCAGCACATGAGGGAACCGCACATCGACTATGCGGCGGTCTTCCGGGCCCTGCCCGGCATGGTGGCGCTGCTCACCCCTGACCTGGTGTACGCCGACGCCAACGACGACTTCCTGCGGCTGGCAGGGCGTACCCGCGAGCAGCTGCTGGGGCGCTACATCTTCGACGTCTTCCCGGAGAACCCGAACGATCCGGCCGCGGCCGGCATGCGGGAAACCCGCGATTCGATGCTGCGCGTGGTGGCCACCGGCGAGCGCGACACGATGGCGCTGATCCGCTACGACATCGAGGACCCCCAGCGGCCCGGCCACTGGCAGGAGCACTACTGGAGCCCGGTCAACGCACCGGTCCTCAGCCCCGACGGGGAGGTCGCGCTCATCGTGCACCGCGTCGAGGAGGTCACCGAACTCATCCGCGCCCGCGGCGGCCCGGCCAGCGACAGTCGGGGCCGCGTCCTGGAGGCCGAGCTCTACACCCGCGCCCGCGAACTGCAGCAGGTCAACGAGCGCCTGCGCCGGGCCCACGCCCACGAACGCGAGGTCGCCCTGGCCCTGCAGGCGGCGATGCTGCCCGCGCCCCGCCCCCTCGGCCACCACCAGGCGGCCGTGCGCTACCAGCCCGCCATCGGTGCCCTGAACGTGTGCGGCGACTGGTACGACCTGGTCGAGCTGCCCGGCAACGGCCTCGCCGTCGCCGTCGGTGACGTGGTCGGCCACGGCCTCGCCGCCGCCTGCGCCATGGGACAGCTGCGCAGCGCCCTCAGCGCGGCCTGCCGCGTCGCCGACGGCCCGGCCCGGGCCCTGGACGCCCTCGGCCTGTACGCCCGCTTCGTCGAGGGCGGCGAGTCGGCCACCGCGGTGGCGACCTTCATCGACTGGGACGACCGCTCCATCACCTACAGCTGCGCCGGCCACCCTCCGCCTGCCCTGCTCCACCCCGACGGCACCGTGGTCTTCCTCGACCAGGCCACCGACCCGCCGCTCGCCGCCCGGCCCGAACCGGTCCCCCGCCCCCAAGCCCGCACGCCCTTCGCCGAAGGCGCCACCCTGGTCCTGTACACCGACGGCCTGATCGAACGCCGTACCGAGGACATCGACACCGGCCTGAGCCGCCTCGCCGGCTCCCTCACCCAACACCGGCACGCCGCCCCAGAGGCCCTGGCCGACGCCCTCCTGGCCGACCTCCTCCCCACCACCGGCAATACCGACGACACCGCCCTCATCGTCGTCCGCCTGTGACCCGCACCCAGCCGTCGGGCCGGGCGGCAGGAGGAGCAGGAGCCGGACCGGCCCCGATCCTCGGCCGCTCCGGCGGGTGACCCCGCCGGGAGGCACACGCCACACGCGCTCCGGTGCCTCCCGGCAGGGTCTCAGCGCTGCGAACTCTTCGCCCGTGATGGCGCAGTGGTGTGACCGGTACGGCATCGAGGCGCGCTCTGCGCATCACTGTGAGTCCGCTGACGCCGGGCCGGTGCCCCAGAGCTTCCGGTACGCCTCGCGGTATCCCTTCGGGTCCCAGGAGGATCCGCCGCTGCTGTTGGCCGCCGTGGTGATGTGTGCCGGGGCGATGTAGCCGCTGGCGGGCTTGCCGGCGAAGGCGCGGTTGAACTCGTCGACGATCTGCCAGCCCTGCTCGGACAGCGGTTCGGGCACGGTGGCCGCCTGGAACTGCTTGCTGTTGATGCGCTGGAAGGCCGAGGGGTCGCCGTCGCCCGCGCCGATGCTGAAGGGGGCGCCGTCGCCCTGCTTGCCGCCCGCCCGCAGCGCGGGTGCCGCGTCGGCGAAGTACAGGTCGTTGATGGCCACCGAGTACGTCCACTTGGTGCCGAAGCGGGACAGCAGCGCGGAGACCTCCTGCGGGGTGCGGCTGCTGGCGTCGGCGATCGGGATGTTGGAGGTGGACAGCACCTTGATGTCCGAGCAGGTGGCGAGCTCCTTCTCGATCAGGTCCGACTTGCCCTTGGCGAAGGGGATGGACGCGTCGGTGAAGACCACCACGCCGGCCCGGCCGCTGGACTGGCCGATGATCCAGTCGGCGCTGATCTTCGCGACGTCCTCGACCTTGGTGGTGACGTTGCTGAAGAGCTTGGGGTCCGTGCTGGGTCCGGGGGTGCCGACGGCGTGCCAGCCGATGAGCGGGATACCGGCGGCGTTGGCCTGCGCGACCTGCTGGGCGGTCGACTTGGGGTCGAAGCCGGACAGGACGATGCCGTCGGGCTTCACGGCGACGGCCTGGCTTACGGCGGCCTGGATTCCGGCCGGGGTGCCCTGGCCGTCGATGATCCGCACCTTCCAGCCGATGGCCTTGGCGGCCTCCTTGACGCCTGCGGCGGCGCCCGCGACTCCGGGGTTGGTCATGCTCTGGGCGACGTAGACGAGCGTCTTGCCGACGACCGCCTTCGGGCCGGTGGTCGGTCCGCCCCAGGGGGCGTCGGCGGCCTCGGCGCCCGCGACCGCCTGCTTCGCCTTCGCCAGGACGGCCGGGCAGCCGGCCTTCGAGGACCCGCCGACGGTGGTGGAGCCGGCGCTCTCGGAGCCCCGGGTGCAGCCGGCCACGGAAGCGGTGAGCACGGCCAGGGCGGCTACTGCTCGGACGGTTGCCTTGCGGGTGGGGTGGTACGACACGGTGGTGCTCCTTGGGGAGGTACGGCAGGCGGGCGGCGAGCGAACGGGCGCGGAGGTTCGGCCGCGGTCAGGGGGTGTGCGGCGCGTCGTCGGTGGACGCGGCGGGGGCGGGCGTCGGCTGCTCCGGCGCGGCTACTGCCGCGGACACGGTCGCGGGTTCCGTCCCCGGCGGGGACAGTGAGCGGCGGGTGGCACTCGCGCCGGCGCGCAGCCGGCGGCGGGCGGAGTAGCCGGCCAGGCCGACCGCGAGGAGCAGGGTGCCGCCGTTGAACAGGGAGGTCGCCCAGAACTCGGCGCCGAGCTGCTGGATGCCGGCCAGGCCGATGGCGAGGATGGCGACGGCGACGACGGTTCCGGCGGCGTTGGCGCGGCCCGGTTTGATGGCGGTGGAGCCGAGCAGGGCGCCGACGAAGGCGGGCAGCAGGTAGTCCATGCCGACGCTCGGGTTGCCGATCTGCTGCTGCGCGGCGAGCAGGACGCCCGCGAAGCCGACGACGAGTCCGGATCCGGCGAAAGCGTAGATGCCGTACCTGCGGGTGGGGATGCCGACGAGGTCGGCGGCGCGGGCGTTGGAGCCGATGACGTACAGGTAGCGGCCGAGCGGCAGGCGCTCCAGCAGCAGCCACAGCACCACGGCGAGGGCGAGGACGTAGAAGGCGGGGACCGGCAGGCCGAGGAAGGTGGAGTCGTACAGGTCGGTGAAGGCCGGGGGGAGCCCGTGCGGGCCGGGCACGATCCGGGCGCCGTCGGTGATCCAGCCGGTGCAGGCGTACAGGAGGCTGCCGGTGCCGAGGGTGGCGATGAAGGAGTCGATCTTGGCGAATTCCACCAGCAGGCCGTTGAGTACGCCGACGATGCCGCCGCCGATGATGACGGCGACGCAGGCGATGGGCCAGGACCAGCCGCTGTTCACGATGAGTTGCATGGCCAGGACGTGGGCCAAGCCGAGTCCGTAGCCGACGGAGAGGTCGAACTTGCCGGTGACGATGGGGATCATCGCGCCGAGCGCGAGGATGGCGGGGATGGACTGGTTGGACAGGATCGACGAGGCGTTGTCCATCGTCGGGAAGGTGTCCGGCAGGGCCAGTGCGAAGATCACGAAGAGCAGGAGGGTCAGGCCGAGCAGTCCGTAGGTGCCGATGAGGTGGCCGCCGCGCAGCCGGGCGGTGATCGAGCCGCTGCCCGCGTCCTTGTCGGCGCCGCCGGGTGGCCGCTTGCGCGTTCCCTGGGGTGTTCCCTTGCGGGCGCCGCCCCTGTCCCGCTGTGGGCCGTTGCCGTGGTCGGCCTGCCGGCGGGCGGATTCGGTCTCGGTGGCCATCAGTTGTCCGCCGTTCCGGTCAGCGCCGGCATGGCCGACGCGGCGTGGGTGAGTTCGGTGACGGTGAGGGCTTCGCCGCTGAGTTCGGCGGTCACCTGGCCCCGTACGAAGACCAGGGCGCGGTGACACACGTCGGCGACTTCCTCGAAGTCGGTGGAGATGAGGAGGACCGCGAGGCCCTGGGCGAGCGCGTCGTCGAGGAGGCGGTAGATCTCCGCCTTGGCGCCGACGTCGACTCCCGCGGTCGGCTCCTCCAGGATCACGACGCGCCTGGTGAGCCGCAGCCAGCGGCCGATCATGACCTTCTGCTGGTTGCCGCCGGACAGGGTCGCGATGGGGGCTTCGCAGTCGGCGGGGCGTACGCCGAACCGCTCGACCAGCGAGGTCGCCCGGGCGCGCTCGCGTGCCGGGCTGATCCAGCGCCACGGGGAGCGGCTGTCGGCGCGCGGGTTGGCCAGGAAGTTCTCCCGGACGGTGAGTTCGAGGGCGCAGCCCTCCTCCTGGCGGTTGCTGGTGACGAAGCCGATGCCCGCGTCGACGGCAGCGGCGGGCGAACCCGGCCGGTAGGGCCTGCCGTCGAGCAGTGCCTCACCGTCCTGGATCGGCCGGGAGCCGGCGAGGGCCCGGCCGAGGTCCATGTGGCCGGCGCCGGTGAGGCCGACCATGCCGAGGACCTCCCCGGCGCGGACTTCCAGGTCGACGGGGCCGGCGCCCTCGGTGGTGACGCCGGTGAGGCGCAGCACGGTGGGGGCCTCGCCGGTGGGGGCCTTGGGGCCGGTCTCGGGGCGGTGGGTCTCCGGCTCGTGGCCGACGATGTCGCGGACGATGCGGTCGGGGCCGTGGTCGGCGAGACGGCCCTGGCTGATGAGGTGGCCGTCGCGCAGGACCGCGAAGCTGTCGGCGACCTGGTAGACCTCGTCGAGCCGGTGGCTGACGTAGACGATGCCGTGGCCGCGGTCGCGCAGGGTGTGCAGGACGTCGAAGAGGCGGGCGCAGTCGGCGGCGGGCAGACTCGCGGTGGGTTCGTCGAGGACGATGAGCCGGGCCCGGGTGGACAGGGCGCGGGCGATGGCGACGAGGGACCGCTCGGCGCGGGTGAGGTCGGCGACCGCGGCGTCCGGGTCGAGGTGACCGGCCACGATGTCCAGCGCCTCGGTGCTGCGCTCGCGGACCTGCCGCCAGGAGACGAGTCCGCCGCGGCGCGGGTAACCGGTGCCGAGGGCGATGTTCTCGGCGACCGTCATCCATTCGACGAGGCCGAGGTCCTGGTGGATGAAGGACATCTCCGCGGAGGCGGCTTCGGTGCCCAGCGGGTGGCCCGCGACGGTCACCTCGCCCTGGTCCGCTCGGTAGACCCCGGCGAGGATCTTGATAAGGGTGGATTTACCGGCACCGTTGTGCCCCAATAGGGCGAGGACGCTGCCGGAGTGGATGTCGAGGTCGACATCGGCGAGGGCGAGAGTGCCGCCGAACCGCTTGCGCAGTCCTCGGATGCTTACCAGGGGTTGAGGTAGAGCTGTGCCGGCTGTGCCGGCTGTGTCATCGGGAGCGTCATACACGGACTTCTCCGAAGGGATCTGCCAGCCGAGGACCTTTCCATCGGCTCGACCAGAATCCTGTACACCCGCCAGCATATTGGTCAATACTCCCGCTGGCATTTATTGCCCCAAAGTTACGGCGGCCGTACGGGAAGATCTCCGTACGGCCGCCGCGGGGTGGCACCGAAGGGGCGTCGAACAGGCCCCCGACCTCAGCCGCCGCCGCGCTGCGCCCCCTGCGGCAGCATGGGGTTCTCCAGTCCCGCCGCGATGACGCGCAGGTCCTTCAGCAGCGCCTCGCGGAACTCGTCGTCGAGCCGGGCCTTGAGCACGGTGACACTGATCGCGAAGGGCGCCGAGTCCGTACGGAAGCCGTTGACCGGCACGGCGAGGCACAGGATGCCCGCCGTGGCCTCCTCGTCGTCGATGGCGTAGCCGCGCTCCCGGGTCTCGGCCAGGTCCGCCATCAGGGCCGGTACGGAGGTGATGGACCGCTCACTGAGCGCGGGCAGGGTGCGGCCGCGCAGCCGGTCCTCGGCCACCGCCGGATCCAGGGTCGACAGGATGGCCTTGCCGGTGGCCGTGCAGTTCGCGGGGAAGCGGTCCCCGATGTTGGCGGTCAGCCGCAAGGGCTGCGTGCCGTCGTAACGCCCCAGATAGAGGACGTCCAGGCCGTCGAGTACGGCCACCCGCGCGGTCTCCCTCGAGATATGGGCGCTGCGCCGGCACAGCTCGTAGAAGTCACGCAGCTGGTCGACGGTGGCCAGGTAACGGCCGCCGAGTTCGACGAGCTTGCGCCCCAGACCGAAGCCCGAGCCGTTGCGCGTGATCATGCCGGCCGCCTCCAGCGAGGCGCAGAGATTGCCCGTCGAGGACTTCGGCAGGCCAAGGGCGCGCGCGATCTCACTCACGGACAGCGGGCGGCCCTCCGCCTCGCCGAGTGCGTCGAGGATGGCCACGGCCCGCGTCACTGCGGGAACGAGACTACCCGGGTCACTTGCGCTCACCAGCAACTCCACCCATCATTCTGTTCGTCGTTCAGCATATTGGCTATTGTCTCTCGTGTGCCCCCGAACGACAATGCCGTCGGCGCACGCTTTGCCGTCGAGATTTTTCCGCATCCCCTCGGTATCACTCGACCGTAGCGCGCCCTCTGGGCCGGCCGACGACACCCTCCGAGCCTTGGAGCGTTGAACAGCAGATGACCAGCAACCCGCATGATCCACCTCCCAACGGCCCGCCGATGTCCCGCGAGGAGTTCGACGCGCTCTTCGACGAGCTGAGCACCTGGGGCCGCTGGGCCCCGGCCGACGCCGACCGCGGCGCGTGGAACCGGGTCACCCCCGAGCACGCACGGCGTGCCGCCGCACTGGTGCGCACCGGCACCACCGTCCCCACGGCCCTGCCCTGGAACACGGTGCCCGGCCCGGACAACGGCAAGCCCGCGCTCCACTACATGTCCGACCTCGGCGACGTCGAGGCCCCCGAACCGTCCTGCCACAAGGACTTCATCGCCGTCGACTACCACGGCAAGGGCGTCAGCCACCTCGACGCGCTCTCCCACATCGCCTACCGCGGACAGCTCTACGACGGCCGCACCGCACGCGAGGTCGTCGACGCGGGCGGCGCCCGCTTCGGCGCCGTGTCCGCGCTCGGCCCGCTGGTCACCAAGGGCGTGCTGATCGACATGCCGGCCGTCCTCGGAACCGACTGGCTGGAGCCCGGCCAGGCCGTGCACGCCGAGGACGTCACCGCCGCGGAGAAGGCCCTCGGCGTCACCATCGGCGACGGCGACGCGGTGCTGCTGCGCTCCGGCCACTTCCGGCGCCGCGCGGAACTCGGCGCCTGGAACCCGGACAACGCCAGCGCCGGCTTCCACGTGGACGCCATGCCGCTGTTCGCCGAGCGCGGGATCGCGCTGCTCGGCGGCGACGGCGACAGCGACGTACGGCCCTCGCCGGTCGAAGGACTGCACTCCCCCGTGCACGCCCTCGCGATCACCGCCATGGGTGTGCCGCTGCTGGACAACCTCGACCTCGAAGCACTCTCCGCCGCCTGCGCGCAGGCCGGCCGCCACGAGTTCCTGTTCGTCGTGGCCCCGCTCAACGTCCCCGGCGGCACGGGTTCACCCGTCAACCCGATCGCGGTGCTGTGATGAGCGCCCTGGGGTTCACAGTCGGCGTCAGCCGGGATTTCCTGGACGCGGACGGCCGCAACGTGTGGGGCGACATCCGGCTCGGCGACCTCGACGCCGCCGGGGTCGACTGGCACTACCTGCCGCGCGACACCGGGGAACTCCTCGCGCAGGACGTCGACGGCCTGGACGCCGTCCTGTTCGCCGGCCCCGCCGTCACCGCCCGTACCTTCGAGGGCGCTGCCCGCCCCCCGCTGCTCTTCGCCCGCTTCGGCGTCGGCTACGACGCCGTCGACCTCGACGCGTGCACCCGCAACGGCGCCCTGGTGACGATCACCCCCGACGGCGCCCGGCGCCCGGTCGCGACCGCCGCCCTCACTCTCCTCCTGGCCGTGCTGCACAACGTGACCGCCAAGGACCGGCTGGTGCGGGAAGGCCGCTGGGCCCAGAAGGAACAGTGGATGGGCCTCGGTCTCACCGGCCGCCGGATCGGCCTGATCGGCCTCGGCAACACGGCCCGCGATCTGGTCGGACTCCTGCGGCCGTTCGAGGTCGACGTCGTCGCGTACGACCCCTACTGCCCGCCGGAGACCGCCGCCGCGCTCGGCGTACGGCTCGCGGACGTCGACACCGTGATGGCTCAGGCCGACGCCGTGATCGTGATGTGCGCGCTGACGGAGGAGACCCGTCATCTCGTCGACACGCGGCGGCTGTCGCTGATGAAGCCCACCGCCGTCCTCCTCAATGTCGCCCGCGGTCCCATCGTCGACGAGACCGCGCTGATCGAGGCGCTGCGGGTACGGCGTATCAGGGGCGCCGGACTGGACGTGTTCGAGAGCGAACCGCCCGCCCTCGACAACCCGTTGCTGGGCATGGACCACGTCGTGCTCAGCCCGCACGCCCTGGCGTGGACCGACGAGATGTCCGCCGGGAACGGCGGCAGCGCGGTCCGGGCCGTGCTGGAGGTGGTGGCGGGCCGCGTACCGCCCTTCGTCGTCAACCGGGATGTGGTCGGCAGCCCTCGATTGAAGGACCGGCTGGCCGAGTTGACCGCTCGCCGGGATGCCCCGGCGGGGGCCGGCGCATGAGCCCTGGCACCGGCACCGTCGGCTTCCTCGGGCTCGGCGCGATGGGACTGCCCATGGCGGCCAATCTCGCCGGGGCCGGTTTCGACGTCGTCGCCTGGAACCGCGGCCGGCCTGCGCTGGAGGCCGCCGCGGCCGCCGGCTGCCGCACCGCCGACAGCCCGGAGCAGGTGGCCGCCGCCGCACCGGTCGTCCTCACGATGCTCCCCGACCTGCCCCAGGTGATCGAGGTGCTGGACGGCCCGGGCGGACTGCGCTCCGGATGGCCGGTCATGGACACCCTGGTCGTGATGGGCACGGTCTCGCCCATAGCGGTGCGCGCCCTCGCCGGGAAGCTGCTGCCGCACGGGGTCACGGTCGTCGACGCTCCCGTCAGCGGCGGGGTGACCGGTGCCCGCGACGCCACCCTGTCGATCATGGCCGGGGGCCCTGCGGAGGCGGTCACACGCATCCGCCCGTACCTGGAGGCGATGGGCTCGACCGTACGGCGCCTGGGGGACACCGGCGCCGGCTCGCTCGCCAAGGCCTGCAACCAACTCGTCGTCGCCGGAACCCTGGTGGCGCTCGCCGAGGCCGTCCTGCTCGGCGAGCGCGGCGGCCTCGAACCCGCCGCGCTGCTCGACGTCCTGTCCGGCGGGCTCGCCTCCTCCGAGGTGCTGGCACAGAAACGGCACCACCTGGCCGAGGGTGACTTCACCCCGTCCGGCCCGGCCCGCTACCTCCACAAGGACCTCGGCTTCGTCCTGGACAGCGCGGACGACGAAGGCGTCTCGCTGCCGCTCTCCACCACTGTCGCCGGGCTGTACGCGGCCGTCGAGGCACAGCGCCTGGGCGACCTGGACAACAGCGTCGTCCTCCGCCTGCTGCGCGACGGCTCGCCCCACTCCCCCGCTCACCCCCACTCCCCCGATCACCCCACGAAGGACTGAAGACACATGCAGGTAGGAATCGTCGGCCTCGGACGCATGGGCGGAAACATGGCCGCCCGCTGGCGGGACCGCGGCCACGAGGTGCTCGGCTACAGCCGGACGTCCCCCGACCGCGACGCTGACTCCCTGGAGGAACTCGTCGGGAAGCTCGCCGGCCCCCGCGTGGTGTGGCTGATGCTCCCCTCTGGCGACCCGACCCACCAGGCGCTGCGGCAACTCGCGGAACTGCTGTCCCCCGGTGACGTGATCGTCGAGGGCGGCAACTCCCGCTTCAGCGACGACACCGAGCACTCCCGGATGCTCGCCGAGCACGGCATCGGCTACGTCGACTGCGGTGTCAGCGGCGGCGTGTGGGGCCGGGAGAACGGCTACGCCGTGATGTGCGGCGGCGAGGACGAGCACGTGCGGCGCGTCTGGCCGCTGCTGGAGTCGCTCGCCCCCGACCAGGACGGGCTGTGCCACGCCGGCCCGGTCGGCGCCGGCCACTACGCCAAGATGGTCCACAACGGCATCGAGTACGGCATGATGCAGGCGCTCGCCGAAGGCTACGAACTGCTGGAGGCCAGCGAGTACGTGCCCGACGTGCCCAAGGTGCTCGCCTCCTGGCGGCACGGCACGGTCGTGCGCTCCTGGCTGCTCGACCTCCTCGTGCGCGCCCTGGACGACGACCCGGGCCTGGCCACCCTCTCCGGCCGTGTCGACGACTCGGGTGAGGGCCGCTGGACGGTCGAGGAGGCGGTACGCCTCTCCGTGTCCGCCCCCGCCATGACCGCGGCGCTCTTCGCCCGCTTCGCCTCCCGCAAGCCGGACGCGGACCAGCTCAAGGCCCTCGCGGCGATGCGCCGCCAGTTCGGCGGTCACGCGGTGCACGGCGCCGACGCGGTCACCACAGGCAAGGCGTGAGCGGCGGGGGCGGCCGGAAGGACGAGGAAGCGGGCCGCCGGGGACTGGCTCTGCTGGTCGCCGGGGCCTTCTTCATGGAGAACCTGGACGGCACCATCGTCTCGACGGCCGCCCCCGACATGGCCGCCTCCTTCGGTGTACGGCCGGCCGACATCGGAGTCGCCATGACGGCGTACTTCCTCGCGCTGGCCGTGTTCATCCCGGTGAGCGGCTGGGCCGCCGACCGCTACGGCGCCCGCCGGGTCTTCGCCTGGGCGATCGCCGTGTTCACCCTCGCCTCGGCGCTCTGCGCGGCGGCCGGCGATCTGCCCGAGCTGGTCGTGATGCGCGTCGCGCAGGGCATCGGCGGGGCGATGATGGTGCCCGTCGGCAGGCTGGCGGTGCTGCGCTCCACCCGCAAGCCCGATCTGCTGCGGGCGATCGCCTGGCTGACCTGGCCCGGGCTGCTGGCCCCCGTCCTCGCACCCGCGCTGGGCGGCCTGTTCACGACGTATGCCTCCTGGCACTGGATCTTCCTGGTGAACGTGCCGCTGGGCGTGGTGGCGCTGCCGCTCGGCTTGCGGCTCGTCCCCGATCTCCGGAAGCCTGAGCGGCCCCGTCTCGACCGGGTGGGCTTCGGCCTCGGCGGGGCCGGGCTGGCGGCGGTGGTGCTGGGGCTGGAGCGGTTCGGGGGTCCGCCGACCGCCTGGGGCGCCGGCGTGTCCTGGTTCACCGCGGGGGTCGCGCTATGCCTGCTGACGGTACGTCACCTGCGGCGCGCCTCAACGCCATTGCTCGACCTCGGCGCCCTGACGGTGGACACCTTCCGGGTGTCGAACGCGGGAGGCGCCCTGTTCCGCGCGGCGATCACCGCCGTACCGTTCCTGCTGCCTCTTATGTTCCAGGGGGCCTTCGGCTGGAGCGCCGCCACCGCCGGACTGGTGCTCATCGCGGTCTTCGCCGGCAACGTCGCCGTCAAGCCGCTCACCACTCCGCTGCTGCGCCGCTTCGGCTTCCGTACGGTGCTGCTGGTGAACGGGGTCGCGACGGCAGGGACCTTCCTGCTGTGCGCACTGCTCGGCCCGCACACGCCGATGGCCGTGGTGGCGTCCGTGCTGTTCGTCAGCGGCGTATGCCGGTCCGTCTCGCTGAGCGCGTACGCCACGATCGGTTTCGCCGACATCGAGCCTGACCACACGAGCGACGCCAACGCGCTCGCCGCCACGGTGCAGCAGCTCGCCGCCGGTCTCGGGGTCGCCTTCGGCGCCCTCGCACTGCGTGCGGCGGGCCCGGTCGCGCCCGTCCTCGGACTCGAGGGACCCGCCGCCCCCTACCGGGTGGCGTTCGCGCTGCTCTCGCTGCTTCCCCTGGTCACGGTCGCGGAGGCGGCACGGCTACGGCGGGACGCCGGGGCGGTGGTCACCGGCGCGGCCCCGGCGCCTCGCGCAGGAGCTGGTACAGGTGTTCGCTGAGTTCCCGGGTCTGCGCCAGCCGCCGGGCCGCCGTCGGGTCGGGGTGGACGGTGCGGTGGGCGCGGGCACCGGGCACCGGGGAGGTCAGCGAGGGCAGGTCTCCGAGTGCGTGCCTGGCGAGCAGTGCGGCGCCGTAGCCCGAGCCCGCGGCGTCGTCGGTGATGTCCAGCGGCATGTCGAGCGCGGCGGCGACGATCTCCGCCCACAGAGGGGAGCGCAGGGCGCCCCCGGTGGCCCGTACCGAGGTGACCGGGGCATCGGCGGCGAGCAAGGAGTCGCGGACCAGGGCGAGTTGCTGCCCGACGCCCTCGATCATGGCCCGGGTGATGTGGGCCCTGCCATGACCGCGGCGCAGCCCGATCAGGGCGCCGCGCGCGTCCGGATCCCACCAGGGGGCGCGTTCTCCGAGCAGGTGCGGCAGGGCGATCAGGCCCTCGGCGCCGGGCTCCACCTCGGCCGCCTCCTTCAGCAGGTCGCCGACGTCCACGCCGCCGAAGGACTCGGCCGCCCACTGGGCGACGACTCCGGCGTTGCTGACCGCCCCTCCCAGTACCCACAGCCCGTCCGCGAGGTAGTAGCAGAACACCCGGCAGCGCTCGTCCACGCCCGGCCGGTCGCGTACGACGCGGAGGGCGCCGCTGGTGCCGAGGGACAGCGCGGCGGTGGCCGGCGCGGTGGCACCGACGGCGAGGTTGGCCAGCGGGCCGTCCCCGGCGCCCGCCACCACGGGCAGCCCGGCGGGCAGCCCCAGCGCGGCGGCGAGTTCGGGGAGCAGCGTGAACACGGCGGTGGGAGGCACCAGTTCGGGCAGCCGGTCGGCGCTCGCCCCGGCGATGTCCAGGGCGGGGCCGTGCCATCGGACGGTGTGCATGTCCAGCAGGCCGGTGGCCGACGCGCAGGACAGGTCGGTGACCAGCCTGCCGGTGAACCGGGAGAGGACGTAGTCCTTCAGGCCGCACCACGTGGCCGCACGCCGGACCAGTTGCGGCTCGTGTGCCGTGAACCAGGCGAGTTTGGTGAGCGGGGCCATGGAGTGCACGGGGGTTCCGGTCGCCCGGTGCAGGGCGTCGGCGCTCCCGGCCGCGCGCAGACCTCGGGCGATGTCCGCTGCCCGGGTGTCCGCCCAGCTCAGCGCCGGGGTCAGTGGTTCGCCGGAGGAGTCCAGGGCGAGCAGGGTGTGCAGGGCGGCGCTGAAGGACAGGGCGGCCACCGAGAGACCGCGCCCCGCACAGATCCCGGCGCTCTCCCGTACCGCTTCGATCACTCCGGCGAGCACCGTCTCCGGGGCGTGGACGGCTTCCCCGTGCCGGCCGGTGCGCAGGGGTGCGGGGCGCTCGACGGTCGACACCACCCGGTAGGCACCGTCCACCGCGACCACCTTCGTCGCGGTGGTGCCCAGGTCGATCCCGAGCACCACCTGGGTTTCGTCCTTCATCACCGTCTTGGGCTCCCTTCCCTCTCGAGGACCGTAACAGCATGTAGAACCTAGGCCAACATGTTGAACAGAGTTCTAGCCTGTTGCGCTTTTATGTCATGGAGGTTCAATATACTGTTTCTAGAACAGCATATTGTTTCAGAAGGCAGGTCTGTGTGTCAGAACATCCGGATGTGGGAGTTGCCGGGCTCGGAGTCATGGGCGCGGCCATCGCGCGCAGACTGCTGCGGCGTGAACGCACCGTGCGGGTCTACGACGTCCGGCGGGAGGCGGTGGCGGAGCTCGCCCGGGACGGGGCGGATCCGGCGGACTCGGCGGCGCAGCTCGCCTCGTCCGCCGTGGTGATCCTCTCCCTCAACACCGCCGACATCGTCGAACAGGTGGTCTTCGGCCCCGAAGGGGTCCTCACCGCCACACCCGAGGGCGTGCTGGTCATCGACATGTCCAGCATCGATCCCGGACGCACCCGCGACTTCGCAGAACGAGCGGCGAAACTCGGCGCCGGCTGGGTCGACGCCCCTCTGTCGGGCGGCGCGCCGGGCGCGGAGCGCGGCGAGCTGACCCTGATGCTCGGCGGTGAGAACGACCAGGTGGAACGGGCACTGCCGGTGCTCGGCGCACTCTCCTCCCGGCTGACCCACCTAGGCCCGGCCGGCTCCGGGCAACTGGTCAAGTCCGTCAACCAGGTACTGGTCGGCTGCGGATTCGCCGCCCTCGCCGAGGCCGCCGCGCTCATCCGGGCGGCCGGCCTGCCGCCACGGCAGGTACGGGCGGCGCTCACCGGTGGCAGGGCCGACTCGGCGCTGCTCCAGGAGTTCTTCGTGAAGTTCGCCGAAGTCGATCTCACCCCCACCGGACGGGTCAGCAACATGGTCAAGGACCTGGAGGCTGCCCGCGACTACGCGCGCTCCGCGGGAGTGCCGCTGCCGGTCACCACCGCCGTCTTGGAGCTGCACCGCTGGCTGGCCGCCGCGGGCCACGGCGACGCCGACAACGCCGCGCTCATGCACTTCTTCGGAACCGGAACCGGAACCGACGCCGACTCCGACTCCGACTCCGGCATCGGAATCGGAATCGGAATCGGAATCAGAACCGGAACGCGTCCGACGGGAGGCCGGTCATGACGGTGTCAGCCAAGGGGCCTTCCCTGTTCGACCTCTCCGGGCGGCTGGCCCTGGTCACCGGATCCAGCAAGGGCATCGGATTCGCCCTCGCGGCAGGACTGGCCGAGGCGGGCGCCCAACTCGTCCTCAACGGGCGCGATCACGAGGCCCTGGAGCGTGCCCGTGCCGAGCTCGCCGAACGCACCGGGACCAAGGTGCACGCCGTGCCCTTCGACGTCACCGACGAGGCGGCCGTGCAGGCGGCGGTCCAGGAGATCGAGGACCGGATCGGCCCGCTGGACGTCCTGGTCAACAACACCGGCGTACAGCACCGCGAGCCACTCCTGAAGGTCTCCGCCGAGAACTTCGAGCGGGTCGTCCACACCAACCTCACCAGCGCCTTCCTGGTGGGCCGGGCGGTGGCCGCGGGCATGGTCGGGCGCGGTCACGGAAAGATCGTCAACATCTGCTCCGTGCAGACCTGGCTCGCCCGTCCCGGCATCGCCGCCTACGCGGCCTCCAAGGGCGGCCTCGCGATGCTGACCCGAGGCATGTGCGCGGAGTGGGCCGGTTCGGGGCTGTCGGTCAACGGGCTGGCGCCCGGCTATGTGGTCACCGAACTCACCCGCCCCCTCGTCGACGACCCGGCCTTCGACTCGTGGATCCGGGGCCGCACCCCGGCCGGGCGCTGGGCCTCGGTCGAGGATCTCGTCGGCACGCTGGTGTGGCTCGCCGCCCCCGCGTCGGACTTCGTCAACGGCCAGGTGATCGCCGTCGACGGCGGCCTGACCGCGGTCATCTGAGAAGGACCGAGGACCATGAACTCAGCTAACTCATCGAACTCAGCAAGCTCATCGAACTCCGCGACGATGCGGGCGGTCGTCGCCCACGGAGCGGGCGACCTGCGCCTGGAGGAGCGTCCGGTGCCGCGGCCCGGCCCCGGCGAGGTGGCGGTCGACATCCGCTACGGCGGTATCTGCGGGTCCGACCTGCACTACTGGCGGCACGGCGCGGTCGGCGAGTTCCGGCTGCGCGAACCACTCGTCCTCGGTCACGAGATCGTCGGCCGGGTGCGCGCTGCGGGCCCCGGCACGCCGGCCCCGTCGGCCGGCACCGCGGTGGCCGTACACCCTCTGGCCTCCTGCGGCACGTGCCGACAGTGCGCCGCCGGACGCCGCAACACCTGCCTGGACACCGGCTATCTCGGCAGCGCTGCCCGCAACCCCCACGTCCAGGGCGGCTTCGCCGATGTCCTGGTCGTGCCCGCGGAACGGGTACTGCCCCTGCCCGAGGGCCTGGACCTGCGACTCGCCGCGCTCGCCGAGCCCGCGGCGGTCGCCTGGCACGCGGTACGGCGGGCCGGTGACGTACGCGGGAAGCGGGTCCTGGTCACCGGCGCCGGACCGATCGGATGCCTGGTCGTCGCCGCCCTGCGTGCCGCCGGTGCCGGCGAGATCACCGTGACCGACGTCCATGAGGCACCGCTGACGGTCGCCAAGCAGGTGGGCGCCACCTCGACCGTCCGGGTCGGCGGCCCCACGGCAGGCGGGGAGGAACTGGAAGGACTCGCGGCGGACATCGCCATCGAGTCCTCGGGCAACCCCGCCGGGCTGCGCACCTGCGTGTACGGAGTGGACCGGGGCGGTCTGGTGGTGGGCCTCGGCCTGCTCCCGCCCGGGGACACCCCGGTCGCCGCCAACGCCGTGATCACGCGGGAGCTGCGGCTGGTCGGCTCCTTCCGCTTCGACACCGAACTCGGCGAGGTGCTCCGGGCGCTGGCCGACGGCCGCCTCCCGGTCGACCCGGTGGTGACCTCCGTACTCCCCGTGACGCGCACCGACGAGGCGTTCGAACTGGCAGCCGACCCGGCGCACTCCTGCAAGGTGCTCCTCGACTTCGCGGGCCCGACGGCCTGAGGAAGGTAGTTCAGCATGTCCCGCATCCCCGTGCCCGTGCCCCGTCCGCGCGTCGCCGTCAGCCGCACCGGTCTGCCGGGGGACGCCGTCCAGCGGCTCGCCTCCCGGTACGACGTCACCGCCTGGGAAGGGACGGCGCCGCCCACCTCCGTGGAGCTGGGCACGCTGGTCCGCGGCTGCGAGGGGCTGCTCGTTCTCGGCAGTGACCGCGTGGACGCCGCCCTGCTGGACGCCGCCGGCCCCGGCCTCCGTGTCGTGGCGCTGGCGTCGATGGGCTACGACGGCGTGGACGTCGACGCCGCCGCAGCGCGCGGCGTGGTGGTCACCCATACCCCCGACGTACTCGCCGACACCACCGCCGACGTGGCGATGGCGCTGATCCTGATGGCGCGTCGGCGCCTCGGAGCCGGAATGGACGCGTTGCGGCGCGGCGAGTGGGGCGCGTTCAGGATGGACGCCTTCCTGGGGCTCGACGTGCAGGGCGCGACACTCGGGCTCATCGGCTACGGGCAGATCGCCAAAGCCGTCGCACGCCGGGCGGCCGGATTCGGGATGCGGGTCCGGCACCACCACCCGCGCCGCAAGGAGGACGGCGAGCTGTCCCACTGGGTCACCTTCGACGAACTGCTGCGGACCAGCGACATCGTGTCCCTGCACACTCCCCTGACGCCCGAGACCGTCGGCATGATCGGTGCACCGGAGCTCGCCCTGATGAAACCGACCGCGACGCTGGTCAACACCGGGCGGGGCGGAGTCGTCGACGAGGAGGCCCTGCTCACCGCGCTGCGCGACGGGAGACTGCACTCGGCGGGACTGGACGTGATGACGGACGAGCCGCGGACCGACCCGGCCGATCCGCTGTTCGCAGAGCCGCACCTGGTGGTGCTGCCGCACGTGGGCTCGGCAACCGAGGCGACCCGCGCGGCGATGGTGGAGCTGGCCGCACGCAATATCGAGGCAGTACTGGACGGCGGGAGGGCGCCGACTCCGCTGCCGGGGACCACAGGGCGGCCCGCGCAACGAACGACTCGCCCGCGGTGACCAGCGGCGTCGCCCATCGGTGACGAAGGCATCAGCGGGCAGAAGGTTGGCCGCGCACCTCACGGGTACTCCGACGATCTTCCGATCCGAGCCGTGGACAAGCAGGAAGGTGCCGGTGCCCGACAAGAACAGGAACGATGCGAAGAACATCTTTGTGCTCGGCCTCGACGATGCCAACCTGCCGACACTCCAAGCGGTACCAGGTGCACAGTCGCTGCGCTTCCACCCCTTGCTGTCGACCGACGAGTTGCAGGGCGGCGAGGTGTCGGTGCCGGAACTCATCGACAAGGCACAGGGCGTGCTGGACGCCTTCGACGGCGGCATCGACGCGATCGTGGGCTACTGGGACTTCCCGGTCAGCACCCTCCTCCCCATCCTCGGCGAGCGCTACGGAACGCGCAGCACCACCCTGGAGTCGGTGGTCAAGTGCGAGCACAAGTACTGGAGTCGGCTGGAGCAGCAGAAGGTCACCGACAGGATTCCGCGGTTCGGCACAGTCGACCTGGAGGCCGACGACCCGCGCCCTCCCGAGGGGGTGCGGTTCCCCATGTGGCTCAAACCGGCGCTCTCGTACTCCTCCGAACTCGCCTTCGGGGTCAAGGACATGGACGAGTTCCGTGCCGCCGTCGCCGAGATCCGTGAGGGCATCGCCCGGGTCGGCCGGCCCTTCGAGTACATCCTCGACCGCATCGAGCTGCCGCCCGAGATGGACGGCGTCGGCGGCCAGGTCTGCCTCGCGGAAGAAGCGATGTCAGGGATCCAGGTCGCCGTCGAGGGCTACGTCCACCGGGGCGAAGTGACCGTCTACGGAGCGCTGGACTCCATCAACTATCCCGACACCCCGTGCTTCCTGCGCCACCAGTACCCCTCGACGCTGCCGCCTCAGGTGATCGGGCAACTCCACGACGTCACCGAGCGGGTGATGCGCCAGATCGGCCTCGACTCGGCCACCTTCAGCGTGGAGTACTTCTACGACCCGCAGACCCAGGAGATCAACCTGCTGGAGATCAACCCCCGGCACTCCCAGTCCCACGCCGAACTGTTCCAGTACGTCGACGGCGTACCCAATCACCACTGCATGATCGGCCTCGCCCTCGGCGACGACCCGCACATGCCGCACCGCAAGGGCCCGTACGCGATGGCCGCCAAGTGGTACTACCGCTGGTTCACCGACGGAGTGGTGGGCCATGTGCCCTCGCCCGAGGACATAGCCCGCATCGAGCGTGAGACCGACGGCGTGCGCGTCGACGTCACTCCCCGGGACGGGCAGCGGCTGTCGGAACTGTCCCAACAGGACAGCTACAGCTTCGAGTTGGCCCATGTTTTCACCGGCGGTGACAGCGAGGAGGACCTGCGGGAGAAGTACGACCACTGCGTGGCCGCACTGGGACTCACCTTCGACGAAAGCCCGCAGGGCGAGAGCCCGAACGAATAAGGAGCGCGTCGGCCTCATGCGTTACGTGACCAACCTGCCGTACGCCACGAAGGAAGAGGAGCACGTCTGCATCCCCATGTCCGACGGCGTCCGGCTGTCGGCACGCGTCTGGCGTCCCACGTCCTCGGACGGCGAGCCCGTGCCCGCGGTGCTGGAGTACATCCCCTACCGCAAACGCGACCTCACCTCCGTACGTGATTCCATCCACCACCCGTACATCGCCGGGCACGGCTACGCCTGCGTCCGCGTCGACGTGCGCGGCACCGGTGACTCGGAGGGCGTACTGAAGGACGAGTACCTGGAACAGGAACAGGCGGACGCCGAAGAGGTCCTCGCCTGGCTGGCCGAGCAGCCCTGGTGCGACGGCAGCACCGGCATGATGGGCATCTCCTGGGGTGCCTTCGCCGCTCTCCAGGTGGCCGCCCGGCGGCCGCCGAGCCTGCGCGCCATCGTCATCGCCTCCTTCACCGACGACCGGCACGCCGACGACATGCACTACATGGGCGGGGCCATGCTCTCGGACAACCTCGCCGAGGCGGGCACCATGTTCGCCTACGCCACCTGCCCGCCCGACCCCGCCGTAGTGGGCGACCGCTGGCGCGACATGTGGCACGAGCGCCTGGACAACACCGGCCCCTGGGTCGTCGAGTGGCTGCGCCACCAGCGCAGCGACGACTACTGGCGCCACGCCTCGGTCTGCGAGAACTACCAGGACGTACGCTGTCCCGTCCTCGCCTCCAGCGGCTGGGCGGACGGCTACTCGAACGCCGTGACCCGCCTGCTCGGCAACCTGGATGTGCCCCGCAAGGGGCTGATCGGCCCCTGGTCGCACAAGTTCCCCCACCTCGGAGAACCCGGGCCGGCCATCGGCTACCTGCAGGAGGTGGTGTGGTGGTGGGACCACTGGCTCAAGGGCGTCGACAACGGCGTCATGGACGGCCCCATGCTGCGCACGTGGATGCAGGACAGCGTTCCCCCGTCCACGTCGTACGAGGAGCGGCCTGGCCGTTGGGTCGCGGAACCCACGTGGCCGTCTCCGCACATCCACCCGGTCACGTACCCGCTGACCCGGCACACGATCGGCTCCAAGGGCGAGGACGGGCCGGTCGGCGAAGGCGACAGCGCCGCGATGACGGTGCGCTCGCCTCTGTCCGTCGGCCAGTTCGCCGGCAAGTGGGCCTCCTACAACGCGCCCCCGGACCTGCCCTACGACCAGCGCGAAGAGGACGGCGGCTCACTCGTCTTCGAGACCGAGCCCCTGACCGAACGGCTCGAGATCCTGGGCTCACCGACCGTGGAACTCGACGTCTCGGCCGACGAGCCGGTCGCGATGGTGGCCGCGCGACTGTCCGACGTGAGTCCCGACGGCGCCGCCACCCGGGTCACGTACGGCCTGCTCAACCTCACCCGCCGGGACGACACCGAGAACCCCGAGCCGCTGGAGCCGGGCCGGCGCTACCGCGCGACCGTCCACCTCAACGGAGTGGCACAGGCGTTCCCGCCCGGACACCGCATCCGCCTCTCCCTGTCCACGTCGTACTGGCCGCTCGCCTGGCCGCCCCCCAAACCGGCCCTGCTGAGCGTCCACGAGGGCTCCAGCACCCTCACACTCCCCGTCCGCCCGACGGACGAGCCCGACGAGGTGCCGTCGAACCCGTTCGAAGAGCCCGAAGGGACGCCGCCACTGGCCGTGACCCGGCTGACGCCACCGGAGCAGCGGTGGGACGTGAAGCGGGACCTGATCGGCTACCACGCCGAGTTGGAGATCGTGAAGGACCAGGGTCTGGTCCGTTTCGACGGGATCGGACTCGACGCCGGCCGTCGCGCCTACGAGCGCTACGCGACCGTCGCCGACGACTTCACGTCGGTCCGCGGCGAGTCCACCTGGACCATGCGGTTCCGACGCGAGAACTGGGACATTCGCGTGGTGACACACACCCGGCTCGGCTGCGACGAGCAGGACTTCTTCGTGGACGCCACCCTGGACGGCTACGAGGGCGAGCGCCGGGTGTTCTCGCGCACCTGGAACGAGACGGTGCCACGCGACCTGCTCTAGCTGCGCTGTCCCGGGCCGTGATCCCTCGTGATCACCGCCGGGCTATCTGTGCGACCGCCCGATCGCGTCGTAGCCCTGGCCTGACCTGGGTCTGCTGAACGCAGCGCGGCCCTAGGCCACGGCGGTACCGAGGGAGTAGGCCCCCATGGGTTTCGGGATGCCCTTCTCGTAGAAGACCTCGATGTCCGTGATCTTGAATCCCGCGTTCGTCAGCATGTCGGCGGTGGGTCGGGTGAGGTGGCAGCCGCCGAAGATCCGCTTGTTGACCGGCTCGAGGCGTCGTTGCCAGTCGCGCACGTTCTGATCCTCTTCCGGGGCCAGTCCGTGTTCGATGAAGTGCAGGGTCCCTGCGGGTTTGAGGACGCGTCGCAGCTCGCGGAGGGCGGCATGGGCGTCGGGGATGGTGCACAGCGTCCACGTGGACAGGGCGGCATCGAAACTGTTGTCCTCGAACGGCAGGGACTGACCGTCCAGGCCGGCGCGGCGCACGGGGACACGTGCCGCCCTTACGCGTTCGCCGGCGAGTCTCCATCCGAGATCGGAGGGTTCGACCGCGGTGACCCCGGTGACGGATGCCGGGTAGAAGGGGACGTTGTGGCCCGTGCCGAACCCGATCTCGACCACCTCGCCCGCCAGGCCCTCACAGACGCGGCGTCGCAGCGGTTTGCCTGTCTTTGCCCCGCAGGCCACGTTGATGATCCGCGGCAGCACCCGCTCGGCATAGAACCCCATCGCGGCCTCCATGTCTCGTTTTCAGCATGGCACGGCAGCGGTCCCGACGCATGTTCCTCACCCGGCGGGGGTCGCGGGGCCCCGGATCAGCCGCCGACGTGGATGCCGGGGCGGCGGTCGGGGTCGGGTTCGTTGCTGCGGATGATCTCGCGGGTGACCGGAGCGGTGTCGCCGCGGCCGAGCAGGAAGTAGCGGAACATGTGCCGGAGGGGGCTGCCTTCGGCCCATGCGAAGTAGCAGTGCGGCTGAACGCCGGTCGCGTTGCGCAGGGCGAGCAGGACGGCGGCGATGGCGTTCGGGGCGGCCGGGGCCTCGGTGCGCAGGATCCGGTAGCCGTCGACCTCGACGCCGCGTACGGCGAGGGCCTCGCTGAAGTCGGACGGGTCGACCACGTCGATCTCCAGGAAGAGCACGTCGGCCGGGCCGGGCACCGGATTGTTGCCGCGCTGCTCGCGTTCCTTGGCGGAGTACTCGGCGCCGTCGCCGGTCTCACGCCGGTTGGCGATGATGTTGATGGAGTTGTCGTGGGCGAGGGTGTCGGTGATGAACCGGCGGGCGGCCGGGTCGAAGACGATGCGGTCGGCGCGCAGTTCGGTGGTGCGTGAGACCCGTGAGATCAGTGACACGGCGATGATGCCCAGGATGAACATGCCGGAGATGGTGATGCCGTCGGGCTTGTCGACGATGTTCGCCACGAGGGCGTAGAAGAGCACCGCGGTGAGCAGTGCGAAGCCGGTGGCGGTCGCGCGCCGGCGGCGGCGGACGACCGAGACGGTGACGGCGAAGGCGCCGGAGACCATCATGGCCAGGATGCCGGTGGCGTAGGCGCCGGCCTGGGCGTCGACGTCGGCGTCGAAGGCGATGGTGATGAGGACGCACAGAGCGGTGTAGACCAGCACGACGGGGCGTACCGCACGACCCCATTCCGGGGCCATGCCGTAGTCGGGCAGGTACCGCGGGACGATGTTGACCAGCCCCGCCATCGCGGACGCTCCCGCGAACCACAGGATGAGAATGGTGCTGATGTCGTATCCGGTGCCGAACGCCTCCCCGACCTTCTCGTGGGCCAGCCAGGCCAGGGCACGGCCGTTGGCCCCGCCACCGGGCTCGAACTCCTTGTGCGGGATGAGGACGGTGGTCACGAAGCTCGCGGCCAGCAGGTACACGCTCATGATGAGCGCCGCGGTCGTCAGCAGCCTGCGGGTGTTGCGGATACGCGAGCGCAACCGCTGCTCGGCATCCGCGCCGTCGGCGGCCACCAGCGGCATCATGCTGACGCCTGTCTCGAAACCGGACAGGCCAAGCACCAGCAGCGGGAACGCCATGAGCGCCGGCTCCACCAGATGACCGAATCCGCCTCCGCCCTCGCCGAGCGCGTCCGTCCATGCCGAGAACGCCCCCGGCGTGGTGAACACATCCACCAGTCCTACGGCGATGACCACCGCGTTGAGCACGAGGAAGACCGCCACCAACGGGATGGCAACACTCACCGCTTCACTGAACCCGAGCAGGAACACCCCGCCGAGCACCAGCAACAACGCGACCGTGATGGCGACTTCATGACCGTGCAGGGCATGGGGCAGGTAGGGGTTTTCCACCATGTGGACGGAGGCGTCGGCCGCGGACAGGGTGATCGTGATGATCCACGAGGTGGCCACGAAGCCGAGCAGGACCAGCACGAACAGCTTGCCCCACCAGAACGGCAGCAGGTCCTCCAGCATCGCCACCGACCCGGCTCCGTGCGGGCTCTCCCGGGCCACCCGCCGGTACATCGGCAACATGCCCACCAGGGTCAACGCCACGATGAGCAACGTCGCCAACGGCGAGACGGCCCCGGCCGCGAGTGCCGCGATGGCCGGCACGTAGGCAAGGCTGGAGAAGTAGTCCACTCCCGTCAGGCACATCACCTTCCACCAGGCGTGCGGCTCGGAATGGTCCTCGCCCGCCGCCGGCCCGACCGGCTGCACCCGGTGGCGCAGCAACCACTGCGCCAGGCCGCCGGTCGGCTGCGGACGATGAGCGGGACTGTCCACCACTTCCGGCATGGCCAGTTCGTTCGCGTCCTTCATGTCCCCCATCAGCCTTCCTGCCTGGCAGCACACGATCACGGCAGTCGCCGCACGCACGGCACCGCACCGCACCGGTCACCGAGTATGCGACCTCCCGGTAGCCCCACCTCCACCGGGGGGCGATACGCCGTCGCCGTGCGCGTCACCACGCGCGGTCGTCGACGCCTGGCCCGCGCATGCCCGGGCCGCGTGGTGCGTACGCCGCCGTGCGGCAGCCGGGAGCGCCGCCAATGGGCCGGTGCCGGCGGGGTATTCGGAAAGCGACCGCGGTGTCCGTCGATTCCGAGGAGGTACGTGCCGTGCGCCTTCAAGCGCTGGCTCGACCGCCGTCCGACCGCGCAGGCGGTCGTCATCTTCCCGCTGGGTGTGGGAGTCACCGCCCTGTTCCGCCGGAATGAACATCCGCTGTCGTGGGTGATTCAGGGCGCGCTCTACACGGCCATCGCCATCACGTTCCTGGCCGTGCAGCATCGCAGGGTCGGCCGTGCGGTAGGCACCGACCCGAGTGGAACAGCCGATCTCAGCCGTAAGATCCGGCACCGCGAGGTGCCGAGTGATCCCGGCGAACAGGTCGCCGTCACGCCATGGACCGCTTCCGCTCCATGCAGCCGGCCCCTGCGGAACCAGAGCAAACGCGTGTCGTGAGTCCTCCACCGGGATGGCTTCCTGCCTCTTCCACACGCGTCAGCGCATCGGGGGAAGTCCGGGCTCCGGCCGCACGTGCAGGGAGTTCAGGGTGAAGGCCAGCAGATGGTAATGGCCCACCAGCATCGGCAGCTCGATCAGCTGGCGCTCCGTCAGGTGTCTGGTCAGTCCTTCCCACGTCGGCTCGCTGATCCGTGCTCCCGAGCGCAATTCGTCCGTCGCCCGCAGCAACAGCGACTGCCGTTCCGTCCAACCGGGCGCGTCGGGACCTGCCGCCACCCGGCTCATGTCGTCCGGTGACAGCCCGGCCTTCTCGGCGATCCTCACGTGCTGGCCCCACTCGTAGGGCGAATCGCAGTTGCGCGCCACCCGGAGGATCACCAACTCGCGGTCGGCAAAGGGAAGTTCACCCGCGAGTAGCAGTTGGCCGCTGAACGGAAGCCACGCGGCGAACAATTCGGGATGACGGGCGAGCGTGGTGAAGACATGTGCCTCGCCGAGCGTAGACACGCCGAGCCCGAGTGAGCCGATGTCGGCGGACAACGTCTCCCGCACGGACTCAGCCCATTCCTCCGCGGGCTGCGGGGGAATCCGGGGCTCCGTGGGCGGCAGCGGTGTCTCTGACACGCGGCCACGCTACGCCCCACACCGGCCGCGGGAAACGCCGAAGACAAGCCATGTCCGCAGCGGCGTCGACCTGATCCCGCGACAGCCCGCCGCGCTGATCCACGGCGCCCTGTGGCCCGCCGCAGGACGGCCGGCGCGATCGGCTGCCCGTCCCGCACCTGCGTGAACCGCTCGGCGTGCCGGCGCACTTCGGCTGCAACGACGACACGCTCGGCAGGATCAGCGAAGTCCTGCGCACCTACACCTGAGCCGGTATCACGTCGTGCTGGAGGTCCTTGCGAGAGGCGGCCAGATAGCCGACGAAGCCGATGATGGCCACCGTCCAGGACAGCGTGACCGGCCCCAGGCCCCCGTTCAGTCCGCCTCGTTGGTGGCTGACGGCCATCCAGTCCGCGACGGAGGCACCGAGCGGGCGGGTGAGGACGTACGCGGACCAGAATGCGGTCACCGCGTTCAGGCCGCCGCGACGGTGGGCGAGGGCCGGTACGGCGATCGCGGCGGCGTACAGGACGGCGGAACCGAGACAGCCGAGGCCGATCGTGGCGGTGAGATCCCCTGCGGCGGTGCCCAGCGCGAACGTGGCCAGCACGGCGGCCCAGTAGAAGGTCTCGCGGCGCCGGGTGTGAATGCTGTGGATGGACAGGGTGCGTTCGCTGCGGTGCCACAGGGCGAAGACGACGGCCAGTGCGGCCATGAAGAACGGGGTCGAGAGCGCGTACGGCACGCCGAGGCCGACGTGCAGGACGTCGGCGGCCATCGTGCCGAACACGCTGATCACGACGATCGTCGTCCAGTAGATCCACGCCACATACCGGCGGGCGGCGAACTGCACCGCCAGGGCGGCCACCAGGGCGAGGCCGCCAAGTCCGACGGCGGGGATCGGGCCGAGCCGGTGGGCCACGAAGTCGGAGGCCGTCTCACCCATGCCGGTTGTCAGCACCTTGATGATCCAGAAGTAGACGGTCACCTCCGGCACTTTGCTCGCCGCGTGCCGTACCGGGCCCACTGGCCGGTCGTGAGTGAGGTGATCTGTCGTCATGGCAGGCACGATGGCATGATGCCGGGCGGTTGCCCCAGACCCCTTTGCCAGCATTTTGGTGCTTGTGGTAGACGAGTTGCCCAAGCGGCAAGGCGGCCGGCCGAACGGTCAGTGAGCGATCCGGTAGCGGTGTTCGGGCCGACCCGTGGCCCCGTAGCGGAGTTCGAGCCGGACCAGGCCCTCCTTGACGAGGTAGGACAGGTAGCGCTGGGCCGTGGCGCGGGAGACGCCGGTGAGTTCGGCGGCCTCGGCGGCGGACAGTGCGCTGTGGGCGGTGCGCAGGATCTGGTGCAGGAGGGCGAGGGTCGGTGCGGAGTGGCCCTTGGCCGGGACCCGGGGAACGGTGGGCGGGTGGGCGGCGCTGAAGAGGGCGTCCACGTCGGCCTGGTCGGTCTCCGGGGTCGAGCCGAGTACGTCCATGCGGTGCTGGAGTTCCCGGTAGGCCATGAGCCGCTTGGCCAGGTCACCCGAGCCGAACGGCTTGACCAGATATCCCACGGCCCCGAGCTTCATCGCGACCCGCACGGAGGTGATGTCCCGGTCGGCGGTGATCATGATGGCGTCGGGGCGGTCGCCGCCCTCGTCCCCGCTGAGCTGTCGCAGCACGTCGAGTCCGCTGCCGTCCGGCAGGAAGATGTCGAGCAGCACCAGGTCGGGGCGGAGGGTGCGGACCGCCTCCAGCGCGTCTGCCACGGTGGCCGCCTCACCGACCACCTCGAAGCCCTCGACACGGGACACGTAGTCGCAGTGGATGTGGCTCACCCGGAAGTCGTCGTCCACCACCAGGGTCCGGATCATCCCCGTTCACCTCCTGTCGGCAGGACCGTGGTGAACAGTGCACCCTCGGTCGCGGGCGCGAAGTCCGGCAGGGGCAGTACGACGGTGAAGACCGCGCCCGGGCCCTCGGTCACCGTGATGGTGCCGCCGTGGCGCTGCACCAGCCGGTGCACTATGGCCAGGCCCAGGCCGCGCCGGGCGGTGCCCCGGTCGGGCCTGGTGGTCCAGCCGTCCTGGAAGATGGCGTCGGCGGCGCCCGGCGGGATGCCCGCACCGCTGTCCGCAACCTGCACGGTCACCTCGTCGACGCCTTCGATCAGCGAAAGTCGCACTTCGCGGCCGCTCGCCGAGGGCGGCCCGCCGGCCGTCGCGTCGATCGCGTTGTCCAGCAGGTTGCCGACGATGGTCAGCAGCCGTTGCAGATGCGGCGGGTCCTGGCCGAGTGCGGAGTCCTCGCTCAGCACGATCCGCACCCCGCGTTCCGCACCGACCGTGGTCTTGGCCACGATCAGCCCGACCATCAACGCGTTGCCGATCCGCTGGCGTACGGACTCGGTGAGCGCCTGCTCGGCGCCGGCCGACTCGACGGCGAACTCGAAGGCGGCGTCGTGGTCGCCGATGTCCAGCAGCCCGGCCACCGTGTGCATGCGGTTGGTGAACTCGTGCTGCTGGGCGCGCAGTGCGTCGGTCAGACCGCGCACCGAGTCCAGTTCGCGGAGCAGGCCGACGAGTTCGGTGCGGTCGCGGACGGTGACCACGGCGCCCAGTTCCCGGCCGTGCAGCGCCACCGGCATCCGGTTGACGACCAGGCAGTGGTCGTCGGTCAGCACGCTGATGTCGGTGCCGGTCACGGTGCCGTCCAGGGCGCGGCGCAGCCGCCCGTCGGGCAGGACGTCCGCCAGCCCGCTGCCGAGTGCGGTGCCGAGGCCGAGGAGGAGGCGGGCCTCGTCGTTGACCACGGTGATCTTGCCGTCGGGATCGAAGGCGATGACTCCTTCGCGGATGCCGTGGAGCATCGCCTCGCGGTCCTGGAGCAGCCCGGCGATCTCCTCCAGCTCCAGTCCGAACGTCGACCGTTTCAGCCGTTTGGCCAGCAGCAAGGCGGCCGCCGAGCCGAGCGCGACGGCGATCGCGGCGTACAGGCCGAAGGTGGGAAGCTCCCGCCACAGCTCACCGAGCACATCGCGCTCCGGCAGGCCCGCCGACACCTCGCCGACCAGCGTGCCGGTGGGCCCGTACAGCGGGGCCTGGCCGTTGGCGGACCGCCCGGTGGCCCCTACGTCGATGCCGACGTGCGGACGTCCGTCACGGGCCGCGCGGGGGTCGGTCACGGTCTTGCCGATCAGTGACGGCATCGGGTGCGAGTGACGCACCCCGTGCAGGTCGGTCACCACGACGTACGACGCGCCCGACGCCTTGCGGATCCGTTCGGCGACGGTCTGGACGACATCACCACCACCGCCGTACTCCATGGCCTGCTGGATCTGCGGTTCGGCGGCCATGGTCTGTGCGATGGCCAGGGCGCGCTGCTCGTAGGCGCGGTCGAGTTCGGCCCGCTGCGCGACGGCGAACAGTACGAAGCCGGCGAGTCCGGTGAGCGCGAGGATGAGCAGCTGGTTGGCCAGGATCCGCGCGGAGAGTCTCCCCGTCCCGCCGCGGCCGATCCGGATTCGGATGGGTATCACAGGTGCGTTCGCCCCGGTCGTGCCTCGTTCGGGGCCGGCCCCTGCGCCGTACCCGTGGTGGCGTGATTGTGCCTGCCCACGGGCGCTCTGCCCACCCCCCGGATCACTGAGCAGAACGCGCAGAACCCCGTTCAACGTGGGAAACCCGCGCAACCTTCGGAAGTCTCGCCCCGCCTCGGACGCGGGCCTACGTTCTCGTCACCCGCCGGAAACACCGGCGCAACGTACTTCTCCGACATCCTCCGAAGGCGGTGCGATGCAGTGCCCGAATCAGTGACCGGTACGGCTCCGGCGATCGAGCTGCGCCAGGCGACCAAGCGGTTCCGCACCCCGTCAGGCGGGGTCTACACCGCTCTGCGTGACCTCGACATGACGGTGGCCCCCGGCGAGTTCTGCGCGGTGGTCGGCCCGACCGGCTGCGGCAAGTCGACCACTCTCTCGCTGATCTCCGGCCTGGAGCAGGCGAACGCGGGCCAGACCCTGATCCACGGCGAAGCGGTCACCGGGATCGACCCCCGGGTCGGCTTCATGTTCCAGACCGACGCCGTCTTCCCGTGGAAGTCGGTGCTGGACAACGTGGCGGCCGGGCCGCAGTTCCGCGGCACACCGAAGAAGGAGGCCGTCACCAAGGCGCGTGACTGGCTGCGCCGGATCGGCCTGTCCGGCTTCGAGGACCGCCTGCCGCACCAGCTGTCCGGCGGCATGCGCAAGCGGGTGGCGCTGGCCCAGACGCTGATCAACGAGCCCGAGATCCTGCTGATGGACGAGCCGTTCTCCGCGCTCGACGTCCAGACCCGGCAGATCGTCCAGGACGAGCTGCTGTCCCTGTGGGAGCTGACCCGCCCGGCCGTCGTCTTCGTCACCCACGACCTGGAGGAGGCCATCGCGCTCGCCGACAAGGTCGTGGTCCTCACCGTCGGCCCCGGCACGGTCAAGGACACCTTCCGCGTCGACCTGCCCCGCCCCCGCAAGGTCCAGGAGATCCGCTTCGACCCGCACTTCATCGAGATCTACGAGCAGATCTGGGAGACCCTCCGCGACGAGGTCACGCTCGCCTACGCCCGCACCTCGGGCGCCCGGACCACACCCGCCACCGCCTCGGTCTAGGAGACCCGTGATGACCGACCTCCTCGTCAACAAGGACCCCGGCCCCGCCGCTCCCCCGCTCCCCGCCGACGAGGCCGCGCTGATCCGCACCGCCAGGTCCCGCACACGCCGCCGCCGGCTGCTCATCCTGCTCGCGCAGATCGGGCTGGTCGTGCTGGTGCTCGGCGGCTGGCAGCTCGGCGCCTCCAGCGGCTCGCTCGACAAGTTCACCTACGGATCGCCCGACGGTGTCGTCACCCAGCTGAAGACCTGGTTCACCGACGGCACCTCGCTCGGCTCCATCTGGCACAACATCGGCGTCACCATGCAGGAGACCGTCCTCGGCTTCCTCATCGGCACGGTCGCCGGAGTCGTCCTGGGGATCGCCCTGGGCCGCATCCGGGCGCTGGCGGACGTGATGGCACCGTTCATCAAGGCGGCCAACTCCATCCCGCGCATCGTGCTCGGCTCGATGTTCATCATCTGGTTCGGCCTCGGCCCGTCCGGCAAGGTCGCGCTCGCCGTGGTGCTGGTCTTCTTCTCGGTCTTCTTCAACGCCTTCCAGGGCACCCGCGAGGTCGACCGCAACCTGATCGCCAACGCCCGCATCCTGGGCGCCTCCGAATGGCGGGTGACCTCCCACGTCGTCCTGCCCTCGGCGATGACGTGGATCGTCGCCTCCCTCCACGCGGCCTTCGGCTTCGCCCTCATCGGCGCCATCGTCGGCGAGATGCTCGGCGCCCAGGCCGGTCTCGGCCAGCTGATAGCCCAGGCCCAGGGCAACTTCAACGCCGACGGCGTCTACGCCGGAACCCTGATCATCGCCGTCCTCGCCCTGATCGCGGAGTTCCTCGTCACCCGCTTCGAGAAGAAGGTGCTGCGCTGGCGGCCCACCCAGCTGTCCGCCGACAGCGGCCTGTAGTCCCCTCTTCCGGCCTTCACCACGCACACCGCACACCACACCACAAAGGAGACCAGCGATGAAGCTGGCCAAGAACACCCTGATCCCCGCCGCCGCCTGCGCGGCCCTGGCCCTCACCCTCTCCGCCTGCGCCGGCGGGTCGAGCACCCAGTCCGTCGCCAAGGGCTCCGGTGGCACGCCCACCGTCAGAATCATGGTCGGCGGCCTGGACAAGCAGATCTACCTGCCGGTGATGCTGGCCCAGAAGCTCGGCTACTACAAGGCTCAGGGCATCAACGTGAAGCTCTCCGACGAACCCGCCGGAGTCGAGGCCGAGACCGCCATGATCTCCGGCCAGATCGACGCGGTCGTCGGCTTCTACGACCACAACATCGACCTGCAGTCCAAGGGCAAGTCCACCGAGTCCGTGGTCCAGCTGCTCCAGGCGCCCGGCGAGGTGGAGATGGTCCGCAGCGACGAGGCCGGCAGCGTCAAGAGCCCGGCCGACTTCTCCGGCAAGCACCTCGGTGTGACGGGCCTCGGCTCCTCCACCAACTTCCTCACCGAGTACCTGGCGACCAAGAACGGGGTCAAGCCGGGCAAGGCCACCTCGGTCGCCGTCGGAGCCGGCTCCACCTTCGTCGCGGCCATGCAGAACAAGCAGATCGACGCCGGCATGACCACCGAGCCCACCATCTCCATGCTGGAACAGAAGAAGCTGGCCACACCGCTGATCGACATGCGTACCGCGGCCGGCGCCAAAGCGGCGCTGGGCGGAACCTACCCGGCGTCCTGTCTCTACATGACCACGGCCTACGTCCAGAAGAACCCGGCCACCGTGCAGAAGCTCGTCAACGCCTACGTCGCGACGCTCAAGTGGATCCAGACGCACACCGCCGCCCAGATCGCCGACAAGATGCCGGCGGACTACTACGCCGGCGTCGGCAAGGACGTCTACTCCAAGGCGCTGCAGAACGAGAAGGGCATGTACTCGCCGACCGGCCTGATGCCCGCCGACGGTCCCAAGACGGTCCTGAAGGTGCTCTCTGCCTTCGACCCCACGGTCAAGGGCCACACCGTCGACCTGTCCAAGACCTACACCGACGACTTCGTCAACAAGGCCAAGTGACTCCTGCGTCCCTCCTCCCCGGGCCCACCCGCCGGCCCCGGGAGGAGGGACGTCCGGTTTCAGGTGCGCTCCGGCGCGGTGACGCGATGGTCGAGGAGTTGCCGGTGTACTCGGTGATGATCCGGTCAAGGTTCCAGCGGTTCGAGGCAGATCCTCAGTCGGGACGGGTGGGGCGCGCTTCGCGCTCCGCCGCCTCGGCGACGCGTTTGATGTTCGCCAGCCGCCGGTCCCAGTCGGCCGCGAGGGAGGCCATCCACCTCGCCGTCGCGTCCAGCGCCGCGGGCCGTACCGCGTAGCGCACCTCGCGGCCGGCCCGGGTGGCGGACACCAGCCCGGCGGCGTCCAGGACGGCGAGGTGCTTGACCACCGCCTGCCGCGAGACGGGCAGTGGTTCGGCGAGTGTCGTCGCGGTGGCCTCGCCCCGCGCGGCGAGCAGTTCCAGCAGTCGGCGTCGCGTCGGGTCGGCCAGCGCTGTGAGGACGCTGTCGACCGCCTCGCCGGCGCCGGCCCCTTCGTCCGTCACGTGGAGGGCTGTTCGGCGCGCGTCTTGAGCGCGTCGAGCTCCAGCGGCCAGCCCGCGGTGTGGTCCTTCAGGTTCTGGCTCCGCAGCTCCTGCGACCCGGCCAGTGCCGAGAAGCCGCTCTCGACGACGCGCAGCCGCGTGCCGTCGCCTTCCGCGGTCAGTGTGAACTCCACGAGGGTGCTGTTGTCCTCGCGCAGCTCCTCTCCCGGGAACGCGCTGGTCCACCGGTACGCCAGGTACGTGGGCGGCTCGACCTTCTCCACGCGCACCGGGAAGTCGCCGTGCTCCGCGTTCTTCGCCACCATCGACTCACCTTCCCTGGCCACGGTGCCGGGCAGGCTCGCCTTGTCGGCCACCCAGAACCCGGGCTGGGCCACCAGCGACCAGACCCGCTCCATGGACGCGGCGATCAGGGTCTCGCGCTCGATCCGGTCCTCGCTCATGAGGGACTCCATTCATTGCCGTCGTTGAGTGCAACCCCAGAGTTGCACATCGGGGGAGCCAAGTGCAACCAGCGAGTTGCACATCCCGCGGTGGCCTTGCGTCTGGCTCCAAGTGGGAGGCAGCACCCCGGCCATCCGACTCACCGTCGACGGCATGGACGGTGACCGGCGAGGGCCTGAGCGCGTACCGAGACGGTGACCCAACCCCTGTCCTGCACGACGCGGCGATCCTCGGCACGGTGACGACCACCACCAGGCAACGGCGCCGCCTGCTGGGCGAACCCGGAGGACCAGGTCAAACGGCCGGCCTTCGTGCTCGCAGCTCCCGTCAGAGCACATATCGCCGCAGCAACTGGGGCACGGCCCGCACCAGCGCGGCCGCGGCCACACCGATCGCGCCGCCTGCGGCCACGTCGGTGGGGTAGTGCGCGCCGCTGTGGACCCGCTGCGTGGCCACCATCACCGCCGAGGCCCCACACGCGGCACCGGCGGCCGGCCACACCGGCGTGACGGCCCCGGCGAAACCGAAGGCGGCGGCGGTGTGCCCGGAGGGAAAGGAAGAGCTGTCCGGTCGGTCCCGAAGGTCGTCCGGCGGCACCCATTCCCGGGGCGGGCGGCGGCGCCGGTACAGCTGCTTGACGACCCCGTTGGACAGCACCTCGGCCGTCGCCATCGCCGCCACCCCCGCGGCAGCGGCGGTACGACCGCGCCACCCGCCGACGGCGGCCATGACCCCGGCCGCCGCCCACCACAGCTTGGTGTGCTCGGCCGCCTCCTCCACCGCGGGCGCGACCTGCCGCAGCCAGGGAGGTCCCCATGCGATCACCCGTCTCGCCAGCCGGCGATCCCGGTGGCGCAAACTCGTCATCACTTCCATGACCAGCCGACTTCCCGCCCGGAGCCCCCTCATACCGGTACCGCGCCGGTGATCCGCCACCTCAGGATTCAAGGCGGCGACGGTCGCCCTCGCTCCACTTCCGGGTGTCGCGCGGCTGGACGTACGGCTCCTCACCGGCCGGGTGACCGGCCGCGACAGCCCGCTGGCGGGCCATCTCCGCGTCGAACTCCAGGCCGAGCAGGATCGCCAGGTTCCCGATCCACAGCCACACCAGGAAAATGATCACACCGGCGAGGGCGCCGTAGGTCTTGTTGTACGAGGCGAAATTCGCGACGTACAACGCGAATCCCGCCGAGGCGATCATCCAGATCACCAGCGCGAGGAAGCTGCCCGGGGTGATCCAGCGGAAGCCGCGGACCTTGGCGTTGGGTGTCGCCCAGTACAGGACGGCGATCATGATCGTGACCAGGAGCACCAGCACCGGCCACTTCGCGATCGACCACACCGTCAGCCCCGTGTCGCCGACCCCGAGCGCCGTGCCGACCTCCCGCGCGAGACCGCCGGTGAACACCACGATCACCGCACTGATGACGGCCATGACCATCAGCACCACGGTCACGCCGACCCGCACCGGCAGCACCTTCCACACCGGCCGGCCCTCGGGGACGTCATAGACGGCGTTGGCGCTCCTGATGAACGCGGCGACATAGCCGGATGCCGACCACACCGCGAGCGCCAGACCCACGATCGCCATGACCGAGCCGAGTCCGGCGTTGCCCTGCATCTGCCGCACCGCGTTGGTGAGGACGTCTCGCGCCGCGCCCGGTGCGAGCTTCTCGATGTTGTCCAGCACCTCCTGAGTCGCCGACCGGCCGACGATCCCCAGCAGGGACACCAGCGCCAGCAGAGCCGGGAACAGCGCCAGGATGCCGTAGTAGGTGAGCGCTGCGGCCCGGTCGGTCAGCTCATCATTCTTGAACTCCCTCAGGGTGCCTTTCAGTACCGTCCCCCAGGAGCCCTTGGGCAGGTCCGTCGGACTGTCCGGCGCCTGCCGCTCCACCTGTTCGTCCGGCCCGGCATCCGACGCACGCACGGTCTCGGCCTGCCGACCGGCCGCGACGTGCCCGCCGTTCCTTCCATGCCTTCTCATCGTCCGTGTCATGCCGCACGAGTATCCGGCTGAACACCACCCATACGCCTATTTGCGTCATATTGGGCATCCGGTTTTCTCGGGTGGTGAAGCACCCCGGGGGCATCATGCCGGCAGTCCGCAGGACGCGGCCGCGCCCGGCAGGCCGTTGTCAGTGGCCCGCGTTAGTCTGCGCGCATCCGACGATTCAGCCTGTTCCAGGAGGTTTCATGGCATCGCGCCTCAACCCGTACCTCAGTTTCGACGGCGACGCCCGGCAGGCGCTGGAGTTCTACAAGGAGGTCTTCGGCGGCTCACTGAAGGTCAACACCTTCGGGGAGTTCGGCCACCAGGAGGCCGCGGAGGCCGACAAGATCATGCACGGCATGCTGGAGACCCCGAGCGGCTTCACCCTGATGGGCGCCGACACCCCACCGGGCATGGAACACACGCCGGGCAACACCTTCTCGGTGAGCCTGAGCGGGGACGACGACACGGAACTGCGCGGCTACTGGGAGAAGCTGTCCGCCGGCGGTTCCGTGTCCGTCCCGCTGGAGAAGCAGATGTGGGGCGACGTGTTCGGCATGTGCACCGACCGCTTCGGCATCCCCTGGATGGTCAACATCATCCAGCCCCAGGGCTGACCGAACCCCGCCCCCGGGTGGATCCCGCCCGGCCGCATGGTCCCGGCGTCCGTCGACCGGACAGTCGGCGCGCACCGGGATCGCCCATGGGATCCGCCGGCGGTCGCGGGCGCGGAGTGGCCCTGTGCCCCGGCCGTCGGAAGATCTGCCACCGTATGAGTTACGCGCCTCGGTCAGCTTGCTGAGCCGCCCGCTCCAACCGGCTCCGATAGCCCTCCCACCACGCCGAGTCGCCCGGCGGCATGCTGTCATTGCCCTTGTTCATGCCCACGGCACCGTCCATGAGTTCCCGGACGATATCGGCGTGCCCGGCGTGCCGGTGCGTGTCAGCGATCACGCGCACCACGGCATGATGCAACGTCACCTCGTCCTTGCCGCTCGGCCACCACGGCACTCTGCCCACCGTGTCCAGCGCCAGCGCGTCGATCGTCGCGTCCGCGTGCGCCCACGCACGGCGGTAACGCTCCACGATGTGCTTGCGTGACTCGTCGGCGGTGGCCCACATGTCCGCGTTGGGCTCACCACCGTCTTCGAGCCAGGGCGAATGCTCGCCGGACGGCCGTCCGAAGGTGGCGCCGAGGTAGCCCAGCTCCACGCCGGCCGCGTGTTTCACCAGGCCCAGGAGATTGGTGCCGGTCGGCGTCGAGGGTCGGCGGATGTCGTACTCCGAGAGGCCTTCGAGCTTCCACAGCAGGGCGTCTCGGGCGGTTTGCAGGTAATAGTGAAGGTCGGCCTTGGGATCCGATGCGGTCATGTCGTCAGTCTGCCGCTCGCGTGATCTCTGTCCACCGCTTTTGTGCACTGCTCGGTGCCGCGCCGACAGTCCGGCCGGCTGAAACAATCATCCGAGGACGAACGGCAGTTGCGCGGCCGACTCACCCAGTTCGGCCCTCTCCGCGTCGGTCGGGGCACGCCGTCCGGTGCCGATCAGCAGCGCGTCCTTGTCGGAGAACGTCGGGGGAAACGCCGCACCGGCGATCTTCTCCAGCAGCTCCCGCGACCGGGCAAGCCCCTCGGCGGGCGGTTCCGCCGCATCCGGCAGGTGCGCGATCAGGTCGAGATGGTGCAGCGTCCATTCCAGGACGTACGCGCAGAGGTAGTCGCCCGCGGTGAGCACCTGGCCGCGGGTACCGACCCGGAGCGCGGGGTCCGCGAGTTCGGCGGCGCGTCCGGCGGCGGAACCGACGTCGTCCAGGTGGAACTTGAGCAGCCACGGCTCTTCGTATGCTGCGGCCAGGCGGACGATCAGCGCGTCGAGCGGGTCGTCGCCGGTCGGAGCTTCGACGATCTCCCAGTAGGTCACCGCGTCCCGGGTCGGTTCCGTCTCGGCGGGGGTGACGAGGGTGATCAGGACGTCCTGGGCATCGATGATCAGGTGACACACCAGGTCCCGTACGAGCCAGCCGGTGCAGCCTGACGGCCGGGCGAAATCCTCGTCCTGGAGTTCGGCGACCGCCGTGCGCAACGCTGTCCAAGAGCGTGAGAAGACATCCACGGCCGCAAGCTAGCAGCGCACGGCCACCGCTGCGACCGACTTCTCCCGCCCGTGCACAGCGCGACCTGGCTGCTCCCGCGTCAGAGGCCCGACGCGGGGCGGGCGTGAGCACCCTTGAAGTCACTGCCGTACGACGACGCCCAGGGGAAATTCCAGCCCATCCGCCGCTTGTACGCCTGCAGTTGCGCCGGCGGGGCCCGCGACACCACGCAGAGCGTGACGTCGTGACGCGCGAGGTGGACGACGGAGCCGTCGAGCAGCACGACCGTATCTGCATCTGCCAGGCCGGCAAAGGATGTTGGGGGCCGGGCGCGGCCTGCCGGGCCCGGCCTCTGCGGAGTCAGAAGCCGACGTCGGCCGGACGGCACGTCGGCGGTCGGCGCACTCGGCCGGTCTGCTCGTGGCCGCAGGCCAGGCGGAGCAGGGTCGGCTCACTCCACGCCGTGCCCATGAACGTCAGGCCGACCGGCAGACCGAACGCGAAGCCTGCCGGGACGCTGATCGCGGGGTATCCGGCCAGTGCGGCGGGTGGGACGCGCCACCGCCGTAGCTGTCCCCGCGGATCAGGTCGATCTTGGACGGCGGTCCGGTGGTCGGCATCACCAGTGCGTCCAGGCGGAACCGGCGCAGGACGGCGTCGATGCCGGCGTCCCGCCGAGCAAGGGTGTGGCTGCCGCAGCGGTGCTGAACGCGAGCACGCTCCGACGCGAGGCGTTGATCCGGTCCAGTGGACGGCTCCGGCTTCGGCTCCGGCTCCGGCTCCGGCTCCGGCTCCGGCTCCGGCTCCGGCTCCGGCCGCATGATCGGTGGACGTGAGGGCGTGCCACCGGGGAAGTCCTCATGTGCCGGCACGCTATAGGCGTAACCGGCATATCTCGCCCCGGCTGTCCCCCGGCTCCGCAGTGGCAGACGCCCCCTACCTGACCGGGGGTCAGCCGGAGTGTCGCGCCCGGCACACGGCGTCGGTCAGCGCATCGAGGGGCCGTCGCATGAGCAAGGCGGAGTGATGCCGTCTCGAACGGGCACTCGTATGTCACCAACGAGTGAGGGGTGACAGACCGCTCATGGAGATCTCAGGCGTCATCAGCGCAATTGTCATCGGTATCGTGATCGGCGTTCTCGGCCGACTCGTCGTCCCCGGCCGTCAGCGGATCGGCATCCTCTGGACGATCGGGATCGGCATCATCGCGGCGTTCATCGGAACCGGCATCGCATCCGGCCTCGACGTAGCCGACACCGAGGGCGTCGACTGGGTCGAGTGGATCATCCAGATCGCCCTCGCGGCCTTCGGTGTCGCCGCGATCAACAAGGTGAAGCTGCGCCGCTGACCAGCAGCCCCACCACACCCGGCGGAATCCCGGCGGCCGACGCAGTCCGGCCGCGCCCCGCCGCCGTCCCGAAGACGGCGCGGGCGCGGTCGCGGCGGCGTCCGCGCCGGACACTCCGGTCAGCGACAGGAGGTTCACGATCAGCAGGGCGAAGGAGCGGCCGAAGACTGATCGCACGCCGTCACACGGTGACGCCGTGACCGCTCACGAGAACAGGGCCTCCAGGTCCGGCTTCTTGTCGCCGAAGAGGCCGTCCTTTTCACCGAGGGAGGCCAGCTTCCGAAGGGAGGCCATGTCGACGTTCGCCGGCCAACTGGGCAGTGTGAGCTTCTCCTGGACGTCACTACTGATCTTGGTGTAGGTGGCGAGGATCTGACGCGCCTCGTCCGGGTGATCGGAGGCGTACTGCAGCGACTCGGTCATGGCCTCGGTGAACTTCTTCACCAGGTCGGGATTCTGCTTCTCCACCTGGGTCGAGGTGAAGTACGTCGCCACGGTGAGCTTCGGGTCCGTCTCGGCGAACGGCGAGGCCACCACGCGGGCACCCTGCCCCTTGGCTATCGTCATCGCGGGCTCGCCCATCCAGGCGGCGTCCACCCGCCCGCCGTCCAGTGCGGCCGGCATCTGGTCGAACGGTATCTCGACGAACTTCACCTTCGACGGGTCGCCGCCGGCCTGACGGACCGACTCTCGGACCGTCGTGTCCCCGATGTTCTGCAAGGTGTTCACCGCGACCGTGTGCCCGGCGAGGTCCTCGGCCGACTTGATCGGGCTGTCCTTCTTCACCGCCACTCCGGTGACATCGGCCCCGACCTTGCCGTTGGAGGCCGCGCCGTTGGCCACGGATTCGACCGGCACTCCCTTGACCTGGGCGATCATCAGCGACGTGGTGTTGCTGAACCCGAACTGGAACTGGCCGCTCACCACGCCGGGGATGATGGCCGCACCGCCCTGGGCGCCCACCATCTCCAGCTTGATGCCGCGGTCGGCGAAGAACCCCTGCTTCTGTCCCAGGTAGAGCGGCGCCACGTCGACGATGGGGATGACGCCGACCTTCACCGTGACGGTCTCGCCCCCGCCCGAACTCGACGACCCGCTCGATCCCGAGTCCGACGACCCGCAGCCGGCTGCGCCGACGATCGTGATCAGTACTGCGGCAAGCCCGAAAGTGCGCCTTTGCATGGGCTCCTCCTGACGGAAGGCAAACATGTGGACGGTGTGAGCGGCGTGAACCGCCTCGGTCACCAGACATGCTGACGGTGAGTGAGGCGGCGAAGCGGCGAACGGGCCGCGGCTGCCGGCCACGACTCAGCACTGAATGTTGTGCACTTTCTTGACGGCGGAAATCTACACATCTACCTTCGCGCTGTCAGTACTCCGGACAAGCAAGGTTGCGACGGCTCCGTCCCCGCCCCACACCCACCGGGAAACCCGCCGAGCGGGCCCCGATGGCGCCCACGGCCCACCTGACCGAGAGGGAGCCACGTCCGTGAAAACCCGTACCAGCAGCCGCACACCGGTCGCACTGGCCGCTCCGCTGCGCTGCGGCCCCGTCGCCCCGGCCGTCCCGGCGGCGGGCACGCCCTTGAGGACCACGTCGCCACCACCCGGCGCCCCACCCGCGTGCTTATGACCCCGTCCACGCCGCCGACCGCCACAGAAGCTGGCCGACAGCCGCCCGCCGGGGCTCCGGCGGGCGACCGTACCCTTGTCGACGTGCACGAAGAACCCCGGCGGACCACCGTCGACGCCCCCAGCGGACCGCAGCTGCGCCCCCAGTCGCTCATGCTCGCCTTCTTCGGCAACAACGTTCTGGACGTCGGGCCCCGGTGCGTGTACTCGGGCAGCATCATCGACGTCCTCGCCCGTGCCGGAGTCGGCGAGCAGGCCGTACGCTCCACCCTCTCCCGCATGGTCAACCGAGGCCTGCTGCAACGCCAACGCGAGGGACGCCGAATGTACTTCGGCCTCACCCCGCAGGCCGCTCAGATCCTCCAGGACGGTAGCAAACGCCTCTGGGACACCAGCGCCGTCAACGACGACTGGGACGGCAGCTGGACCCTGCTCGGCTTCTCCCTCCCCGAGTCGTGGCAGCGTCAGCGACACGACCTGCGGTCCCGGCTCACCTGGTCGGGCTTCGGCGCGCTGTACAGCGGACTGTGGATCGCACCCGGTGACGTCGACGTCTCCGGCATCGTCGCCGAGCTCGGCCTCGCGGCACACGTCAAGATCTTCCACGCCACGGCCGACGACGCGACCGACGTCGGCCTGATGATCCGCGACACCTGGGACCTGGACGGCGTCGCCGCCCGCTACGCCGACTTCGACAAACGCTGGACCGCCTGGCTCGACACCGGCTCCGGCGACCCGCTCGGCAACCGGCTGCGTCTGATCAGCGAATGGCTCGACATCATCCGCACAGACCCGCGCCTGCCCGCCCGGCATCTCCCCGCCGACTGGCCGGCGCAGCCGGCGCACGACACCTTCCACCGCGTCGCCGAACGGACCGAGGCCCCCGCCCGCGAGATGGCCGCCGAACTGCTCGAGACAACTCCTCTGAGATCGTCCTGAACGATTGAGCGGCTGCCCGCAGGGCCGCACCGAGCTGGTGCGGCCCTGTCCGTATGCGATCAACGGCCACCCGAGCGACCGTGGAAGGGCAAGCCGCATCCGGCCGGCGCGGGAGCGTACGGAGTCCGTCCCCCGTACCCTCGGCGGCCGGAACTCGGTCCCCCTGCTCGGGGTTGGTGGTAACCATGTGCCGGTGGCTCGTCTACTCAGGGACTCCGCAGCTCCTCGAAACCATCCTGTACAAACCCGCGCACTCACTCATCGACCAGAGCCTGCACTCCCGCCTGGGCGTGGAGACGACCAACGGGGACGGCTTCGGCGTCGGCTGGTACGCGCAGGACTCCGACCTCGGCAGCCCAGCCGTCGTCCGCGAGACCGGACCGGCGTGGAACAACCGCAATCTGCGGGAGATCGCCGGGCACGTCAGGTCTGCCCTCTTCTTCGCCCACATCCGCGCGTCGACGGGTACGGCGGTGCAGCAGACGAACAGCCACCCCTTCCGGCACGGCCGCTGGATGTGGATGCACAACGGGGCCATTGCCGGATTTCCCCAGATGCGCAGGGAGCTCTGCCTTGCCGTGGACCCTTCGCTGTTCGGCGACATCGAGGGGTCCACGGATTCCGAGGTGATGTTCTTCCTGGCGCTCACCCTCGGACTCGAGGACGACCCTCCAGGTGCCGTCGCCCGGATGGCCGGGCTGATCGAGCGCACAGGTCACGCACACGGCATCGCCGCCCCGCTTCAGATGACCATCGCGACCACCGACGGCACGAGCGTCTGGGCGTTCCGCTACGCCAGCGGGGGCAATGCCCGCTCGCTGTACTACAGCAGCCGCGTCGACTCGATACGTGCCCTGCACCCCGACATGTCGTTCCTGAAGGATCTGTCCGAGGAGACACGCCTCGTCGTGTCCGAGCCCCTGGGCGATCTGCCAGGAGTCTGGAACGAGATGCCGGAGCACAGCTACGGCGAGGTGCGACCCGGCGCGGACGTGCTGCGCCCCTTCGCGCCCTCCTGACATCGTGGGATGTCGGCATCGACCAGGCCGGCGATGTGGGCGGTGACCGTGTCGAGGATGTCGGTCCAGGTGGTCGCGTCGCCGAGCACCAGGTAGTTGAGGGTCAGGCCGTCGGTCATGGCGGCCAGGTAGCGGGCCAGCACCGGGACGGGTACACGGAGCCGCAGGCTCATGTCCTGGCGGAGCTGGTCGATGAGCTCGGTGTACGCGTCGGCGTACAGCTCGTACTGGCGGCGCGCCAGGTGCTCGAAGCCGGGTTGGCGCAGGGCGTACTGGGTGAGTTCGTAGGTGAGCATGTGTTCGTCGGGGTGGGCGCGGACGTGGTCCCAGTACGCCTGGAAGCCGGCCCGGACGGTCTCCTCCAGCGTGGCCCTGGGGCGCAGGGCCTCCTTCACCAGGGTCACGTAGTGGTCGGTGATCGTGGTGATCACTGACTCGATCAGGGCCTGCTTTGAGTCGAAGCAGTAGTGGAAAACGCTCAGGGACACGTCCGCCTCGGCGGCGATGGACCGGGTCGTCGTCTTGGCGACGCCGTCCCGGGCCATCGCCCTGATCGCCGCTTCCGTGAGCTGCCGGCGCCGTTCGACCAACGGCATCCGAGCCATATGCGTGTCCTGTCCTCGCGCCTGTGGTGGGTCGGCCGTCAGCTGCTGTGGACGCCCACCTCGTGGAGCGAGTATCCCCAGTCGGTGCCGCGGTCGAGGCCCAGGACTCGGACGTAGCGGGCGGGTGTGCCGGTGAACCGGGCCGTGTCCAGGCCGCCGTCGCCCGAGGTCGTGGACCAGGCCGTCTGCCAGCTCGTGCCGTCGGTGGAGAGTTCGACGCGGTACGACTTCCCGTACGCGCGTTCCCAGTCGAGCGTGACGCGTCCGACGAGGTTGGTGGAGCCCAGGTCGATCCGCAGCCACTGGTCGTCGCTCCAGTCGCTGGCCCAGCGGGTGTCGTCGTCGCCGTCCACGGCGCGGCCGGGCGCATAGCTGGTGAACGGGTTCGACTCGGCCGAACTGGCCGTGGCCGACGTGCCCTTGGCGAGGTTGACGCCTGCCTGGTGCCGCTCGGACGCTCCCCAGGTGTCGAGGTAGGACTCCGCGCCGCCGAGGAGGTCGTCGACCACGTCCTGGCCGCCGACGAGGCGGATGTCCTCGATCCAGTCCGGGATCATCCCGACGTGGGCGGCGCCGTCGGTGTTCAGGTCCCAGGTGCGTTCGCCGGTGGTCTGCCTGTCGATGAGGGAGCCGCCGTCGACGCTCTTGAACGGGTACGTGACCTTGTCGGCCGCATTCGCTCCGCGGGGGGCGGGGTGCTCGCCGATGCCGTTGAAGTCGGTGCCGTAGCCGTATCCCACGTCGTACTTGTCGCGCAACGCGTCCGTGCGCTTCGCCTCCTCGGCGAAGCCCTCCGAGCCGTGCATGTACTGGGCGACGAAGCCGCCGAGCGCGTAGACCCGCTCGGTCCAGTTGAGGTCCATCCAGCTGTGCGAGGAGAGCACGCCGGGATACGAGGCGGCCTCGAACATGTCGAGCACGCGGCCGGTGGCCTTGACGCTCATGTGGTCGATCTCGAGCATCATCTTGCGTTTCATCATGCCGCGGGCGGCGTACTCACCGAGTTCGGTGAGCCCGCGGGTGTTGCACTGCGCGTCGTCGTCGTACGCGGGGACGTCCACGCCCGCCGGCAGGTCCTCCTCCGCCTCGGAGGCGGCCGTGCCGATGGGGTTGTCGTGCTGGGGGCCGGTGCACTTCTCGGTCTTCCAGAAGGTGCCGGTCGACAGGAACTGCCCGACGTTGATGGCCGTTCCGAGTCCGCCCTCGTCGAAGCGGACCCCGCACAGCGCGTTGTCGAACTTGTGGCACAGGAACATGCTGCGCACGCCCAGCGCGTACAGCTCGTCGAGCCCGGCGTCGATGTCGGCCCTGCTGCACTGCGCGATGTCCAGGACCTGCTTGCAGCCGAACGGCTCGGAGGTCTCGACGCCCAGGATGACGGCCAACTTGCCCTGCTGGACGACCTGACGGGCCTGCGCGCTGTCGAGGACGATCCGGAACCAGCCCTTGCCGGGGCCGCCGTACATCTTGTCGATGTACGCCTGGAGGTCGTACGTCAGTTTCGCCTGGAGCCGGATCGAGGTCATCTCGTCACAGCCGCGGTCCTTGAAGGGGTACACCGAGCAGATCATGCCGTTGGTGACGAGGTCGTTGACGAGGACGCGCTGCCCGCCGCGCCAGGCCCGCTCCACCCAGGCGTAGTAGTTCGCCTGATGGGTCATCGAGTCGTACGCGGGCCAGTCCTTGAACGTCGGCCAGCCGACCGGGTCGTGCCTGCCGTCACCGCCGTGGGTGATGTAGTCGAAGATCGCGAGCGTGCCGTCCGGGTAGTGCTCGGGACAGTCCTTGAGCGCGTCGGCGACACCCGCCTCGGAGAACGTCTTGCCGCAGATGAGCCGCCCGCCGAAGGCCTCGTTGGACATCAGGTGGTTGTGCGCGTCGACGAACCCGCGCACCTCACCCTTGGCGTTGGTGCCGGTGAACGGCGCGCCGGTGACGTTGATCTGGGAGTCCGGCGCGGGCCGTGCGGTCGGTACCCACCAGTCGGTGCCGGCCGCCGAACTCGGCGTGGGACCGAGGGCCATGGCCAGCACGAGGAGGAGCAGCGAGACGACGGTGACGTCTTTGCGTCGGCGGTACGGGCGTCGAGTCATGGTCACTGCCCACGTCCCTCGGTCGGCGGGGATGGCGCGGTCGAGGAGCCTGACCATCCCGGAGCCCGAAGGCTGGATTGTCATGACCGGCGCAAGATATGCGACGAGGATCGCGACTCGGGGGTTCCCAGTCAAGGGTCCGGGACAAGTGACCTGATGAAAGGGTGGCACCGCCTGCTGCCGGCGATGCCATCCGGTCACTGCTCGGTCTGTCGCGGCGAACCGTTCATCACCTCACGTCAGAGAGCATCCGCCCCGGCCGCGTATGCCGCAGTGAACTGGTCGGCGCTGTCGCAGAGTTCGGCCTCGCGCCGCGGGTCGTAGGACTCCCGCGACGAGCGGTCCGTACGGCCGCGGTCGACGTAGGACCCGGTCGGCGCCCGGGTCGTGCCGAGGACGACGTCGGCGAGGTAACGGCCCGCGGCGCTGCGGCTGGTGGCGAACGGGGTGAGGGTCATCACCGGCAGGATGTGGCGCATCGCGAACCGGGAGACGGGGTCCGCGTTGCGGGCGAGGCCCGTTCCGGGGACGAAGCCGGGGTTGTAGGCGACGGTGTCGACCCCGGCCGGCAGGCGGCGCGCGTACTCGTGCACGAGGTAGATGCCCGCCAGCTTGCTGGTCGAATACGCGGTACGCCCGGCGGTGGCGGTGTTCGACTTGGGGAAGGCGCCCGGGCGGGCCAGGACGTCCGGGGACTTCCAGTCCGGGCCGGGCACCAAGCCCAAGTTGTGCTTGAAGTCTCCGAAATGGGTGTCGCTGGCGGTGATCACGATCCGGGCGGGAGCGGCGAAGCGGTCCCGGAGCAGGCGGACGAACAGGTGATGGGCGAGCACGTTGACGGCGAACGTGGCCTCGAAGCCGTCGGGTGTCTCGGTGAGCGCGTTCGTGTACTGCGTGCCCGCGTTGCCCACGAAGCCACGCAGCGGCGGAAGTTCACCGCTGTCCAGCCGGTAGCGGATCTCGGTGGCGGCCGAGCGGACGCTCTCCAGCGAGCCGAGGTCCGCGGCGACGTACGAGACCGGGCGTCCGCCCGCGCCCAGTTCCGAGACGAGCGGTGCGCCGGACGATCCGCGGGCGACGACGAGGAGATGCGCGTCCGGCGACCGGCGCAGGAGCTCTGCCGCGCCGACGCGGCCGATGCCGCGGCTCGCGCCCGTCATCACGATGGTGTGCTCCAAGGAAGGCTCCCTCACTGGTTGGCCGATGGCGCCCGGCCCGGGCGCGGTTCCACGTTCGCCGCAGGTGCCGACGCCAACCAGTGCCGTCCCCGTCACTAGGACCGGCAGTACCCAGGCTGATGTTCTCGCCGGGCGGCGAGAATGAGCCCATGGCTTCCTCCCACTCCGACTTCGCCGCGCTCCTGCGCGCCTGGCGCGACCGCCTGTCCCCCACCGACGCGGGCTTCACCGTGACGGACGGCCGTCGTGCCCCGGGACTGCGCCGCGAGGAGCTGGCGCAGCTGGCCGGGCTGTCCGTCGACTACGTCCTGCGCCTGGAACAGGGACGCGCGAAGAACCCCTCGGCCCAGGTCGTCGGTGCCCTCGCCCGCGCCCTTCAGCTCTCCCGCGCCGAGCGCGACCAGTTGTACCGAAGCGCCGGGCTCCTGCCGCCGCAGGACGGGACGGTCAGCACCCACGTGCCCGCCGGGATCCAACGGCTCGCCGCGCGCCTGGACGACGTACCCATCGGGGTGTTCGCCGCCGACTGGACCCTGGTGTGGTGGAACACCACGTGGAGCGCCCTGCACGGCGACGCCGCCGTCGTCCCGACCGCCGAACGCAACCTCGCCCGCGCGCTCTTCGGCAACGGCCTCGCACACGCCGCCATGCTCCCCGTCCGGTCCGAGCGCGGACAGGACGCCTTCGAGGCGTCGATCGTCGCCGACCTCAAGGACGCCGTGTCCCGCTATCCCGGGGACGCCCAGCTGAGTGGTCTCGTGCGGGAACTGCGGAGCGCGTCCGAGGTCTTCGCCCGGCACTGGGCCACCCGGACGGCCGCCGTCCAGCACACGACCGACCGCAAGACGATCCTGCATCCCGAGGTCGGCGACATCCTCCTCGACTGCGATGTCCTCATCGTCCCCGGCGCGGACCTGCGCATGGTCACCTACACGGCGGCGACCGGAAGCGGCGACGCGGGGAAACTGGACCTCCTGCGCGTCATGCACGGCCGTACCGCCCCCGCCGTCCCCTGAAGGCGACCGCCCGGCCGAGCTTGTCGTCCACGCACACCAAGAAGCGAGACGCGGTCCTGCTCAGTTGTCCCAGCCGGCGGCCGCGAGGACCGCGGCAGCCGCACCTGTACCCAGTACGGCGCCGGCGATGACGTCGCCCGGGTAGTGCACACCGGTGTGGATCCGTGAGTAGCCGACCGCGCAGGCCAGCAGGCCGAGCGGAACCGTGGCGGCCGGGAACGCGGGTCCCACGGCCGCGGCGAAGGCGACGGCCGAGGCCGTGTGGCCGGAGGGGAAGGACGCGGACGCCGGCATGGGCACGTGCCGTCCGGGAAACGGCGAGTCCTCGGCGCGGTGGGGTCGTGGGCGTCGTACCAGACGCTTGCCGAGCAGGTTGGCGGTCGTCGAGGCGACGCCGACGGCGGCGACGCCGAGGGCGGCGGCGCGGCGGGCGCGACCGGGGCGCAGTGCCAGGAACCCGGCGACCACGAAGGAGATCTTGGAGTGGTCCGCCGCCGCGGACAGCCGCCGCAGGGCGGAGTCCAACGTGGGCGTCCTGGTGACCGTCACGGCCTCGTAGAGCGCCTGGTCGAGGGCGGCGAGATCACGTACCAGGCCTCGCTGGGCCCGGTCTTCCGGCAGCGGACGGTCAAGCATCGCTCTGCTCCTGGTTCTCGCGGGACGTACTCTGGCGGGACGGATTCTTGCCCGACTGGCTCTGGCCCGACCGGCTCTTGCGGAACGGAAGGGGGTTGTCGCCGAGCGCGAGGCGGACCACGCGCCGCCAGTCGACGGACGGAGCGACGTACGAGGCGCCGGGACGATGTCTGGGAACGCGTACGCGCAGTGCGCCGGGACGCACCGTGCACACCACGGGAGGGGGCAGGGTGAGCGCTTCACCGTCGACGGCCACCGGGATGAACTCCTCGTCCGCCTCGACGACCACCCGACGCGACGTCAGCGCCGTGATGCTGCTGGCGCGTTCGCCGCGCAACGCCAGTTCGGCGGCCTGCGCCGCGCCCTCCACCCGGATCGCGATCACACCGAGCGTGCCCCCGTCGAGCCGCGGTCTGCGCCCGCCGCCGAGGGGATCGGCCCGTGCGTAGGGGTTGTTGCTCACCAGCAAGGTCTGCGGGGCGTGCACGCGGGCGTCGTCGGTCCGGACGTCCAGGGACGTGCCGGCCTCGCCGACCAGCAGGCCCGGCAGCTGGTCGAGTGCGGTGGCCGCCTTGGCGTCCCGGTAGGCGGGGCTTTGCACAATCTGCGCGTACGCACCGAACGAGACCGTGTTGACGAACGGCCGCCCGGCCACGTCGCCCAGGTCGATGCGGAGTTCCACGCCGTCCGAGAGGGCGTCAAGGCCGCTCGCCGGACGGTCGCGGTCCAGGCCCAGGTCCATGGCGAGGTGGTTGCGGGTCCCGGCTGCCAGGACCATGAACGGCAGGCCGTACTCGGCCGCCACTCCCGCCACCAGGGCCTGTGTGCCGTCACCGCCCGCCACGCCGAGCAGGTCCGCGCCCTCGGCCACGGCCCGTCGAGCCAGCGCCACCGGATCCGGGGCCGCGTCGAGGTCGAGCAGTATCACCCGGGCGCCCAGCGCCTCGGCCCGCTCCACCAGCCCGTGCTGGGAGACCTTCCCGCCCCCGGACCGCGGGTTCATGATCAGTACCGGGCGGCGGGGCGGCCTGGCCGAACGGGAGCGTACGCCGTGCGGCTTGCGCAGGCGGCGCAGCGCGCTCCTGGCGCAGGCCAGCGCCGCCGCCCACGAGCCGAGCGCGGTCACCGCGGCCGGCCACAGGCCCGATACGGCGTACAGGGTCAGGACGCCGACGGGCGCGGCCAGCGCCAGCAGGGCGCCGAGCAGGCGCGCCACTCCCCGGCGCGCCAGGGCCCACCAGATGCCCGCGCCGGCCAGGGCGAGTCCGGCCAGGCCGAGCAGCAGGATCAGCCACTGGCCGGCGCCGGCGACGACCGCGGCGACGGCACCGGCGACGCACAGCAGGGCGAGTCGCGCGAGGGCGCGCGCCGATCCTTCGTCTCTGTCGGAGCCGTCCGGGTCCGCCTCGCTCGGGGGTCGGTTCGCGTTCATGGTGCGGCGGGCGGCGCCCGGGGTGCCGGTGTTCCGCGTGCACGGTGTCATCGGTCTCCCTGCGTGCTCGGGGGCCCTGCCCTGCCTCTCCCTCCATGGTCAGGTCGGAGGGCCAACGATCTCATGAGGTCGCCGACCGTAGGGATCCCGGTTTACGCCAGGGGTTGACGGAGGCGCCTGTGACGGTCACCTTCAATGACATCCCTGATGGGAGCGCTCCCATCACTCGTTCCACCCGTCCGAGGAGGTCCACATGCACACACCTGGTCGGTTATCGAGGAGAACGTTGCTCACAGCAACTGCTGCGGGGCTGGTCGCCGCGGTCGCCTCTCCGTCGCAGGCAGCCGGCACTCGGACCCGGTACCACACGGTGGGCCGGGTCAAGAGCGACGCCCAGGGGTGGGTGCGGTACACCTGGCCCGGTATCTACTTCGAGGGGCGGTTCCGCGGCAGTGGCGTCGGCATCATGCTCGACGACTCCGACAACGACTACGACGTCCAGATCGACGGAACCACCCTCGCGACCCTGGTGACTCCGGGCCGGACGGTCTCCTGGGTCGACGGTCTCTCCGACACCGAGCACGGTGTGCGGCTCGTCAAACGCACCGAAAGCCCGTGGGCAGCGGGCCGGTTCGGCGGATTCGTCGCCGCTCCGGGAGGCGCGATCCTCCCCGGGCCTCGGGCGCGGAGCCGGCAGATCGAGTTCATCGGCGACTCCTTCACCGCCGGCTACGGCAATGTCTCCGGCACGCGCGACTGTTCGGGCAACGGAGGGGTGAACCGGAACAGCGACGCCGATCTCGCCTTCGGTGCCCTCACGGCCCGACGCCTCGGTGCCGACTACCAGATCAACGCCTTCTCCGGCCGCGGAATGGTCCGTAACTACAACGGCAGCAGCCCCGAGGCCGATTTCCGCACTTACTACGATCGGGCCCTGCTGAATGTCGACGGCGACATCTGGCGGAATCCCGGCAGCTGGCGACCGCAGGTGGTCGTGGTCGGTCTGGGCATCAACGACTTCTCCACGCCGCTCAATCCGGGCGAGCGATGGAAGACGGAGGACGAGCTGGTCGCGGCCTACGAGACCGCCTATCAGGGCTTCCTCGACAAACTGCGCGCCCGGTACGGCCCGAAGGCGTTCATCGTGGTCAGCGCCACCCGCGTCGACACCACCTCGGCGTTCTCCCTGACCACTTTGCGTATCGTCCAGGAACGCAATCGGCAGGGCGACGACCGGGTGCGCCACTGGTACTACGACGCCCCGGGCCTGGACTACCTCGGCTGCGACTGGCACCCCTCCCTCAACGACCACCGGATCATCTCCGGCCTGCTCGACGACTTCCTCGCCGGTCTCCCACTGCGCTGGTAGCCGGACGGAGGTCCGGGGTCCCGAGGCCGGTCAGCCGACGGGCGGAGTGCGAATCGCGGCGATGTCGAATTGGAGCCGCACCTTCTCACTCACCATGGCGCCGCCTTCGGCGAGTCTGGTGCTGTAGGTCAGGCCCCAGTCGGAGCGGTCGATGGTGGTGGTGCCGTCGAAGCCGACTCGGTCGTATCCGAAGGGATCGGTGACGTGTCCTATGTAGGTGAGTTCCAGGACGACGGAGCAGGTGGTGTTCTTGATGGTGAGGTCGCCGGTCATGCGGTAGACGTCGGCGCTTGCGAGTTCCACCGCGGTGCTGGTGAAACGCATGCGCGGGTAGGCCCTGGCGTCCAGGAAGTCGCGGCCCACCAGGTGGGCGTCGCGTTGTTCCACACCGGTGTCGACGCTGGCGGTGTTGATGACGATTTCCGCCTGCGAGCGGGATGGGTCGCGACCGTCGAAGTACAGGCGGCTCTGGAATTCGGTGAAGGCTCCTCGCACCGTGGTCACCATGGCATGCCGCACGGAGAAGCCGATTCTGCTGTGGGCGGGGTCGATGACCCATTCCCCGGTCAAGGGCTCCAGTGCGGGATCAGGGAGGACTGCGGTGGCGGTCGGTGACGTGGTGGAGGGCTGTGGAACGGTGGGGGGTTCCGGGCGGCGGAACGGGGTGGCCCGGCTGAACAGATTCATGATTCACCTGAGTACTGCACATGAGTTGTTGTCGCAAGTCCCTATCGAGCGCCTGGGCCTCCCGGAGCCGCACCACACAACCTGTGCACCTCCTCCGCATGGCCGACGAACGAAAACTCCACATGTTCGCCATCCGGCTTCAAAGGAACGGGGGAATGGACCGACCGGTAGACGGCCCACTCCGGTACGACTTCTCGGCGCAGACGTCCCGAATACCTTTAGTCGACTCCGACGAGGGTGTGGACCTCGAAGTCGTCGTAGGTCTCCGGCGTTTCGGGCCGGCTCAGTACGGAGCCGAGCCAGCCCAGGAGGAAGCCGGCCGGGATGGAGACGAGGCCGGGGTTCTGGAGCGGGAACCAGGCGAAGTCGGCGGATGGGTAGAGCGAGGAGGGGGTGGAGGAGACGACGGGTGAGAGACGACGAGCAGGGCGCCCTGTCCGGTGAAGCGCCGCCAGGCCAACTCCTCCGTCTCCTTCGCCCTGCCCTTGCGGATCACCTCGCCGTAGAGGTCGTGGGCGAGGGAGGAGGCCGCGGCCAGGGTGAGGCCCGCCGCGACCGCCAGGAGGATGACGAAGGCCAGGCAGGACAGGAGGGCGGTGAGGACACCGCCGCCCAGGTCGTGCGCCAGCAGCAGGACCGCCGCGTCTCCCTTGCGGTCGGTCCGCGCGAGGTGACCGCTCAGGGGGCTGTTCATCAGCCCGGGGGCGAAGCTGGAGAGCAGAACGTACAGGAGGAATCCGCCGACGGCGACGGCCGTCGACCTCGCGGCGAATCTGCGGTGGGCGCGGCGGAGGGACTGATAAGCGGGATCGTGGGACACCGATCGTAGTTCTGCACGCTCGGGAGTCGACAAAATGCACCTTCATGCTCTGCGCGGACCGTGTGGGGGGCTCGTGAATCCGAAATTCGCGTGATTCGAATTTCCGCTGGACCGAGGGCCGTGTTCGACGACCGGCCGATACGTCGGTGGGTGACGACGTTGCCGGGAGGGGATTGTCGCAGCGCGCCCGTTGAACTATCAACCGGCGGGACTATTCGATTTCCGAGCCTGACTCATTCGGACGCCTCGGCTACGCCCCGAGTGCCGGACAGCCTGCGGAAAAGGCGCGGTCCGGAATAGGTCTGCACCTTTTCTTCCGGTCAGGTTGTCTCAAATGCAGTGCACACCTTGGGTGCACAGCAGGTCGAGGGTGAGGGCCGCTGTCCAGGAGAAGCGGCGGGCGCCGCGGGCATCGCCGGTGGTGGGATCGACGTACTCGGCGAAGTCGGAGCGGCCAGCCTCCGCGAGGAAACCCTGCCGCAGGCGTTCGGCCTCCGCCGTCAGGCCGTGGGTGCGCAGGCCGCGTTGGATCAGCCAGGCGGTGTTGAACCAGGCGGGCCCGCGCCAGTAGCGGTGGGGGTCGAAGGCGGGGCCGGTGACGTCGTAGCTGGGGATCAGCTGCGTGGCGGGGGCGTTGAAGTGGGGGCCGTCGAGTGTCTCGTGCAGACGCTTGACGATGTCCCTCGAAAGGTGCGGTACGGCGAGCGGGACGAGGCCGGTGACGCTGCGTTCGTCGACGAGGGTGTCGGTGGCGAGGTCGCGGACGCGGAAGAGGCCGGACGTGTCGTCCCACAGGCGGGTGAAGAGCCGTCGGGTGAGCTCGGTGGCGCGTGCCGTGTGCGGTGCGCCGGGCCTGCCGAGCTCGCCGGCCATGTCGGCGAGCGCCGACTCGCTGACGATCAGCAGGGCGTTGAAGCAGGGGTCCTCCACCGCGAAGCGGTGCCGCGCCGTGTGGTCGTCGTACTCGGCGTCGCGGTAGTCGGCCGCCAGCCGGACGTAGCGGCCGTAGTCCAGGTCGGTGGGACGGTCGGCGGGGTTGCCGTGGTTGAGGTCGGCGCGGTGGTAGGCGTCGGGCGCGGCGGGGTCGACGCGTTGCAGGGGTCCGTCCCAGCAGGGGCTGTTGTCCATGCCGGGCTCCCACGGGTGGACGACGGCTGCCAGTCCCCCGCCGCCGAGGTCGCGGCGGGTGAGCAGGTAGTCGTGCCAGGCGACGAGCCGTGGGTAGACGCGGGCCAGGAAGCCCCGGCGGCGGGATTCCGCGGGGTCGGCGCGGTGGACGAGCAAGGCCGCCAGGGCGTGCACGGGGGGCTGGACGATGCCGGAGGTCTCCGGGGTCGACGGTGCGCCCGCCGTCCGGCCGGCGCGGGAGGACTGCCAGAACTCCGGGCTGGGGAAGTACGCGTCGTGCGGCAGGGCCGGGTTGAACACGATGTGCGGCAGGCGTCCGTCGGCCCACTGCCCGGCGAGCAGGGATTCGAGTTCCCGCTGGGCGCGGCGGGCCGACAGGTGGCGCAGGCCGATGGCGATGAAGGCGGAGTCCCAGCTCCACTGGTGGGGGTAGAGGGTGCGGGAGGGGACGGTGGAGGTGCCGGTCCAGTTGTCGAGCAGGACCCGCGCCGCACCGCGTCGCAGTGTCAGGGCCGCGGACGCGGTGGGCGCGGGCCGGTCCAGGAGGTCCCTCACGCGCCGGACCTCTGCAGGAAGGCGGGGATGGAGCGGACGGCCTCGATGGGGTCGCCGGTGAGGCGGCACTCGGCGACGAGGTGGCCGTCGTAGCCGATGGTGTGCAGGGCGCTGAGCCAGGCGGGCCAGTCGAGGTGTCCGGCGCCGGGCTGGAGGCGGTTGGAGTCGGAGACCTGGGCGTGGCCGATCAGGTCGGCGTGGGCGAGGATCGCGGCGACGGGGTCGCTCTCCTCGATGTTCATGTGGTAGCTGTCGATGCCGATCCGCACGGAGTCGATGCCGGTGGCGCGGATCAGGTCGGCGGCTTGGTCGAGCCGGTTGACCATGTGGTCCTCGTACCGGTTGAGGGGCTCCAGGAAGAGGGTGACGCCCTCCGCCCGTGCGTGCTCGCCGAGTTCGGTCAGGCCGGCCAGCAGGACCTCGCGGTCCTCCTGCTCGGTGCGTGGGGGTTCGAAGGGCGGCAGGCGGCGCGAGAACATGCCGTAGGCGGCCGGGGTCTGCACGCCGAGGCCGCCGAGCTCCGCGATCACGGTGAGCTGGGCCTTCAACTGGGCGATGGCGTCGCGGCGTTGGGCCTCCTCGAAGGCGCCGAAGAAGTGCGGCATGTCGACGCACACCGTCGGCATGACCACGCCGTCCCTGCGGGCCTGGCGCAGTTCGTCGAGGCGCGCGGAGAAGTGGAAGTCGCCCCTGGCGCGCAGTTCGATGGCCTCGTAGCCGGACTGCTGGGCGATGTCCCACTTGGCCTGCAGGGTGTCCCCGGGAAGGAGTTGTTCCTGAACGGCGGTCCTGAGGGTGCCTCTCGGGCTCGGTCGTGGGTCGGCGGGCTGGACAGCGCATTCCACGGATGGCTCCGGAGGGGGTGCGAGTGTCGGTTGAGTCGACAATAACCCCCACTTATGTCTTGTCAACACGCAAAACTGATGCTGAGATGCGTGCTGACCCGACGTAAGTCGATGCGAGGACACGCCATGCGCGCCAAGAGCCGCCGGTCGAGGGTGTTCTCGGCGGGCACCACGGCAGCCCTGGGGTTCGGGCCGCTGACGGGCCGCTCCAGCGGCACCGGGCCGGGGAGACAGGACGGGGAGATCACGGTCTCGTCCCAGGAGAGCCCTCCGTACCGGGTCGCGGCGACCCAGAAGATCGTCGACGGGTCCGAACACGAGACCGGGATCAAGGTACGTCTCGTCGGCGTCGCCGGGCCCGGTTGCCGCACTCATCATGTCGGCGGCGGCCACCGGCACGCTCCCCGAACAAGAGCTGAGCGATGGGGGCACTCATGACGACGCCGAGCCAGGTCAGCGCGGGAGACGTGCTCCAACTCATCCGCGACGGCCGCGCCAACACCCGCGCCGATCTGCAACGCGCCACGGGGCTGTCGCGGTCGACCGTCGGACAGCGCCTGGACCTTCTCAACCGGGCCGGCTGGCTGCGCCACACCAGCGGCGCCTCGACCGGCGGCCGCCCGTCCCACCGGATCGTCTTCGACCCCTCGCACGCCTCGGTCATCGCCGTCGACCTCGAGACCCGGCACGCCCGTGCCGCCGTCCTCGACCTCGCCGGCACCATCCTCGCCGAGCACACCGGACCCCTGCACATCACCGACGGCCCGGACGAGGTGCTGGACCGACTGGCCCGCTGGTTCCCGGACCTGATCGCCGCGGCCAGCATCGACGCCGCCCACGTCTGCGGCATCGGGCTGTCGGTGCCGGGCCCCGTCGACCGGGAGACGGGACGGGTCGTCGAGCCGCCGATCATGCCGGGCTGGGACCGGCACCCCATCCGGGAACGCCTGCAGAAGGCGTACGCCGATCATGTGGGCGCCAGTGCGGAGGACGGCCCCGTCTCCGTCCTCGTGGACAACGACGCCAACCTCATGGCGCTGGCCGAGCACCAGGCAGGCCACCGCGACTGCTCGGCCTTCGTCCTGGTGAAGGTGTCCACCGGCATCGGCGCCGGTGTCGTCGTGGGCAACAAGGTCTACCGCGGCGTCGACGGCGGCTCCGGCGACATAGGCCACATCCGGCTGCACGACCGGCCCGACGCCCTGTGCATGTGCGGTTCCCACGGCTGTCTGGCCGCCGTGGCCAGTGGCCGGGCTCTGGCCAGACAGCTGTCCGCCCTGGGCGTCGCCACCGCCTCGGGGTCCGACGTACGACGGCTGCTCGCGGAGGGCCACCCCGACGCCATCCGGCTGGCCCGCGAGGCCGGGCGCCGCGCGGGCGAGGTCCTGGTCACCGTGGTCACCCTCCTCAATCCCGGAGTCCTGATGCTCGCCGGGGACCTGTCCGGCGCCCCGTTCATGACCGGCGTCCGCGAACTGCTCTACCAGCGCGCGATTCCCCGTACGACCGCCAACCTGCAGGTGGTCACCTCACGGCTCGGCGACCACGCCGGTGTCATCGGAGCCGGGGCGATGGTCGTCGAGTTCCAGTACTCGTCCGCCCGGGCCGATGCCCGCCTCCACCGCGTCGCGCACTGACCGGCGCCCGGAGCGGGCGCAGCCGCGCCGTCAGCGGACGCCGGTGTGATGGCGTTCCACGCGGTACAGGTCCGTGGAGGTGCTGATGAGTTCCCGCTGCTCCTCCCGCGAACCGACCATCGGCTGCGAGCCGTTGAGCGGTACCTGTGCGCTCTCCGGCAGGAACCTCACCGTGACCAGGCCGATGGCACCGGCCAGCATCAGGTAGTACGCGGGCATCATGTCGCTGCCGGTGACACCGATCAGCGCCTCCGTCACCAGCGGCGTGGTGCCGCCGAAGGCGGCGACGGCGAAGTTGAAGCCGATGCCCATGGCCGCGTAGCGGACGGCGGTCGGGAACAGGGCGGGCAGGGTGGCGGCGCTCGGAGCGGCGAAGCAGGCCAGCAGGGTGGACAGGAGCAGTACGCCCAGGATCGGTGCCCAGGTTCCGTCCGCCTTGATGAGGAGGAAGGACGGGACGGCGAGGACGATCATCGCGGCGGCGGCGACGGCGTAGACGGGCCGCCGGCCCACACGGTCGCTGAGCCGGCCGATGAAGGTGATCAGCAGCACGATCCACACCATGCCGATCAGTACCAGGACGTCGGCGGAGCCGCTGGAGCGGTGCAGCGTCTCCGTCTGATACGTGGGCAGGAAGCCGGTGACCATGTAGTTGGTGACGTTGTAGAGCAACACGAGGCCCATGCACACCAGCAGCGGCCGCCAGTGGTCCGTCACGATGGTGCGCAGCTCGCTTCCCGCCGACTCCTGGGCGAGGTTCTTCTCATGTTCGTCCAACTGCTGCTGGAACGCCGGGGACTCCTCCAGCTTGAGCCGCATGTACAGGCCGATGACGCCGAGCGGCCCGGCGATCAGGAACGGGACACGCCAGCCCCACGAGAGCATCTCGGCATCGGTGAGCAGCAGGTTCAGCAGGGTGACCAGGGCCGAGCCGAGGGCGTAGCCGGTGAAGGTGCCGGAGTCGAGCCAGCTGGAGAGGAAGCCGCGGCGGCGGTCCGGGGAGTACTCGGCGACGAAGGTGGTCGCGCCGCCGTATTCGCCGCCGGTGGAGAAGCCCTGGACCATGCGGGCGAGCAGCAGTAGGCCCGGGGCCGCGATGCCGATGGTGCCGTAATCGGGGATCAGGCCGATGGCGAAGGTGCCGGCCGCCATCATGATCATGGTGGTGGCGAGCACCTTCTGCCTGCCGACACGGTCGCCCAGCGGGCCGAAGACGAGTCCGCCGAGGGGCCGTACGACGAACGCCGCGGCGAAGGTCGCGAAGGACGAGATCACCTGGGCGGCCGGTGAGGCGCCCGGGAAGAACACCTTCCCGAGGGTGGCGGCGAGGTAGCTGTAGACGCCGAAGTCGAACCATTCCATGCAGTTGCCGAGCGCCGAGGCACCAACCGCGCGCCGCAGCAGCGGCGGTTCGACGACCTGGACGTCCTCTTCCCGGAAGGCACGCCTGTTCCGGCGGAGCCTTCGGGTCAGTTCCTCCCGGACCTGTCGTGGCAGGTCCGCGACGGATTTCGGGATGTTTCCCCTGCTCGGCGGATTGGACTGCCCCTCGGGCCGTGCCTTGACCACGCTGCCGCCTTTCTCCCGACATCACCTGTACCGCGCCGATCGTCCGGCGCACGTCACAGCTGCTGCCCGAGTTCGCGCCCGGCACACGGGAAACGCCCGTCCCGATGACCGGCCGTCCGGCGGGTCAAGGCAAGCGCCGGTTAGACCCAAGAAGAGACCAACAACCGCTGATGACTTCACCGCGCCGGGCGATGGTTGGGTAACGCGAAGGATCAACCTCCGACTCGGACATACGTTCCTGTCCGTGAAGACCGAAGACACCCCCCTCAGACTCTCCGGCCTGCAGTCGGCCGCCTCCGCCCGCACCCGCTTCGCCGCGGCCCGCCCCGCCCGGCGCGGCTTCCTGCGCGCCGGGCTGACCGGGGCCGCGGCCCTCGGCGCCGGCCTCACCCTCGGCGCGGCCCCCGCCCCCGCCTCCGCCTCCGCCGCGAGCGCGGGCACCAGCCGTCGTCCCGGCACCCCCGACGAAGCCCTGCGGGAACTGGCCGCGGGCAACCTGCGCTGGCGCACCTACCGGGAGCGGCACCCGGACGAGACGCCCGCCGTCCGGCAGAGTCTGACGTCGGGTCAGCAGCCTTTCGCCGTCGTGCTCGGGTGCGTCGACTCCCGGGTACCGCCGGAGCTCGTCTTCGACCAGGGCCTCGGTGATCTGCTCACCGTGCGCACCGCCGGGGAAGTCCTGGACGAGGCCGTACTCGGCAGCGTCGCGTTCGGCGTCCTCGAACTTCACATTCCGCTGGTCCTGGTGCTGGGCCACCAGTCGTGCGGTGCCGTGAAGGCCGCCGTCCAGGCGGACGCCTCCGGCGAGGAACTGCCCGCCCACATCAGGTATCTGGCCGACCAGATAGCACCGAACATCGACCGCACCAAGGAAGGCGACGCCCGCGTCGACTCCACCATCGACGCCAACATCCGGGCCGTCCGCGCGCGGCTCGCCGCCGAGCCGGATCTCGCCGCGAAGGTGAACGCCGGCCAACTCGCCGTCGTCGGCGCCCGCTACGAGCTGACCAACCAGCGCGTCCACCTCATCGCCTGACTGTCCCCACGTCGGCGCGCGGGCCTCGGGTCCGCGCGCCTTCATCGCCCTCCTTTCCCGGCGGCGCCAACGGGTCCTGCACAGCGGCGAATTGGTCCCATCCTGTACGGACGCATTGACCCTTGGCAGGCGGCGCGCTTTCATCGCGTGAGTCCTCGTGAGTCCTCTGCGCAGGGCCGGGGGCGCGGGGTACAGGGGGCGGCTGTGGCCGCCCCCGGCCGAAGGGGGAGCCACCTGATGAGACCTTCCTTACGCATGACCATGACCGCCGTAGTGGCGGTCGCCCTCACTTGTCTCGCCCGGCCCGCGGGGGCGGCGAGCAGCGACGACGTCCCGCGCACCGAACGGATCAGCGTGGCCCCCGACGGCACCGGCGGCAACAGTCATTCGGTGGAACCGGTGGTCAGCGCGGACGGACGCGTCGTGGCCTTCCAGTCGTCGGCGACCAACCTGGTGCCCGGCACAGACGTGCGCAACAGCATCTTCTACCGGACGGCTCCCGGCGCACCGCTGCAGCGTGTGGTGGTGCCGGGCGAGACGACGTCGACGCCTCAGCTGTCCGAGTCGGGGCGCTACCTGACCTTCAACTCGTTCTCGGCCACGACCGGGACGTCCTCCGTGCACGTCATGGACCTGCGCACCGGGCACATCGAACGCCTGGCACCCGCGATGGACGAGGGCTACCACGTGTCGTACGGCGTCGCCCCGATCAGTGCGAGCGGACGTCACGTCGCCTTCGTCGCCCGGCCCACCGTCGACGAGAACGGCGCGTTCGCCTGCCGGGTCATGCTCCTGGACCGCCGGACGCAGCACGTTCAGCGGGTCAGCCGGCCCTCGGACGGCTCGAAGAACTTCCACCAGTGCCAGCAGATCTCGATGAGCGCCGACGGCCGCAAGGTCGCCTATCAGGAGGGCTACTCCGGGCCGGCCGAGAACGACCAGGGCGACATCCTGGTGTACGACCGGGTGACCGGGCAGACCGTGCAGGCCGACGCCACCCATGACGGTGCGCCCGCCGACAGGTCGGCGGTCGCTCCGGTGCTGAGCGCCGACGGCTCCAAGGTCGGTTTCAACTCGGTGGCCACCAACCTGGTCCCGGGCGCCGATCCCAACGGGAACACCAGCACGGCGTGGAACGCCTTCGTCCGTGATCTGCGCACCGGCACGCTCCAGCGGTACGACGGGCACTCCCCCACCGATCTCACCCTGGTGTCGGACCTGTCGGTGCACGGCTCGAAGCTGCTCCTGAACACGGCGGACGCGGACCGCAGGACACTGGGGCTGATCCTGCGCGATCTGCGCACCGGCCGCGAGGAGCTGCTGTCACCGGGTCAGGACGGCGCGCCCGTCACCGTGGGCCGGGCGGCACTGAGCGCGGACGAGTCGACGGTCGTCTTCGACTCCTACTACCCCGGCCTGGTGCCCGACGACACGAACCTGATCGGGGATGTGTTCGTCCGCACCTTGCGCTGAGCCGCCGGGCGCTGCGGTGCCGTGAGGCTGCGCACCGGGGCGGGGTGGTCACGGCTTCGGATCCGGTGGGGTGGGCGGTTCCGCGATGCCGACGAAGTTCCCGGCCGTGGGCCGGACGCGGACCGTCCGCCCCAGGGCCGTGAGCTCGTCCGTGAGTAAGCGATCCTGAAGTGAGGTCGACAGGGATGCGCGTGCCGCCTCCGTTCGCCCGAGTGAGCCTCTGGAGTGGTGGGATCCCGGAGGCTGGCTGACGGTGATCACGTCGAGGCCGGGTCAGATCAGCTGACGAAGTGGCAGCTGTCCCGGCCGAGGCGGAAGGAATGCAGATGCGCAACACACGCATGCTCCTGGCCGCGGCGGCGGCCGCGGCCGTCGTCGGCATCGCCGCACCCGGCGCTCTTGCGGCCGACGGTGACTGGGGTCACGAGAAGTCCTCGGACGGTCACGAGAGCTCTTCCCACAGCAAGGACCACGGAAAGCACGACAAGCCGCACGGCGGTATGCACACCGGTGGCGGCGCGCTCACCGTCGCGAACGACGTGGAGTGGGGCACCGCGCCCGACCCCAAGCACGACCCGGAGACGTACCGGAACGACAACGACGCTGCGGACGTGTTCAAGAACACGAAGTACGACCCGGAGACCTACAAGGACTCGAGCGGCGGCGGTTACTCGAAGGGTGACCACGGCAAGCCCCACGGCGGGATGCACACCGGAGGCGGCGCGCTTGCCTCGCCGGGTGTGACCGCCGGCGGGCTGGCCGTCCTGGCGGTCGCCGGCACCGGCCTGTACGCGGCGCGCCGCAACAGGTCGGCCGGAAACCTGGCCTGACCCGTGCCGGACGCGATAGCGGCCGAGGCCGCCACTCGCGCGCCGGGTGGCGGCCCGGCCGGCGTTTCCCCGTGCCCCGTTTCCCGTTCCCTGTTCCCCGTTCCCATTCCCCGTTCCCTGTGCTGCCGTGACCGAGTGAGGTGGTGTGCGATGGCAGCCCCCTCTCCCTCCCCCGACGACACCCGGCCGGAACCGGCCGGTCAGACGTCCCCGTCGAGCGGGCTGACGCTGTGTGCCGTGGCCGTTGTGATGCTGGCCCTGAGCCTGATCGGCGGCCATGGCGCGCCCGACGACACCGCGCGCTGGCCGCATGCCGCGCAGGCGGATGCGGCGGCGGGGACCGCCGGTCAGCAGGTGGGAGAGCAACTCCCGCGGTCGAAGCCGCTGCGCCTGATCATCCCGGAGATCTTCGTCGACGCCCCCTTCACGGCCCTCGCCATCGACCCCACGGGCCGGCTCGAAGCCCCGCCCGGCGACGACGTCAACCTCGTCGGCTGGTACGCCGACGGAGCCTCTCCCGGCGAGTCGGGTACGGCGATCATCGCCGGGCACGTCGACACCGCGACGTCTCCGGCCGTCTTCGCCGGGCTCGGTGAACTCGAGAAGGGGGACACGTTCCGCGTCACGCGGGCGGACCGGCGTACGGCGACCTTCGTGGTCGACAGCGCGGAGAGCTTCGACAAGGACGACTTTCCCGACCGGCGGGTGTACGGCGACACTCCGCGGGCCGAGGTCCGGCTCATCACCTGTGCGGGTGACTACGACCGCAGGGTCAAGGACTACACGGAGAACCTGGTCGTCTTCGCCCACCTGATCTGACCGGCCGTCACGGCGGCTGTCACCCTGACATGTATCAGGTACCGCGCGGCGCTCAGGCCTCCTAGGGTCCGAAGGCGGGTCGCGGACGGGGTAAACCGGTCGGCGGCCGCACTTCAGGACATCGCCGTGTCCTGGCCGAGACGGGCTGGTACTGACGCCGTACGACGGGCCGCTTGTCACGCACGGACTAACCGGCGTCCCGCGGCACTCACCTCAGGCAAACGCACCGCCGATCCACCCGGTCCTCCCCCCGCCCGCTGCCATATTCGAAGGCGACTTCGGAGGTGGCTGTGACGACAGAGGTGACGACACCCGAGGCGGCTCAGGCGGCGTGCTTACCCGACCGCACCGTCGACCGGGTCGCCGAACTGGAACGCCGCCGAGCGGCGGCGGTGGCGCCGGGCGGGCCGAGAAGGCGCGGGGAGTTCGGGGCCCGGGAGCGGATCGACCGGCTGCTGGATGCGGGGTCGTTCACCGAGACGGGGCAGTTCGTCCGGGCCCGGTCCACCGAGGGCGCGGGGCGTCGGCCGTACGGTGACGGGGTCGTCACCGGGTACGGCACGGTCGACGGGCGGCCGGTGTGCGTGTTCGCCCAGGACTCCACGGTCTTCGGCGGCAGCATGGGCGAGGCCTTCGGGGAGAAGACCGTCGCCCTGATGGACCTCGCCCTGAAGACCGGCTGTCCGGTCGTCGGGCTCAACGACTCCGGCGGCGCCCGCATCCAGGAGGGCGTCGCCTCCCTCGCTCTCTACGCCGAGCTGGTGCGCCGCAACGTGCAGGCGTCCGGGGTGATCCCGCAGATCTCGGTGGTGCTGGGGCCGTGTGCGGGCGGGGCCGCCTATTCGCCGGCCATCACGGACTTCACGGTGATGGTGGACGGTGCCTCGCACATGTTCGTCACCGGGCCCGACGTCATCGAGGCCGTGACCGGCGAGCGCACCACCGCCGAGGACCTGGGCGGCGCGCGTGCCAGCAACGCCGTCAACGGCAACGCCCACTTCCTCGCCGCCGACGAGGGCGAGGCCCTGGAGACCGTACGGGAACTGCTGTCGTTCCTGCCCGCCAACAATCTCGAACGGCCCCCGGACTACGCCCCGGGATCCGCGCCCGCCGCGGACCGGCTCGACGAGATCGTCCCCGACCGGCTCGGGCAGGTCTACGACATGCGCGACATCCTGCGGGCCGTCGTGGACGACGGTGAGCTCCTCGACGTGCAGGAGCTGTTCGCGCCGAACATCATCTGTGCGCTGGCGCGGGTCGAGGGGCATTCGGTCGGGGTCGTCGCCAACCAGCCGCTGCATTCGGCCGGTGTGCTCGACATCGACGCCTCGGAGAAGGCCGCGCGGTTCGTGCGGTTCTGCGACGCGTTCGGCATCCCGCTGCTGACCTTCGCCGACGTGCCGGGCTATCTGTCCGGCGTGCGGCAGGAGCGGGGCGGGATCATCCGGCGGGGCGCCAAGCTGTTGTACGCCTACGCCGAGGCGACCGTTCCCAAGGTGACCGTGGTCGTGCGCAAGGCCTACGGCGGCGGATACGCGGTCATGGGCTCGAAGCACCTGGGCGCCGACGTCAACCTCGCCTGGCCCACCGCCCGGATCGCCGTCATGGGCGCGGAGGGCGCGGTGGGGGTGCTGCACCGGCGTGAACTCGCCGCCGCGGACGACCCCGAGGCGCTGCGCGCCCGTCTCGTCGCCACGTACGAGAGCACCTACGGCACCCCCTATCTCGCCGCCGAACGCGGCTACGTCGACGCCGTGATCGCGCCGCGCGAGACCCGCGCCCAGGTCTGCCGCGCCCTGCGCGCGCTGCGGGGCAAGCGGGCACCCATGCCGCAGCGGCGGCACGGCAACATCCCGCTCTGAGCCAGCCCCTTCCCCGTGCAACGCCTCCGCCCCGCAAGACGTTTCCGCGACGTGAGGAGCCACCCCTTGATGGACAGCCGCCCCCCGCTCACGCCGGCCTGCCGGACCCTGCCCGAGTACGTGCGGCACTGGGCCGAGGTCGCCCCCGACCGCCGGGCGTTCACCTTCGTCGATCACCCCGCCCCGCACTCGCGCGGCGTGCACCGCACCCTGACCTGGCGGCGCCTGGACCAGCGGGTACAGGCGCTCGCCGCCCGGCTCACCGAGGAGGCCGACCCAGGCGCGCGGGTAGCGCTGCTGTGCCCGCAGGGCGTCGAGTACGTCACCGGGTTCCTGGCGGCGCTGACAGCCGGGATGGTCGCCGTACCGCTGTATCCGCCCGGTCTGCCGGGACACGCCGACCGGCTCGCGGGCGTCCTGGCCGACGCGTCCCCCGCGGTCGTCGTGACCACCGCTCGCGAGGCGGAGGCGGTACGGGAGTTCTGCGCGCGCGACTTTGCGCGCGTCGTCATCGCCGACCAGGTCGCCGACGCCGCCGCCCAGCACTGGCGGCCGGTCGCCGTCGACGAGCAGGCCGTCGCCTATCTGCAGTACACCTCCGGGTCGACGCGCGCGCCGGCGGGCGTGGAGATCACGCACGGCAACGTCGTCGCCAACGCCCGCCAGGCGCTGACCGCCTACGGCGCCGCCGCGCATCCGGTGACCTGTGTCGGCTGGCTGCCGCTGTATCACGACATGGGGCTGGTGCTGAGTGTGGCCGCCCCCGTCGTACGGGGACTGCTGTCGGTGCTCATGGATCCGGCCGCGTTCCTGCACCAGCCGGTGCGCTGGCTGCGGCTGCTCGCCGCGCATCCGCGGGCGCTCACCGCCGCGCCCAACTTCGCCTACGACTACTGCGCGTCCGCCGTCACGGCCGAGCAGAAGGCGGATCTGCGGCTGGACGGTGTCGCCGCGCTGATCAACGGGAGCGAGCCGGTGCGCCCCGGCACCGCCGACCGGTTCCACGCCGCCTTCGCCGAGCTGGGCCTCCCGCCGGACAGTCACTGTCCCTCGTACGGGCTCGCCGAGGCGACGGTCTTCGTCAGCGCCGCCCGGCCCGGTGAGCCGCTCAGGCGGTTCGCCCTCGACCGGGACGCCCTGGCCGCCGGGAAGGCCCTGCCCGCCCGGCCGGACGATCCCCGGGCCGTGCTGCTGGCGGGCTGCGGTACACCGGCGGGACAGCGGGTGCGGATCGCCGACCCCGCGACGGGTGTCGTCCTGTCGGAGGGCGAGGTGGGTGAGATCCGGGTGCAGGGGCCCAACATCGGCCGCGGCTACCGGAACCGGGCCTCGGAGACCCGGGACGTCTTCGGCGGTGAGTTGGCCGATCCCGAGGCCGGTGGCCGCTGGTTGCGTACCGGCGATCTGGGGACCGTGCTGGACGGCCAGCTGGTCGTGACCGGGCGGTTGAAGGACCTCATCGTCGTCGACGGGCGCAACCACTACCCGCAGGACGTCGAGGCGACGGCCCAGGAAGCGCATCCGGCGGTGCGCCGCGACCGGCTCGCCGCGTTCTCCGTGCCCGGCTCGGGAGGTGAGCGGGTCGTGGTCGTGGCCGAGCACACGCGCGGCGCCGGCCTCGACACGATCGACGTACCGGAGCTGGTGCGTGCGGTGCGCTCGGCGGTCTCCATGCGGCACGGGCTGCGGCCGGCGGATGTGGTGCTGGTGGCTCCGGGGACCGTGCCACGCACGTCGAGCGGGAAGGTGTCGCGGGCGCTCACCCGCAGGCGCTATCTCGAAGGTGCTTACGGGCGGCCCGTCGGGGCGCCGGGAGGCGTGGGATGACGGCCGTCGACGAGGCGGCGCTGCGCCGGCTGATCGCCGAGCGGGTGGCCGTGTGGAACGACATGGCTCCGGAGAACGTCCCGATGGACCGGCCGCTCGCGGACCTCGGCATGTCCTCGCGGGACGCGGTCGTCCTGGCCGGGGAGCTCTCGCACCTGCTCGGTCGCGAACTGCCCGCCACGCTGCTGTGGGAGACGCCGACCGGCGAGGCGCTGGTGGCCCGGCTGTGCGGCGGGACCGAGGAGGTCGTTTCTCTTCCGGTGGCTTTCAACGGGTCTCCAGGTGAACCTGTCGCCGTCATCGGGGTCGGTTGCCGGCTGCCCGGCGGGGTGCACGGGCCGGACGACTACTGGCGGCTGCTGTGCGAGGGCGTCGACGCGATCCGCCGAGTGCCCGAGGACCGGTGGCGCGACTTCACCGCGTTCCCGCCCGCCGACGCGCCCTCGTACGGCGGCTATCTCGACGACGTCGCCGGGTTCGACGCGGACTTCTTCCATGTCACCCCGCGCGAGGCGGCGGTGATGGACCCGCAGCAGCGGATCCTGCTGGAGGTCGTCCACGAGGCGCTCGACCACGCCGCCGTCCCGGCCGCGTCCCTGGCGGGTACCGCCACCGGCGTCTTCGTCGGCATCTCCGCGCCGGAGTACGGGCAGCTCACCGGGGCCGACCCGGCCGCCGTCGATCCGTGGGCGCCGGCCGGTGCGGCCCTGAGTGTCGCCGCGGGGCGGCTGGCGTACGTCCTGGACACGCACGGGCCGAGCCTGGCCGTGGACACGGCCTGTTCGTCCTCGCTGGTCGCCCTGCACCAGGCCTGCGTCAGCCTGCGGACCGGCGAGAGCGACACGGCGATCGCCGCCGGGGTCAACCTGCTGCTCTCCCCCACCGTGGGTGTCGCCTTCGGGCGGGCGGGGGCGCTGGCGCCGGACGGGCGGTGCAAGCCGTTCTCGGCGGCGGCCGACGGGATCGGCCGTGGTGAGGGATGCGCGGCCGTGCTGTTGAAGCGGCTGTCCGACGCCGAGCGGGACGGTGACCGGGTGCTGGCGGTCGTCCGTGCCACCGCCGTCAACTCCGACGGCCGCTCGGGCGGCCTGATGGCGCCCAACCCCGCCGCCCAGCAGGCCGTGCTCAGGAGCGCGTACGCCCGGGCCGGGCTCGATCCGGCGTGCGTCGACTACGTCGAGGCGCACGGCACCGGCACCCCGCTCGGCGACCCGATCGAGGCAGGCGCGCTCGATGCCGTGCTCGGCGCCGGCCGCGACCCCGACCAGCCGCTGCTGCTCGGCTCCGTCAAGAGCAACCTCGGCCACCTGGAGTCCGCCGCGGGTATCGCCGGCCTGGTCAAGACGGTCCTCGCCCTCCATCACGACCGCATCCCGTCGTCCCTGCACTGCGCGGACGGCGGCGCCCTGGGCGACGTACCCCTGCGGGTGGTGACCGAGCCCGAGCCGTGGCCCCGCTACGCCGGCACGGCCACCGCCGGGGTCTCCGGGTTCGGGTTCAGCGGCACCAACGCCCACGCCGTACTGGAGGAATGGCGGCCGGAAGCCCTGCTGCCCGAGGCGGGTGAGGAGCCCGCCGCCCGTCTGTACGCGCTCTCCGACGTCGACACCGAGCGCCTCCGCGACACGGCGGCCCGGCTCGCCGACTGGCTCCGCACGGGCGAGGGGAGCACCGCCCGTCTCGCCGACGTGGCGCACACGCTCGCCGGGCGCACCGGTCGGGGGCCCGTACGGGCTGCCGTCACCGCCCGCGACCGGGGCGAACTCGCGGACGCGCTGGGCGCGTTGGCGGCTCGGCGCCCCGATGCCCGGGTGGTCACGGGCGAGCGCGGCCCGGTCGGACGCGGGCCGGTGTGGGTCTTCTCCGGGTACGGCAGCCAGTGGGCCGGCATGGGCCGGCGGCTGCTGGAGGAGGAGCCCGCGTTCGCGGCCGCCGTGGAGAAGCTCGATCCCCAGTTGGCTCCGGAGTGCGGCCTGTCCCTGTACGACCGGCTGGCGTCCGGCGACGGACTCGACCGCCTGGAGGTCGCACAGCCCGTCCTCTTCGGGCTCCAGGTGGCACTCGCCGAGCTGTGGCGTTCCCACGGCGTCGAACCCGCCGCCGTGATCGGTCACTCCATGGGCGAAGTCGCCGCCGCCGTGTGCGCGGGCGCCCTGGACGTGCCTGACGCGGCCCGCGTGATCGCCGTACGAGCCCGGCTGCTGAGCCGGCTGAGCGGGGGCGCGATGGCCGTCGTGGACGTCGACGACGATGAACTGGACGCCCTGTTACGGGAGTTGCCCGCAGTCCAGGTCGCCGTGCACTCCTCGCCGCGTCAGAAGGTCGTCACCGGGGACGAGTCGCAGGTGTCCCGTCTCGTACGTCTGCTGGAGCGGGAGGGCCGGGCGGCGCGGGCCATGCGGGTGGTGGGCGCCGGACATTCGCCGCAGGTGGACGCGCTGCTGCCGGAACTGACCCAGGCGTTGGCCGGGATTCAGGGACGGGCGCCGCGTGTGCCCGGGTACTCCACCGTGCTGGACGACCCGCGCGGGAACTGCGCGTTCGACGCGGCGCACTGGGCGGCCAACCTGCGGCGGCCCGTGCGCCTGGACCGGGCGCTCGCGGCGGCCGGCGCCGACGGACACACCGCCTTCGTGGAGATCTCGCCGCATCCGGTCCTGACGCGGGCCGTCGCCGACACCGTGCCCGACGCCCTCGCCGTCGGCACCCTGCGCCGCGACGCGGACGGCTCGGCCGGGTTCGTACGGCAACTCGGGGCCCTGTACGCCGCGGGGCTGCCGCTGCCCCGGCCGCCCGGCCGGGTCATCGACCTGCCCGCACCGCGCTGGCGGCATGTCCGGCACTGGTGGACGGACGGCGCCCGTGACCGCGGGAAGCAGCCTGCGCAGGCGCCCGTCGCGACCACTCGGAGCGCGTCCGCCTCCGTTCACAGCGAACCCACCTCCGTGCTGGCCCGGCTCAGCCACCACGTCGCCGCCGTCACCGGCCACCCCGCGGCCCGGATCACGCCGGACGCCGCGTGGGCGGATCTCGGGCTGGACTCGCTGATGGCCGTCCGCATCCGTACCGCAGTGGAGCGCGAGTTCGGGATCGAGCTGCCGCTGCGTGACCTGCTCGGCACCGCGACCGTCGAGGAAGCGGCCGGGCGTGTCCGGCGCGCGGTGGGCGGGAGCTCGCCCGTGAGGGTGCTGCGGGACGCCGGTTCCGGGTCCCCGCTCTTCCTCGTGCATGCCGCCGGCGGGCCGACCGACGTCTACCGGACGCTGGCCGAACGCCTCGGGAACGACCGGCCGGTGTACGGCCTGGAGCGGGTGGAAGAGGCGCGCACGGTGACGGAGAAGGCCCGCCGCTATGCGCAGGCCATCTCCACCGCCCACCCCGACGGGCCCTGTCTGCTGGGCGGTTGGTCGTTCGGCGGGTTCGTCGCGCAGGAGACCGCCCGGCAACTCACCGCCGCCGCGCGGGACGTGGACCTGGTGGTGCTCATCGACTCCGTACGGCCCCTCCCCCGGCCCGGGCCCACCCCGGCCGACCGGATCCGCTCCCACCTCGAGGGCTTCGCCCGGCACGTCGCCGAGACCTACGGCGCCCGGCTGGAGTTGCCCTACGACGAGCTCGTGGCGACGGACGACGACGGGGACCGTATCGACGCCGTGCTGCGGGTGCTGCGCGAGGCCGTCGAGGTGCCGGCGGCGGCGCTGGAGCATCAGCGGGCCTCCTACCTGGACCTGAGGGTCGGCGAGGCGCACCGACCGGGCGCTTACGACGGCCGGGTGGTGCTGTATCGGGCCACCGAGCCCGCCCCGCACACCGTGCGCGACCCGGCGTACGAACGGGACGACCAGGCGCTGGGCTGGGACGAGGTGTGCTCGCGCCTGGAGGTCGTCCCCGTGACCGGACACCATCTGTCGCTGCTCGATCCGCCGCACGTCGAGGAGATCGCCGTACATCTGCGGCGGCTGCTCGGCGAGCGGGCGCACGCCGCCAAGGGAGCCGGGCGCAGCCACTGAACCGAGAGCCGAGGAGCCGCCATGCCCCACCGCACCACCGAACTGCCCCGGCGTACCGTCACCAAGGCGGCCGTCGTCGCCGGTCTGGCCGTCCTGTTCGGAACCGGGGCCGCCACCGGGCGGGCCCGGGCCGCGACCCGGCTCGGGCCGCGCACCCGGGACGTGTCCGTGAACTCCGCCGCACTGGGCCGCAGCGCGGCGGTGCGGCTGATCCTGCCGTCGGGATTCGACACGCAGCCGACCAGGACGTACCCCGTGCTGTACCTGCTGCACGGCGCCCACGACGACTACACGTCCTGGACCCGGGAGACGGACATCGAGGCCTTCACCGAGGGCCGGGACCTGATCGTGGCCATGCCGGAGGCGGGCCCCACCGGCATCCCCACCGCCTGGCGCGACGGGCGCGACTACGAGAGGTTCCAGGTCGAGGAGGTGCCCGCGCTGCTGAGCCGCGACTACCGGGCCTCCGGCGTACGGGCCGTCGCCGGGGTGTCCACCGGCGGGTACGGGGCGATGGCGCACGCGGCCCGGCACCCGGGCGCGTACACCGCCGCGGCCTCCTACAGCGGCATCCTCGACACCACCGCGCCCGGCGTGCCTGCCGTCATGGACGCCATCGTGGCCCGCGAGAACCTCTCGCCCCGCTCCCTGTGGGGCAGCCCGATCCTGAACCTGCTCACCTGGCGCGACTTCAACCCGCGCGCCCGCGCGCAAGGGCTGCGCGGCACGGCCCTGTACGTGTCCAACGGCAGTGGGCTGGTCGGCGGGAGCGGTGATCCGCTGCCCGAGGCGCTGGAGAGCGCGCTGTGGCCCTCCGCGCACAGCTTCACGGACACGCTCGCGCGCCTCGGCGTCCCGGTCACCACGCACTTCTACTCGGGAGGGGGGCACAGCTGGGGCTACTGGAAGGGGGAGTTCGCGGCGTCGTGGCCGATGCTCGCCCGTGGGCTGGGCCTGCCCGAGTGATGTCGGAGCCGGCGGGGCACGGAACGGAGCGCAGGGACCGTCCGTCCAACACGGGACGTCCCACTCACCTCACGGGAAACAACCCGCGGGTGAGCCGCTTCCGGGTGAAAGGAGTGTCCGCGATGGCTGTCCCCGTCCCGCACGGCGTGCCGGCCGGCCCCGGAGCCCCGCCGGTGCCGCCCGACCTGGCCGAACTGCTGCGCGCCCAGCTCGATTCCGTCGCCGACGAGGTGGAGGAGGAGGTGCGCAGACAGGTCCCCGAGTACGCCCGCCCGGCCGACGGGGACTACCGGCGCCACCTCAGAGCCGGGGTGGTGCAGGCGTTGACGCTGTTCGTCGACCACATCGCCGACCCGCGCGGCCGGAGCGACGCGATCGCCACGACGTACCACGAACTCGGGCGCTACGAGGCCCTGGAGGGCCGCAGCCTGGACGCCCTGCAGTCGGCGCTGCGCGTCGGAGGACTGCACGCCTGGCGGCTGATGGGCCGTACCGCGGAACAGCTCGGGCTGGACTCGGCGGTCGTGTCCGCGCTCGGCGAGCTCGCGTTCCGGACCGTGCACGAGGTCGCTCAGGCGGCCGCCGCCGGTTACGCGGAGGCCCGGTCGCACAGCACGGACGAGCTGGAGCGGCGTCGCCGGCGCCTGCTCGACCTGCTGCTGGGCGAGGGGCCGGTCGCCCTGGAGACCGTGCAGGATCTCGCGCACGGTGCGCGATGGCCGGTGCCCCGGCAGGTCGCCGTCGTGGCGCTCGCGGCCGGGCCGGAGCAGCGTGAGGAGGAGCGGCCGCTGGCCGCCGCGGGCGCGCTGGTGGACATGGAGTCGCGGCCGCCGCGCATGCTGGTGCCCGACCCGGACGGCTCGGGCCGTTTCGGCGGCCGGGCGTTCGGCCTCGCACTGCGCGGACGGCCGGCCGCGATCGGCCCGACCGTCGACGTCACCGAGGCGGCCCGGTCACTGCGCTGGGCCACCCGGGCCCTGGGACTGATGGGCCGCGGGATCCTTCCCCGGCAGGGCGTGGTGCACTGCGCCGACCATCTGTCGACGCTGCTGCTGCACAGCGACGAGCCCCTCCTCGCCCACCTGCAGGCCCGAGTCCTGGCCCCGCTCGACGGCGTCTCGGCCGGTCAGCGACCCCGGCTCGCCGAGACCCTGCTCGCCTGGCTGCTCAGCGGCAGCAACGTCCCCGACGTCGCCGCCCGGCTCCACATCCACCCGCAGACGGTCCGCTACCGGCTCCGGCAGCTGGACAAGCTCTTCGGCGAGGTGCTGCACGAGCCGGACGCCCGTCTGGACCTCGTGCTGGCATTGCGCGCCGAGGCATTACGGGAGCAGACGCCGGACAGCCGATGAAATTCCCGTCGGGAACGATGCTCACGAGAGCTCAAAGAGCCGCGATAATTCCATAATCCTCTGCATAACACTCCGCCGGAAAAGCGAATACGTTCGGGGCCGTTCCATTCCACAGGCGCATCCCGCGCCCCGCACGCGGAGGATTCCCCCATGCGTATCCGCTTATGCCTCGCCGCGCTCTCATTGGCCGGCGGGGCAGGACTGGCGACTGTCTCGGCACCCACCGCAACTGCCGCCGCCTGCACCGATGTCGAGGTCGTATCGGCCCGCGGCACCTTCGAGCCGGGCACGCTCGGCTTCATCGTCGGAGATCCGGTGTATTCCGCACTCCAGAGGAAAATCACCGGCAAAACCCTGTCCAGCTACGGCGTGAACTATCCCGCGGACCTTTCTCTGACCTCTGCCGCACAGGGCAACAGGGATCTGGTCAACCACGTCACAAGCCAAGCAGCCGCGTGCCCCAACCAGCGCTTCATTCTGGTGGGATATTCGCAGGGCGCGAACGTCGTCGACAACTCGATCGGTATCAGCAGCGCGGGTGCGGTGGTCGGCAGCCCCATCGTCGCCTCGATCCCCGCCACGCTCGAGCCGAAGGTCTCCGCCGTGCTGCTGTTCGGCAACCCGATCCGGGCCATCGGCAAGAGCGTCACCGGCACCTACCAGAGCCGCACCCTCGACATCTGCGCAGAGGGCGACCCCGTCTGCGAGGCCGGAGGGGGTGACACGGGGGCCCACCTCAGCTACCGCGCCAACGCCGACGAGGCGGCCACGTTCGCCGCCGGCAAGGTCTGAGCACAAGGTCCGAGCCGCACAAACCGGTGGGCCCGGGAGGTGATCACCTCCCGGGCCCATCTTGCCCCTATTCGGGGGAGCGCGCGAAGCGCGCGAGGTTGGTGGAGACGGGCTCGGGCAGGCCGTTGTTCTGTACGGGTGCCGCGGTCAGCACGTCGAGGTGCTGGTAGCCCTCGGCGATCACCGGGTCCAGGTCGGCCGGTGCGCGGCCCGCCAGGAGTCCGTCGCCCGCGAGCACGGTGAGCGTCGGGTTGGCGGTGAGCCCTTCGGGGTGGACGACGAGCCACTTCACCTGCGGCGAGGTCGCCAGCTGGAGGTCGGTGACCAGCTTGGTCGGGAAATACTGCTCGGTGAAGTCCAGCGGCTGTTCGGCCATGCTGCGGGCGAGCTCCCGGATGTCGGTGACCTCCTTGCCGGCCGAGGTGAACGGCGTGCCGTCGGCGGACCGGTATCCGGGGTCGTCGGGGTCGCCGACACGGTCGTAGTTACGCCATGTGTACAGCGGACCGTTCGGCCGGTCAGGGATGGCCTTGTAGTCGGTGCCGAACAGGCCCGCCTGCTGGTCGCTGCCGTTGGCGACGGGGAAGTTCTTGTCGACGACCGGCCCGCCGTCGAAGAGGCCCACGCTGCTCTGCAGGAACGCGAGCGGTACCGAGTTGTCGTCCATCAGGGCGCCCAGCATCGCCGCGTTGGTGAGCCGGAAGTCCTTCACCGTGGGTGAGCCGGTGAGGAAGGTGGCGGTGTCCTTCGAGAACAGGAACCGGTTGGTGGCCTCGATGTTGACGTTCGAAGGCAGGTAACGGGGCAGGTCGGCCTCCCCGCCGGGATCCCGAACGGCACCCAGGCCGGCGATGGCGAGCACGGTCATGGTCTCGGGGTTGAGCAGAATCGGAGCGGAGAGGGAGCGGGGCAGCACCCCGCTGTCGAGCCCGGCCTGGACCGCACCGTAGCCGAGGCCGATGTCGGGCAGGTTGGTGTCGTCCGGGATGCTGCCGCTGAGGTCGGCCAGCGTGGTGGAGACGGTGGTGTCGAGGGCGAAGTAGCCGGCGCACTGGTTGGAGCCGGCGTCCGTGGTGGTGGTGCGGTCGCCGTCGAAGTCGGCGGCCGCGAAGTAGCCGGTGATCACGCCGCCCAGCGAGTGGCCGCCGCACAGCACCTTGCGCCCCCGCACCGACTGGTCGGGCAGCTCGGCGGCGAGCAGGTCGTACTGGTCGCGCACGGTCTGCTCGATGCCCAGCTTCGCCATCCAGCCGAGGCGGGCGTTGCCGACGTACCCGTCGAAGGTCCGGCCTTCGACCTGCTTGCCCCGGTAGTAGTAGTCGACGGCCGTGTGCTGGTCGCCGGAGGCGATTCCGGTGCGGTCCTCCAGGCAGTTGGAGCGGCGGTCCAGCGCCCAGAACTCGATGTGGCTGCCCTGCTCGGCGGCTCGTGCCACGGTGTTGCGGGCGACGCTGTCGAACGCCCCGGCGCCTTCCAGGATGCCCGGCTGGGCCACGAGGATCCGGTCGGCGTCGGCCGAGGAGTTGGGGCCGTTCGCGGCGCGGTAGCGCAGGTACGACAGCCAGTCGCACGCCGCCGGACGCGCCCCGGCGGACGCGGGCAGCGGCACTTTCACCCGCACCACCGACTCGGTCACCCCGGTGACCGGGGACGTCGACGCCACGGGCGTCTCGGTCCGCTCGGTGCGTGCCTCGGCGTCGCCCGGGGTGGCGGCGGTGAGCGCCCCCGCGGTCAGCAGCACCGCAAGCGCGGCCCTTCGCCACGTTCTTCTCTTGCTGCGACTCAGGTTCATAGCCGGACGGTAGGGCCGTGAACGCTGTGTGCTCAGGCGATGCTCACGGGAACGCAGTGGCTTTCGATGCCTTTGTCATCTGCCGACACAGATGCCGACAGAGCAGTCAGCGGGATCCCCGGTGTGAACGGGGATCCCGCTGAGAGTTTGGGTCGATTACCGGCGCTGTCGGGCGCTGTCAGTGCTTGAAGGTGTCCTTGCCCTTCTCCTTCGCCTGACGGGCGTCACCCTTCGACTGACCGGCCCGGCCCTCGGCCTCCATCCGCTCGTTGCCCACCGAGCGGCCGACCGCCTCCTTGGCCTTTCCCTTGGCCTGTTCCTTCTTCGCCTTGGCCTTCTGGTCTCCGGCCACGTTCCATCACTCCAAGCCGCGTGTGACTGCGGGTGGGTCGTAGTCACGGGTAGCCGTCACGGTGATTCCCAAACGGATTCGAATTCCGGCGCTCATGTGCGCCGGATCCGCCACACGTTGTCCTCGCGGAAGCCCTTGACCCCCTCGGGGGAGACGCTTTCCTTGCGCACCGCGCCCATGGTTTCCACGCTCCACCCCTCCTCCGGCAGCGCGAGTTCGGCGAGGGTGCCCTCCAGCGTGGGGAACTCCGCCTCGAAGGGCGGTTCGCTCTGCCACGACGGCCACCCGGCGTGCATGACGATCAGCAGCGTGCCGCCCTCGGCGACCGCCGCGGCGGCCTGCCGCAGGACGAGCTCCTGATCGAGGCGCACCGGCGACTGCAGGAACTGGGCGTTGACCAGGTCGAAGGAGCCCTGGGGAAACGTCGTGCCCAGCTCGTGCCGTTCCCATGTCGTACGGTCGCCCACCCCGGCCTCGGCGGCGTGCGCGGCGGCGCGTTCCAGGGCGGTGTGCGAGATGTCGACGCCGGTGACCTGCCAGCCGCGCCCTGCCAGCCACACGGCGTCGGCCCCCTCACCGCAGCCGAGGTCCAGCGCGGTGCCCGGTGGAAGGTGGCTCGCCTCCCGTACGAGGAGCGGGTTGGGGCGGCCGCTCCAGACTCGTTCGCTGTCCTTGTAGCGGGCTTCCCAGAACTCGGAGGCCTGCGTCGTCGTGTGGATGTGGGTCATGACCCCAAGCCTGCGGCGCGCCCGGCCGACGGCCAAGGAGAGTTGCCGGTACGGCAAGAATTCGGTTCCGCCGTACCGGGTCCTCTACGCCGGCTCAGTACGGCTCACGGCCGTCCGGACGTCCGTCTCCACCTCCTGACGCGCCCGGCCCTGCTCCTTCGCGTATTCCGCCACCGCGGACCGCATGTCGCGATCCAGGTCTCGCCAGGCGCGGAACGCGGTCTCGTACGTGGTGGTCTGCTTCCTGGACCACTTGTGCTCGGCGGGCGGCCCGTAGGCGCGGCTCAGGTCTTCGACCCGATGGTGCGCCTGGTCCGCCGCGCGCTGCTTCTCCACGAGCTCTTCGAATGCGTGTCCCACGTCAAACGATCGTAGGCAGGGCCACACCTTTCCGCGCGTCGAGCCGGACGGGCCTACAGGGAGCCGCGCCTGGTGCGCCGCAGCAGCACGAAGCCGGAGACGAGGAGGATCGCGCCGGCCGCGGCGGGCCACAGCTGGCTGCCGGTCTCCGCCAGGGAGCCACCCGCCGTCTGGGGCTCGGTCTGTGCGCCGGCGGGCGGCTGTGCCACCGCTCCGGTCGTCGGGGTTTCGGAGGCGGTGCCGTCGGTTTCGCCGGTCTCGACCAGGTCGTTCGACCAGGCATCGGCGAGGGTGGCGGAGGCGCTCTGTGCGGGCGTGGGGGTGGCGTAGATCTTGGGTTCGTCGGCCGGTGCGGTGGGCGACGCGTCGGGCGTCGCCTGGCCGTTCTCGTCCTGCTCGCCCTTGCCGCCGCCATTGCCGTTGTCATCGCCATTGCCGTTGTCGTCCCCGGTCGTGGGGGCGGGCGTCGCCGTCGGCTGCTCTTCCGGCGCGTTCGAGGGCTGCTCGGTCGGCTCCTCGGTCGGCTCGTCCTGCGCATCGTCCGCCGGCGGGTTCTGCGGGTCCTCGCCGTTGCCCGGGTCCTGACCCTGGTCCGAGCCGGCACCGCACTGGCGGCCCTCGTTGATGCAGTCGACCATCTCCCCCATCAGGTCCTCGTCGAAGACGTTGATGAAGTCGCCGTGGTCGGTGACGGGCTTGTGCAGCTGCTCCGGGAAGGAGTCCACGGCGAAGAGCGGAGTCGTCCGGCCGCCGTCCTGAAGGCTCGGCGCGTCGACGTCGTAGACGATGCGCTGCACGAGCTGCGGAATGGCCTGGAATCCGGCCGGGCAGGCGCCGTCGGCCTGGGCGAACGCCACATGGGTGCGGTGGTTGGCGCTGTCGATGTTGCGGCCGTCCCAGCAGCTCTGGAACTTGAAGGTGCGCACCACGTCGCTGCCCTGCGGGCACAGCGGGTACTTGTCCTTCAGCTGCCGGTCCTCGAACCCGGTGCAGCTCCAGGACGCGTTGGCGTTGGCGGTCCCGTTGACGAACGCCTTGGCGTCGCCGGTGATGATGCGCAGGAGCCTCGGCATGGCCGTGACCTTGCTGCGCGGGTTGCCGACGAAGTCGAGGGTGACCTCCTTGGGCGTCACGATCTCACCGGCGTTGCCCTCGATCCCGCCGCCGGGCGAGTTGGCGTCCTGCTCCTGGGCGCCGTTCTGCAACCGGATCACGGGCCAGTAGTACGTGGACTTGTCGCCCTGGTCCACGCAGCTCGTCTCGGCGTTCGCCAGGTCGTCGTCGCTGGCGAAGGCGTCGTTGGACTGGTTGCCGACGTAGTCGTGGAAGTGGTGGGCGCCGTTGGAGACACCCGGGGCGACGATCACGTTGTCCGAGTTGAACAGGCCGCCCTCGTTGACCCCGCAGCTGGTGACGAAGGTGCCGCGAGAGGCGTCCGCCTGGGGATCCGGGGCCGCCGCGCCGGGCTGGACACCGGTGATGTCCGCGTAGTCGGCGGCGACGGGGCCGTTGCCGACCTGACCGCCGTTGCCCTGCTGCTGGGCGCCGTCCTGGTCCTGGTCGTCGCCCTGCTGCTCCTCGCCGCCGTTCTGCTCGCCGGTCTGGTTCTCGGGCTCGCGCAGTGTGCAGGCCGCCAGGGTGTCGAGTCCCTCCGGGCGGTCCCCCACACGCTCGATGGCGGCGGCTATGCGCTCGATCGTCGCGGCGCGGTCCTCCTTGAGGGGGTCCATGATCCCGCTGTCGGGCTGCGCGTTCCGTGCCGGATCCTGGAGTTGCTGGTAGGCCTCGGCCACCTGCTGGTCCAGGGCGGCGAGTTCCTTGTCGACCTCCGCCCGTGCCTCGTCGGGCACCGTGGTCAACAGGTCACCGACGTCCGGGCAGTCGATCGTCGCGGCTCCCAGCACCCTGGGACGGCCGGTCCCCTCGTCGTCCGCCCCACCGCCGTCGGTTGCCGAGGCGTACACGTTGACCGCCATCAGCCCACCACCGCCCAGCATCAATGCCACTGCGGCAAAGGTCGCACGTCGTGCGCCTGTTGGGCGTCTGCGCCTGTTGTGTCCCACGGAAGTACTCCTGCGCGTGTCGTCCGTACGGGCATGGAAATCCCCCGCCCATGTACGGAAGCGGGGGCCCATGTGTTCAAGCGTCCCGGAAATTCACAGAAACCTCTTAGAGCTCCGAACAAAAGTGGAGCCCGGCTCCACTTTTGTTCGGAGCTCTTAGGGCCGGTGGTCCGGGCCGGTGGCGACGTTCCGTTCGACGCTAGTAGGTCCGAACCAGGGGTACTCGGAGACCACATACCTGTGAGCGAAGGGATGCGAGACCCGTGACAGCGCGAGGGGAGAACGACGGTACCGGGCTCGGCGATCTCGAGCCGGGTACGAACCAGCGGGGGCAACTGCGCAGCCGTATCGCGGACATCGCGTGGACCGCACTGTGCGTGGTGCTGGCCCTCTGGGCGATCTGGAGCGCGGTCGGTGTGGCACGGGGTGCGACCGCGTGGGCCTACTGCGCTGTCGCGTGGGTGCTGTTGGCCGTTGCGCTCGCCCTGCGTGTCGTCGCTGTCCGGCGCCGGACCGGAATCCGGCCGAGCTACCGGACAGGGACGTATCCACGGCGCTGACGGCCGGTTCGTCGCGGCCGGTCGGTGCCTGCGTCAGCCCGCCGCGTTGTCGACACGCAGCCGGACCTGTTCCTCCAGGCGGCGCAGGCTGCTGTCCAGGGCGTCGTGGACGGTCTGGCGGCCGGGGTCGTGGCTTTCGTCGAAGAACGACAGGTGCGCGGTCACCTCGCTGGCCCCGCTGTCGAGCCCGGCGACCTGGAGCCAGCCGGCGTAACTGCCCTGCTCGCGCGTTCCCCATTCGAGCCGCATCTGATCGCGGCGGGCCTGGAGCAGCGCCGGGGTGTCCTGGTCGGTGTGGTCCTCGTGCACGGTGACGGAAGGCGGGTCGTCGACGCGCACGTGCAGGTCTTCGGGAAGCCAGGCGCCCAGCTGCTTGGTCTGGGCGGCCTGGTCGAAGACGTGCTCCGGCTGGGCCGGCATCGTGCGGGAACGCTCGTACTCGGTCATCGGCGCACCGTTCCTTCCTCGCGTCGGATCCTGGTCGTACGACGGACCGCGTTCCCGGCCTGCCGGAACTGAACCGGGGCGGCTCGGGACGGGGAGGCCTGCGTCGAATGAGCCGCCACCGGTCGGGAACCCGGAGAGCGCACCTTGCCCCCACACCCCTGGAGAGGCCTCATGAGTCTTCTGCGTCTGGTCGGCCGCCCGATGCTCGCCTCGATGTTCGTCGCCGGCGGCCTGAACTCACTGCGTGATCCCGAGGCGGTGGCCCCCGTGGCCGAACCCGTCGTGGAGGCGGTCACCGAGCGCGTCGAGGCGCTGCCGGACCGCACCGAGCAGGTCGTGCGCCTCAACGGCGCCGTACAGGTGGCGGCGGGTGTGCTGCTCGGCTTCGGCCGTGTTCCGCGGGTCGCGGCTCTGGCGATCGCCGGCACCCTGGTGCCCACGACGCTGGCCGGGCACCGCTTCTGGGAGGCCGAGGATCCCTCCGAGCGCGAACAGCAGCTCATCCACTTCCTCAAGAACCTCTCGATGCTCGGTGGACTGCTCATCGCCGCGGACGACACCGCCGGGCACCCCTCGCTGTGGTGGCGCGGTCGGCACACCGCCCATGACCTGCGCCGGGAGGCGCATCTGGTACGCCGTTCCGTCCGAGCCACCGCCGGGCCCGCCGCCGCGGCCGGCCGCCTGCGCGCCAAACTGCCGGCCTGACCGGTACGCGGCCGCCGCCGCGCACCCGGCCGCGCCGCCGCGCACCGACCGACACCGACGCCGCGCCGGAGCAGTTCCGGCGCGGCGTCGGGCGGGTCCGCCGGGGCCGCGGCCGGTCACCGGGTCACGACGTGCCGCTCGTCCGGGACGCAGTGGGTCATCGTGAGGCCCTCGACGTCGCGCGGCGGGTTCTTGCCGAGGTTGGCCAGGCGCTCACGGTCCTCGTCGGTCAGGTCCTGGGAGGCCAGCGGCTCCAGCCCGGAGACGTCCTCGGGGCTGATCCCCAGGGCGTCACCGACCCGCAGGCCGAGGTCGTTCTCCACCAGCAGGAAGTGCCAGACCATGCGTTCCTGCACCGGCCGGTCGCACTGGGAGAGCAGGTCGGTGAAGTTCTTCACCAGGTCCTCGCGCTCCCACTCCTCCAGCAGCAGGTAGCGCTGGCCGGCCTGCAGGTAGTCGTTGGTGCGGGGGATGCGCTTACGGGTGAGCCGCCCGCGGATCTCCGGTCCCCGCTCGTCGAGCGTCGGGTACTCGCCCTCGCGCAGACCGCCCCTGATCGAGGGCTCGTAGTTGACGTCGGCCCTCTCGCCCGCGCCGTCGACGTGATACGTCATCAGGCCGTCGCGCTGGTTGGTGCGTACGTCGGCGTTCTTCGCCTGGTTCACCGGCAGCTGGAGGTAGTTGGGGCCCACCCGGTAGCGCTGGGTGTCGCTGTAGGAGAAGGTGCGGCCGACGAGCATCTTGTCGTCGGAGAAGTCGAGGCCGTCGACGAGGACGCCGGTGCCGAAGGAGATCTGCTCGTTCTCGGCGAAGAAGTTCTCCGGCATCCGGTCCAGCACCATCTTGCCGACGGGTTTGGGCGGGAACTCCTGCTCGGGCCAGGTCTTGGTGTCGTCCAGCGGGTCGAAGTCGAGCTCCGGGTGGTCGTGGTCGTCCATCATCTGGACGAGGAGTTCCCACTCCGGGTACTCGCCGCGGTCCACCGCCTCGTACAGGTCCTTGGTGGCGTGGCCGAGGCCCTCCGCCTGGACGTTCGCGGCGTCCTCCTCGGTCATGCTGCGCACGCCCTGCTTGGGCATCCAGTGGTACTTGACCAGGACGGTCCGGCCCTCGTCGTTGACCCACTTGTAGGTGTTGACGCCGAAGCCCTGCATGTGGCGGTAGTCCGCCGGGATGCCGCGCGGGCTGAACAGGTTGACCAGCATGTGCATGGACTCCGGTGTCTGCGACATGAAGTCGAAGATGCGCCGCGGCTGCTGTTCGAAGGTCACCGGGTCGGGCTTGAGGGCGTGGATGACGTCCGGGAACTTGATCGCGTCCCGGATGAAGAAGACGCCCAGGTTGTTGCCGACCAGGTCCCAGTTGCCGTCCTCCGTGTAGAACTTCACCGCGAAGCCGCGCGGATCGCGGGCGGCCTCGGAGGAGTCGCGGCCTCCGATGACGGTGGAGAAGCGGACGGCCAGGTCGGTCCGCTTGCCGCGCTCCTGGAAGAGTTTGGCCCGGGTGAAGCGGCTGATCGGCTCGTCGCCCCAGGCGCCGTAGGCCTCGAAGTAGCCGTACGCGGTCACGCCCCGGGCGTGCACGACCCGCTCCGGGATCCGCTCCCGGTCGAAGTGGCTGATCTTCTCCAGGAACTGGTAGTTCTCCAGGGTCGCCGGACCCCGGGCGCCGACCGTGCGCTGGTTCTGGTTGTCGTGAACGGGGTGGCCCTGTCGGTTGGTGAGCACCTTCCGGTCGTCGTCCGGAGCGGGCCCCCTGCTCGACACGTCCGTCATGTTCGTGGGCTCCTTCGACTCGTGGCTGCTGTGACGCGCGGCGGGCTGCGCGGCGGCCGCCGCCGGTCGGTCACAGCCGTACGGCGGCTCCGAGTACCCGGCCCGTCGTGCCTGTCACACCGGCCGGTGATCTTTTTGCGCCTGCTCGCGCACGGGCGTGCGTCACGTGTGCGGGCGACCGGACCGGGCACTCGGGGCGGCATGACCACTGACGACCGACGCTACGACGACCAGGACGAGGCGCCCCTCGCGGGCTATGCCACGCTCGCCACGGCGTTCGCCGCCGGTGCGGTGCTGTTCTCCGCGGCGGCCCGGCGTCGTGGCGTGCAGTTGCCCGACCGTGTTCCGCCCTGGGACGTCGCACTGCTCGGCACCGCGACGTTCAAGGCGTCCAGGCTGCTGTCCAAGGACCGGATCACCAGCTTCGTACGGGCGCCGTTCACCCGCCGTGCGGAGGAGGGGGCGGGCGGCGAGGTGAACGACGCGCCCCGCGGCAGGGGTGCGCGCCGAGCCGTCGGAGAACTGGTGTCATGCCCCTTCTGCACCGCCGCCTGGGTGGCCGGCAGCCTGATCGCCTGCTATGCCGCCACGCCACGGACCGCCCGTCTGGTCTCCGCGGGCCTGAGTGCCATGACCGTGGCGGACTGGCTGCAGTACGCGTGGACCTGGACCGAGCACAAGACCGAGGGCTGAGCGAAGGCGTCGCCGACGGGGCAGGGACACCCGCGCTGCCCTGACGCTACGCCGGGGGTCAGATGCGGTGTCCCTGCCCCGTCAGCCAGCGGTGGACGGTCTCCTTGTCCGCGGGTGTGATCCGGACGGCTCCCTCCACCTGGGGGCCCTCCTCCTCGTTGAAGCCCGTGTCGGTGACCCGGGCGGTGACCCAGTGGGCCAGGTCCTGGGCGGACCGGTCCGACAGCGAACCCCGCTCCCAGCCCGTACGGGCCTCGCGGGCCGCGGCGCTGTCGTGCCGCTCGGTCTCCTCCAGCCAGGCCGGCACCAGTCGCTCGAGGGTCCGACGGTCCTCGTACGAGGTCTGCTGCTGCGTGTCCTTGCCGTTCATGGGAACCGGGTTCCCAGAAACGGGTTGCCGACCAACGCCCGCGCGTCGCCGCGTGCGGCGTTCGTGTCGATGGCGGCGCGCCGGGTACTCGGGGCTCGCCGTCGACCAGGAAGTCGACCAGGAAAGGGGGCAGCGATGACGCGGCACGCGGACGACGACGCCCTGGAGCAGCGGCCAGGCGTCGCCGAGCTGCGTCTGGCGACGGGAGATCCCGAACTCGTCCCGCAGAACGACGTGCTCGACGACGATCTTCCCCTGGACCGCAACCGGGCGATCCTGCAGGCCACCAAGCAGGTCGGCTCGATCCTCAAACGAAAGGGGCACGCGTTCGCCCTCGCGGGCAGCGTCGCCGTGTACGCGCACGGAAGCACCCAGAACCTCCAGCACGACGTCGACTTCTGCTTCCGGCCCAAGGACGCGGACGCCGTCGCCGAAACCCTGCGCGAGGCCGGACTGCCGGTGTACACGCCGCCCGAGGACTGGCTGCTGAAGTCCAGCTGTCTGGGACAGCAGGTCGACCTGATCTTCGAGCTGGCGCACCAGCCGGTCACCACGGAACTGCTGGACCGGGCGCAGGAGTTGTCGGTCGACTCGGTGTTCATGCCGGTGCTGTCGCCGACCGACCTGGTGCACAGTCTGGTGGCCGCCTTCTCCGAGCACCACTGCGACTTCGGGGCGGTGCTCCCGATCGCGCGTACGCTGCGGGAGAAGGTCGACTGGGAGTGGGTACGCCGGGCCTGCGGCGACGACCCGATGGCCGACGCGTTCTTCTACTTCCTGGAGCGGCTGGAGGTCATTGAGCCGAGGCCGAAGGAGGAACGGCGATGAACGAGACCGGCGGGGGGCGGGCCCACGGAGCCGGCCATGCCCCTGCCGCGGAGAACGTCGAGTACCGCGTCGCCCATCTGCACGACCGGCTCGCCGCGGAGGAACTCGGTGAACTCGGCGTACGGGCCGAGGTGCGGGCCGGGGCGGTCGTGGTGACCGGCACGGTGCCCTCGACGCAGTGCCGCGAGACGCTGCTGCGGACCGTCCGCGAGGAGCTGACCGGGATCTCCGTGCACACGGATGTCGTGGTGGCGGAGACCACCTCCCCCGACCATGCGGAGGACCTGCCATGATCCGCGTCGCCGCCGTGGGGGACATTCACATGGGGCCCGACAGCCGGGGCCTGCTGCGCCCCGCTTTCGAAACCCTGCCCGACTGCGCCGACCTGCTGCTCCTGGCCGGCGACCTCACCCGGCACGGCACGCCCGAGGAGGCCCGGGTGGTGGCGCAGGAGGTACGGGGGCTTGCGGTGCCGGTCGTGGCGGTGCTCGGCAACCACGACCATCACGACGAGCAGCCCGAGAGGGTCACCGCCATCCTCCAGGGGGCAGGCGTGGCGGTGCTGGAGGGCGAGGGCACGGTCGTCGAGTGCGACGGCACGCGCGTCGGCATCGCCGGTACCAAAGGCTTCGGCGGCGGGTTCGTCGGACGCAGCGCCGGCGAGTTCGGCGAGCCGCTGATGAAGGAGTTCGTCCGCTACACCCGCCGCAGCGCGGACGCGCTGCACACCGCGCTGGAGGAGCTGGCGGACAAGGGCTGCGAGCTGAGGGTCGCCCTCACCCACTTCTCCCCCGTCGCCGACACCCTGGCCGGTGAGCCGCCGGAGATCTACCCGTTCCTCGGGAGCTATCTGCTGGCGGAGGCGATCGACACGGCCGGTGCCGACCTCTCGGTCCACGGCCACGCCCACGCGGGCACCGAGCACGGGATGACGGCCGGTGGCGTCCGGGTGCGGAACGTGGCCCAGCCGGTCATCCGGCGGGCGTTCAACGTGTATCAGCTGCACAGCGACTGAGCCACCGGGCTGAGGGACGCGCAGTCATGCCGGTGACCCTGAACCTCACAGCAGCGCCGGTGACCCTTGACTTCACAGCGGGGCCGCCGTGAGGTCCTGCCACGCCTTTTCCCGCACGTCCGGGCGCAGCAGCACCTCCACCGCCGTGCAGGCCAGCGCCTCCGCCGCTGCCAGCATGGCCTCCCGGGCGCGGTCGGAGGCCGCCGCGGCGGCGAACTCGGGAGTGTGGTCGGAGCCGTCCGGATCCATGATCGCCACGAAGGGGTGGATGGCGGGGACGCGTCCGCTGACGTTGCCGATGTCGGAGGAGCCCAGGTACACGCCCGGTTCGGGGGGCGTGATGCCGTGGCCCGTGCGGGTGAGGTGACGGGCGAACCGTTCGGAGAGCACCGCGCTGTCGCGGAAGTGCTCGTAGCGCGGCGTGTTGCGTTCGACGGTGACCGTCGTTCCCGTCGCCCGGGCCACGCCCTGCGCGCAGGTGAGGAGCTCCCCCGCCAGGTCGTCCAGGGCGGCGGTCGTGGCGGCGCGCAGCCCGAACAGGCCTTCCGCGTACTCGGGGACGATGTTCGTCGCCCGCCCGCCGTCGGTGACGATGCCCTGGATGTGGGACCCCTCGGGCAGCCGCCGCCCGACCACGGCGAGGGTGTTGAACAGCTGGATCAGCGCCGCCAGGGCGTCGATGCCCTCGGTGGGGTTGCCGGTGGGGTGCGCGGCGCGGCCGTGGAAGGCGACCCGGTACTGGGCCTGCGCGGTCAGCGGCGCCCACCGCCAGCTGTACACACCGGGATGGAACATCAGCGCGGCGTCGACGTCGTCGAACAGTCCGGCCTCGACCTCGGTGACCTTTCCCCCACCGCCCTCCTCTGCGGGCGTGCCCACGGCCCATACGCTTCCGGCGTCCGCGGGCAGGGCGGCCCCTGCGGCCAGCGCGGCTCCGAGGCCGGCGGCGGCGATCAGGTTGTGGCCGCACGCGTGCCCGAGGCCGGGCAGGGCGTCGTACTCCAGGAGCAGGGCCACCGCGGGCCTGGGGCGCGCGCCCCAGCGGGCGACGAAGGCGGTGGGCAGTCCGGCGACGCCCCGCTCGACGGTGAATCCCTCCCACGCGAGTTCGCCGCACAGCAGTGCCGCCGCCCGGTGCTCCTGGAAGGCGTACTCGGGTTCGGTGTGCAGGGTCAGCGCGACGTCCCACAGCCGCTCGGCCCTGGCGGCCACTTCCCCGCGTACTCGTGCGAGCACCTCGTCCACAGCGTCGGTCACGTCGGCCTCCCAGGGCGTCGTACGCCGGTGTCCCGGTGCGAGTTCCTTCGATGCGCCCTGCCCACACCCATCCGGACGACGTGCCCCGCCCTGGACCGCCGGACAGGGCTTCGACCACGCGTAGGGCGGACGACGCAGGGCACTCGGGGGCCGTGGCGGGTCCACCCCGGAGCCGCCGCCTCTCGCTGGAGGTGGAGAGCATGGGACACGGAGGAAACGTCATCGACGAGCTGGTGACCGATCACCGGGAGGTCGAGGACATCTTCGGCCGTATCGAGGCCCTGCCGTCCGGTGACAAAGACCGCAAGGTGTACGCCGACCAGGCGACGATGGAGCTGGTACGGCACTCGGTGGCCGAGGAGGAGTACCTGTACCCCGCCGTGCGCGAGCACTTGGTGAACGGCGACGCCCTGGCGGACAAGGAGATCGAGGATCACTCCAAGGCCGAACGGCTCATGAAGGATCTGGAGGGCTGCGACGCCCAGGACCCCGAGTTCGACCGGCTCATCATGATGCTCATGGGCGAGATCCGCTCCCACATCGCCGACGAGGAGGGGAACCTCTTCCCGCAGCTGCGCACGGCGTGTCCGCCGGAGGCGCTCGACAGCCTGGGCGACAAGGTCCGTATGGCCAAGAAGATGGCGCCGACCCGGCCGCACCCGTCCGCCCCGGACACGCCTCCGGCCAACAAGCTGCTGGCTCCGGGTGCCGGACTGGTCGACCGGTTGCGGGACGCGCTGACGGGCCGCGGCAAGCACGACTGACCCGTCGGCGGTCTCAGGCGATCAGGGCCTGTCCCGGCCTGAGGCGTTCCAGGAGCTGGGAGTGGTGGAGTTCGGCCACCGGGGCCAGCAGGTCGGGGTGGCGCAGGAGGGCCGCCGCGCGGCGGTCCGCCTCGTCGGGTGCGAGCAGACGGCGGAACTCGGCCGGGACACCGGCCGTGTGGCTGCCCCCGGCGAGTGCGGTCACCGCCAGGCCGGCCAGTTCCGGGTCGGTGAGCAGGCAGGCGGCCCAGCTCGCCACGACCTCGTCGACCCAGGTGCGCCAGGCGTCCTCGTCCGTGTCCGGGGCGCCCGTCCCGTCCGCGCCGGTGATCCAGTCGAGCCGGCCCGAGCCTCCGGGCCCGGCGATGCCGACCAGCGCGGCGTCCATCTGCGTCGGATATCTGAGCCATGCCGCGACCGTCACTGCCTGGCGCGCCTGCACCTCGCACAGGGCGGAGGCCAGCGCGCCGCCGCCCGACGGGTAGGCACAGGTCAGCCACTGGGCGGTCGCCGCGATGAGCGGGGAGAGATCTGCTTGCACTGCCGGGCCGCCCGATAGGTGTGGTGAGACAAGGGACTGCGCTAATGAGACAAGGAACTGCACAAGAAGGTAGCCCGCGGGTTCTGCCGTACGACATGACCCGGGCCTCCTCGGCGACGTGGCCTCGGCCACATCGGCCGGGGGCCCGGGCTGTGCCGTGACCGTTTGCGGGGTGGTCAGGATGCCGTGCAGGAGCCGAGCACCGGGGCGGCGGTGTTTCCGCTCGTCATGACCGTGAAGCCGAAGCTCGTCGACGCTCCGGCGGCCAGGCTGCCGTTGCCGTTCGGCTTCATCGTCATGACGTTGCCACTGCTGTCCCAGGAGGGCGTGCCGTTCCAGGTCGTGGAGATCTTCTGCGGGGAGGTGACGGTCACGGTCGTGCTCCAGTTGCTGATCGCGGAACTGCCCGCGGTGACGGTCACCTTTCCGTTGAAGCGGTCGCTCCACTCCTCCTGCTTGCTGTAGGTCACGGAACAGGCCGCCGTACCGCCGCCACCACCGGAGCCTGTGCCGCCCAGCGCGGTGAGTACGGCGGTGTAGGCGGCCTTCTTGGTGTAGTTGCCGTCGAACAGGAGCGGTGTGCCGCTGGCGCGCCAGGAGTACTTGTCGGTGACCCCCCAGACGGTGATGCCGGTGCAGCGGGAGACGGCCAGACAGGCCTTCACCACATTGCCGTAGCCGGTGGCCTGGGCGGTGCCGGAGCCCTCGATGTCCAGCTCGGTGATCTGGACGTCGACGCCGAGGTCGGCGAAGCGCTGCAGGTTGGCCTGGTAGTCGGCCGGGACCGGGGAGGCGCTGTTGAAGTGCGACTGGAAGCCGACGCAGTCGATGGGCACGCCGCGGGCCTTGAAGTCCTTGACCAGGTTGTAGACGGCGGTGCTCTTCGCGTTGACGCCGTCGGTGTTGTAGTCGTTGTAGCAGAGCTTGGCGGCCGGGTCCGCCGCGCGTGCGGTGCGGAACGCCTCCTCGATGAAGCCGTTGCCGAGCTTGTCCTGGAACGGCGAGCTGCGCCGGGCTCCGCTGCTGCCGTCCTGGAATGCCTCGTTGACCACGTCCCAGGAGTGGATCTTGCCCTTGTAGTGGCCCATGACCTGGTTGATGTGGTTGTTCATCGCCGTTCTGAGGTCGGCGGCGGCGAGCGTGCCCACCCAGCCCGGCAGCTGGGAGTGCCAGACCAGGGTGTGTCCGCGGACCTTCATGCCCTTGCTCTGGGCGTGGCTGACGATCTGGTCCGCGGCAGCGAAGTTGAAGGAGTTCCGGGTGCCCTCGACGGCGTCCCACTTCATCTCGTTCTCGGGGGTCACCGAGTTGAACTCGGTGTCGAGCGTGGAGACGTACGCGGATTCGCCCAGGTGGTTGGCGGCGACCGCGGCGCCGAAGTAGCGGCCCTTCTGGGCCGCCGCGGCGCCGAGGGTGCTCGCGGCGTCGGCCGGTGCCGACAGGGCGGTGACGCCGGCCAACGCGAGCAGACTCGCCATGCCGAGGCGGATGGACGTGCGGGTGACCATCTCGTCCCCTTTCTTCTGTCCGGGTGTCTGACCATGGATCAACCGAAAGTTTCGAGCCCAATTCCGGAATGGCGTCGCAGACCCTACGAGCGGCTTTCGAAAGCGTCAACGGAATGCGCACCGGCAATCGCGATTGGCTCAGAAAGCTCTGCGACAGCAAGCCAAACGGCAACATTCGCCGCATTCGCCGAATGTTTCGGACGTAGGTCATTCCGCGAAGTCAGCACAACCTTTCGGCCAAGCCGGATGTCTCACCGGATATCAGTCACATCTACGTCTCGAGGGACATCATGAGACGAAGCAGAACAGCATGGGCCGCGGCCGTCCTGATGAGTGCCGCATGGGCCGTCACCGCGATCCCGGCCGACGCGGCCACGGCATGCCCCACCGGCTGGGGCAGCCTCGACAAGTCCCGTGCCGCCGGCACGACGACGCCGGTGAAGAACATCAGGACCGGAAGCCACACCTGTTACGACCGGATGGTCATCGACGTCCCCGGCGGCGGCAGCGGCCTCGGTTACCGGGTGCGCTACGTCGACCGACTCCGTCAGGACGGATCGGGTCGTCCCATTTCCGTCGGCGGCGGAGCCGTCCTCGAGGTGCGGGTGGCCGCACCCGCCTACGACCCCGAGTCCGGGACACCCACGTATCCCGGCCGGGTGGCCCGCCCTCTGCCCGGAGTGGACATCTCCGGCTACCGCACCTTCAGGGACACCCGGTTCGCGGGCAGCTTCGAGGGCGAGACGCAGGTCGGGCTGGGAGTCCGTGCCCGGCTGCCGTTCCGGGTGCAGCTCCTCGCCGACCGGGTCGTGGTGGACGTGGCCCACAACTGGACCGGCAGCCGCTGACGCCGCCCCTCACGGAGGGAGACGGGGTTCCTCACGAGGTTCCTTTCGCCGCCCAGGTGCGGTCCGGGCCCGTCGTGGCGCATTCTTGCTGTGTCGCCCGCGTGACGGCGCACGGACGAGGTAGGGCCGATGACTGGGAACTCCCAGGACGCACAGCCGAAGCCCGGACGGCTGCCGGCGCTGCTGATCGACGCCGCGACGGAGGCGATCAGCACGGCCGGCGGCCACGCGGGAGGGGTCTACCTGCGCTCCTCCACGCCCGGACTGCTGCGCCTGGCCGTGCTCTGCGGACTGCCCGGGCCGCTGTTCCGCCCCTGGTGGCAGCTGCACGCGGACAGCCCGTTCCCCGTCGCGGACGCCCATCGGCTCGGCGTGCAGGTGGTCCTGCCGAACGCCACGGAGACGATGCGCCGCTACCCCCAGTTCGCGGCCGGTCTGCCGTTCCAGTTCGGCTCCTTGTACATGCCGGTCGTGGCCGGTTCCGAAGCGTACGGCGTCCTCACCGTGCTGCGCCCCGCCGTCCCGGACGCCGCCGAGGTGCTGCCCGAGCTCGACCGTCTGACCCGGCTGGCCCAGGACCTGGGTGCGGCCCTGCGGAACCTGGACGAGGAAGCGACCCCGGTCGCCTGGAACCAGGAGCCGCTGTGCGTCCGGCCGCCGCCCGCACGCCCGCCGCTCGCCCGCATCGGGCGTTTCGTGTGGTCGCCGGAGACGGGTCTGGTGACCGGGGACGATGGTCTGCATGCCCTGCTGGGCGTGCCGCCGACGGAGTTCACCGGAGCCGTCGAGGCGTTCGCGGACGCCGTGTCCCCGTCCGAGAGGGACCGGATTCTCGTCGCGCTGCGGGACACGGCCGTCGGCAGGCCGCCGACCCTGCCACTGTCCCTGCGGGCGGCCGACGGTGAGCTGCGGCTGATGGATCTGTGGAGCCCCTACGGCGGGATCGGATGGGCCCCCCACGCCACGACCGCCCCGACCGACGTACCGTCCGGGGCGGGGCCGGTGCGGGGCATCGTCCTCGATCCGGGCCTCCGCGCCACCGCCGACGCGGCGGCCGACCTGCTGCCGGACGGGGTGTTCTGCCTCGACCGGGAAGGGCTGGTCGTCTACGCCAATCCGCGCGCCGCACAGCTGTTGCGCCGGCCGCGGACCGAACTGCTGGGCCGCGCTCTGTGGGACGCCGTGCCGTGGCTCGGCAAGCCCGACATCGAGGACCATCTGCGCGGCGCCCTGCTGTCGCCCGACCCGGTGTACTTCCACGCGGAGCGGCCTGCCGTGAGCGCCACCGAGCCCGTGCAGCAACCGTCCGAGGGCGACTGGCTGGCGCTCGCCGTGCATCCCGGCCCGGACAGGCTGACCTGCACGGTCCGTCCGGCGAGCCGGGTCACGGACACCGCCCCCGCCGACCTCGCGCCGGGGAACGGCCTCACCGCACCGGCGCCCGTGTACCGCCCCATCGTCCTGGCGATCGCGCTGACGGAGGCGGTCACCGCCCGCCAGGTGTCCGCCGTCGTGATGCGGGAGCTGCTGCCCGCCTTCGGATGCCGCCGGCTCGCCATCTACCTGCTCCAGGACCGGCATCTGCACCTGGCCTGGGAGAGCGGCTTCCCGCCGGGGTTCCTCGCCCCGTTCGACGGAGTCGGACTCGACGCGCGGCTGCCCGGCGTCGAGACGCTCACCACCGGCCGGCCGCTCTTCTTCGACTCGATGAAGCAACTGGCCGCCGCCTACCCCGGAATCCAGCTGGACGCGACCGAGGGCGCCCGTGCCTTCCTGCCGCTGATCGCCTCCGGCCGCTCGGTCGGCTCCTGCATCCTGGGCTTCGACCGCTCGCGCAGCTTCAGCACCGAGGAACGTACGGTGCTCACCGCGCTCGCCGGGCTCATCGCCCACGCCATGGAGAAGGCCAGGCGCTACGAGACCGAGGCCGCCCTCGCCCGCGGGCTGCAGCAGGCCCTGCTCCCCCGGCGGCTGTCGGCGCACCCGCAGGTGGAGACCGCGGGGCGCTATCTGCCCGGCACGCAGGGCATGGAGGTGGGCGGGGACTGGTACGACGTCGTGGAGGCCGGCGACGGCCTCGCCCTGGTCATCGGGGACGTGCAGGGGCACGGCGTGCAGGCGGCGGCGACCATGGGGCAACTGCGCAGCGCGGTAAGGGCTTTCGCGCTCGGCGACCGGCCGCCCGACGAGGTCATGAGCGGCACCAACCGCCTCCTCATCGACCTCGATCCCGGCCTGTTCGCGAGCTGCTGCTACGTCCGGCTGGACCCCGCCACCGGGGTGGCCCTGGCGGCCCGCGCAGGGCACCCGCAGCCGCTGCTGCGCCGCCCGGACGGTCGTACCCACGTCCTGGACCTGCCCGGCGGAGTGGTGCTCGGCGTGGACCCGCGGGCCCGCTACCCGGTGACGGAGCTGCGTATGGAGCCCGGAGCCATCCTCGCGCTCTACACCGACGGGCTGGTCGAGAAGCCCGGCGGCGACATCGACGACGGCATCAGCGCCCTGCGCGTGGCGCTGGCCAAGGCCGGCGCCCCCGCCGTCCGCCCGGGCGGACGCGCACTCGCCGGCGTGGCCGACCGGCTCACCGCGGCGGCCCGCCACGCCGTCGACCGCCCGGACGACATCGCCCTCCTGCTGGCCACGCGCCGCATCGCGGGGTGAGGCCGATGGCAGGCGGTCACCGCGCGTCGGTGACGGTCGACATCCGGAGCTCTGCCTGTCACGCCCTGTGACACCCCTCGCCTCCTGGGGCCCGGCAGTGTAGACATGGCACATGGTCCGGCTCTTGGGTCGATCCGGGGCCCGGTCGACCCGTCGCCCCAGCGGTCCGCGCCCTGCGCCCGACCGCGCCCTCGCGGCGCCCGACGGGCATCCGCGGCGGCAGCCGGGCGGTCCGCTCGCCCAGCGGCAGCGCGATGCGCGCCGGTCGGGGCCGCGGTCGGCACTAGCCGGACGCAGCGTCGCCGGACAGGTGTTCGTCCTGCAAGTGGTGATCGTCCTGCTGCTGGTCGTGGCCGCGGTGGTGGCCCTGGTGCTCCAGGTACGGCACGACAGCACGCGCGAGGCCCGCAACCGTTCGGTCGCCGTCGCCCAGGCGTTCGCCAACGCGCCGGGGACCGTCGAGGCGCTGAGCGCCCCCGAGCCGTCAGCGGTGTTCCAGCCGCGCGCCGAGGCGGCCCGCAAGGCCACGAAGGTGGACTTCATCGTCGTCATGAACACCGACGGCATCCGCTACAGCCATCCCAAGCCGGACCGTATCGGCAAGAGGTTCGTCGGGACGATCGCCCCGGCGCTGGCCGGACGGACCGTGACCGAGGAGATCACGGGAACGATCGGCCCGTTGGTGCAGGCCGTCGTGCCCGTGAAGGCGGACGACGGCAAGGTGGTCGGTCTGGTCTCGGCGGGCATCACGACCAAGAGCGTGGGCGGCGCGGTCGACCGGCAGCTCCCGCTGGTGCTGTTCGCCGCCGCGGCGGGGCTCGCCCTGGCCACCGCGGGCACCGCGCTGGTGAGCCGGCGGCTGCTGCGGCAGACGCACGGCCTCGGTCCGCACGAGATGACCCGGATGTACGAGCACCATGACGCGGTACTGCACGCCGTGCGGGAGGGCGTGCTCATCGTCGGCGGCGAGGGCACCCTGCTGCTCGCCAACGACGAGGCGCACCGGTTGCTCGACCTGCCCCATGACGCCGAGGGACGGCATGTCGTCGACCTCGGCCTCGCCCCCGACACGGCCGGCCTGCTGGCCTCCGGGCGGGTCGCCACGGACGAGGTGCACCTGGTCAAGGACCGGCTGCTGGCGATCAACCAGCGGACCACGGACAGCCAGGGCGGCCCGCCGGGCAGCGTCGCCACCCTGCGTGACTCCACCGAGCTGCGCGCCCTGTCCGGCCGCGCGGAGACCGCGCGTGAGCGCCTGAACATGCTGTACGACGCCGGCGTGGCCATCGGAACCAGTCTGGACGTCACCCGTACCGCCGAGGAGCTGGCGGAACTGGCCGTTCCCCGGTTCGCGGACTTCGTCACCGTCGACCTGTTCGAGGCCGTCCTGAGCGGCGGACAGCCGGAGGCGGCGACCGCGCTGCGCCGCACGGCCATGAACGGGATCCGCAAGGACGCCCCGCTGTATCCGGTCGGCGAGCGGATCCGGCTCGTCGACACCTCGCCGCAGGCGCGCAGCCTCGCCGCGGAGCACGCCGTCGTCGAGCCGCGGCTGAGCGAGGCCGCCGGCTGGCAGGCGCAGGACCTGGAGCGCTCCGCGCAGGTGCTGACGTACGGCATCCACTCGCTGATCGCCGTGCCGCTGCGGGCGGGCAGCCTGGTGCTGGGCGTGGTCAACTTCTGGCGGTCCGAGAAGCCCGAGCCGTTCGACACGGACGAGGTGGCCCTCGCCGAGGAACTGGTCGCCCGGGCCGCGGTCTCCATCGACAACGCACGCCGCTACACGCGCGAGCACACCATGGCGGTGACGCTGCAGCGCAGCCTGCTGCCCCGCAACCTGCCCGAGCAGGACGCCCTGGAGATCGCCTACCGGTATCTGCCCGCGCAGGAGGGCGTCGGCGGTGACTGGTTCGACGTACTGCCGCTGTCCGGTGCCCGCGTCGCACTCGTGGTGGGCGACGTCGTCGGGCACGGGCTTCACGCCGCGGCCACCATGGGCCGCCTGCGTACGGCGGTGCACAACTTCTCCGCCCTGGACCTCCCGCCGGACGAACTCCTCTCGCTCCTGGACGAGCTGGTGGGGCGCATCGACCAGGACGAGGCGGCGGAGGGCGCGAACGCCCCCGTCACCGGGGCGACCTGTCTGTACGCGATCTACGACCCGGTCTCCCGGGTGTGCACGATCGCCCGGGCGGGCCACCCGCCGCCCGCGCTGATCCACCCGGACGGCAGCGTGGAGTTCCCGGAGGTGCCGGCCGGTCCCCCGCTCGGGCTCGGGGGTCTGCCGTTCGAGACGGCCGACCTCGAACTGGCCGAGGGCAGTCGCCTGGTGCTCTACACGGACGGGCTCGTCGAGGACCGGGAGCGGGACATCGACGTGGGCCTGGAACTGCTGCGCACCGCGCTGGAACGGGCCGGCAGCTCACCCGAGGACACCTGCCGGGTCGTCCTCGACAACTCCCGGCTCACGGCCCGCGCCGTCGACGACATCGCCCTCATCGTGGCGCGCACGCGGTCGCTGACCGCCGACCGGATCGCCGAGTGGCAGGTGCCGGGCGACCCGGCGGCCGTCGGCGAGGTGCGCGCCGCGGTCAGCAGGCAGCTCGCCCAATGGGGCCTGGACGAGCTGACGTTCACCACGGAGCTGATCCTGAGCGAGCTCGTCACCAACGCGATCCGCTACGGCGGTGACCCCATCCACGTCCGTGTGCTGCGCGACCGCACCCTGATCTGCGAGGTCTTCGACAGCAGCAGCACCTCGCCGCATCTGCGCTACGCGGCCATGACCGACGAGGGTGGCCGCGGCCTGTTCCTCGTCGCCCAGCTCTCCGAACGCTGGGGCACCCGTTACACGCCCGAGGGAAAGGTCATCTGGGCCGAACAGACCCTCCCTTGATCCACGGGACTTAGAGCTCCGAACAAAAGTGGAGCCCGGCTCGCGGCGTCTGGCACGCACGCTCGCCGCGTTGCCGAAAGCCCCTAGTAGCTCCGCTACGAGGAGCTTCCGGCGCCTTGCGATCGCACGCACCAGACGCCGCGAGCTGATCGGACTCCACTTTTGTTCGGAGCTCTTACTCATAAAGTGACCTTATGAGCTCATAGACCGGACCCGCGTACCAACTAAGGCTTGCCTTAGCTTAGGCTTCCCGTCGAGTCGCCTGTCATCGCTCGAAGGGAACTGATCATGCCCCGCCCCCTGCGGGTAGCAATCGTCGGAGCCGGCCCCGCCGGGATCTACGCCGCCGACGCCCTGCTCAAGTCCGACGTGGCCGCCGAACCCGGTGTGTCCATCGACCTCTTCGAGCGGATGCCGGCCCCGTTCGGCCTGATCCGTTACGGCGTCGCCCCCGACCACCCCCGCATCAAGGGCATCATCACCGCCCTCCATCAGGTCCTCGACAAGCCGCAGATCCGTCTGTTCGGCAACGTCGACTACCCCACCGACATCAGCCTGGACGATCTGCGGGCCTTCTACGACGCCGTGATCTTCTCCACGGGAGCGACGGCCGACCGCGAGCTGTCCCTCCCCGGCATCGAGCTCGACGGCTCGTACGGCGCGGCGGACTTCGTCTCCTGGTACGACGGTCACCCGGACGTGCCGCGCACCTGGCCGCTGGAGGCCGAGAAGGTCGCCGTCCTCGGCGTCGGGAACGTCGCGCTCGACGTGGCGCGCATCCTCGCCAAGACGGCCGAGGAGCTGCTGCCGACGGAGATCCCGCCGAACGTCCACGACGGCCTGAAGGCCAACAAGGCGCTGGAGGTCCACGTGTTCGGCCGTCGTGGCCCGGCGCAGGCGAAGTTCAGCCCGATGGAGCTGCGGGAGCTGGACCACTCCCCGAACATCGAGGTCATAGTCGACCCCGAGGACATCGACTACGACGAGGGCTCGATCGAGACCCGGCGCGGCAACAAGCAGGCCGACATGGTCGCCAAGACCCTGGAGAACTGGGCGATCCGCGACGTCGGCGACCGGCCGCACAAACTCTTCCTGCACTTCTTCGAGTCGCCCTCGGAGATCCTCGGCGAGGACGGCAAGGTCGTCGGTCTGCGCACCGAGCGCACCGCGCTGGACGGCACGGGCAACGTCAAGGGCACCGGCGAGTTCAAGGACTGGGACGTCACCGCGATCTACCGCGCGGTCGGCTACCTCTCCGACAAGCTCCCCAAGCTGCCCTGGGACCTCGACTCGGGCACGGTTCCGGACGCCGGGGGACGCGTCGTCCAGGAGAGCGGCGAGCACCTGCAGTCCACGTACGTCACCGGCTGGATACGGCGCGGCCCCGTGGGCCTGATCGGCCACACCAAGGGCGACGCCAACGAGACGGTGTCGAACCTGCTGGACGACTACACCAACGGCCGTCTGCAGACGCCGGGTTCCCCCGAGCCGGAGGCGGTGGACGCGTTCCTCGCCGAGCGCGACGTCCGCTTCACCACCTGGGAGGGCTGGTACCAGCTGGACGCCGCCGAGAAGGCGCTGGGCGAGCCGCAGGGCCGCGAGCGCGTGAAGCTCGTCGAGCGTGAGGACATGCTCAAGGCGAGCGGCGCGTAATACGACGACGGCCTCGACGGTGCCGGGTTTCCTCCGGCCCCGTCGAGGCCGTTTTTCGTGGCCGTGCTGTCAGTGGTCGACGGTGACCATGATCTCGTCGGCCTGTGTGCCCTCCTCCAGGTAGTGGTGCGCCGCGGCGATCTCGTCCAGGCCGAACACCCGGTCCACGACGGGCACGAAGGCGCCGGCGCGCAGACCGGAGGCGACGAACGCCTGGGCCCGGCGCAGCCGCTCCGGGTCCCTGGTCGTCTCGTGGACCGGGTAGGTGGGCATGTTCAGGCCACGCATCACGTCCACGTCCTGCGCGAGGCGGGGCTCATCCGCCAGTACTACCTCGGGACGTTCACCCGCGAGTAGCGGTGCGCCGTGGTGAACAGGGCCCGCCCCGAAGCGGATGGTGGGCGGGCCCCGTTCGAGGAGTCATTGTGGAGGGGATGCCGCGAGCGGGGCAGGAGTGAACGGCTGCCGATGGGTGCGGAACATTCACCCCCCGAGTGCGCCCGCCAGGGGAGGATCGAGTCGACGCAGCCGCCGGTCGCGGCGGAGGCCGCTCGGAGCACACTGGGCCTCCTCCCAGGGCAGGTCGCGGTCGACGAGTCCGTACTCGAGTCACTCCTTCCAGCGCAGTACGGTCAGCCGCTGTCCTCCTGCCCACCATCGCCGACGATCACGTCACCGCAGGCGGGAACGTCACCGCAGTACACCGCGCGCGTGCACGGGACGGACCCCCGGTTGATCTCCACCCGCCCGCGGCGACGATACTGAAACCCGCACCCGCCCCCACTCACAGATGGATCCATGCCAAGCACCCCCACCGACCGTCCCACCACTCCCCCCACCCTCTGGGCCGCCCGCGGCCGCCATGCCGGGCCCGACGCCGACGACGTGCTCCGGCACCATGTGCGGCGCCTCAAGGACGACGAGGTCCTCGACGACTTCCTGGAACCGCCCGTGGCCGAGGGCGCCCCGGAGCGGATCTTCGAGGCCCGATGGCGGGTGCCGGGCGAGGTGACCGTGCGCGCCCGGCTGACGCTCGTACCCGTGGCGGGCGACGGGTCCGAGTGGACGCTGGTGGCCGAGGCCGAACAGCCGTGGGACCAGTCCTGGCCCTCTCCCGCCACCCTGTTCTGGCCCGACACACCGGACGCCGCCTGGGACCAGGAGGCCGCCACCGGCCTGCCCTTCCGGGACCTCAACCTGCTGCCCTCGGACGACAAGGCCATACGGCGCCTGTTCAAGGACGCCGTGCGCGGCTGGGCCGTCCACGTCGTCGTCCACGAGGCCATGACCACCGACGAACGCGGCCGGCGCCCGCTGACGCGGCTGCTGCCGCCGGGCCTGCGGCACCGGGTGGTCGAGCACCGGGCGGCCCCGGACCAGCTGCGGGTCGTGAACTGGGCCCTGCGGGGCCTCGGCGTGGAGGTGCCGCGCGGCGGGGCCGTGGTCCTGCCCGGGCACCCGGTGCCGCCGGGCTACGAGGACGGCGACTTCTGCGTCCGCAGCGTCTTCCTCGACGGGTCGGAGCCGACCGAGCTGATCGAGACCGTGACCCGCTACGCCGCGCTGCCGAAGCCCCTGCCGGACGGCCTGGAGGAGGCGCTCACCGCGCTGCGGGAGCAGTGGCAGCTGCTGACCCTGGAGGAGGAACTCGCTCGCGAGCGCAGTCTGGTGGCCATGTACGCCGAGGCGCTGGAGGCCATGACCAGGTCCCGGGACCTGTACCGGGAGGCCGCCGAGCGGGCCAACGAGGCGCTGGCCGCCTACCGAGAGGCCGTACCGGACCCGGCACCCGACAGCTCGCCCGGTGCGCCCGCCGGATCGCCGCTCCAGCAGCTGACCCGGACGTTCGAACGGTTCAAGGGCTCCACCAGAGCGCTGCGCCCCGCCCGTTCGGAAGGCGACGGCGAGGACCCGCCGGGCACGTCCGGGCACGAGGTCAGCTGAAGAGCGGGAGCCGGGCCGCGTCCGGGCCCAGGGCGAGGCGTTCGGCGTCTGTGAGCGGTGCGCGGCCGGTGGCGGCGCGGGCGTAGTGCTCGTCGCTCCACTCCAGCGGGACGGTCCGTCCCAGGAGGCCGTCCAGGGTGGCGCGTACGGCGGCCAGGCCCATCCGCGCCGGCCCCGGGGCCGTGGGCAGCCGCGTGACGAGGTCGAGGTGGTGGATGCTCGCCTCGACGGCGAGCGTGAGCATCAGGTCCCCGGCGGTCAGGACATGACCCTGCGTGGTGACGCGGCCCTCGGGCCGGGCCGCCTCGGCGGCCGTCACGGTGGCCGCCGTGGTCTCCAGGTACAGCTCCTGCAGCTGCCGGAAGTCGAGGAACATACTCGCGCTCACCCGGTTCCAGCGCCGCCCGTTGGCCGCGCCGACCGGATCCGGTGCCCAGTCCTGCCAGTAGGTGACGGCATCGCGGTCGGCCGGTCCTGAGGCAGGCGTATGCAGGGCCACCAGGGCGCGCTGGGCGTCCGCGACGCAGTGGAACACCAGGTCGCGAACCGCCCAGCCCGCGCAGCCGGTGGGCAGCCAGGACTCCTCGTCCCCGAGGGGACGCACCACGGCCGCGAAGGCCTCGTAGGCGGCTCGCAGCACCTCGGCCGGGTCGGGACGGTTCACGTGATCCCCACTCATGACGGCAGCCTAGGCAGGCGGCGTCGGTGCACGCGGCGGGATTTCGGTCGGCGACGCCGTTCGCCCCGGCCATCGGCCGTTCCGCCCGCACGCATCGCGGTGACTGCGGCGCCGCCAGGCGTGCGAGCAGGAGGTGAGTGCGGCCGAGGACGCGCCGACGGCGGCCGCGCCGACGCGCCAGTCCGGAGCGAGGGCGACGGCGGCGAGCCGACCGGACATGCACGGGGCTGGCCTGCTGCCCCGGGGTGCGCCCGGGCCGCGGGTCGGCAAAGTGGTGCCGCCGGGGAGCGGCCGTCGGCGGATACGGCCTGCTCGTCTGCCTGTTCCGGGTCCGGCCCGACCTGCTCCGCCGCCGGCACGTGGTCGTCCACCGGCCGCTCCGCGGCGAGGCGCCCGATCAGCTCCACGAGTGCCTCGACGGGCCGGCCGGTGGCGGCCGCGCGGACCACCACCTGGCCGCGGTGCGGTTCCCGGGGTCCGGTGCACCAGCGTCACCAGCCGGGAGACATCCTCCGGCGGACATCACTCGGCCGCGGCGCGGATCGCCTCCTCCGCACTGTCGGCGTCGCGCGGCGACCGCGTCAGCAGGGCGACCAGCCGGGTGACGTCCTCCACGGACCGGTCGACGCCGACCGTGCGCACAGCGGCGACGGCAGGCCCTGACATACCGTGTGGAACTCGCTGACCCACAGGTATGAGCGCCGGAATCGGCGGGCCATACCGGGACCGTAACCGGGAATCCGACAAGTGACGGGCGCTCAGCGCCCGCTGGAGGAGGGGGGCGGGGTGGATTCGACCACAACGGTGATCGTCGTCGGCGCGGTGCTCGCGGCACTGGTTCTGGCCGTCGCCGTGGTGCTGCTGGTGCGCCTGGTGCGAGCCCGGCGCAGTCTGCGGCGGGCGGGGCTGCCGACCGGGCCGCGCTGGGTCTTCTGGGGTGCGCTGCTGTACTTCGTGCTCCCGACGGACCTGCTGCCCGATCCGGTGTACCTGGACGACATCGGCGTACTGCTGCTGGCGCTGCGCACCCTGCGCGCCTCCCCCGGCGGACGCGAGCACGAGGCCCGCCCGGGCCCTGACTACGCACCGTAAGGAAACCAATCACCCGTTCGATTCGTATAAGTCTCTGGAAGCCCGAGGAAGTCGGCGGACCGAGCGAGGCCGCAGGGTGACCGTCGTTTGATCGAGCAGCACCGGCGAGGGAGAGACGATGCAACCGTTCGCGCTCAACTACGCACGTCCGGCAGCGGAGTTGGAAGCCACCATTCCGTACGCCTATGACTCCGGACTGCAGTTGAACGTGCTCTTCGACGGGCGGATAGCCGCCCTCGACCACGGCCTGATGAGGGAACTGGGGACCACGACTTCCACCGCGGGCTCCAAGACGCACTTCGACGACTGAACACGGCGCGGCCGAAATGACCGTGTTGATTCTGACCTGTGAAGAGGACGTGACCGCTGACATGGTGGTCGTGCACCTCAACGCGACGGGGGTTCCGGTGGTCCGACTCGACCCTGCCGACCTGGCCGGCGGGGTGGCGCTGTCCGGCGAGTTCGTGCACGGCACGTTCCGCGGCCATCTGTGGTCCGGGGGACGCCTCGTGAGCATCGACGGACTGCGGTCCATCTGGGTGCGCAGGCCGGGGATACCGGCCGCGCGGGCGGTCGCGCCCTCCGCCTGGCTGACCGAGGAGGCCTCACAGGCGCTGTACGGGATGCTCCGGGGCTCGGGCGCGCGCTGGATGAACCATCCCGACGCGGCGCGCCGGGCCCGCCACAAGCCCTGGCAGCTCCGGCTCGCGCAGCGCTGCGGTCTGCCGGTGCCGGCCACGCTCATCACGACGTTTCCGCAGGCCGCCCGCGACTTCGCGGATCGCTACCCGGATCTGGTGGTCAAGCCGGTCTCCGGCGCGCATCCGCAGGACCCGCCCCGGGCGGTGCCGACCAGCCGGGTCGCCCCGGACACCGACTTCGCCGCCGTCGCGTTCGGTCCGACGCTGCTGCAACGGCGGGTCGCCAAACGGGCCGACATCCGCCTGACCGTCGTGGGCGAGCGGTTACTGGCCGCCCGCAAGGCCGTCGCCGAGGGTGCGGACCCCGACGCGGTGGATGTCCGGTTCGCGCCGAACACCGTGCCCTGGTGTCCCGTCGACGTGCCGCCGCGCGTCGCCGGGGCGGTGCGGGCATACGTCAAGGAGGCCGAGCTGGCCTATGGCGCCTTCGACTTGGCGGAGGACGCGGACGGGACGTGGTGGTTCCTGGAGTGCAACCAGTCGGGGCAGTTCGGCTTCGTGGAGGTGGACACGGGCCAGCCGATCGCGCTCGGCGTCGCCGAATGGCTCGCCCACCCCGGCCCGCCGCCGCGGGCCCACGTCGACGGCGCCGATGCGGCGGCGCGCTGAGTACGGATCAGTAGGACCGCGGACCGGGCAGGGCCGCCCGCTGCCAGCCCGCGCCCGGGGCTGCCTGGCGGTCGGTGGGGAGGGAGGAGCCGAGAGAAGGGCCGAGGGAGGACTGCAACGGTCGCATGGCGTACTCCAGCTCCCTGCTCACCCGCTCGGCCTCCCTGCGTACCTGGGCGGGAACGTCGCCGCGCTCAGCGACGAGTCGGTCGTAGATGGGGGAATCCTGGAACACCCGTCAACACGCCTTTCGTGTCACTGCCCATGCACTTGGGCACGGTTGTCGAGTGTAGGCGCCCCGGAACACCGACACACACATTCCGGCGGAGGGCTTGACGTCAGCACCGGTTGCCGTTCTCGGTTCAGGCCCCCGTGGTGGAGCCGCGCCGAACGATCACGAGGACGGTGACGGTCGCCCACAGCAGGTTGAAGATCGGTTCGCCCACCGCGTTCCGCGAACGTTTCCGCCGGGTGGTCGGCGCCACCCCGCAGGCTTGTCGCGCCGCCTTCCACGGAAAGACGGACACCGTCCCGGCGGCGCGCTCCTGAGCCTTCGGCCGCCGGGACGGTACGGCGTCACACGGCCAGCCGCAGACCGTTCTCCCCGTCCGGGTCGGTGGTGTCGACCGGGGCGCGCCCGGCCTCGGCGAGCAGGGTGTCCGCCTTGCCGACCGCGTCGTGGATGTCGGTGGTGCCCATCATCACGCACAGCGTGTAGCTGACGTCCTCCAGTTCACGTGCCGTGGCCTCCCTTTCCCTTTCCGCCTGAGCGATCCGCAGTGATGCGTAGCGAGTCAGCAGCGTCCTGACGACCTTCGGGTCCGGAACGAGCACGTAGCGCCCCTCTCTCGATTTTTCGCTGCGTATGCCCGAACCGCGGAAGAACAATCGTCTTCACCGCCATCGACGGCGCATTTGGCGCGATTTCGTTACGTTCCGACGTGTGACCCGTGTGCGCGGCAACGAGCGGTCCGTGCGCCGTCAGGCGCCCTGGCCGCTGTGCAGTGCCGTGTACGCCCCGTCTGTGCGCAGGGGTTCCGCGTGCGTACCGATCTCCTGGATGCGGCCGTCGCCATCACCACGATGCGGTCCGCGCCGCGCACGGTGGAGAGGCGGTGCAGAACCGGGCCGGCGCCTCCCGGACGGGTGGCGGGCCGGTCGTCACTCGCCGAGCGTGCGGGCCAGTTCCGTGGTCGCCCGGTTGATCTCGGTGTCCTCCTCGGCCATCAGCCGCCGCAGGACGCCGCGCCGCTCACGGACGGCCTGGCGCGCCTCGCGCTCCCACACCACGGGGTTCTCACGGTGGTTGAGCAGCTTGGGGTAGACGGCGGCCGTGCTCTCCCACTGCCGGGCGTCCGCGATGCTCTTGAGGAGCTGGATGATCTCGGCCCGGCAGGTCACGTGGGGAAGCTGGGCGAGTTCCCACAGGAAGGGGACGGTGGCGGCGGTCGCCTGTTCCACCACGAAGCCGTACTGGCAGATGCGCGTCCGCAGGTCGGCGAGGGCGGCCCGGGCGGTCTCGGGGTCGCCCCAGGCGATGCTGCCCAGGAGCAGGGGGATGGCGGCCGCGCAGCCGGTGGAGTCCTGGATGTCCCGCCACGGCACCCGTTCGAGTGCCATGAGGGGCGTGGTCCTGGCCACCCCGGTCGGCGGCATGTGGTGGTCGGTGCGCTCGGTGCTCGGTACGTGCGTCGGAGCGGTGCGCATGGCGTGGGGCCTTTCCGCGGCGGTCATCTCAGGCGGTCATCTCAAGGGGGAGGGCAGATCGACAGCCTGGCCCAGACGGTCTTGCCGGCCGGGGTTCTGAGGGTCCAGCCCCACTCCTCGGCCAGGGCGTCGACGATGCACAGACCTCGGCCGTGCTCCCGCAGGTCGGTGGCGTCGGCGCTGGTGAACTCGGGCACGTTGTCACCCGAGTCGGAGACGGTGAGCATCACATGGGTGGGGTCGAGCAGGAGCCCGAGCCACACGTCCGTCTCGCCCACGGGCGCCCGTGGCACCGCGTGCGCCACGGCGTTGGCGGCGAGTTCGGTGATCACAAGCACCGCGTCGTCGCTGTGGTGGTCGAGGGACCAGCAGCGCAGGGTGTCCCGGGTGAAGGTGCGGGCCAGGGCGAATCCTTCCCCGCTGCATCTGATGCGCAGCGCGGCGGAGTCCGTGGCCTCGCCCGGGGAGGCGAGAGGCAGGGGCGGTTGCGCACCGGGGTCCATCGATCGCGGCCGTGGCGGAAGACCGGTCATGTCCACTCCACCTGCTCCCGGCGCAGCCCGACTCGGCCTTCTGAGCACGTGGTTCGCAGGTGACGACACGGCATCTCCCTGATGCGACGTCAAGACGGGGCGCCTCCCGAGGGGTTGACGCCACAGCTATTATCCACGCTGAAAGCGCCCGCGTGCAATTGCACGAGAAATTGCACGAAATATTGGGTGGGGTGGGAGGGGCCGGTGACATCCGGCCCGGCACCCACCCGGGCAGCCGGGCACAGCGCCCGGCAAGGAACGTGAACAGCAAGGAGAGTGCGGTGCCACCAGTGCAGAACGGAGTGCGGGCGAGCTCGTTGGACGCCCGCTGGATCAAGAGCCGTCACAGCAACGCCGAGGGCAACTGTGTTGAAGTGGCCACTCTGGTCGGCGGGGGCATCGCGGTGCGCAACTCCCGTTTTCCCGACGGGCCGGCGCTCGTCTACACCCCGGCCGAGGTGGCGGCGTTCGTCGCGGGTGCGAAGGAGGGCGAGTTCGACCATCTGCTGTGAGGCCATCGGCCGACAGGGGCCCTCCCTTGCGTGTACGGACGGATGCGCTGCGAGACGACGGGGTGCGATAATGTGGGTCGTCTCTATGCCGGTTCACTGGGAGTCTGGATGTCCGCCGATTCGCAGCGCGTCTCCCGACTCCAGCCGTATCTGGATCGGCCCGAGCCGGCTCCGACCCTGTTGAAGATGCTGGTCGGCGTGCAGTTGGCGGGTTTCCGCGAGGATGCCGGGTTCGCTCAGGACCAGGCGGCGCGGGCTCTTGGGTTCAGTGCGGCGAAGCTGTCCCGCATCGAGTCGGGCAAGGGCCGCAGGCCTCCGGCCCAGAGCGACGTCCGCGCACTGCTGGAGTTGTACGGCACCGAGGACTACGAGGCCTCGGTGCTGCTGAAGTTGCTGCAGCGTGCCGGTGAGCCGGGCTGGTGGCAGCGTTACGACAAGCGGCTGATGCCCGAGTGGTTCGACCGTCTGGTCGGCCTCCAGGAGGCGGCCGCGGCGATCCGTACGTTCGAGATCCAGTACGTTCCCGGCCTGTTGCAGACCCCGGGCTACACCCGGGCGGTCGTCGAGCGTGGTCTGCCCGCCGCGGCGTCCGCCGAGGTCAGGCGGCGTGTGGAACTGCGCACCCGGCGGGCGGAGTTGCTGCTGCGCGCGGACGCCCCGCAGCTGTGGGCGGTCATCGACGAGTCGGCTCTGCTGCGGGTCATGGGCAGCAAGGACGTGATGCGGGAGCAGCTCAGGCATCTCGTGAAGATGGCCCAGCGGCCCAATGTGACCGTACAGATCGTGCCGTTGGACGTCACGAACGCCTCGGCACCGTCCATCCCGATCACTTATCTGCGCTTCGGCGGCCTGGATCTGCCCGACGTCGTCTATCTCGAACACATCAAGAGCGCGAACTTCCTCGAGGACCAGGACGAGACCGAGGAGTACCGGCTGGCGCTGGACCGGCTTGCCGACGAGGCGCTCCAACCGCGAGCCTCGCTGGAGCTGCTGCGCGAGACGATGAAGCAGCGCTACGGCGGATGAGGCCGGACATCGCATGGCGACGCCCCTCACGAGGAGATCTCGTGAGGGGCGTTCCCTTTGTCCCTTGCGGCCTGCCGGACTAGCGGACGCGGCCCACGCCGCCGAACTCGATCCACTCGTGGGTGAGCTGGCGGGGCGCCACCTCGGAGTCCGGGCGCCAGGTGGAGACCTCCACCAGGCCGGGGTCGAGGACGTCCAGGCCCTCGAACCACTCGGCGACGTCCTTCTCCTCACGCACCCGGCCCCAGTGGCCCTGGGTCGCCTGGTCCATGAAGTCGGTGACGAACTTACGGACCTCGGGGTCCTCGCTGACCAGCTGGCACATCACCAGGTAGCTGCCGGGCGCCAGCCGTTCGGCCACGCGGCGGGCCACCGCCGGGGGTCCGTCCGTCTCGCTGTCGGGGATGCAGTGCATCACCGAGTTGAAGAGCACGGCGACCGGCTGGTCGAAGTCGATCAGGCGCTGTGTCTCGGGGTGCGAGAAGATCGCGTCCGTCTCCCGCATGTCCGCGTGGATGACGGCGGTGCGCTCGTCCTGCTCCAGCAGGGCGCGGCCGTGAACCAGCACCATCGGGTCGTTGTCGACGTAGACCACGTGCGTGTCCGGGTCGATGCGCTGGGCGACCTGGTGGACGTTGTCCTGGGTGGGCAGGCCGGAGCCGTGGTCCAGGAACTGCCGGATGCCGTGCTCCGCCGCCAGCGTCCTGACGACCCGCTGGAGGAAACGCCTGTTGTTCACGGCCAGCCGGCGTGTACTGGGAACGACCTTGTCGAGTTCCTCGCACGCCGCCCGGTCGGCAGCGTAGTTGTCCTTGCCGCCCAGGTAGTGGTCGTACATGCGCGCGGCTGTGGGTACCGTCGCGTCGATCGACGTGGACAGCTTGTTACCGGTATCCATCTTTCCCCCAGCTTCGTGCCACGCCAACTGGCCCGGCAGGACAGGGAGTCCATCCTAGAGACCCGACGTTCACGGATGCCAGTCCATGCGCGTTTCCCGGGCTCAGAGCGTGTGACACCGGCTCTCAGGCGGCGTCCAGTTCCGCGAGCTCGTCCGCGGTCAGGACGAGGTCGACGGCGGTGGCCGAGTCGCGGATCGTCTCGGGGCGGCTCGCGCCCGGGATGGGAACGACGACCGGCGACTTGGCGAGCATCCAGGCCAGGCACACCCGCTGCGGGCTCACCCCGCGCGCATGCGCGATCCTCGCGAACGGGGCGTGGGCGGAGCCCAGTTCACCGGCTCGGGAGATGCCGCCGAGCGGGCTCCAGGGCAGGAAGGCGATGCCGAGTTCGTCGCACAGGCGCAGTTCCGGCTCGCTGGAGCGGAAGGCCGGCGAGAACTGGTTCTGCACGGCGACCAGTCGGCCACCGAGGATCTCATTGGCCAGCGCGATCTGCTGCGGGTCGGCGTTGGAGATCCCCGCCATGCGGATCTTCCCCTCGTCGAGGAGGTCCCGGATCGCGCCGATGGACTCCGCGTAGGGCACCCTCGGGTCGGGGCGGTGGAACTGGTAGAGCCCGATGGCCTCCACGCCGAGCCGGCGCAGCGAGGCCTCGCAGGCGTCCTTGAGGTGCCGGGGGCTGCCGTCCAGCGTCCAGCTCCCGTCGCCGGGGCGCAGGTGCCCGCCCTTGGTGGCGACCAGGACGTCCCCGCCCCGGTCGTGGGAGGCGAGGGCCTTGGCGATCAGCGTCTCGTTGTGTCCGACCTCGTCGGCGCCCCGGTGGTAGGCGTCCGCGGTGTCGATCAGCGTCACGCCGGCGTCGAGGGCCGCGTGGATCGTGGCGAGGGAACGGGCCTCGTCCGGCCGGCCCTCGATCGACATGGGCATCGCGCCCAGACCGATCGCGCTGACTTCGACGTCACCGATGCGGCGAGTGTGCATGGGATGTTGACCTCTTTCGGCTGTCGCGCGGTACCGATGGCGTCCGGCGCGCCGGACGGGTGTGCGCGGCGGCGCCGGACGCCCTCCAGCGTCGCCGGACCGACCCCCGAAGGTCCAATAGGAGAACGAGAACGGATTCAGCAGCCGGGCCGCTGAATCCGTTCTCAGTAGGAGCGCGAGGTCATCAGTCGCGCGACGCCAGATACTCCTCGACTCCGGGAGCGCGGTGCGCGTCCTCCACACCCACCAGTCCGCCGGCCGCCTTGGGGTCGGGCTTCAGCACGTAGGTGGACAGGCTCGCGGGCCGTGCCACGTCGGAGAAGTCCAGCGGTGAGCCGAGGCCCGTGTCGGCGTTCTTCTGTGCGCGGTGCGCCTTGACCACGTCCTCCCTGGCCAGGCTGCCCGCCGCGCAGGCCTTCTTCAGGTCGGCGCCCAGGAGTTGGGCGGCGTTGTACCCGGACAGGACGCCGGAGTCGACCGGGGAGCCGGGGTACTTCTTCTTGTACGCGGCGACCATGCGGCGCACGGCGGGCAGGTCGGAGCTGACGGCCGGGGCGGAACTCACCACGTTCAGCATGCCCTCCAGCGCGGCCGCCGCGGGCGTCTTCATGAGCTGGGGTGCGAAGCCCGGGGCGCTGCTGACGATCGGCACGCGCAGCCCGCGGGAGGCCGCCACCCCGGTCAGGGAGGCCGTCTGGGCCGGCCCCGCACTGATCAGGACCGCCTTCACGCCCGCCTTGCGCAGCGCGGACACCTGCGCGGACAGGTCCGTGTCGGTCGCCTTGATCTTCTGGCCGACGACCTTCAGCCCCGCGCGCCCCGCGGCCCAGCGGGAGCCCTCAAGTGCGTTGGCCCCGTAGTCGCCCTCGAAGTACACGTGGCCGATCGTGTCGCCCTTGCGCAGTCCCTTCGTGCGGGTGAGGAAGTCGACGGCGGCGATCATGTCGACGTCGTAGGTGGTGCCGAGGACCTGCACGGAGTCCTTGCCGAGGAGGGAGGCCGCCCAGGCCTGCGGGAAGGTCAGCAGCCGGTCGCGCTCGATGTCGTCGAGGAGCGCGGCGACGACGGGCGATCCGACGACCTGCGGCAGCGCCACCACGTCCGCCGAGATGTCGGCGTACGCGGCGACGGCCTTCTGTACGTCGTAGCCGTGGTCCTTGACGACGATCTCGATCTTCCGGCCGCAGATGCCGTCCTTGGCGTTGGTCTCGTCGGCCCACATCTTCTGGGCCTGCACGATGCTCTTGCCGAGGGAGGCGTAGGGGCCGGTCAGGTCGGTGAGCGCGCCCAGTCTGACCGTGCTGTCGGTGACGCCGGGGCCCGTCTTCACGCCGTCGGCGCCGTCGCCGGTGCTCTGGTCGCCGGCCTTGGAGCTGCAGCCCGCCATCAGCAGGGCTACGGCCGCGGCGGTGGCGATCCCGGTAAGGCGGTTCCTGTGGTGCTTGACGTTCACGGGGTGTGCTCCTTGGTTCGTACGGCTGGGGTGGGTTCCCGGGACGAAGTCGCGGTGGCGGGTGGACGTTTCGGGGGGCGCCTGGTGCGCAGGCGCCGGGTCAGCCCGCGCAGTCCGTCGGGCGTGTACAGCAGGACCAGGACGATCGCCGTGCCGTAGAGGTAGCGGGCCGCCTCGGTCGGGCCGACCACGCCGTCCGTCGCCCCCGGTGCCGTCACCAGCGGCAGTTGGTCGGCGTAGCGGGTCATGAGCAGTGGCAGCGCGGTGACGAAGACGGCTCCCGCGGTGGCTCCGGCCACGGAGCCGAGGCCGCCGATGACGATCATGGCGAGGTAGTCGACGGAGAGCGCCAGGGCGAAGTAGTCGGGCACGACCCGGCGGAAGGCGAGTGCCAGCAGCACTCCCGCCAGGCCCGCGTACATCGAGGACACGACGAATGCCGCCGAGCGGTACCGGGCCACGTGAACGCCCATCACCGCGGCCGCGGTCTCGCTGTCGCGCAGCGCCGTCAGCGCACGGCCGGGGCGTCCGCGCAGCAGGCCGCGTGCCGTGAACCAGGTGAGGGCGAACAGGGCCAGCCCGAGGTACCAAAGCCTTTCAGCGGACCCGAACGGCACGCCGAGCAGGACGAGCTGTGGATCACTGTCGGTGAAGCCCGGCAGCGGTGGGACCGAGCGGCCGTTGAAGCCGCCGGTGACGGAGTCCGCGGTCAGCAGGACGTGGTGGCCGAGGAAGACGAGCGCGAGGGTGGCGACGCCCAGGTAGATGCCGCGCACCCGGCCGGCGACCGGACTGAACAGTCCGCCCGCGGCTCCGGCGAGGAGCACCGCCAGGACGAGGGCGAGCGCGGGTGGCAGCCCCGGTCCGGGATCGCCCGCCAGCCACACGTATCCGTACGCCCCCACGGCGAGGAAGAAGGCGTGGCCGAGGGAGAGCTGTCCGGCGGTGCCGGTCAGCAGGCCGAGGCCGACGGCGCCGATGGCGGCCGCCAGGGAGAACAGGCCGATGCGCAGCCAGAAGGCGTCCAGGTAGAAGGGCAGGACGCAGAGGAGGACGAGGGGAAGGGCTCTCCTTCCCCAGTGCAGCGCCCGGGTGCGGGCCGTGGGCTCAGACACGTGCCGCTCCTTTCGCGCCGAACAGTCCGGTGGGCCGTACGAGGAGCACCAGCACCATCACGGCGTACGGGGCGACGTCGCCGAAGCCCTCGCCCAGGACGTGCAGTTCGGACTGGTATCCGACGACGAAGGCCTCGGTCAGGCCGATCAGCACGCTGCCGGCCAGGGCACCGCCCGGTGAGGCCATGCCGCCGAGGATCGCGGCGGGGAATGCCTTGAGGGCGATCTGGCCTGTGGCGCGCTCCAGTCCGGGCGCCGGGAAGGCGACGAGGAAGACCGCGGCCAGGGCGGCCAGGGCGCCCGCCAGGCACCAGGCGAGGGTGCGCACCCGCGTCAGCCGTACGCCCATGAGGGCGGCCGCCTCCAGGTCCTCGGCCGCCGCCCGCAGGGACAGCCCCCAGGCGGTGAACCGGAAGAGGGCGAAGACCGCGCCGATGACCACGGCGGACACGACGATCGCGGCCAGCCGGCTGTCCGCCACGGTCACCGGACCGAGTTCGTGCACCGAGTCGCCCCAGGGGTCGCCGAGGGACAGCAGGTCGCCGCCGATGCGCCGGGACAGGTCGGTGACCAGCACGATGTCGACGCCGATGGTCACGATGGTCTGCACGTGGGCGGCCTGCGGGTCCGGCTCGCCGCGCTGCAGCAGGAAGCGGTCGAGCGCTCCGGCCACGGCCGCCGTCACCACCACGGACAGGGCCAGGGCGCCGGCGAAGCCGAGGTCGTCGTGCAGGACGGCGGTGAGATAGCCGCCGAGCAGGAGCAGGGAGCCGTGGGCGAAGTTCAGCACGCCCGACGCCTTGAAGATGACGACGAAGCCGAGGGCCACGAGGGCGTAGACCGAGCCGAGGGCGAGGCCGCTGAGGAGGTTGTCGAGGAGGGAGGTCATGCCACGTCCTCCTGCGGGGTCTCGGTGCCGAGGTAGGCGCGCAGCACCTCGGGGTCGCTGCGGACCTCGTCGGGCGTTCCGTGGGCGATGCGACGGCCGAAGTCGAGGACGGTGACCTCGTCGGCGAGGCGCATGACCAGGCCCATGTCGTGTTCCACGAGGACGACGGACAGGCCGAGCTCGGCCCGGACGTCCCGGACGGTCTCGGCGGTGCGGGCGCGTTCGGCGGCGTTCATGCCGGCCACGGGCTCGTCGAGCAGCAGCACGCTCGGTTCCAGGCACAGGGCGCGGGCGAACTCCACCCGCTTGCGGTCGCCGTACGACAGCAGCGCCACCGGCGTGTCGAAGTGCCGTTCCAGGCCGGTGAGTTCGGCGATCTCGCGGGCCTTGGCGAGGTGCTCCCGCTGTTCGCGCAGGGCCCGTGGCAGGCGCAGGGCGCTCGCCGTGAAGCCCGCACGGGAGTGCACGTGCCGGCCGAGCATGAGGTTGTCTGCGACGGTTCCCTCCGTGGTGACGATGTTCTGGAACGTCCGTGCCACGCCGAGGGCCGCGATCCGGTGCGGGGCGAGCCGGGTCAGTTCCGCCTCGCCGAGCCGGACGGTGCCGGCGGCGGGCCGGCACAGGCCGGACAGGACGTTGAAGCAGGTGGACTTGCCGGCCCCGTTGGGTCCGATGAGCGCGTGCACCGACCCCGGGGAGACGGTGAAGGACACGTCGTCGAGCGCGGTGAGCCCGGCGAAGCGCACGGTGACGTCCTCCACGCACAGCTCGGGGGGCTCGGTGGCTTGCGGGCGCGGTGCGGAGGTGCTCACGCGACCCCCTGGCCGGCGTCGGACGGGTGGTCGGTGCCTGCGCCTGCGCCTGCGCCGGCCTTGGTGCCTGGGCCGGTCTGCTCGCCGAGGTAGAGGTGTCGCACCGCGTCGGTGCGGGCGAGTTCGTCGGCGGGCCCGGACAGCCGGATCTCCCCCACCTCCAGGACGTGCGCGTGGTCCGCGAGCGAGAGCGCCATGCCGGCGTTCTGTTCGACCAGCAGCACCGCCGTGCCCTGGGCGTTGATCTCACGGACGACCTCGGCGATCCGGTGCACCATCTGCGGAGCGAGGCCGAGCGAGGGTTCGTCGAGCAGCAGCAGTCGGGGGGCCGCCATCAGTGCGCGGCCGATGGCCAGCATCTGCTGTTCTCCCCCGGAGAGCAGACCTGCGGCCTGGTGGGTGCGCTCGGCGAGCCGGGGAAAGAGGGTGAACACCCGCTCCCGGCCCTCGCGCACCAGTGCCGGGCTGCGCCGGCCGAGACCGAGGCCGCCGCTGCGCAGGTTCTCGTCGACGGTGAGCCCGGCGAAGACCCGCCTGCCCTCGGGCACCTGGACGACTCCGGCGCGTACCGCTGCGACGGGGTCCCGGCCGTCGAGCTGGGCGTCGCCGTAGCGGATCCGGCCGCCCGTGATCGCCCCGCGGTGCAGCCGGAGGGTGCCCGACACCGCACGCAGCAGGGTCGTCTTGCCGGCGCCGTTGGCGCCGAGCAGGGTGACGACGCCGCCGTGCGGGACGGTCAGTGACACGGAGCGGAGAGCGGACAGGGCCCGGCCGTAGGTGACGTCGAGATCCTCGACGTGCAGCGCGGCGCGTTCCTCGTCCGGTGGGCTTGCGGGCATCGCGGCTCCTCGGATCCGTGCCGGGCGGCACGGTCTGCGGGTGAAGGGAGCTCACGACAGCACGGGCGTCTGCCGCCGGTACAGGCCCCAGGGCCCGGTCGCTGCGCCGTCCCAGTGCCCGCCCGGCGAGCCTGTGCGGATGCCCAGGAGGTACGGGGACGGCGGCGTCCTCAGTCGCGCAGCAGCCGGCGGGCGGTGAGGGCCAGGCTGATCTCCACCACGTCCGTGGGGCGGGCCAGCGAACGTCCCGTCAGCTGCTCACAGCGGCGCAGCCGGTTCAGCACGGTGTTGCGGTGGCAGTAGAGCCGCTCGCCGGCCCGCTGCGCGGAACCGTCGCAGGCCAGCCAGGTGGCCAGGGTCTCCAGCAGCACGTCCCGGTCCCCCGGCTCCAGGCACAGCAGCGCGCCGAGCACCCGGTCGGCGAGGGCCCTGCCGAGTTCCGGACTGGAGACGACGAGGGCGGCGGGAAGGTGATCGGCCAGCCGGACCGCGCCGCCGCCCTCAGGACAGATGCCGAGCGCTGTGTCGGCCTGCCTGCGGGCGTCACCGATGCCCGCCAGCCCTTCGACGACACCGCCGACGCCGATCCTGGCCCCCGCCGCGGGGCCCTCCGGCCGGGGCGCGGGCTCCGGCGGGCCGCCGGCCCCGACCAGGACGATTCCGTAGTCCACCTCCACGCCCGTGAGCCAGTGGACGCGCAGGCCGTCGGGCACGGCCGCGCACCGGGCGGCGGCACATCCGGACGGGTCCTCGCCGGCGACGGCCACGACGGCGTACCGCCCGTGTTCGGGCAGGTCCAGCACCTGGGCGGCCTCGGGCAGGTCCGCGATGCGGCTGGTGCCCTCGAGCAGGGCGGCGACCAGCAGCCGTACCCGGTTCTCGCGCCGCCAGGTCAGCTGCCGCTCGACCTGCCGGTAGGCGTCCGCCACGAGCGTGCAGTGCTCGTCGACGAAGTTCCAGACGTCGGACGCCACGTGGACCAGGAGGCGCACGTCCTCGGGAGCGGTCCGGGAGGTCTCCTCCACGAGCCCCTGCCACACCAGCGACCCGCCCAGGCGGAACGCGTGCAACAGGGCGTCCAGCGGCAGCCCCTGCTCGGCGCGGGTGGCGCCGATCTTCCACGAGCAGCGGCGGGCCGCGTCCCGGGCGCTGCGGGGGTCGAGCAGCGAAGTCACGCTGTGTCGCAGCGACCGCTGTACTTCCTGCCAGGTCCCGACGGGGTCGCTCTCCAGCGCGGACCGATAGCCCGGCTCCTGCTCCTGCAGGGCGGCCACCAGCTGATCGGTCAGGTCGGGCAGGTCGTCCAGCAGCACCCGGGCGGCGCGGTGCAGGACGCGCAAGGCATCGGCGTCGATCAACGACCGCACGCGCCGGGTGCGCGACTGCGGAACGGGCACCGGTCCAGGGCGGAGCGCTGTTCGTGGCCGTACGGCGTGGTGCATCACGGTCCTCCACGTTCGGCGGGGTGGCAGCGCGCTCGCGGCGGAACCCTTGCGGGTCCACGGCCCTTTCCGCGGCGCCTGCCACCCGAGTCGTCCTGCCTCGAAGGATGGCATACCGTCCGGTCGGTCCCTAGGGTCGTGCATCGGTCGATTCCCTCCGTTCGGTCAAGCGCGCCGGTAGACCGGGACGATGTACCGCTCCGCCGGGTTCGGTCCGTTCATCGTCGGCACGGTCCTTGTAGCCGTGGCTGAGAGGCAGAAGCCGCAGGTCCGACGGGGTGGACGGCTTGTGCCGGTGCCCAGCGTTCCCGGTCGGGGCCCTTGCACCGGCACAATGCCGCAGGCGCCGTCAGGAACCCGTGCGGGCATGGTCGCCGTCCGCGCCGACGATCATGGGGATCGGTTGGATTGATCTCCGTCCGTGGCGGGCCGCCCGGCCGGGCCACGGCACCCGCGGGTGTGCCACACCGGCGGGCGCCGTCGGCTGCCGCCCCTGCCGCTGTCGGCCGGCGGGCGGCTCCGGAGCGGGGGCCGGCGATGTCACCGGTCTCGTGACGGCGCCGCTTCCCGTCGGCCGAGCAGCGCCCTGGGCGGCTTGCACGTCCGGACGGTCCGTGTGGCACGCTCACCCCGACGGGTCGGGCGTCCGGCACGGTCGTGACGAGCTCGTACGGCATGGAGAGGCGACGGCATGCGCATCGGACTGCTCGGAACCGGGCCCTGGGCCCGGATGGCCCACGCCCCCGCTCTCGGCGGGCACGACGGGCTGGACTTCGTCGGGGTGTGGGGCCGTCGTACCGACGCGGCCAAGGAGGTGGCCGACCTGCACGACACGCGTGCCTACGACGATGTCGACGCGCTGTTCGCCGACGTGGACGCCGTGGCCGTGGCGCTGCCCCCGGCCGTGCAGGCCGGGCTCGCGGTGCGGGCGGCGCGGGCGGGGTGTCATCTGCTGCTGGACAAGCCCCTTGCCGCGACCGTGGAGGAGGGGCGGGCGGTGGTCGAGGCCGTCGAGGCGGCCGGCGTCGCCTCGGTCGTCTTCTTCACGACGCGCTTCCAGTCGGAGACCGAGACGTGGCTCGCCGAACAGGCCGGCGCGCAGGGCTGGTTCACCGGGCGGGCCGAGTGGCTGGGATCGGTGTTCGCCGGTGACAGCCCCTTCGCGGACTCGCCGTGGCGGCGGGAGAAGGGCGCCCTGTGGGACGTGGGCCCGCATGCGCTGTCCGTGCTGCTGCCGGTTCTCGGCGACGTCCGGCGAGTGGCGGCGGCCGCGCACGGCCCGGGCGACACCGTGCACCTGGTCCTCGACCACGCGGGCGGCGCGTCGAGCGCGCTGACGCTGAGTCTCACGGCACCGCCCGCGGCGGGGGGAGCCGTCGTGGAGCTGAGGGGCGAGGCCGGGGTGACCCGCCTCCCGGAGAGCTCCGAGGGGGTCCTCACCGCCCTCTCCCGGGCCGCGGACGCCCTGGTCGACGCCGCCCGCACCGGCCGTCCGCATCCGTGCGACGCCGGGTTCGGACTGCGGGTCACCGAGATCCTCGCGGCGGCCGAAGCGGTGCTGGACGCCGGCTGACCCACAGCCGGGGGCGCCCGCTCACCGCCGTGCTCGGCGCCGGGTTCAACCGCTCGACCCTGCTGAGCGCGCCCGCGAGCGGTCCGTGGCTCAGGCCGCGCAGCACGCCGTGATGTCGCCTCTGCCGCCCTGCGTGGGGCCCGTGCGGTGTGCGGGTCTGTACCGGGCGGCGCAGCGCGGGACGCTGGGGTACAGCAGGGCCCTGCACGACGACGTCACGATGCTCGTCCTGGCACCCGGGCGGCGGGAGAGTCCCTGAAGTCTCAGGTCCGCTCGTGCCGCCCCTCGGTGTCGATGTGCGGCAGGATCCGGTCGAGCGGCCGGGGTGTCCACCAGGCGTGCCGTCCCAGCAGGGTCATCACCGCGGGGACCATCAGCAGGCGTACGACGGTGGCGTCGATGAGCACGCTCACCGCCAGGCCGAGCCCCAGCATCTTCACCACGATGTTGTCGCTGACGATGAAGGCCGCGAAGACGCTCACCATGATCAGCGCGGCGCAGGTGATGACCCGTGCGGTGATCTCCAGCGCGTGGGCGACCGAGGCCTTGGCGTCGCCGGTGCGCAGCCAGGCCTCGTGGACGCGGGAGAGCAGGAAGATCTCGTAGTCCATGCTGAGGCCGAAGATGATCGCGAACATCATCATCGGCACGTAGCTCTCGATGGGCACCTTTCCGGAGACGCCCAGCGCGGGCCCGCCCCAGCCCCACTGGAAGACGGCGACGACGACACCGTACGACGCGGTGATGGAGAGCACGTTGAGGACGGCCGCCTTGAGCGCGACGAGCAGGCCGCGGAAGACGATGAGGATGATCAGGAAGGACAGGGCGACGACGACGCCGATGATCAGGGGCAGCCGGCTCGCGACGATGTCCCGGAAGTCGACCTGCGCGGCGGTCGTCCCGGTGACGTAGCCCTCGGCTTTCGTGCCGGAGACCGCGTCGGGCAGGGTGTCGTCGACGAGACGGTTGGCCAGGGCGGTGGTGTCGGCGTTCTGCGGGGACTTCTTGGAGTAGACCGTGGCGATGAGGACGTCGCCGTCCTGGGTGGCTGTCAGCGGGGTGACCGTGGCGGCACCGGCGACGGCGTTGAGGTCCTTCTGTGCCGTGGAGCTGAGGGCGTCGCGTTGTGACGACGGTACGGCGGTCTGGTCGATGACGACGGTGAGGGGGCCGTTGGAGCCGGGTCCGAAGGCGTCGGTCATCAGGTCGTAGGCCCGCCGGTCGGTGAAGGACGTGGGGTCGGCGCCGTCGCCGATGTGGCCGAGCTGGATGGACAGGACCGGGATGGCGAGGATGACGACGGCCGAGACGCCCGCGGCCAGGTAGCGCCACGGCCGCCGCCCGACCCGCTGGGCGTAGCGGTGCCAGGTGCCCTCGGACACGGCGCCCGCTGCGGCGTCGGTCTCGGCGACGGGGCGCCGCACCCGGTAGCGGTCGATGCGGCTGCCGATCAGGCCCAGCAGGGCCGGAACCAGGGTCAGCGCGCCCAGCACGGCCGAGACGACCGTCACGGCGGCGGCCACCCCGAGTTTGCTGATGAACGACACCCCGGACGCGGACAACCCGGCGAGGGCGACGATCACCGTGCACCCGGAGACCAGGACGGCGCGCCCGCTGGTGGCGGCGGCCTGCCCCGCGGACCGGACGGGATCCTTGCCGTCCATGAGGTTCTGCCGGTGCCGCGTGATCAGGAACAGGGCGTAGTCGATGCCGACGCCGAGCCCGATCATCGTGGCCAGGGTCGGCGAGACGGTGGCGAAGCTGAAGGCGGCGGCGAGCAGGCCGAGGCAGGCCAGTCCGCCGACGACGCCGATCAGCGCGGTCAGCAGGGGCAGCCCGGCGGCGAGGACGCTGCCGAAGCCGATCAGCAGGACGACGATCGCCACCGCGAAGCCGATCAGTTCGCTCACCCGGTCGTCGGCGGCCGGCCGGGCCAGTTCGCCGAGCGGTCCGCCGTACTCGACGTCGGCGCCGGCCGCGCGGAGCGGCTGGACGGCGTCGTCGACCCCGTCGAGGTAGCCGTCACCGAGAGTGGAGGGCTGGACGTCGAACCGGACGGTGATGTACGCCGTCTTTCCGTCCGACGAGAGCGGGCCGACGTCTCCCGACGTGGCGGACAGCGGGTTCTGGACGGCGAGGACGTGCGGCAGTTTCTGCAGGTCGCCGACGGTTGTGGACATCTGCGAGCTCAGCGAGGTCAGGGGTGCCTTCCCGTCGTGCAGGACGACCTGGCTGCTGTAGCCGCCCGCCGCCGGGTCGTGCTTCTTCAGCACGTCCAGTCCCTGCGTGGACTGCACGCCGGGGAGGGAGAAGTTGTCGGAGTAGGTGCCGCCGTGGACATGGTTCAGGACCTGCAGCGCCGCCAGGACCACGAACCAGGCCACGATGACGATCACGAAATGGCGTGCGCTCCACTCCCCCAGCCGCCGCAGTGCCCCCGGAGCGGCGGTCGCCACCCCCGCTTCCGCCTCGCTGGTGCGCGTTGGTGACATGACCCTGCTTTCCCCGTCGTCCGAGTTGCCCGATACGCCCATTAGACGCCCGGGTGATCTTCCGGGCATCCCGGGGCGTCGGGTGGCCGCACGTCCTGGAGCCGGCTCCGCGGTCCCTCGGGATGCAGGGTGCGCGCGGGCGTTGAATGGTGATATCGGGACCGGTGAGGGAAACCGGGACTGAGGAACCATCCGGATCCGAGGGAGCAGACATGATGCCGACGTCACAACCCGACGCGACCGGGCCGTCCGAGGACCGTGTCACCCCGGACGCGCTGCTCCACGCCCGCACCGGCACGGATGTGTCACCCGAGGACGTGGTGCTCGCCTCGGGCAAGGACCTCACCCCGCGCACCCTGGAATGGGCCCGGCGCAAGCTGGAGACGGAGGGCCCGGCCGCACTGGACAAGCTGCTGCCGTAGCCGGCACGCGGCACCGGACGCCCGCGGGGGCGAGTCGTCGTGCGGCCGGCCTCCCCGCGGTGCTCGCAACTGCCGCCTTCCTGTCACCAGTTCCCGGGCAGCACTTCCGTGTCCCCGGTGCGGCAAGGCAGTTGACCGTTCGGCCTTACCAAGCGGGCACGAGGACTGCCACACTCCGGAGGTGCCCGACTTCGACATGCTCGTCATCGGATCCGGTCCCGGCGGCCAGAAGGCCGCCATCGCCGCGGCCAAGCTGGGCCGCCGGGTGGCCGTGGTCGACCGCCCCGACATGGTCGGTGGGGTCTCCATCCACACCGGCACCATCCCCTCCAAGACCCTGCGCGAGGCGGTGTTGTACCTCACCGGTCTCACCCAGCGCGATCTGTACGGCCAGAGCTACCGGCTGAAGGAGGACATCACCGTCGGCGACCTCACCGCCCGCACCCAGCACGTGGTCAGCCGTGAGGTGGACGTCATCCGCAGCCAGCTGTCCCGCAACCACGTCTCCCTCTTCGCCGGCACCGCCCGGTTCGTCGACGCCCACACCGTCGCCCTGCTCGAGGCCACCGGCCACGAACGGCTGGTCAGCGCCGAGCACTTCGTGATCGCCACCGGCACCCGGCCCGCGCGGCCGGACAGTGTCGAGTTCGACGGGCGGACGATCATGGACTCGGACAACGTGCTCGCCGTGGAGCGGGTGCCGCGCTCCATGGTCATCGTCGGTGCCGGTGTCATCGGCATGGAGTACGCGTCCATGTTCGCGGCGCTCGGCAGCAAGGTCACCGTCGTCGAGAAGCGTGTCGGGATGCTCGACATGTGCGACGTCGAGGTGATCGAGTCGCTCAAGTACCACCTGCGGGACCTGGCGGTGACCTTCCGTTTCGGGGAGACGGTGGCCGCCGTCGAGCGCCATCCCAGGGGCACGCTCACCATCCTGGAGAGCGGCAAGAAGATCCCGGCCGACACCGTGATGTACTCGGCGGGCCGGCAGGGCCTCACCGACGACCTGGACCTCGACAAGGCGGGGCTGTCGGCGGACGCGCGGGGCCGGATCACGGTGGACGAGCACTACCGCACCGAGGTGCCGCACATCTACGCCGTCGGTGACGTCATCGGTTTCCCCGCGCTGGCGGCGACCTCGATGGAGCAGGGGCGGGCCGCGGCCTACCACGCGTGCGGGGAGCCCGTCGCCCGGATGCACAACCTGCAGCCGATCGGCATCTACACCATTCCCGAGATCAGCTTCGTGGGCCGGACCGAGGACCAACTCACCGAGGACCTCGTGCCGTTCGAGGTCGGCATCTCCCGCTACCGGGAACTGGCCCGCGGTCAGATCATGGGTGACTCGCACGGCATGCTGAAGCTGCTGGTGTCCCCCGAGGACCGCACCCTGCTCGGGGTGCACTGCTTCGGCACGGGCGCCACCGAGCTCATCCACATCGGACAGTCCGTGATGGGCTGCGGCGGCACCGTCGACTACCTGGTCGACGCCGTATTCAACTACCCGACGCTCGCGGAGTCCTACAAGGTCGCCGCCCTGGACGCCACGAACAAGCTCCGCCTCATCGACCGGATCGGGGACTGAGCGGCCCGCTCAGCCGTCCTCGTCGTCCAATAGCACGTCCGCGAGTTCGTCCTGCGGTCCGTCGGGGAGGATCGTGTCGTCCTCGACGACATGGACGGCGGCCTCCTCGGCGCCGGCGGCTCCGGCGTCGATGCCCACGTCGGAGGCGACCTCCTCCTTGGTGGTGTCGGTGTGGGCGCCCTCGTCGGGGGCGACGAGGCGGCCGGCGCGGTCGGTGCCCGCCTCCGGGTCGATCGGTTCGCCGTCCCCGTCGGGGGCGTCGCCGATGCCGTCACCGACGGGGACGGGAGAGTCGGGAACCTCCTGGGCGAGGCGCTGGTCGAGACTCTCGCCGTCGTGCTGTTCGGCGGCGGTGGTGCCGTACTTGGTGACGCCGAGCGGCTTCTCGGGCGGCGAGTAACCCTCCGCGAGGGTCTCGTCGTACGTCCGCTCGTCGACGGCGTCCTGCATGTCCAGCGGCGCCGCGTCCTCCTGCTCCTCGTTGGTTCCGGTGGGCTGGTAAGCGTCGTCCGCCATCGATTCGGGGTTCGACCGCTCCGTGTCCATCGTCGCCTCCCTCGCGCGTGGCACTCGTCTGTGTCGGGTGTCCCGATCCGCGTTTCCCGGTACGGGATCTCCAACCTCGAAACAGGTACGGGAGTGGGGCTTTCGACGCCTCGGGAGGTTACTTCCCGGTCAATCTTGAAAGCTCAATGAGTGCCGCTATCATCACACGCACACACGGTGTGACCGTTTGGCAACGCAGCGACCGCGCGGTATCCGCCACCCCTTCTTTCTCCTCACCGCCCCCGGCCCGAGGCCATCCCTCTCCGGTCCGGGGCGGAGCAACCCCCCACCCCTTTTTACGCCGCCTGGGCCCTGCCGGCCTCGCGTCGTGCACGACGGAAAGCAGCACAACGATGAGCAATCTCAGGGGCAGAGGGCTGCAGGCCAACGCCCTCGGTACGTTCGACACGGTGGTGATGGCCATCGCGGGCAGCGCCCCGGCGTACTCGCTGGCCGCGACCACCGCGGTCCTGGTCTCCGCGGTGGGACTGGCGAGTCCCGCGGCCCTGCTGTACTGCGCGATCCCGATGCTCGGCATCGCGCTGGCGTTCAGCTATCTCGGCCGGATCGACGTGAACGCGGGCGCCAGTTACTCGTGGGTGGGGCGTACGCTGCACCCCTTTCTGGGGTTCCTCAGCGGCTGGGCGCTGGTGATCTCGGCGACCATCTTCATGGTGGCGGGTTCGCTGCCCGCCGGATCGATGACGCTCGCCCTTTTCGACGAGGGGCTCGCGGACCACACCGCGCTGTCCACGGCGGTCGGCGCGGCCTGGTTCCTGGCCATGCTGTTGGTCGTCCTCGGCGGGGCCCGGCTCACCGTCCGCGCACAGCTCGTCATGTCGGGGGTGGAGCTGACCGTTCTGGCCCTGTTCGCGGTCCTCGCCCTCTTCCACACCGGCAGCGCCCGGGCCTTCGACTGGTCGTGGCTCGGGTTCGGCCAGTTCGACGGTGTGTCGGGCTTCGCGTCCGGGGCGCTCATCGCCGCGTTCTACTACTGGGGCTGGGACGTCACCAGCAACCTGAGCGAGGAGACCCGCAACAGCCGTCGTACGACGGGACTGGCGGGCCTGATCGGCGTCGGCATCGTCTTCCTGCTGTTCGAGGCGTTCACCATCGCGGTGAACGTGATCCTCTCCTCCCGGCAGATCGAGGAGAACGACGCCAACGTGCTGGCCGTGCTCGGCGAGGAGGTGTTGCCGGGCTGGGGCGGCAAGCTGCTGATCGTGGCGGTGATGCTGTCCACCATCGCCACGCTGGAGACCACGCTGATCCAGGTCACGCGCTCGCTGTTCGCGATGGGCCGGGACCGTACGATGCCGTCCGCGCTCGGCCGGGTACACGCCCGGTGGAACACACCGTGGGTCGCGATCCTGGTCGTCGGCACGGTGGCGCTGGTCATGCTGATCGCCTCCAACGCCCTCGGCACGGTCGGCGACATCCTCTCCGACGCCATCTCGGCGATCGGTCTGCAGATCGCCGTCTACTACGGGCTGGCCGGGCTCGCGGTGGTCGTCGCCTATCGCAGGATGCTGCTGAAGTCGGCGGCGAACTTCGTCTTCGGCGGGCTGTGGCCGCTGCTGGGCGCCCTGTTCATGTTCTGGGTGTTCGTCGAGTCGCTGAGCGGGCTGAGCACCGCCGCGGTCACGATCGGCATCGGCGGACTGGCCGTGGGCCTGATCCCGATGCTCTGGTACTGGCGGCAGGGCAGCGAGTACTACCGGCCCGCGAAGCTCGACGCCACCCGTACCGTCGAGACGGACTACGTCCCCGACGACCGCGTCGGCGCGCACTCCCGTGTCCACGAGGGTCTCTCCACCGACTTCTGAGGGAGACTCCGATGGCGCGAGACCGCTTCACCCCCGACTTCGACCCCGACTGCGGAGACAGGGCCCTCAGCTCGACCCGGCACGACATCGTCATCGGCCGCTGGCAGGGAGTGCGCGCGCTGCTGCGCGCCACCGGTCCCGACTGGGTCGCCCGCGGCCATCGCGTGCGGCTGCTCGCCCAGGCCTGCACCAGCAGTTCCACGTCGGAGACGTGGCTGGCGGCCGAGCCGTACGACGCCGACGCGCTGGTGCTGTACGCGGCGACCGAGACGGCCCGGGCGTTCAACCTGGCCATCGCCGCGGGCCGGGGCGCGCCGATCGGCCGGCAGCGCGTCGACAGCGCGGTCATGGCCTGCCTGCAGGCCGCCGAGGCCTATCCGGAGGACCCCACCCCGTGGATCTCGCTGATCTCCGTGGCGCGGCTGTACCCGTCGGGGGTGCGCCGACAGGAACTGGGGCGCTGGTGGGACGAGTTGCACGGGCGGGACCAGTACAGCGTGGAGGGGCACCTCCAGGTGCTGCACTACTACTCGTCCCGCTGGCACGGCTCGCACGGCCTGATGTACGACTTCGCCCGCGACGCGGCGGGCGTGGCACCGCCGGGCTGCGCGCTGCCGGTGCTGGTGCAGTACGCGCGGGTCGAGGAGTACCGGCACACCCTGGAAGCGGCGCAGGGCAGCCGGGCGTCCGTGGGCCTCGGCCAGCACTGGGACAACGACGGCGCGATCAGTGACGTACGGCGCACCTGGCAGCGCTGGATCATGGGCCGGGCCGAGAGTGCGGTGGCGCCGGGCGAGCTGCGTGACGTCCACTACCTGGCGCACGCGGCCTGTTGCGCGGGTCTCGAGGACGTCGGCGCGTCGCTGCTGCGGATGCTGGGGCGGCGGGCGACGCGTACGCCGTGGTCGTACACCGGCGATCCGGAGAAGCAACTCGTCAAGTGGCACGGGGAGTTCAGGCTGCGGGCCTGAGCGGGCCGGGAAACACGGAGTGCTCCGTACCGCCCGGGGCCGGGCGGTACGGAGCACTGCCGAGGAAGGACCGCTCGTCAGCAGGTGCGGCCGACGTAGTGGGCACCGCTGATCTCGCTCGCGGACCCCAGCCAGGACCTGCCCGGTCCGACACATCGCTCGTAGTCGGGTGCGAACGCGACCTCCACCTTGATGACGACGTGTGAACCGTCGGACGTGCAGTGGTTGTAGAAGGCGTCGGAGCCGGTCTCGTAGAACCCGCAGGGGTCGGCCGCCGCAGGGCCCGCGGCGGTGGTCACCACGCCCATGGAGCTGAGCACGAGGGCGGCGGAACCGAGGGCACTGGTCACCAGACGACGAACACGCAAGACAATCTCCCAGGTGGGTGAGGGGTTGGACTGCCGCCCCAGGATGGCCCCTTCGCCCCGGCCGTTGATCGATTGCCGTGGCCTTTCACCTGGCGAATCGTTCTGTCGCTACTCCACCGGAGTGAGTGCGGCCGGTTCTTCCGGCCGGCTACTCGGCGCCCCGCTCCGCGGCCTGGGCCAGGCCCGCCGTCCACTTCTCCTCGATGCGGCCGGCCTTCCACACCACCAGGGCGACGATCCACGTGGCGACGAACAGGCCGACGATGACGAAGCCGAGGATGTTCAGGTCGAGGCCGGTGATCCGGCTCCAGAAGGCGCCGTGGAGGTGGAGTCGCTCGGCGAGGAGGCCGAGGAGTTCGACGGTGCCGATGAGGAGGGCCACGGCGACGGACAGGCCGGTGATGGTGAGGTTGTAGTAGACCTTGCGGACGGGCTTGGAGAAGGCCCAGCCGTAGGCGAAGTTCATGAAGGTGCCGTCGATCGTGTCGAGGAGGGACATGCCGGCGGCGAACAGCACGGGCAGGCACAGGATCGCGTACCAGGGCAGGCCGGAGGCGGCGCCCGAGCCGGCCAGGACGAGCAGCGCGATCTCGGTGGCGGTGTCGAAGCCGAGGCCGAAGAGCACGCCGAGCGGGTACATCTGACCGGGTTTGGTGATCGACTTCATGACGCGGCCGAGGAGACGGTTCATGAAGCCGCGGTTGTTCAGCTGTTCTTCGAGGGCGGCCTCGTCGTAGTGGCCGGAGCGCATCCGGCGGAACACCTTCCAGATCCCGGCGAGGATGACCAGGTTGATCGCCGCGATGACGTAGAGGAAGGTCCCGGAGACCGTCGTACCGATCAGGCCCGTGACGTCGTGGAGCCGGGAGTCGCCGTCGCGGACCGGTCCGGCGACGGTCTTCACGCCGAGCGACAGCAGCAGCGCCAGGGCGAAGACGACGCTGGAGTGGCCGAGCGAGAACCAGAAGCCGACCGACAGCGGCCGCTGTCCCTCGCCCATCAGCTTGCGGGTGGTGTTGTCGATGGCCGCGATGTGGTCGGCGTCGAAGGCGTGCCGCATGCCCAACGTGTAGGCGGTCACGCCGATCCCGATGCCGAAAGACTTCTCACCGATGCCGTAGTGGTGCGGCGCGACGATCGCGACCAGCGTGAACCAGCCGATGACATGCAGCGCCACGACCGCTGCGGCCATCCCGCCCACCCTGATCCACTCCTGCCGCGTCATGGAGCCGCGGACCCGGTGCCGGGCCGAGCCCCTCTCGGGGGCGGTGGCGGGGAGGAGGGGCGGAGTGGAGTCAGGGGCGGCCGTCATCGGGGGGAGGATCTTTCTTTCGGTGTACGGCCGCGTCCAGCAGCCTCGTGCCATCCTCCAGCAGCTGCAAGTGATGTGCAGTAAAGCCCGTGACAGGTCTTCACCACGAGTGGGGAAAGCGCCCGGTCAGCAAGGTGCGCGTCACGGCCTGGCGTTCGGTCCATCCGGCCTGCCGCGGCGCTGCTCGACCATCTCGCGGCTCAGTTCCTCGGTCTCCGGTTCACTCAGCCGCTCGAAGCCGTCCTCGGTGATGACCGACACGATGGGGAAGATCCGGCGGTTGATGTCGGGGCCGCCGGTCGCGGAGTCGTCCTCGGCGGCGTCGTACAGCGCCTGGAGCGCGGCCAGGGCGGCCTCGCGCCGGTCCATTCCCTTGTGGAACAGCTTCTTCAACGCGCCCCGGGCGTAGGGCGATCCGGACCCCTCGGCGTGGAAGTCGGTCTTCTCGTACAGGCCGCCGGCGACGTCGAAGCCGAAGATGCGGCCCCGCTCGCCCTCGGGGGCCAAGGGGTCGTAGCCGGTGAGGAGCGGTACGACGGCCAGGCCCTGCATGGCCTGGCCGAGGTTCTGCCGGATCATGCCGGCCAGGCGGCGGGCCTTGGCGTTGAGGGTCATCGCGGTGCCCTCGATCTTCTCGAAGTGCGTCAGCTCGACCTGGTACAGCTTCACCATGTCCACCGCGAGGCCGACGGTGCCGGCGAAGGCGACCGCCGTGTAGTCGTCCGCGGGATGCACCTTCTCCAGGTCGCGCTGGGCGATGAGGTTGCCCATGGTGGCCCTGCGGTCGCCGGCGATCAGCACGCCGTCGCGGTAGGCGACGGCGAGCACGGTGGTGCCGTGCGGCACCTGGTCGGGTGCGGCGACCACGCCGTCCGGCAGAACGCGGCGGGTGCTGAGGAGCTCCGGGCGGTGCGCGGCCAGGAACTCGGCGAAGGACGACGTCCCCGGGGTGAAGAACTCATCTCCTAACCGCCCGCCGTTCTCGTCCCACGTCATGGCATTCCCCCTCGTCTGCGGACCGACAACCGGACTCCTACCAGATGCGGGCGGACGGGAAACGCCGGTCGGTCACAGCGCCTTGCGGCGGATCAGGATCCCGAGCACCAGCAGGCCCGGGACCAGCGGGAGCCACACGGTCAGGAGGCGGTAGCCGAGCACGGCGGAGGCAGCGGCGGCGGCCGGGGCTCCGGCGGCGGCGAGGGCGAGGCCGAGCGCGGCGTCGAGGGAGCCGAGGCCGCCCGGGGTGGGCAGCAGGGCGGCGGCGCAGCTCGCGGTGAGGTACAGCAGGGCGACCAGTGGCGGGTCCAGCGGCAGCCCGACGGCCCGGGTGACGGCGATCAGCACGACGGCGTGCATCAGGGCGAACGCCAGCGAGCCGCCCCACAGGGCCGCCGCCCGCCGCGGTCGCGCGTGGACGGCCCTGATGTCCGCCAGCACCAGACCGAGGGCGTGCCGGCAGCGGGGCCACAGCCGGACGCCCAGCAGGACGGTGCCGCCGAGCGCCGCGCCGACAAGGGCCGCCCAGCCGCCCCAGCCGGGTGGGATCCGCAGGACGCCCGGGCAGGCGCCGGCGAGTACGGCGATCAGGGCACCCCGCGCGATCCCGCCGGCCGTGGCCTTGACCGCGACCGCGGTCGCCGAGCGGCCGGCCGGCATTCCGCAGCGCATGAGGAAGCGCAGGTTCACCGCGCCCGCGCCGAGCCCGGCGGGCAGCACGTGGTTGGCGGCGGAGGCGGCGAACTGGGTGGCCGCGAGTCGCCCCGGAGGCAACCGCCGGGTCACGGCGCCCTGTTGGGCGAGCGCCGAGCACAGCCAGGTCGCAGCCGCGGCCGTGGCACCGACCAGCAGCCAGCCCTGGTCGGCCACGGCGAGCCGGAGGGCGCCGGTCTCCAGCAGGGGCCAGTGGCGCCGGGCCAGCCAGACGGCGGTCACCAGGACGCCGAGGGCGAGGACGGTGTGCCAGTAGGCACGTCTTCGGGCAGGCGTGACGGCGATGCCCTCGGACGCTACGCCGACCCGCCCCGGCACCCCGGCCTCCACGACCGGCTCGGACGGCACACGGGCCCGCCCCGGCGCTCCACCGTCGACGACCTGCTCGGACGTCACGCGGGCCCGTCCTGGCGTTCCGGCGTCGGCGCGAGGCGCGCGTCCAGTCCCGCCAACCGGTGCCTCTCCCAGCCGCGGGCGTACGAGGGCGGCGCGGCGCCGGGCCGGGTGAGGACGGCCGTCGGCATGCGGCGGGCGGTGCGCAGGATGTCCGCCCGGGTGCTGTTGGCGTTGGGACCGCCGGTCGCAGCCGAGGAGCAGCCGGTGTAGTAGCCGACGGGGATGGCCTCGAGGCCCGTGAGCAGGCAGGGCGGGCGGACGCCCAGCCGGTGCAGGTCGGCGGCGGTACGGGCCCAGTCGCGGCGGTCGGCGGTGGTGCGGTCCACCGTGTGACCCAGGACGACGTACTGCACCGCCAGATGCCCGGCCAGACCGACCGCCAGCAGGGCCGCCGCCACCGGACGCCACCGGACGGCCGGCGTGGTGACCAGGTGGAACAGGGCGTCGGCGACCGGGATCGCGAGCAGTGCGTAGGCGGGCAGCAGGAAGCGGGGAGCCGCGTACCCGATCATGAACAGGTAGGGCACGGCGGCCGTCGTGGCGCAGGCCAGCGGCAGCAGGGTGGGCGCGGTGCGCCGGGCCCGTACCGCGACCACCAGTGCGACGGCGGCGAGCAGGGGCAGGACGAACCACCAGGCCATGACCGCCGGGTTGGGCATCGGTCCGGTGCACGGGCGGCACAGGGTCCGCCCGACCAGGCTGCGCAGTTGGTCGTCGACGGCGAAGTGCAGGCCGAGTCCGCCCTGGATGTCGGAGGCCTCGGACAGCCGCCGGCCCAGGCCGCCGTAGCCGACGTACGCCTCGATCACCCACTCCCCCGCGCCGGCGACGAGCCCGCCGAGGAGCGCGACCGCGAGCCGCCACCGGCGGGCCGTCAGCACCAGGGCGAGCAGTGGCAGCGCGACCCACACGGCGTCGGCGGGCCGCATCCACGCCATGAGCGTGGCGCCCGCCGCGACACCCCACAGGGCCGCCCGGTCGCGGCGGTCGGCGCGGGCGCGCAGGACGCAGCCGACGCAGACCAGGGCGCCGACCGCGACCCAGTAGTTGGGCATGGCCTGCGGGCCGTAGAAGAGCGTGATCCACAAGGAGGCGAAGAGCGCGCCGCCCAGGGCCAGGACCCGGGTCGGGAACAGGCCGCGCCACACGCGCAGGGCCAGGTGGAGGCCGAGGCCGGAGAGGAGGGCGAGGTAGACGCGGAGCAGTTCGGTGGAGGTCGACCAGGACGCGATCGGCGCGACCAGCAGGGAGACGCCCCGGGCACGCGGTGCGCTGAAGAAGGCCGCCGGGGCCTGGGTGCCGACCTGGCTGACATACACCGTCTCGTCCCAGCCGAGGCCCATGCCCGGTCGTACGAGGACCAGTTGGGCGAGCGTGAAGGCGCCGGCCACGGCCGCGAGCAGCCACTCGCCGCGCGTGTGCCAGGACGTGCCCGGTACGGGCGCCGGTTCGCCGCGTCGCATACCCGGCAGCATGGCGTTCGTGCCGTGGGCCATCGTCCACCCCTCACCCCTGCATGTCGTAGGGCTTATGAGACGAAGCTCGGAAAGCATGGACAAACTAACCCGCTTCGGACTGGCGTGCAGGGTGGAGTTCGGCCAGGTGCCTGAGGCCTGGCTGAAGCCCCGCGGGTCAGTCGGCCGTCCCGCGGGCCACGAACACCGCGCCCGCCAGGCCCGCGGCGGCGAGGGTCGCGGCGAACGCGGTCGTCGCCGCGGACAGCCCCACCGCGTCGCTGAGGTAGCCGACCGCGACGGGCAGCACACCGGCGGGGACGTACCCGCCGACATTCAGGGCCGCGTTGGCCTCCGCGAGGCGGTCGGTGGGGACGTGCGAGCCGATGAGGGTCAGGCCGCCGAGTTGCCCGAGTCCCTGGCCACCGCCGGCCAGGATCGCGGCGGCACCCAGCAGGGGCGCCGAGGAGAGGCGGACGGCCGCCGCCAGGAGCGCCATCGCCACGACGACCGAGGCCGCGCCCGTCAGCAGGATCGTGCGCACCGGCAGCCGGCGGACGGCGAACTGGACGGCCGTGGCGGCGGTGAACATGACGAACGCGGTCGCGCCGGCGACGATCCGGCTCGTCGTGTCGAGCACGTCGGCGAGCAGGGACGGCCCCAGGGACAGGACGAACGACGTGGAGGTGATGCCGGGCGCGAACACCGCGATGCCCATGAGGAGTCGGGGGCGATGCACGGGCGGCACGGAGGGCACCCGGATCCACGCCCCCGCGCGCGGCCCGGCCGGAGGGTCGAGCGGCATCCGCCACACCACCAGGACGGCGAGCGCGAGCAGGACGATCTCCAGCAGGAACACGGTGACCGTCGCCCCGGGAAGGGTCTCGGAGAGGACGCCCGCGAGCAGCGGGCCGGTGCCGGCTCCCAGGACCATCGCGGTCGACGCGAGCAGCGCGGCGAAGCGCCTGCGCCGCGGCCCTGCGACGTCGGCGACCGCCGCCATGCCCGCCGAGACCACCGCCCCCACCGCGACCCCGCTCAGCAGCCGCGCCACCACCAGCGCGAGCACGGACCCGGCAGTGGCGAACAGCACGCTCGCCACGACCCCCAGGGCCAGTGCGGGCAGCAGCACCGGCTTGCGCCCGACCCGGTCCGAGACCACGCCCGCCACCAGCAGCGCCGCGAGCAGACCGACGATGTATCCGGCGAAGACGAGGGTCAGCATCCCGGCCGAGAAGCCGAGCCGGTCCCGCCACACCACGTACAGCGGGGTGGCCGTGTTGGACAGCACGAACACCGCGGTCACCGGCCAGGCGGCCAGCCACACCGCGCGCCGCGGCGGACCGGGAGGACGCGCCGCGTCTGCGGACGGGACGGCGTAACGGGTGGCACGCATGAGCACTCCTCCGGGAGCAGTACGAGAAAAGTCGAACTACTGGTACGAGCGAAGTCGAACACATACGGCTGTACGATTCAACTCGTACTGAGGCTCGTACCGAACCCACGAGGTGATGGAGATGGCGTCGGCCACCAGGGCCCACCGTTTCGCCGGACCGTTCCCGGCCCCCGCCGACCTGCCCGCCCCGCTGCCCGAACCGACCCGTGAGGAACTGCGGTTGGAGGTGGTCATGGGTGCGCTGAGCGACCCGCTGCGGATGGGGATCGTCCGGACGCTGCTGCTGGACGCACAGGCGTACGACCATCCCTGCGGCTGGCTCGGTCTTGACCGGCCCAAGTCCTCTTTGACGCACCACTTCCGCGCGCTGCGGGAGGCCGGGCTGATCAGGCAGAGGCAGTACGGCCTCGAGCGGCGCAGCCATGTACGCGTCGAGGACCTGCAGGCCCGGTTCCCGGGCCTGCTGGACCTGGTCGCCGACTGGACTCCCGCTTAGTCAGCGGACGTCGGGGCTGCGGTGCGGGGGCTGGTCGGGTGCCGGGCGCGGGTTCTGGGGCGGTACGGGGCGGACCACGGGGCCGTCGCCGTTCACGGTCAGCAGGTCGCCGTGGTGGCGGATCGTCAGAGGGGCGCCGGAGAGCAGGGTGTACGTGGCCTTGTCCGGGCCGATCTCCACGCGCAGGCGGCGCCCCAGGAGCTGGACGGTGAAGGCGAGGCGGCTGAACCTGTCGGGCAGGCGTGGCGTGAACCGGAGTGAGCGCCCGTCGCGGCGAAGGCCGCCGAATCCGGCGACCAGGGCTGTCCAGGTACCGGCGAGGGAGGCGATGTGCAGTCCGTCGCGGGTGTTCTGCTCCAGGTCGGCGAGGTCCATGAGCGCCGCCTCGGCCGTGTAGGCGTAGGCCAGGTCGAGATGCCCGGACTGGGCGGCGACGACGGCCTGGACACACGCCGAGAGCGAGGAGTCCCGTACGGTCAGCGGCTCGTAGTAGGCGAAGTTGCGGGCGATCTGCTCCTCGTCGTGGAACTCCTCGAACCAGCCGCTGCACAGGTACATCGCCAGGACCAGGTCGGCCTGTTTGACGACCTGTTTGCGGTAGAGGTCGAAGTAGGGGAAGTGCAGCAGCAGCGGGTACTGGTCGGGGCGGGTGCCGGCGAAGTCCCAGCGCTGGTAGCGGGTGAAGCCGGCGTGCTGTTCGTGGACGCCGAGTTCGTCGTTGTAGGGGATGTGGACGGCCTCGGCGGCGTCCCGCCAGGCGGCGCTCTCCTCGTCGTCGACGCCGAGCCGGGCGGCCTCGTCCGGGTGGCGCCCGCAGGCGTCGGCGGCGGCCAGGAGGTTCGCCCGGGCCATCAGGTTGGTGTACAGGTTGTCGTCGGCGACCGCGCTGTACTCGTCGGGGCCCGTGACACCATCGATGTGGAAGACGCCGTGGTGGTCGTGGTGGCCGAGCGAGCGCCACAGGCGGGCGGTCTCCACGAGGAGTTCGATGCCGGTGTCGCGTTCGAAGTGGGTGTCGCCGGTGGCCGCCGTGTAGCGCACGACGGCGTCGGCTATGGCGGCGTTGACGTGGAAGGCGGCGGTGCCGGCGGGCCAGTACGCGGACCCTTCCGAGCCCTCGATGGTCCGCCAGGGGAACGCGGCACCGTTCAGGCCGAGTTGCTGGGCGCGCTCGCGGGCGGCGGGCAGAGTGTTCTGCCGCCAGCGCAGCGCCTCGGCGACGGAGTCGGGTGCGGTGTAGGTGAGCAGGGGCAGAACGAAGGTCTCGGTGTCCCAGAAAGCGTGGCCGTCATAGCCGGAGCCGGTCAACCCCTTGGCGGGGATGGCCCGTTGTTCGGCGCGGGCACCGGCCTGCAGGACGTGGAACAGGGCGAAGCGGACCGCCTGCTGGATCTCCTCGTCGCCGTCGACCTCGACGTCGGCGCGGGCCCAGAAGTCGTCGAGGTACGCCCGCTGTTCCTCCAGCAGGCCCTGCCAGCCGCTGTGCCCGGCCGCCGCGAGCGCGGCCTCGACCTGGTCGCTCATCGCGGGCCGGGAGCGGGCGCTCGACCAGCCGTGCGCGACGAGCTTCTCCACCCGCAGGCGCCGGCCGGGTTCCAGGACGGAGGTGACCGTCAGCCGGGACACGTCCACGTTGCTCTCGCTGCTGGTCGTGGTCCGCTCGGGCCCGTCGATGACGTGGTCGGCGGCGACGGCGACCCGGAGGCCGCTGCGGCGGGTGCGGTGCACGAGGCGCTGCCTGAGGCCGGAGGCGAAGTCCTCCTCCGGTTCCAGGGGTGACTTCAGGGCCCGGGCGGCGCGCGGGTCGCCGTCCGGGTCGGGCAGGCTCTCGTTGGCGACGAGTTCCGACTGGATCACCACGCGGGTCCGGCAGTCGACGGGTTCCACCTCGTACGCCACGGCCGCGATCGCCCGCTGGGTCAGGGAGACGAGCCGCGTCGAGCGCACCCGTACCCGGGAGCCGGCCGGCGAGATCCACTCGCAGGTCCGCTCGAGGACTCCCCTGCGCAGGTCCAGGGTGCGTTCGTGGGCGACGAGCCGGCCGTAGCGCAGGTCGAACGGCTCGTCGTCGACCAGCAGCCGCAGCACCTTGCCGTTGGTGACGTTGATGACGGTCTGGCCGGACTCCGGATAGCCGTAGCCTGCCTCGGCGTAGGGCAGTGGGTGCAGTTCGTGCACGCCGTTGAGGTAGGAGCCGGGCAGGCCGTGCGGTTCGCCCTCGTCGAGGTTGCCACGCCAGCCGACATGGCCGTTGGACAGCGCGAACACGGACTCGCTCTGGGCGAGGACGTCGAGGCCCAGGTCGGTCTCGCGCACGGCCCAGGGTTCGACGGTGTACGCCCTGTGGCTGATCACGCCTTGCCTCCCAGTTCTGCCAGGTCCTTCACGACGACGTTCGCGCCGTGCGCGTACAGGGCGTCGGTCTGTCCGACCCGGTCGACGCCGACGACGTACCCGAAGTGGCCGGAGCGGCCCGCGTCCATGCCGGCCAGGGCGTCCTCGAAGACGGCGCAGCGCGAGGGATCGACGCCCAGGTCGTGTGCGGCGGCGAGGAAGGTGTCGGGGTGCGGCTTGCCCGGCAGCTTCCGCTCGGCGGCCACCACGCCGTCGACGCGAACGTCGAACAGGGACTCGGCGTCGATGGCGCGCAGGACGTCACGGCAGTTGGCGCTGGAGGAGACGATCGCGGTACGCAGGCCGCGCGCGCGGACCGCTTCGAGGTAGCGCAGCGTGCCGTCGTAGGCCTCGACGCCGTCGGTGCGGATCTTCTCCAGCACCAGGTCGTTCTTGCGGTTGCCCAGGCCGTGCACCGTCGGGGTGTCCGGCAGGTCGCCGGGGTCGCCTTCGGGCAGTTCGATGCCGCGGGAGGCGAGGAAGGTGCGGACACCGTCGGCGCGGGGGCGGCCGTCGACGTACTCGTCGTAGTCGGCATCGCTGAACGGCCGGAAATGCTCGCCCTCGCGTTCGCGCAGGAACGCGTCGAACATCTCCTTCCAGGCCGCCGCGTGCACGACGGCCGTCTTCGTGACCACACCGTCGAGGTCGAAGAGGCAGGCCAGGATGTCTTCGGGTAGTCCGAGCTCCGTCATACAGGACACGGTTCCCCGCCAGACCGCTTCCAGTGGGTGGCGCACGCCACACAAGGAGCACTTCACGACAGACTCCTACGGCCCGACGCGCGTCTTACGACCTGACGCGCGCCGGGCTCAGTCGTGCGGGAACGAGTGGTGCTCGTGGGCGACCAGCCAGCGGCCCCGTTCTTTGCGCAGGCCGAAGGTCAGTCTGAGGCGCAGTGTGGGGTGTTCGGCGAGTTCCTCGGGTGAGCCGCACCGCAGCAGGGCGTGCGCGTAGGCGACGTCGGTGCCGGCCGTGACATCGAGGGTCACGATGTCGAAGCAGGCGCCCTGGGCCTGCCATGCGAAGAACGGCGGCCAGATCGCACGGTAGGCGGCCAGGCCGTGGATGCCTTCGTCGGGCGGCGGCACGTCGAACATCACGAGGTCCTCGGCGTGGTCGGCGAGGACGCCGTCGAGGTCGCCCCGGTGGACGGCTTCGGCCCAGTTGGTGATCAGAGTGCGGATCTGCGCCTGGTCGTCGGACATCGAGTCGGCTCCCTAACTCCCCTGGGAACCAGACTGCACTGCCGACCTGAAGTCATCGACCCGAGGTCGGGTGACACACTCGCATACGTGCCGCTGACCTTCGACGACCTCCTCCGCCGAGCCCACGCCCTCACCCGCCACGGCCGCCGTGCACTCCTCGGCATCGCGGGCAGCCCCGGCGCGGGCAAGACGACACTCGCCGAACGCCTTGTACGGGCGCTCAACGCCGACGGTGACCCGTGGGTGGCGCACGTCCCCATGGACGGCTTCCACCTCGCCGACGTCGAACTCGTCCGGCTCGGCCGACGCGACCGCAAGGGTGCGCCCGACACCTTCGACGCGGCGGGGTACGCGGCGCTGCTGCGGCGACTGCGCTCCCAGGAGTCGTACGGCGAGGTCGTGTACGCGCCCGGCTTCGAACGGGTGCTGGAGCAGCCGGTCGCGGGGGCGATCCCGGTGCCGCCGTCCGCCCGGCTGGTCGTGACGGAGGGGAACTACCTGCTGCTGGACACGGGCGCGTGGGCGCGCGTCCGGGCCGAGCTGGACGAGGTGTGGTTCTGCGAGATCGACGAGGAGGAGCGCCTGCGGCGGCTGGTCGCCCGGCACGAGGAGTTCGGCAAGGGCCACGAGGAGGCGGTGGCGTGGGTACTGGGTTCCGACCAGGACAACGCCGGGCTGGTCGCCGCGACGCGGGAGCGGGCCGACCTGGTGGTGCGGGGCGTCGTGGGGTGGCCGGACGGGGCTGGACATCACCGTGCCGGCGGTGGACCGGGGACAGTTGGAGCGGACGCCGGCGGGTGAGCGGGAGGGGCTCCCGCACGAGGCCATGGACCCCGACGACGAGGACGGCCGCCGCTTCCCCATCATCCGCTCGTTCAGGTGGAAGGCGAGGCCGCGGTGCACCGCCTCCGGCAGGCGCGGGTCCTTGCTGCCCTGCCGGGCGAGCGCCAACAGCGAGGTGATCCCGAGCGAGGCGTCGCCGATGTCGTCCACGCAGTCGGGGTGTGCGAGGTCGCCCTCCGGCGTGAGCCGGGCCAGCGGGGTCACACGACAGGTGCGGGCCGGCGGGCGTGCAGTGCGACGGTCAGTGTGTGCGGGCCGAGTCCACCGATGTAGACGCGGTTCCCGGTCGTCGCATCGGTGCCGCCCACCACGGTGTAGTCCTGACCCGGGTCGTAGCGTAGTACGTCGCTCCGGTCCGGCCCGGCGAGCGGTTCGCCTGCCTCGACGTCGGCCTCGACCTGGATCTCGTCGTCGCCGACCCGGTAGGTCATCAGCCCGGTCGTCAGGCACCAGCGTCCGTCGCCGATCGGTACGGCGCCCTCTGGCACGCCGCCCGGCCGGAAGGTCAGTTCGAGGGCCCAGGGGACCCGTGGTCCGCTGATGTCGATCCGCAGGTCGGCACCGTCCTCCCTCAGGTCCACCTCGACTCGGGTCGTGTGCGAGACCTCGTCCCGAGGCCGGTCCGGGAAGGCCATCGCGGCCGAGAAGCGTCCCTCGTCCGCCATTCGGTAGGCGCCGTCGTCCCGTCGCCGGTCCGGCGGGAGCGGCTGGTAGTAGGCGGCCGTGAGGGTTTCGGTGAGCTGGTACCGGTTGTCGGCGAGCTGTTGCATGCCGGCGGCGCGGAACGGGCCCAGGTCGAAGAATCCCCGTGAGAGGCGGACCGCGTCGAGGACGGCGTCGCCGGCGAACAGGCGCAGGAAGGTGGGGTTGCAGGCGAGACCCGAGCGGATGCGCCGGTGCTCAGGGACGTCGGATCCGCCGTACACCACCGTGTGCACATCGGCCGAGGCGCGTGCGGCGAGGCGTGCGGTGGTGAGGTACCGGTCGCGCGGAAGTGTCTCCGCGGCCGGGTCCGGCATGGCGCGGCACAGGTCCGGGGTGAGGAGGGTCTCGGCGAGCAGGTCGGGGTCGTCGATGCCGCCGGCGGCCGCCAGCCGCGCCGCCCGGCTGAAGTCGCCCCGGCCGGTACGGATCGCGAGCAGCCGGTAGTGCGGCAGGTAGGGCGCCAGCGGGAACGGGTGGTTCTGGTCCTGCCGTCGCGAGTGGACGGTCTCCACTGTGCCGTCCGGCCTGATGAGGTCCAAGGTCGTGGCGAGATTGCGTTCGACGGCGTCCACGAGGTCGGCTCTGCCGAGCACGTCGGCCAGCAGGAGCAGCGAAGGGTTGGACACGTGGGCCGCGTAGTTGGCGCTCCGTTCCGAGTACAGGCCCTCCGCGTCGATGTCGACGCCCTCGGCGAGCCACGCCTCGATGCGGTCGAGCAGCCGGTCGTCGGGGAACGACCGGTGGAGCCGGGCCAGCGCCGCGCACAGCTCCCAGCGATGGTTGGGGGTGTGCACCCCACCGGTCAGGAGACTGCCCAAGGCGGCGCCGGCGATCTCGGCGAGCGCGGCCGTGACGTCGCGCAGTTCCGGCCCCGCGCCGGCGGCGAGAACGTGCGCGTCGCACACGTCGTTGACGGTGAACGCGGAGTCCGGCGGTGACTGCACGTTGTCGCCGCCGGCGAAGAGGCCGGTGGTAGTCTGCGCGGCCCGCAGGGCGCGGAGGTGGGTCATCGTGGCGGCGATGGCCTGCCTGCTGCCGTGCAGTGCCGAGTCCGGGGAACGGTATGCCGCGACCAGGGTCTTCACCCGGCGGGCCAGGCCGCGGTGCGGCACACCGGCGGGTTCCTCGTCGGGGCCTGCCGCCAGCGGGGCGGCCAGCCGGTCGGCGGCGGCGGCCACCGCGCGGACGAACTCGTGGTCGAGCGGGGTGGGCACGGTCAGTCCTTCAGTCCGGCGTTGATGTCGGCGCTCATGACGTAGCGCTGGAAGACCAGGAAGATGGCGATCAGAGGGATCATGGAGATGACCGATGCGCCGAGCAGTACCGACCAGTTGATGTTCTGCGCGCCGACGATGCTCTGGATGCCGATCTGCACGGTGAACTTGTTGGGGTCGTTCAGCATCAGAAGCGGCCAGATGTAGTCGTTCCACCGCCACTGGAAGGACAGGATGGCGAGGGTCAGCATGATGGGCCGGGAGAGCGGCACCATGATCCGCAGGAAGATCGACAGTTCGCGGGCGCCGTCGATGCGTGCGGCTTCCACGAGTTCGTCGGGAACCGTCAGGAAGAACTGGCGGAACATGAAGCATCCGGTCGCGGTGAGCACGGCCGGGAGGATGATGCCGGCGAACGAGTTGTAGAGGCCGAGGTTGCGGACCACCAGGAACTCCGGGGCGAGCATGACCTCGGACGGCAGCATCGTGGTGGCCAGGATGCAGATGAAGAAGACCTTGAGCCACTTGTTGTCGTACTTGGCCAGCGCGTACCCGGTACAGCAGCTGACACCCACCGTGAGGATCGTCGTGATCACGCACACGATGGCCGTGTTGATGAAGTACTGGGAGAAGTTGGCACTGTCCCACGCTGCCTTGAAACCCGACAGGGTGGGGTTGTGCGGAACCAGCGTCAGCGGATAGGAGAACAGATCCGAGGCCGGCTTGAGGGAGCTGAGGATGAACCACAGCACCGGCAATCCGTACAGGCACGCCAGGATCCACAGCAGTGTCGTCGCGGGCACCGCCCGCCGGAGCCCACCGGTGCCCGCACTGCGGGGCCGCTTCTTGGAGACGGCCCGTCCGGGATCGGCGTCGACCGGGCGTGGGATGTCTGTGGTTGTCATCGGTTCTCCACCCGCCGGTTGACGATCAGCTGGATGATCGCGACGGCCATCAGGATGAGCATGAGCACGAATGACGCGGCGCTCGCGTAGCCGATCTGGCCCCGTTTGAAGCCGGTCTCATAGATGTACTGGACCATCAGGTTGTTCGACGTTCCGGGTCCGCCGTTGTTGAGGGCGACGAACACCGGGTATTCCTTCATCGCGTTGATCGTGTTGAGCAGGATGACGATGAACGAGGTGGGCGCGATGCTCGGCAGCGTGATGCTGATGAACTGGCGCCATGGGCCGGCGCCGTCGAGCGAGGCCGCCTCGTAGTACGACACCGGTACGTTCTTGATCGCCGCGATGAACAGCAGCATCGAGAAGCCCGTCCAGGCCCAGGATGCCGCCATTACCACCACCATCAACGACAGGTCCGCGTTCGACTGCCAGGGAACGGCACTTCCGCCGAGCTTCTCGATGACGTAGTTGACCAGTCCGAAGTTCTCACCGAACAGCCACCGCCACAGGACACCCACGACGATGGGCGACAGAAGCCACGGGATGAAGAAGATGACGCGGGCGACCGACGCGCCCTTGGCGTGCTTGCTCACCACCAGGTTGGCGGCGAGCAGCGAGACCGCGAAGTTCAGCGGAACGAAGAGCACGGCGTACAGCAGCGTCCGGGTCAGCGCGTCGTAGAAGGTGGAGTCCCCGAAGAGGTTGTGGTAGTTGTCCAGTCCGATGAACTGGAACGCCCCCACACCCGTGTAGTTCGTGAAGGAGTAGACGAGCCCGATCACCGCCGGCCAGACGAAGAACAGCGCGAAGAGCACGACATTGGCCGTGATGAGGACGAGCGGCGCGACGATGTACTTGTTGCGTCTCCTGGGCGGGCTCACGGACACGTCCGAGGCGCGTTTTGTCATCTTCCTGACTCCGTGCTGGTGGAATGGATTGCTGCGGGCTCACGCCATGAGCCCGGCATCACGCGGGCACCCAGGGCCGGGGGGGGGGGGGGGGGGGGGGGGGGGGGGGGGGGGGGGGGGGGGGGGGGGGGGGGGGGGGGCCCGGGGGGGCGGGGGGGCGGGGGGCGGGGGGGGCGGGCGAGGTCCCCCCCCCCCCCCCCCCCCCCCCCCCCCCCCCCCCCCCCCCCCCCCCCCCCGCCGCCCCCCCGCCCGCCCCCCCCCCCCCCCCCCCCCCCCCCCCCCCCGGCCCTGTGGCCTACGATCCGCCGCCGACCTGCTGGTTGTAGCCGGACACGATGTTCTCCAGGGCCTTGTCGGCCGACTGCTGGCCGTTGATCGCCTTGCCGAGCTCCGTCTTGGTCGGGTCCTCGGTGAGGCTCTTGCCCTTCAGCACCCAGTTCGTCTGCGCGGTGTTGAAGTACCCGGAGATCGGGGCGTAGAGCGGGATCGACTCGTTGTACAGCTTGAACGCCGCCTGCGCCGCCTCGGACTTGAAGGGGTACTTCGGGTTCAGGCCACTCTCGACCGGCAGGAACCCGGACGCCTCGCACAGCGCCTGGTAGTGGGCCGGCTCGTACAGCCAGGACAGGAACTTCGTCGCGGCGGTGGCCGCGTCGCCGTTGTTGTTGAAGCCCACCGTCATGCCGCCGCTGTTGACATCGCTGGCCTGCACCGGCTCGGCGGGAGTCGGGACGCTCGCCCAGTCGAACTTCTTGATGCTCTCCGCGAAGGCGGGAACCTGCCACACACCGGACCAGTAGGCGACCACGTCACCGCTCTGGAACATGGCCGACGGGTCGGCGCCGCTGGTCCACACCGACTTCGGCATGGTCTTGTCGTCGTTCAGTCCGACGAAGTAGTTCACGGCCTTCTTGGTCGCCGCGTCCACCGAGAACTTGCCGGAGGAGTCCGCGTGGACGTACTTCCCGCCCATCTCGTACACCATGGCGCGGAGCCGGGACGGCGACTGGTCGAAGGTCAGGGAGTACTTGGCGCCCGTCTTCTCGCGGACCTTGTTCGCCGCGGCGATGAAGTCGGTCCAGGTCCAGGTCTTCGACGGCGAGGCCGGGACGGAGACGCCGGCCTTCTTGAACAGCGTCTCGTTGATGAACAGGCCCGACGCGGTGACGTCCGAGGGGATGGACAGCACCTTCCCGGACGAGTCCTTGGCGAGGAAGTTGGCGTTGATGTTGTTGCTCTTGTTGTTGGCGATGGAGCTGAGGTCGATCAGCTTGCTCGACCAGATCGGGTCCAGCGCCGGCACGGCCGCCACGTCGGGCAGAGAGTTCGCCTGCGCGGCGTTGTGCAGCTTCGTCGTGTAGCCGTCGTAGGGGATGTTGACGAGCTTGACGTTGACGCCGGTTTCCTTCTTGTACTGCGCCACCATCTTCTTCCAGCCCGCGTCCTGCCCCGGAACCGTGGAGATCCAGAACGTCAGGGACTTGGAGGTCCCGCCCGAGCCGGAATCCGACCCGCAGGCCGAGAGCAGCAGGGCACCTGCCGTGGCGACGGCAGCGAGGGGAACCAGGCGGCGTATGCCGCCGCGGCCGAGTCGGCGGGAGCGCCGCACACCCACACTGGTCATGTTCGATCCCTTTTCGTCGTAGCGAAGGAAGCACGGCGCCAGCCGAGGCGGCACGGGTGCATCTTGCAGGAAATTGGGCTTTCCGGGGGCACGGCCTCGCCCGGCCGCGTCGCCTTGACGGGTGGGGTCCCCGGCCATGACGGCCGGCGTCGCACAAGCACGCCCTCGTGCGGCTGCCGTACTTCGCGTACGGGCGGGAGGCTCACCCGGAGTCGGCGTCCCGGCCGACTTAGAAAGCGCTTGTCCGGACATTGGCAGATCGAGTCGGAGGCCGTCAATCCTTCGCCCCCGCCGCCTCGGTCACGGTTTGGACTCCCCGGGCGACCGCGAGCCTGGAGGCGCCCACGACCGTGCCGAGATCCCCGACGGTGCTGCTGACCACTTCGGTGGGCCAGCTCAGCCGTGCCAGTTCGGCACGTACACCGGGCAGGAGCTGCGGGTCCGCGCCGGTGCTGCCGCCCAGGACGATCAGTCCTGGGTCCAGCACGGCGGTCACGGCGGCGGCGAGGCGGCCCACGTCCGTGGCATGCCGGCCGACGACGTCGCGGGCCGGGGCCCGGCCCTCGGCGGCGAGGGTGAAGAGCTGCTCGGCGGTGCGGGGGCACGGCCCGTCGGCTTCGTGCCAGGCCTCGGCGGCCCGCCGCAGCAGCGAACGGGCTCCGATGTACTCCTCCAGGGCCTCCTGGCGGGGCACGCGGCCCTCGTCCCAGGGATAGGGCAGCCGGGCCAGCTCACCGGCGGCGCCGTTGGCTCCGCGCAGCACCTGACCGCCGACCACGATGCCGAGGCCGATGCCCACCCCGATCCGCAGATAGCCGAAGGTGGGGTGGCCGCGGGCGGCGCCCTCGTGGAGTTCGGCGAGCGCGGCGCAGTTGACGTTGTTCTCGAGGTGGACGGGCACGCCCGGGGGCAGCGCGACGGCCATCGCGTCGAAGACGGGGCCCGCCTTGGCGGTCGCGGGGCGCACTCGGGCGCCCTCCTTCTCCGGCGCGGTGACGTCTCCGACGGCGACGACGACCGTGCGCAGCGGGGCGTCGGCGGGCAGCGCGAAGAGGGCTTCGCGCACGACGTCGGCGGCCTCGTCCCGGGAGCCGGTGGCCTGGGCGAGCAGGGTGCCGTCCAGGGCGCAGCCGCGCACCCGGGTGAGGGCGGGGCCGAGGTCGACGGCGAGCACGGCCCCGGCCGCGGGACCGAGGCCGTACACGGCGGCGCTGCGGCCCGTGCCGCTGGATGAGGTGCCGGAGCAGGCCGCGAGGCGGGCGCCCTCCAGTTCCGCCACGGCGGAGGACACCGTCGGCTTGGACAGGCCCGCCAGGCTCGCGAGCTGCGGCCGGGTCGCGCTGCCCGCCCCGGCCAGCACGGCGAACACCGCGCTCGCGCTCTCCGTCAGACGAGGGGCTTTCGCCACGTCGTGTTCCACAGTTCTCCCACACAGGTCAAGGCCGCGCTCCCGGGTCGATCGTCTTCGCGGGACGCGGCGATGGGATGCCCTGGCGTCGCGGATTTCCCCACCCCGGCGGCCGGACGGGCCCTTGGGTGGTCGAGTGTGCGATGCCTATTGACACGCACTGTACTTCGTTAGCTAACTTCCTAACGAACGTCACGGTACTCGCCTGCCGTGGTCCGTCAGAGGCCCGTCCCGGGGCTTCCCTAGTTCTTCAACTCCCCCAATTCCCCCTGCTCCAGGCACGGTTCGCCCACCGTCGCAGCCAAAGCGCAACGACGAAAGAGGATCCGTGCAGGACTCTCCCTCGTGCCCTCTCGTGGTCGGCATCGACGTGGGCGGCACCAAGACGCAACTGCGCGCCTTCGCGGGCGAGCGGTCCGTCGCCGATCACGTCCGGCCGAGCAGCGGCTGGCGTCCGCACGACCCCGTGGCCGCGGCCGGCTGGCTGGCGGCGCTGGTCGCCGAGGCGCTGCCGGCGGGCGCACGCCCGGCCGCCGTCGCCGTGGGCGGGCACGCCTGCGAGACACCCCGGCAGTGCGCCCAGATCCGCACCGCTCTGCAACTCCACTTCGACGCGCCCGCGCTGGTCTCGGGCGACGCCGAACTCCTCGTGCCCGCCGCGGGTCTGGACCGTGGGGTCGGTCTGGTGGCCGGCACCGGTTCGGTCGCGGTCGGCCGGCTCGACGACGGCAGCCCCGTCCAGGTCGGCGGCTGGGGCGCGGCGCTCGGCGACGAGGGCGGCTCGGCCGGTCTCGTCCGTGAGGCCGCGCGGGCCGTGTGGGCGGCGCACGACCGCGGCGAGGAACCCGACGAGCTGGCCAAGGGCCTCATCGCCGCGTTCGACGTCACCGAGGTACCGGCGCTCGGGGCGGCGCTGGAGAGTGCCAGGGACGTCTCCGCCGAGTGGGGCCGGCACGCGCCCGTGCTGTTCGCCGCCGCCGAGGCGGGCTCTTCGCTCGCCCGAACGGTCATCACCGAGGGCGGCCGCGCGCTGGCCGCGCTCGTCGAACGGCTCGCCGCACGCGGGGTCGCCGTCGACGACGTGGTGGTCGCGGGCACCACCGTTCTCGCCCAACCCGCCCTGTATGACGCCTTCGTGTCGTCCCTGGCCGCGCGCGTGCCGAGAGCCCGGCCGAGGCCCCTCACGGTGCCGCCGGTCGACGGGGCGGTGGCGATGGCCCGTTCACTCGTATGACAGCCGACGGCCGCCGGATCATCCCCGATCCGACACGACTCGCCCGTAGATCCTCGCTCGTACGGCTCGGAACAGCGCTTTCGACTTCCGCGTCGGCTGCCGCACCACGAGCCGCCACCGATCGCACCATCTCCTTATCCGGCCGCAGGGCCGATGAACTCAAGAGAGGCAGACGCATGCCGTCACCAGCCGGGCACCCCTCCCCTTCGTCGGTCCGTGAACGCGCCGTGAACCGCAGGGGGTTCCTCAAGACGTCCCTGGGTGCCTCGGCCGGTGTGCTGGCCGCGCCCACGCTCGCCACCTGGCTGGCCGCCACGGACGCCAAGGCGGCCACGTCCTTCGCCCCGTTCGTCGACGACTACAAGACGAACGTCCTGACGAACCTCACGCCCGAGACCAACGCCGTGGTCCGGATCCTCGGCGGCATGGCCGAGGTGTGGAAGACCGGCGACGCCTGGAACACCGGCACGCCGCTGATGCCCGAGGTACTGCGCGCCAACATGCGCTACTGCGCCCGGATCACGTCCGCGCGCACCGAGGAGCAGGCGAAGGAGGCGTTCGTCTACGACCGCCAGCACCAGAGTTACGCGATGATCGCGGGCCTCGGCCCGCTGGCCGACCTGTACCGGACGGGCGCCAAGGCGGTCACCTCGATCACCGCCGCTCCCGAGGGCATTCCGGCCACCACGATCAGCGACGCCGTCCCGGCCGGTGCCCCCGCCGGCTCCGCGCTCGGCGCGGGCTCCTACGACTCGGCGCTCGGGCAGGTGGCCAAGCTGGTCGACACCGTGCGCGGGCCGTTCGCCTCGGGCAACCCCGGCAAGTACGCCTTCCAGTACCCGCGTCCGTGGCGCATGAACGAGGACAGCGAGGTCGTCGACACGGGCGCGAAGGACGCGCTCGGCTACCCGGTGTACGACTCCAAGGTGGTCGTCGTGACGCAGCTGCTGCGGCAGCGCAGCACGTCCGCGACCGACGACGGCGGCTTCCCCAGCGGTCACACCAACGCCTTCCACCTGGCGGCGCTGGCCTTCGCGTACGCGGTGCCCGAGCGGTTCCAGGAGCTGGTGACCCGCGCCTTCGAGCTGAGCCACACCCGGATCATGTCGGGCATGCACTCCACCGTCGACGTCCTCGGCGGCCGCATCATGGCCACCGCCCTGGCCGCCGCCGCGCTGGCCGACCCGGCGAACGCCGACCTCAAGGCCGCGGCGCGGGCCCAGGCGCTGGCGTACTTCCGGCAGCAGACCGGCACGACGGCCGACACGCTGTACACGTACGCCCACTCGGACGGCTCCGACCCGTACGCGGACCGGGACGCCAACGAGCGTGCCGTTGGGCCCCGGTTGACGTACGTGCTGACCCGGCGCGGCCGCAACGAGCCGCTGAGCGTGCCGAAGGGCGCGGAGGTGCTGTTGGAGACGCGGCTGCCGTACCTGGACGCGGCCCAGCGCCGCGAGGTGCTGCGGACGACCGCGCTGCCCTCGGGGTATGTCCTGCTGGACGGTTTCGAGCAGTGGGGGCGGCTGAACCTGTTCGCCGCGGCGGACGGTTACGGCGCCTTCGACTCCGACGTGAGCGTCACGCTCGACGCGGCGGCCGGCGGCTTCAAGGCGGCCGACAGCTGGCGCAACGACATCGACGGCGACGGCGGCCTGTCCAAGCGCGGCAGCGGCACGCTGACCCTGACCGGCCACAACCGGTACACGGGCGGCACCGTGCTGGCGGAGGGTGTGCTGGTCGCCGGCTCGGTGCACGCGCTGGGCCACGGCGACGTGCGGGTGACCGGCGGGACGCTGAGGCTCGGCAAGTCGCTGCAGGTCCACGGCACATACACCCAGGAGTCCGGGACGCTGGAGGTGACGCTACGGTCGGGCCAGGAGCCGGTCCTGGAGGTCACCCGCCGTGCGGTGCTCGGCCGGGGCAGCGCGCTGGCCCTGAGCCTCGACGCGAACAGGCCGCCGGCCGCGGGCAGCACGGTCCGCGTCCTGTGCGCCCCGGTACTGCGCGGCCAGTTCGACCGCGTCGAGCTGAACTCCGACACGCTGCGGGCCGTACCCGTCCACACGGCGGAAGGTCTGTCGGTACGACTCCTGAAGCGGTGACGCCCGCGGTGGCGGGAGCTGGTGCAGAGTAGGCGCATGAGACGCCCCTGGATCGCTCCCGCCACCACCCGCCCGGTGTCACCGCGGGGCTGATGATGACGCACGAACAGCACTCGGTCCTGGAACCGGCCCCCGAGGTTCTCGACATCCGGCCACCGGGGCGTGCACGGTCCTACCGACGCCGGCTGGTGCCGCTTCTGGTGGTCGTGCTGCTCGCTCAGATGGCCGCCGCGATGATGACCACCGCCGTCCAGCAGACCCCGACCATCGACGAGCCGGTGTACGTGGGGACGGCCGCCGACTATCTGCACGAGCACCGCGTGCGCTTCAATCCCGAGCACCCGCCGCTGGGGAAACTGGTCGTCGCCGTCGGCGTGGCATTGGCCGATCCGCACGTCGATCCGTCCTTCACCGGCGATCAGGGCCTGCTCGGACAGCACTTGTTGTACGAGTCCGGCAACGACCCCTGGCGGCTGATGCTGTGGGTCCGGCTGCCCGTGATCGCGCTGACGCTGCTGTTCGGCCTCGTCGTCTTCGCCTTCACCCGTGAACTGACCGGTTCGGCCGGCGGGTTGGCGGCTCTTGCCGTGTACGCCTTCTCCCCCGACGTCATCGCCCACGGCTCGCTGGCCACGCTCGACGTGCCGATGGCCGGGTTCCTGCTGACCTCGGTGTGGCTGCTGTGGCGGGCGCGCCGACGACCGCGGTTGTATCTGCCGCTCGCCGGGGCGGCGCTGGGGGCGGCGCTGGCCACGAAGATGAGCGCGCTGGCGGCCTTCCCGGTGCTGGTGATGCTGGCCGCGGTGTCGGTGTGGTGCGCGAGTTCGGGATCGGGTCCGGGTTTCGCGGATCGGCGGACGAAGCTGCTGCGGGCGACCGGGGGCGCCGTCCTGGTGGCGCTGGCCGCCGTCGCCGTCGTATGGGCGTCGTATCTGGCCGTCGATCCACTGCTGCGCTGGTCACCGCAGCAGCAGGTGCCGGTCGTGCACGGGCGGCGGGGGCTGCTGGTGCAGTTGCTGCCGTTCCCGGAGGCGTTCCGGGACGGGATGCGCATCCAGTTCAGTCTGGAGAACCGGCCGTGGCAGGGCTTCCTGTTCGGCCGGGTGTACACCGGGTCCCTCTGGTACTACCTGCCGGTCGCGCTGCTGGTGAAGACGCCGCTCGGGATGCTCGCGCTGTGGGCGGCCGGTGCCGTCGTGGTGGTGGCGGTACGGCGGCTGCGGCCGGTGGCGCCCTACCTGCTGCTGCCGGCCGCCGTGCTGCTGGCGGCGGCCATGGAGGGGGCGAGGGACTTCGGCACCCGGTACGTCGTCTTCCTGCCGATGTTCCTGGCGGTGGCGGCGGGCTGTGTCCTGGTCCTGCGGTGGCGCTGGGCACCGGTGGTGACGGGGGCGCTGGTTTTGTTCGTCGCGGTGAGCTCCGTGCGGACGTTCCCCTACTATCTGCCGTACTCCAACGAGGCGTTCGGCGGACCGGCCGCGACCCGGCTCAGGCTGCACGACTCCAACGTCGACTGGGGCCAGGATCTCGGCCGGCTCGCCGACCGGCTGCGCGAGCGGTACCCGGGCGAGCGGATCTGGCTCGTGTACAAGGGCAGCGGCGTCCCGTCGTACTACGGCATCGACGCGTCCGACCCGACTGCGGTGCCCCGACGTGAGGTACGCGGACTGCTGGTCGTGTCGGACTCCTCGGTTGCCAAAGCGAAGGGCCGACTGGCCGAGTTGATCGACAGCAGTCGTCCGATCGACCAGGTCGGTCATTCGATCACGATCTATCGCCGCTGATGTGCGCGACTAGTGGGCGGCGTACTGGAAACCGTCGGCGCTCACGTGCGGCATCACGCTGCTGGCCACGCGGTAGCGGCCGTTGGGCACGTGCGACGACCTCGTGATGTGCACGGCGAGGGGGCCGGCCCACTCGTAGCCCTTGTGTGCGGCGTGCCGCATCAGACTGTCGGTGAGCGCCTGGCCCACGTGGGTGCCCCGGCGCGTGAGTTCGTCGTGGACGGAGTCGGCGAGTTCGATGTCGTAGGCGTTGGGGACCACGACCCTGGTCTCGCTGCACACGACCACGTTGCTGTCGCACTCGCGTCGCAGCGCGTCGAGGAGTTCGACGGGTTCCTTGTCGAAGACCCGCGCCCACAGCGCCTCCCACCGGTTCTCCAGGGCCTGTTCCACCGCGCTGAGTGCGCTCATTCGCCTCTCACCTGCCGAAGGTTCTGGTTGTGTGTACCGCCGGTCTCTAAGCTCGTCGGCGATCGTCGTCGAAGGGCTTTCGCACGGGCGGGTTCCCGACCGGAGCGCGCGTATCCGTCTTTCGGGCGGGTCGATCCGTCGCCCCCGCCGCTCGTCGGGGGGGGTTCGCGCGAGCCCTGGCCGCAACGGTGTGTGAGCTATGTTGAGGCACTGTGGGAGACAAAGGAGGCGCAGCCGTGCCATCGCCGCAGCAGGCACGCGCCCAGGCGTCCGCGATCACCTCGGGGAAGACCGCACCGGAGGCGGAGGCCTCTCCGACGTCCCAGCTCAGGGGCCTGTTCGACGGGCCCCGGCTGTCCCCTGGACAGCGCCGCATCGCCCAGTACCTGATCGAGCACATCACCGAGGCGGCCTTCCTTTCGATCACCGATCTCGCGGAACGCGTCGGCGTGAGCCAGCCTTCGGTGACTCGATTCGCGGCGGCGGTGGGCTTCAGCGGTTACCCCGCGCTACGGGAGAAGCTCCAGGCGATCGCCCTCGCCACCCTCGCCGGCGGTCCCCCCGCGGCGGACGAGAACGGCAACAACGAACTCCAGGCGGCGGTCGACGCCGAGATCGACAACCTGGAGAACCTGCGACGCGACTTCGCCGATCCCGACCAGGTGATCGACATCGGCCGCAAGCTGTCCCGGTCGACCCCGCTGACCATCCTGGGCCTGCGCATCTCGGCCTCACTGGCCGAGTACTTCGCCTACGCCGCCCGCCGCGTCCACCCGGACGTGCGGCTGGTCACCCGAGGCGGCAGCGTCGCCTACGACGCCCTGCTGCAGTCGCGCGAGGCCGGTGGCACCTGGGTACTGGCGTTCTCGATGCCCCGGCACGCCCAGGAGACCCTGACCGCCGCACGGGTCGCGCGCAGCGCCGGACTCAAGATCGCCCTGGTCACCGACCTGGCGCTCGGGCCGGTGGCCGACGAGGCGGACGTCGTCTTCGCCACCGGCACCGGGTCCCGTCTGGTCTTCGACTCCTACGCCGCGCCCGGCGTGATGGCCGCCGCGCTGCTGCAGGCCATGACCGACGCCGATCCGGAGCGCACCCAGGCGCGGCTCGAGGATTACGAGCACATTTCCGACCAGCACCAGTTCTTCCTGCGGGACTGATCCGCACCCCTCAAATCAGGACACAGAGGGGCGATCCGTCTCATATCGAGCATGAATGTTTTCATGCTTCTTGCAAAGCGGACGGCATATATAAATACTGCTCACGGATCGCACCCCCGGCCATTCCGGGACACACGTTCCACACCTGCATCCGCCCGCACAGAGACAACGGTCCGCCCATGCGCACGCAGCACCACACGCCGCGCGGGCACCGTCTGCCGTCGCGGGCTCCTGCACGGACACCCGAAGCCGCCGTCTCCTACCCGCGTCGGCGCCCAGGGTGTTCGGTCGGGCATCGCCTGCGCGAGCGCCCGTGGCGGCCCCGGTCATCCCCTAGGCCGGGGCCGCCGCCCCACCCCGTCGGATCACCCCCCACGACGCCGCACACCCGGGAGCGATGACCATGCCCCTGACGACCACCCGAACCACCCGGCGGATCAGCCCGGACTGGCCGTGCCAGGTCAAGAACCCCGGCAGCTACGACTGGGAGCGCTCGGCGGCCAAGTGGCTGCGTGAACTGGTGCCGGCCCGCTACGCCAGCTACCCGGCCCTGATCCGCCACCCCGTACTGCTCGCCCGGCACGCGCAGATCCAGGTCCAGCACGAGGTCCGGGTCGCCCGCACCGCCCTGCAGACCGCTCGGGCCGACCTGCCCGGGCTCGGCATGCCGGAGTCGGTCATCGAGCACACCATCAAGCTGTACGCGGCGGAGGTCCTGCAGTTGCAGCACATCGCCCGCAGCGTGCGGGCGGTCACCCAGGCTCTGGTCGAGCACGGGCACGGACGCTGACGCTGCCTCCCCCAGGGGCATGAGCCGCCTTTCGCGTGGCACCCGTGGTGAGCATGAGCACCACGGAGGTACGGCGGCTGGGCGATCCGATCACCACGGTCCTCACCTGGCAGGTGCGCCCCGGCCATGAGCACGAGTTCGAGCAGTGGACGCACGGGATCACCCGCTGCGCCAGACGCTTCCCCGGCAACGAGGGCGTCTCCTGGCTGCGCCCCGAGGACGGTCACCTCTTCCACGCGGTACTGCGCTGGTCCGATCCGCACCGGCTGGCCGCCTGGCTGGAGTCGGACGAGCGGGCCGCGTGGCACGCGCGGATCGAAGGCATCGCGACCGAGATCGGCAGTGAACGGCAGTCGACGACGGGGTTGGAGACGTGGTTCGCCCTGCCCGGCACCACCGTGCAGGCACCGCCCAGATGGAAGATGGCGCTCACCACCTTCCTCGGCGCCTATCCGCTGACGTTCCTGATCCAGTGGCTGGTGGCGCCCCACGCGACGACCTGGCCCCTGCCGCTGCGTGCCGCGGTGTTCCCGGTGGTGCTGCTGCCGACGCTGACCTACCTGGTCATGCCACAGCTGAGCCGCCTGTTGCGGCTGTGGCTGTACCCGCCGCCGGACCGCTGAGGAGTGCGCGGACGCGCGGTCCGGCGGGTGAGGTGCCGAACCCGCTGATGCCGGGCCCCATCGGTGCGTGCGATCTGCCTCCACAAGGCCGCGATCGAAGCACCCCCGGTGTGCGATGCTCAAGCCATGACCAGCGAGCCCGCCGGCCCCGTCGAGTCAGGCACCGCGCCCGACCTGGCAGCACTGGCCAAGGTCGTCGCCCGGCAGCGTGCCGAGATGGACCGGTTGCGTGACCAGGCGGCCACATCGGCCGTCCTGGAGCGGGCCAAGGGCGTGCTGATGGCGCTGACCGGCTGCACGCCGGACGCCGCGGGCGAGGAGCTGCAGCAGCGCGCCAAGGCCGCGAACCGGACAGTCCTGGAGGAGTGCTGGATCATCCTCGGCGGGCTGGTGCCCCCACTGCAGCACGCCGGACCGCGGACCGAGGCGGCCGACTCCGAGCCCGCCCTCTCCGAGCCTTGCCTCAGTGAACCCGCCGTCTCCGGGGCCGCCGGTTTCCCCACCGAACGCGTCAGGCACGGGGTGCCGACCACCAGGGGCACGCTCGACGAAGCGGACGGCACCGACGGTACGGACGACGACTTCGCCGCGCTCGGCCGACTCGGCGAGGCCCTGGTTCGCGTCGGCACTCCGCAGGACCTCGCCCGGTGTCTGCTGGACCACCTGGCGTCCGAGGCGGGCGCCGACGCGGTCATGATCTTTCGGCGCCTGCCCGCCGGTGGGCTGGAACTCGTCGGGCACGCCGGCATCGAGGACACCCTGGCCGCCCAGTGGCACCAGGTGCCTCCGCTGACCGGGATCGCCGCCCTCGACGCGCTCCTGTCGCGGGAGCCGCGCTGGCTGGAGGACCTCGACTCGGACCGGGAGCGTTACCTGATCATCGGGGACCCGCCCGGGCGCTGGCGCTCGCGCGCCTGGCTGCCGGTGCCCACCGGAGACACGGCCGAGGTCTGCATCGGCGTCCTGCGTGACCGCGGCGGGCCGTTCACGCCGCCGGTCCGGCAGCTCCTGCGGGCCGCCGCCCGACTGTGCTCGGGCCGGCTTCGGGCGTTCGGCGCCCGGCCGGAGTACGCCGCGGACGGTGCCGTCCAGGCGGTGTTCGACGCGCTGCCGGGCGCGGCGATGCTGCTCTCTCCGCTGACGGCCCCCTCGGGGGAGGTCGAGGACTACCGCATCGACGCGGCGACGACGGACACGGTCGACATCGTCGGCCGTACCGGCCGCGAGCTGGTCGGGCACCGGCTCGTCGAGTGCTTCCCCAGCATGGCGGGCGAGGAGCCGTGGCACGGCTGCCTGCGCACGCTGAGGACCGGGGAGCCGTTCGAGGGACCGCCGTTCGCCCACCAGCAGGTCGTCGCCGGCTCCGCGGAGCTCTCGACGTACTCGGTGCGGGCGGCGCGGCTCGGCGGTGGGCTGCTCCTCGCCTGGATCCGGCAGGACTCCTCCGACCGGCAGGAGCAGCGGCTGGCGGACGTCCAGCGGCTGGGCAACCTGGGCTGGGCGACCTGGAACCTGGCCACGCACGAGGTCAACTGGTCGTCCCAGGTCTTCGCCATCCTCGACCGGGACCCCGCACACGGCCCGGTCCACCTCACCGACCTCCCGGGCCTGGTGCCGCCCGAGGACGCGCCGGTGCTGGCCCGCGCCATCCGGGAACTCGTGCACGACGGGCGCCCGTTCGACGTCTCGTTCCGGATCAGGACGACGGCCGGGGTCCGGCATCTGCGGGCCGTCGCCGAGGCGGTGCCGGACGCCGAGGGCACACCCGTCGAGGTGCACGGCTTCGTTCAGGACCTCACCGCGCAGCGCAGCGCGGAACTCGCGCTCGTCGAGAGCGAGCAGGAGATCCTGACCCAGCACGGTGTGCTCCGCGCCGAGCGGATGCTCGCCGCCCGACTCCAGCACGCGCTGCTGCCGCTGCCCACCCGGCCCGTGCGGCTGGCGGGCCTGCGCGTCGAAGTGGCCTATCTGCCCGCCCAGTCGGGGGTCCATGTCGGCGGCGACTGGTTCAGTGCCATCGAACTGCCCGGCGGCGACGCCCTGTTCGTGGTCGGTGACGTCGCCGGGCACGGCATCGACGCCGTCGCCACGATGGCGCAGCTGCGCTTCACCGCGAAGGGCATGGTCATCACCGGCTCGTCGCTGACCGGTGCGCTCACCCGTCTCAACGCGCTGCTGCTGCACTCCCGTGACTCCCACGGCACCGCGACCATGGTCCTGGCCCGCTACACCCCCGGTGAGCGCCGGCTGGTCTGGGCGCAGGCCGGCCATCCGCCGCCGCTGCTGCTGCGCGACGGCGAGGTGCGCTATCTGGGCCGCCCGGGCGGGATGCTGCTCGGGGCGAGCTCCTCGCCGGTCTTCCAGGAGGCGGAGTGCCGCCTGGAGCCCGGGGACCGGCTCATGCTGTACACGGACGGGCTGGTCGAGCGGCCCGCCGAGGGCATCGACCGGGGCCTCGCGCGGCTCGCCGAGGCGGTCGTCGCCCACCACACGGACGGGCCCGGCTCGCTGAGGCCGTTGCTCGCCGCGCTGCTGGAGGGTGAGCGGAGGGACGACGTGTGCGTCGTCGACGTCCGCGTGCCCACCGAGCCGGAGTAACGAGCGGCGAAGGGGGCTGGCGGCCCTGTCGTCGTTCACCCGTCCCCGCGATGCCCGCCTCAGTCGTCCCCGCGATGCCGCCAGTACCAGATCGCGCCCACGACGAGGGCCAACAGGAAGACGGCGGGCAGTACCAGGCCAGGGATACGGGAGCCGCTCATCGGCGTGCCTTCGGTTCGTACGGTGCGGGGTCGCTCGCACGGAGGAGCTGCCCATGCTGACGGCAGCCACCCCGTGGCCGCCACCACGTTCCCGACGCGTTGCCGGGTGTTCGAGCAGCGGGGCGGAGCGTCAGTCCACCGGGTGACCGGGCTCGATGGTACTGGCGTCGTCGAGCCGCAGCACGGGTCCGTCGTCGGCCTCCGCACGCGCTCCGCCGGCCACCGGCTCGAGGACGAAACCGACGTGATCGCCCCCGTCGGCGCGCAGCACGACCGCGCCGACGAACCAGGCCGCCGCCTCCTCCAGTACGAGCGCGCCGCCGTGCTCCTTCCGCACGCCGACGTGCTGGAACTTGTCCGTCGTGTCGCCGGTGCGCCCGCCGAACAGCTCGGCCAGTTCGCGCTGTTCGCGGGTGAGCAGATGCACGGCGAGGAACCGAGCGTCCCGTGCGACGCGGTAGGTGCGGTTCACCTTGGACAGCCACACCACGAACCGCACCGGGTGGATGGAGCACTGCGAGGCGAACCCGACCAGACAGCCCGCCCGCTCCCCGTTCGCGCAGGCGGTGACCACGTACATGTCCGGGTCCAGCCGGTCGATGAACGCGTCGATGCCCGTCATGCTCACGTCGCTCCCGTTTCGCTGGGTGTCACGTGGTGGGTACCCAGCTTTCAGCTGACCACGGCACCGCCGGCCTTGCCATCCGGACACGTCGGCCGACCGTCAGGACGCCCTCCCGTCATCCGCCGGTACGGGATTCCAGTGCGAGTCGGGTGTCGTCGCCGTAGACGCCGGTCTCGTCGCCGCGGATGCCGTACCAGACCTGGAAGCGGGCCACCGCCTCGGTCAGGTCGGCGTCGTAGCTGCCGCTGGTGGAGCCGTGGGCGTACACGTCCGGGATGCGCAGCAGACGTTGCTGGAGGTCGGTCACCTCGGGGCCGGCGGCTCCTTCGCGGAGGGTGCCCGGGCCGTCGGGGTCGGTGGCGGCCGAGGCGGTGGGAGCGGGCGCGGCGGACGCGGACGTGGTGGTTGAGGGGAGGGCGGGCTCCGCCGCACCCGCGTCGCTCCGGTCGGGCAGCAGGAAGGCGCAGCCGAACCCGATCAGGGCCGCGGCGGCCACGGCGCCCAGGACGGTGGTGCGACGCGGGCCGTGCCCGCGGCCGACGGGACGGGCGCCCCGTACCCGGTAGCCGTCGCTCGGGGCCTGGTGGCCGTGGCCGGGTTTCACCTGCCCGTTGTCGCTGACGGGAGGCAGTTCCTGCGTCTTCGGCTCGCCGTGGGGCAACGCCACCACTTCGTAGTCCCCGGTGTGTTCCCGCTGCTCCTGGGCCCCGGTGTGCTCCCGGAACTCCCTGATGAGCTCCGCGAGGGCGTCGGTGTTGCGCGGGCGCAGCACCCGGACCGGTTCGAGGGGCTGGTCGTCGGGCCGCTCGGGCGGCTGCCCGCGATCGGTCGGTGTCGGCATACAGCTCTCCTTCCGTCCCCTCCGCCGGGACCTCCGGCATTCCCCGGGGAGTGATACGCGCCTGGCGCGCGAGGAGTTCAGCACCTGCCGCACCGATGGCCTCACCGCGAAGCGGCGAGGAACCGGTGCAGGGACGCCTTCATCGCGTTGACGAAGGCGTCCCTTTCCCTGTCGCTCAGGGTGTCCAGGGACAGGTAGGGATTGAGGTCCTCCAGCTCGACGAGCAGGAGCTCCCCGCCCGGGGCACGGCAGGCGTCGACCCGCTGGATGCCGTGGTCGATGCCGTTCCACTCGATGAACCGCCGGGCGAAGGCCAGGTCGTCGGCGGTGGGTTCGTACGGTTCCAGCTGCCAGCGCCGGTCGGGGTGCGGAGCGTGGAGGGCGTACTGGAAGTCGTGGTCGACGAAGTAGAAGGACACCTCGTAGGCGAAGTCGACGCACGGCTGCACCAGGACCTCCCCGTCGACCAGGTCGCGCACGCCGTCCGCGGGCACGAAGCGCAGGCCCACGGAGTCGGCGCCGAGCTTGGGCTTGACGACGTACCGGTCCGTCTCGGGCAGCCGGTGCAGATCCTCCAGGCGGTCGACGGTGGGGATGACCGGGTACCCGGCGGCGCTCAGGTCGAGCAGGTACTGCTTGCCGGCCATGTCGGCCTTGCCGGAGAGCTGGTTGTAGACACGGGCGCCGTCGGCGACCGCACGCTCGCGGAACGCCTCGTACGCCTCCTGGTGGGTCAGGACCGGACCGCTGTTGCGGACGACCACGCCGTCGAAGGCGCCCATCAGCGCGGCCGCGTCCCGCGGGTGGCACAGGGCGAGGTCGAAGTCCTCGCGCAGGCGGGCTGTGAGGAAGACGTCCTCGTCGCAGTAGCGCCGCCCGCGCGCCTGGTAGGCCAGGTCGGTGACGTAGAGAAGGCGGGGGCGGGCGCGTGACATGCGGGACTCCTCGGCTGCGGGAAAGGCGATCGTATGCGACTGATGTGCGTCGAACCCGTGGAGAGCACTCAGTCCCCTCCAAATGCTGCACTGAGTGCCATCAGCGCCGGTCAGGTGCTACTTTCGCGTCCATGAGCTCCAGCAGCGCGGCGCCCCGTCGCGGCGAGAAGGCGGAGGCGGCGGCCGCGAAGCCGCCCATGCGGGACGCGCTGGTCGCGGCGGCCTTCCGGCTGTTTTTGGAGCGGGGATACGAACAGACCACGGTGGACGACATCGTGGCGCTGGCCGGGGTCGGACGGCGGTCATTCTTCCGCTACTTCCCCTCGAAGGAGGACGTGGTCTTTCCCGACCACGAGCGGTGCCTTGCCGACATGACGGAGTTCCTGGCGGCCGGCGACGACCGGGACGAGCCGGTGGGCCGCGTCTGCGACGCGGCCCGGCTGGTGCTTCGGATGTACGCCGAGAACCCGACGTTCTCCGTGCAGCGCTACCGCCTCACCAAGAAGGTGCCGGGCCTGCGCGCGTACGAGCTGTCCGTGGTGTGGCGCTACGAGCGGGCCCTCGCCGAGTATCTGCGGGGCCGGTTCGCCGGCCGGCGCGACGGAACCCTGCGGGCCGACGTGATCGCCGCCGCGGTGGTCGCGGCGCACAACAACGCGCTGCGTTCCTGGCTCCGTTCGGACGGACAGGGCGACGCCGGCACCACGGTCGACAACGCCCTCGGATACGTGCGGTCCGCCTTCGGCAGCCCTCCCGCGTCTCCCGTCGGCGAGCAGCCCGAGGACGTGGTGGTCGTGGTCTCCCGGCGCGGGGCGCCCCTGTGGCGGGTCGTCCAGGAGATCGAGACCGCGCTCGGGCGCGACTGAGCCCGGCACCCGGACAGGCACCCCTCTCTCAGAGGTCCGAGATCAGGGGTACGCAGTGCCTTTACGAGTGGCACTGAGTGCCATACTCTGTTGGCGTGCACGGTGGCACGGCGACCGGGCACGTGCGTGCACGGTGATCCGCGCACGTGGGATTCCGGCCGAGCGCAGGGAGTTGACCAGCGTGTACCACCACTCAGGAAGCGTTGTTCGTCAGACAGCCGGTTTCGCGACGGGCGTCCTGGATCCCGGAGCTCCGGATCGCAGCAGCGCGGACACGGACGCCATACTCTTCCAGCGCTGCACCTGGTGCGGCACGGCCATGTACCACCGGCTGCTGTGTCCGGTCTGCCAGGGCAGCGACCTGCGGACCGAGCGCAGCGAGGGCACCGGGACGGTCCGTCACTCCACGGTGGTGCACCGCAACACCCCCGCCGCGCGGAACGTGTCCCTGATCGAGATGGCCGAGGGCTTCGTTCTGCGCGGCCGGGTCATGGGCCCGCCCATCGGCATCCACAGCGGGGACCGGGTCCGGCTGTCCACCGCCAAGGACCCGGTCCGGGGCGAACCGGTCTTCCAGCTGCTCGACGAGCCCTACCGCGCCTGGAGCTGACGCGACCTCGTCCCAGGCCGGCGGCCGGACAGACGCCATACCGCTTCCGCCTCACAAGCCTCACCGCTCCCCCACCCCGGGCACCAGCTCCCGCACCCCCACGGGCCGCCCCGTCTCGAAGCACCGGTTGGCGGCCAGCCCGACCGCCAGCGCGAGAGCCCCGTCCCGTTCGGTGGCCGTCGGATGCCCCTCGGCCCCGGGGTCGGCAGGCGCCGTCCCCGCATCCGCGCTCCCGAACAGCGCGTCGAGCATGCGCGGGTCACCCCCGCCGTGGGCCTCGTGCTCGGTGTCGAGCGGGATGTCGACCGGAGGCTCCCACAGCGGGCGCAGGGTGAGCCTCGCCCCGCCCGCGTGCTCGGCGGCCGTGTCGCCGTGCAGCGCGCCGCTGCCGGAGGTGACCCGGATCCGGGGCGGCTGCCAGCGGCTCTCCTCCACCTCGAGTTCCAGGCGGCCCGCGCTGCCGTTGAACATGACCCGATAGCCCTCCCACGGGGAGTAGGCGGTCAGGTGGTACGTCATGGTCGCGCCGCGGGCGTAGCGGACGAGGAGCGCCATGTCGTCCTCGATGGTGACGGGGCCGTCGAAGACGTTGCGGTCACGGAGGTAACCGTCGTCCTGCTCGGCGTCCAGGTAGAGGGCGCGCAGGGTGTCGTCGGCGCCGAGGTCCAGGGCGAAGGGGTCGTCGGCGGCGGGGGCGGCGCCGTGGGCGCGGACGTAGTCGCGGCGCAGTCCGTGGCGTTCCCCCGCCTCGCGGCCGTAGAAGCCGAGCCGTCCGTAGCCGAAGACCTCGTGCGGCTGGTCGGCGAGCCACCAGTTGACCAGGTCGAAGTGGTGGCTCGACTTGTGCACCATGAGCCCGCCGCTGTTCCGTTTCTCCCGGTGCCAGCGGCGGAAGTAGTCCGCGCCGTGCCGCACGTCGAGCAGCCACTCGAAGTGCACGGACAGCACCTCGCCGATCGCACCGTCGGCGAGCAGGGCGCGGACCTTCTCGTGGACGGGGTTGAAGCGGTAGTTGAAGGCGACGGTCAGGGTGTTGCCGGTTTCCCGGACGGTGTCGAGGATGCGGGCGCAGCGTTCGGCGTCGACGGTCATCGGTTTCTCGGTGATCACCCGGCAGCCGGCCTTGAGGGCCGGGACGATGTAGCGGTCGTGTGCGGCGTCGACGGTGGTGACGACGACCTCGTCGATGTCCTCCTTGGCGAGCAGGTCGGCGAAGTGGTCGGGTTCCCACTGGGTGGCGGCGGGTTCGCCGGCCTCGGTGAGCAGCCGGTTGTGGAAGGCCATCCGGGTCGGGCTGGGGTCGCAGAGGGCGGCGACGCGGTGGTCGGGGCGTGCGGCGAGGGCCCGGGTGAACATCTGGGCGCGGTGGCCGGTACCGACGACGGCCGCGCGGTGGTGGGCGGTTCGGCTCATGGAAAGCGCTTCCCCCTGGGCGGTCCCGACTAGTCCTTCCCTGGTCCGCCCCCTCCCACTGGCTTGATCGCATCGCTCGGCCGCGGTCATTTCCGCATCACAGACAACCCACAGCCCCCTGCCCCCCGTCCTTTGGGACGCGAGAGGTGCTCGGGACCAACGAGGCGCCTGCGCTTGGTTGTTGAGGAGGGGAACCATTGATCCGTGCCCGGCGAATATGTGTGACCGCCGTGGCGGTACTGGCGGCCCTGGCGGGATCGCCCGGACTGGCACAGGCCCAACAGCCTCCAGAGGCTGGGCGGTTGAGCGCGAACGCCGACAGCGCACTGCCACCGGGCTGGCGGCTGGCCGGGGAGGGCGCCGCGCGTGAGCTGGTCTGGTGGGCACCGAAGCCCGTGCCCATGGGGGACGCGCGCGTCGAGTTCCATGCCGAGGGCCGGCTGCTCGGGGTGCCGAAGGCCGGGAAGGACGGCCGGACGTTCCGGCTGGACCTCGAAGAAGCCCGCTCGGAGCAACTGACCGGTCTTCAAGTGCTCTCCGGCGGGCGCCGGTTGGATGCGGCGGCGACCGACCAGCCCGGCCGGCCCCGCGAGCGGGAGTCCCCTGCCGCCGGGCAGCCGCAGGCCCCGCTGCCGGCGGGCGGTGTCGACCCCGGGAAGCCCGGCTCGTACCGCACGGTCACCGGCGCGTACGACCTCGACCCGGTGAAACTGCCCGGGTTCCCCGTCCCGGTCGAGATGCGTGCCGAAGTAGTGGCCCCGCAGGGCGCCACCGGCAGTCGCCCGCTCGCGCTGTTCCTGCACGGCCGCCACTCCACCTGCTACAAGCCGGGCGCCGAGGACTACGTGACCGGCGAGTGGCCCTGCCCGGCCGGCACGAAGCCGATCCCCAGCCACCAGGGCTACCTGCGTGACCAGAAGCTCCTCGCCTCCCAGGGCTATGTGACGGTGTCGATCTCGGCGAACGGCATCAACGGCCAGGACTGGGACGCCGAGGACGCCGGCGCGCAGGCGCGCTCCTCGCTGGTGCGGCAGCACCTGGCCCGCTGGGCCGACTGGGCCGCTCGTCCGGCCGGCGCCCCGGCCGTCGTACGCGGGGCGCCGAAGGCGGACCTCTCCCGCGTCCTGCTCGTCGGCCACTCGCGTGGCGGGGAGGGCGTGAACCGGGCCGCCATGGACAGCCTCTACCCGCCGCCCGCCGCCCAGGACGGCTACCGGGGCCCGGTGCGCTGGAAGGTGCGCGGCACCGTGCTCATCGGACCGACCATCTTCGGCCAGAATCCGGTCGCCGACGTGCCGTCGGCGACGATCCTGCCGGGCTGCGACGGCGACGTGTCCGACCTCCAGGGCGAGGTGTACGTCGACGGGACGCGCGGCACCGGCCGGGGCAGCGCGCTGCACAGCGCCGTCTACGTGGTCGGCGCCAACCACAACTACTTCAACAGCGAGTGGACCCCGGGCCAGGCCGAGGCACCCGCCTGGGACGACTTCGGGGACGCCGAGGAACAGCCGGACCCGGTGTGCTCGGCGACGGCCGCCCCGACCCGGCTGACCGCCGACCAGCAGCATCGGGCCGGCGCCACCTACATCGCCGCCGCGGCCCGCCTGTTCGTCGCCGGGGACGACCGCGTGCGTCCGCTGCTCGACGGCTCCGGCAAGCGGGCCCCCTCCGCCGACCCCGCCCGGGTCCTGACCCACGCGGTCGGCGCACGCCGGAACGCCGGATTCCTGCCGGACGGCCCGGTGCGGGTGACCGGCGCCAAGCTGTGCTCGGCGATCGACCCGGACCCGGCCGTCGCCTGCCTGGACCCCGAGGCCGCCGGGTCCTCGCCGCACTTCGCCGTGTGGGAGACAGAGCGGGAGACCGGCCGCCGCGCGGTCGCACTGAAGTGGTCGGCGCCGGGTACGGCGGCCCGCGTCCGCCCGGCCGCACCGCTCTCGCTCGCCGGTGACAAGGAGCTGGCGCTGCGGGTCTTCGTGCCGCCGAACACGACCGGCACGAAGCTCGACGTCTCCGTCACCGACGCCGCCGGACGCCGGGTCACGCTCGGCCGGGTCCAGGTGGACGGTCTGCCGGGCAGCGACCGCACCGCCTCGTACTGGGCGCGCGAGGTCCGCGTCCCGCTGGCCGCCGCCGCCCGGGCCGGACTCGACCTCAAGCACGTCAAGTCCCTTGAGCTGACGCCCCGTTCACAGTCGGGGCAGGCCTGGCTGATGGACGCCTGGGGCTGGGCCCCCGGCACCCCGGCGGTGCGGGCGGCGGCGCTGCCGCGTGTCGACGTCGGCCGCACGATCGTCAAGGAGGGCGACTCCGGCACCCGCACCTACCGGGTCCCGGTCGAGATCTCCGGGCGCGGCAGTGGCCAGGTCCGCGTCTACGTCCTTGATCCCGACACCGGCCTCGGCACGGACGAACTGGTGACGGTACGGCCCGGCAGCAACGCCATCGACATACCGGTCGAGGTGAAGGGCGACACGCGCTTCTCCTACGACGTGCAGCACGACATCGCCGTGAAGGCGGTGCGCGACGCGGTGGTCGGCTCGCACCGGGGCGGGGTCACCGCGCAGAACGACGACCCCGAGCCCGTGATCACTCTTGCGCCGGTCGCGGACCGGGTGACCGAAGGGGAGACGCTGACCTGGAGGATGTCCCTGACCGAGCCCGCCGACGTGGAGATCTGGCAGCCGGTGCGGGTGCTCGCGGTCTCCGAGGGCGCCGAGTTGTCCACCAAGGACGTGGACCCGCAGTGGCTCCTGGACTACTCCGGTGACTCGCCCGACCCGGAGCGCCCGCTGTCCGAGGCCAACCTGTGGGTGTGGATGGGCATCCCGGCCGGGAGCACCCGCATCGACTTCGACGTGCGGACCGTACGGGACCAGGTGGCCGAGCCGACCGAGTCCATGCGCCTCGCGCTGACCGACTTCGACGCCGAGCCGCTTCCCGACCGCCCGGTGCTGACGGGGACGGTGCTGGACGCGTCTTGACATGCTCCTCGGGCTGAAGCCCGAGGATTCTGGCCGTCCCCACCGGTTGCTGTGCCGCTACGCGGCACGGCAACCGGCAGGGATTCCGTGGCTTCCTGTTTCTTCGCGCTGTGCCAGAACAGGTTCTGGTCTTACCGGCGCTCCGCAGGCCGATACCGCCAGTCCGGCGGCCTGTTTCACGTTGATCGCGGCGTTGTGGTCCCGGTCGTGGACGGTGCCACAGGCGCGGCAGGTCCATTCCCGCACGGCCAGAGGTTTGGGCCCGTCCCGGTGGCCGCAGGTCGAGCACCTCTGGCTGGTGGGCTCGAACCGGCCGACCTTCACGAAGGTCCGTCCGTACCGCTGCGCCTTGTATTCGAGCATGGTCACGAACTGGGACCAGCCCGCGTCGTGCACGCTTTTGGCCAGTCTCGTGCGCGCCAGTCCCGCCACTGCCAGGTCCTCCACCGCGACCGCTTGGTTCTCGCGGATCAACTTCGTGGAGAGCTGGTGATGGAACTCCTTGCGCGCATCGGCCACGCCCGCGTGGGCGCGGGCGACCTTCTGCCGGGCCTTGGCTCTGTTCCTTGATCCCTTCTGTTTGCGGGAGAGTTCCCGCTGGGCTTTCTTCAGTTTCTTCTCCGCGCGGCGCAAAAACCGCGGGCTGTCGATCTTCGTGCCGTCGGAGAGGACCGTGAAGTGGGTCAGCCCCAGGTCGATGCCGATGGCGGCCTCGGGGTGCGGCTCCGTCCAGGGGGCCCGATCGGTGTCGGGGTCGGTGTCGATGACGAAGCTGGCGAAGTACCGGCCGGCCGAGTCAAGGATGACCGTGACACTGGACGGCACGGCGGGCAGTACCCGCGACCACTTCACCTTCACGTCGCCGATCTTCGGCAGCGACAGCCGCCCACCCTCGGTGATCTTCCAGCGGGCGTTCGTGGTGAACCGGATCGCCTGCCGGGAATCCTTGCGCGACCTGAAACGCGGCGCACCCACCCGCTTCCCCTTGCGCTCGCCCTTCAGCGAGGCGAAGAAGTTCCGGTACGCGGCCTCCGCATCCCGCAACGCCTGCTGCAGGACGACTGACGAGACCTCGCCCAGCCAGGAACGTTCGGGGGTGTTCTTGGCGTGGGTGATCAACTGCTGGGACAGGATGGCAGCCTTGGGGTAGGGCCGCCGGGCCGCGCGGGCATCCTCACGGGCGACGCGCACCGCGTCGTTGAACACGACACGGGCACACCCGAACGCCCGTCAACGCGGCGCGTTGACCGGGCTCCGGGTACAACCGGAAGGCGTACCGAAGCTGCATTCGGCGATCGTACGAACAAGCGGCACTCGATGTCGCCGGGAACATCCGTTCCCTGTCTCACCCTGGGGCCGCAGCGTCCGGCTCCGCCGGAACGCCACCGTGGCGCTCCGCCCCACAGTCACGAGATCGGCTTCACCACCGGCGTGAACGCCGATGCACTGCCGATGAAACTCGGTAGCCGCTCACGTACGGGGCACGGACCGCCCGGCCCGTGCCCCGTACGTCACAACGTCACGCGGATTCCGACGGTCCCGTCCAGGCCCCGGCGCAGTCGGCTGCCGAAGAGGCTGAGGCGGCCGACGATGCCGTACTTGCGGGCGATGAGCCTGCGGTAGCGGGCGGTGGTCTGCGCGTCGGTGATCTCGCCGGTCGCGGGCACCTGTTCGCCGGTCGGGTTGCCGCGCAGGTCGCAGGGGCCGACCAGGACGTCACCGCGCGCCCGGATCCGCTTCACCTTCCCTGAATCGGCGGCCGTCCACGCGCCGAGGGTGTCGCCGTCGCGGACCACCCACACCGGGGTCGCGACCGGGGTGCCGTTCTTGCGATAGCTGGTGAGCAGCAGATATTTGCCCGCACCGAGCCGCTCCAGCCGCGTGTCGTCCATGGCTCGCAGTCTAGGCAGCCGCACACCTGCGGCGGGAGTGCGGGGCACCGCACGAAGCGATCCGCGGCATCTCGGCGACCCAGAGCGGAAGGACGTCGTCGGGGTAGGTGCGCCATTTCATGCTCGTACGACGTCGGAGGCGGTCCAGGGTGAGTGCCCGCAGGGGATTCGGTTCACCGGACGTGTCGTGCGGGATCCTGGTCATGAGGCAAAAGATAGGGGGCCGTGGTGTGACCTGGAATCGGGAGGACGGGGTGCGGGGAGCGCGTCCGGTGTCCGTCGGCGGGGGCGGCGTCGTGGAGGTGGCCTGCGACGAGTCGGGGTCGGACGGCGAGAACCTCACCGGCGGGAACACCGACGTGTTCGCGCACGCGAGTGTGCGGCTGTCCGTGGAGTCCGCCGCCGCGCATGTGCAGGAGATACGGGACCGGATCCGCTCCCCCGCCGAGGAGTACAAGGCGAACCATCTGCTGCGGGAGAAGCACCGGGCCGTACTGGAGTGGCTGCTCGCGCCCGCCGGCCCGCTCCACGGGCAAGCCCACGTGCACCTCACCGAGAAGGCGTTCTTCATCGTGGACCGGGCCGTCGGCCTGCTGCTCGGCGACGGTAACGGCGGCCACGACCACGACGGCGACTCGTCGGTAGAGGCCGTCACGCTGTTCCGGGAGGGGCCGCGGACCTTCGGGACCGAGCGGTGGCGCGCGTTCCTGGCGGCGGCCAACCAACTGCTGCGCGTCAGGAACGACGGCCGGCCGCAGGAACCCGCCGACGCCTTCTTCCGGACCGTGGACGATTTGCGGCGCGCACATTCCCGAACGCCCGTGGCGGGCATCCTCGATCGTCTCGCGGCGGCCCGGTCCCGCGCCGACTCCTACCGGGAGGTCGTCACCGGCGGCCCCACCCTGATCCCGCTGCTCAACCCCCTGCTACCCGCCGTCGTCGCCACGGCCGCCCACTGGAGCGGGGACGGCCGGCCCGTCCGGCTGGTGCACGATCGTCAGAACATGCTGACCGAGGAGCGCATCGCGTGGATCGAGGAGACGGCCCGGCAGGCCGGGGCCGGCCTCGAAGGGTTTCGGCTGGTGGTCGCGCGGGAGGATCCGCGGGTGCAGTGCGCCGACTTCCTCGCAGGTATCGCCCGCAGTATCGCCTCCGACGAACTGAACCGACGCGGCGATCCCGTCCTCACCGCACTGCTGCGCCCCTACGTCGACACGGCGTCCGTATGGGGCGACGCCCCCAGCTGGGCGCGGCTCCGGCCGACGCCGGGCGGCACACCGGTGGACTCCGGCGTCCGGTCCGCGGGATGACGCCCGCCGACACCGGTTGACGCCCGTCGAGGCGCCGGTCGGGCCGGGGGGCCGGCCTCGGCGGATTCGGAGAGATCACCTGTGCCGTGAACATGCCGGTCCCCGGCCACGTATGGATGGTGGGCGCTCAACGACGGGAGTGCCCCGCGGTGTTCACACCGCGTGTTCGGGTTCGGGAGCCATGCATGAGGCACGCACGACGACGGGTCGTCCGGCGAGTGACACGGCTGGCGGCCGTCGGTGGCCTCCTCCTGGGAGGCACGATGGTCACACGGGCCATGGCGAGCGAGCCACCCGACGCCTCCGCCCTCCCACGCACGTACGCCCAGAAGGCCACCGACACCGGGGCAGATCTCGTCTCGCGGCTCGGCAGCTCCCGTACCGCGGGCACCTGGATCGGTGACGACGGCCGGCCGGTCGTCGCGGTCACCGACCAGGAGGCAGCCGCCGAGGTCCGGCGGGCGGGCGCCGAGGCGAAGGTCGTGTCGCACAGCATGAACGAGCTCAAATCGGCGACCTCGACGCTGCGTTCGGCGCCCCGGGTGACCGGCACGGCGTGGGCCATGGACTACCGGACCAACCAGGTCGTCGTACGCGGGGACAGTACCGTCTCGGCCGACGACTGGTCCCGGATGACGCAGGTCGCGGGCGGCATCGGCACGTTCGTCCGCATGGAACGCGCCGAGGGCATGTTCACGCCCCGGCTCAACGGCGCCCTGCCCATCCTGTCGACCGCCGGACGCTGTTCGGCCGGCTTCAACGTGACCGACGGACAACGCGACTTCATCCTCACCGCCGGGCACTGCGGGCCCACCGGCTCCGTCTGGTTCTCGGACACCGGGGGCACGAAGCAGGTCGGCAAGACGGTCACACAGAGCTTCCCGGGCAACGACTTCTCCCTCGTGCAGTACGCGAACGGGAAGGCCGGCGACGGTGCCGCCGTCGTGGCCATCGGGGACGGCAAGGGCGTTCAGATCACGGGCGCCGCCGATCCGTCCGTCGGGCAGCGGGTGTTCCGCAGCGGCAGTACGAGCGGGTTGCGCGACGGTCAGGTCACGGCGCTCAACGCGACGGTGAACTACCCCGAAGGAACGGTCACCGGACTGATCGAGACGAACGTGTGCGCCGAACCGGGCGACAGCGGGGGGCCGTTGTTCTCCGAGGGGGTCGCGCTCGGCGTGACCTCGGGCGGCAGCGGAGACTGCCAGGCGGGCGGTACGACGTTCTTCCAGCCCATCACGAAGGCGCTGACCGACCTCGACGTCCAGTTGCTCGTGTCGGCCCCGGCCGCGGGCGCGACGCCCTCGCAGGCGCCGTCGGCCTCGGCGACGCAGAGCGCGATCGCTCCTGGTGCGGCCACGCCGGGGGCGTCGGCCCCGGTGGCGGGCGGCACGGCGGGCGAGCCGCTGCTGTCCCGGCTCACCGACCGCAGGAACGTCGGTCCCGGGTTACTGGTCATCGCGGGCAGCCTGATCGCGCTGGTGGCCACCCGGTACATCCGGGCGGAGCAGGACCGCAAGGCGTATCGGCGCTACTACTCGGCGACCTGGGGATGACCGGCCGGCCCTCACCCGAGGGTCAGCAACGCCGTGGCCGCGGCTGCCCCGAGCAGACCGGCCGTCTGTCTCCGGGTGACCTTCTCGTGCAGCAGGGCGAGTCCGAGGATGACCGGGAGGGCCGGATAGAGGGAGGCGAGCACCACGGCGACGGCGAGCAACTGCCGCTGCGCGGCGAGCAGATACAGGACGAGCCCGAGGGCGGCTCCCGCTCCGATCAGCAGCGCCTGGGCGCATCGCGTCGGCGGCATCCGCAGGCGCCCGGCGTGCTGTACCGCACCGGGCAGCAGGACGAGTACGGCGGCGAGCCGTCCCGCGGCCACCGGCCACAGCCCGCTCGACGCGTCCGCCTGGGCGAGCGCGATGTACTGCACGGCGACGCCCGCGCTGGCGAGCAGGCCGTCCGACGCTCTTGCGCCACCGTCCGTGCCGCCCCCAGCTACGAGCCAGAGCGCGGGCGCCGTCACGGCGATGCCCACCCAGGCCAGGGGCGTCGGCCGGTCGCCGAGGAGCACCCCGCACAGCACGGACAGCGCGACCCCCGTGACCGCGCTCACCGGCACCACGACGCTCATCGCGCCGTGGCTCAGCCCGCGGTTGAGGAAGTGCATGGCGGTGCCGCTGCCGACGCCGGACAGCGCACCCCACAGGAGATCCGCCGACCGGACGCTGTCGGCGGGCAGGAGGAGGGCGGCCGCGAGGGCGAGGAGCAGTCCGCCGAGCTGGCCGAGGAAGGTGACGGCGGCGAAGTGGGCACGCCGGGACAGCAGTCCGCCGGCGATGGGGGCACCTCCCGGCTCGAGCGAAGCCGAGAGCTGGGGGACGACGATGCCGTAGCAGACGGCCGAAGCCAGTGCCAGGAAGGGGCCCATCCTGTCGGGGGTGCCCCTGGGCCGCGCCATGATTCCTGACGGGCTGAGCCGGGATGCCGGGGCGGCCGGGCTCAGGAGGTGACGGAGGGATTCACGAAGTGATGACGGGAGAGGCGGGATTCATGAAGGGATGGCGGTACTCACGAGGGACAGCGGGGTCTTCGAGGAGCGCGCTCAGGCCGCTTCCGCCGACTGCGGGGCCGCGGCGGCCCACTCCAGAACGAGCCGCCTGTACTCCTCGCGCTGCTCGCCGTTCAGCGTCCCGCCCGACCGGAGCCACAGGGCCCTGATCTCCTCGTTGACCTCGTCAGCCGATCGTTCGGTAGCGGGTTCAACACTGGTGGACATGATGTGAAGCATACGGCTCCGGACGTGAAGGCCATGTGAGTAATGGTGAGCTAAATGGACATTCCGGACCGTGTTGCTGATCACGTCCATCTGTCAATCCCCGTGGCCTACTTCACTCTTCGCCCGCTCCCAGCACCAGCACCTGGATCGCCAGCACGGCCGCGCCGCGCGCCCAGTCGTGAAAGTCGGACACCTTGGTCTCCAGGTCGATCGGGGCGGCCAGCGGGTGCCGGTGGGCACGGATGGTGTCCTCGACGGTCTTGCCGGCCACGTCCATCAGTCCGACGCCCTCGCCGGCGAGCAGGATCTTCTGGGGCATGGCGAAGTTGGCGATCTGGGCGACCAGGGTGCCCAGGGCACGCGCGGCCTCGTCGATGACGCGGGCGGGCATGGGCTCCCGGGCGGCGGCGAGGGCGAGGATCTCCTCGTAGGTGTGGTCGCGGCCGGTGGCGGCGCGCACCTGGTAGCGGATGTTGGGGATGGCCAGCAGGGAGACGGCGCTGCCGCGTTCACCGTCGGGGGTGAGAGGGCCGTCGGGGTTCACGATCCAGTGCCGGCCGAAGCCGCGGTCCTCCTCCGCGTACGGCACGCGCCTGCCGCCCAGGACGAGGCCGTAGCCGATGCCGGCGCCGATGGTGAGGACGACGAACCGGTCGAGGCCTCGCCCGGCGCCGAACCAGGTCTCGGCCTCGACGAGGGCGGCGACGTCGTTCTCGACGACCACGGGCAGGCCGGTGCGCTCCTCGACGAGCTCGGCCAGCGGGACCTCGCGCCAGTGCAGGAACGGGGACTCCCCCACCACGGCCCGGTCCTGGACCAGGCCACCGACCCCGATGCCGACGCCCGCGATCCGGGGGTGGACACGGGCGAGCTCGCCGGTCATCTCGGCCAGCAGGTCGGCGACCTGGGCGGGGTCGTGGGTGGTGAGCGGTCGGTCGTGGCGGGCGACGATGTCGCTGCGGAGGGTGGTGACGACGCCGTAGACCATGTCCTCGGTGATCTTGAAGCCGAGGAAGGAGCGGGACTCGGCGACGACGTCCAGCGGCTGCGAGGGGCGGCCCTGACGGACCTCCGCCGCAGTGGTGCCCGCCTCGGGGACCTCGATCAGCAGGCCGGACTCGATCAGCGGTTTGGTCAGCCGGGTGAGGCTTCCCGCGGAGAGGTTCAGCCGGCGGGCCAGCTCGGTGCGTGACAGCGGGCCGTGGACGAGCACCTCGATCGCCACGGAACGTTCGCCTGAGCTCAGGGGATGCCAGCTGGCGGCAACTTCTCTCATGAAGGTCAGACTCCCACATGATTTTTTTTGCCATGAAAACAACATGGCCACTCTACGGCACTTCCACCGTCTGAAATAGATGCTTGCACGCCACTTGACGCGAGGATTCTTTCGCTACAAAAGTAAGTGCCCGAGGACGAGCCGCCGCGGACAAGGGAGTCTCCCGATGACCATCGCCTCCAGCAGCCCCCCGTCGCGTCTGCCACTGGGCAGCGCCGAGGGGGCCCGAACCAAGCCGAGGACGGGCCGGGCCCAGGTCGACGAACGTGGGGGCGACGGGCGGCTGGCCGCGGTGTTCATCGCGCCGGCCCTGCTGGGTTTCCTGGTCTTCCTGCTGTGGCCGACGCTGCGGGGCATCTACCTGAGCTTCACGCGCTACAACCTGCTCACACCGCCCGAGTGGGTGGGCCTCGACAACTACGTGCGCATGGTGAACGACCCGATCTTCTGGGACTCGCTCAAGGTCACCGTCGAATACGTACTGATCAACATCGGGGTGCAGACGGTCTCGGCGCTCGCCATCGCCGTACTGCTCCAGCGGCTGACGCAGTCGGCGGTGCTGCGCGGGATCGTGCTCACGCCGTACCTGATGGCGAACGTCGTCGCCGGCATCGTCTGGCGCTGGATCCTGGACACCCAGCTCGGCATCGGCAACGAGATCATCTCGGGGCTCGGCTTCGACCGCATCCCCTTCCTCGCGGACGACACCTGGGCGATCCCGACCATCGCTCTGATCAATGTGTGGCGGCACGTCGGCTACACCGCGCTGCTGCTGTTCGCCGGACTCCAGGCCATCCCTAACGACATGTACGAGGCCGCCAAGGTGGACGGCGCGAGCGAGTGGCGGATGTTCTGGCGGATCACGATGCCGCTGCTGCGGCCGGTCCTCGCGGTGGTGTTGATCATGACGGTGATCGGTTCGTTCCAGGTGTTCGACACGGTCGCCGTGACGACCCTGGGCGGACCGGCGAACGCCACCAACGTGCTCCAGTACTACATCTACGGCGCCGCCTTCGGTCGCTTCCAGTTCGGCTACGCCTCGGCGATGTCCGTCGCCCTGCTGGTCGTGCTCAGCGCGATCACCTTCGTCCAGTACCGGCTCACCCGCGCCGGCCAGACCGACCTCGGCTGACGGGGAAGGAGACACCGACATGGCTGCCGTGGCAACCACGACGACCGTACGGCCCACCACGAGGCGCCGGCCTTCCTTCGGCCGGATCATGGCCTGGGCGGTGATGGCCGCGATCGTGCTCATCACCCTGTTGCCGTTCTACTGGATCCTGCGCACCGCGCTGTCCACCAACACCGCGCTCGCCGCGCACCCCGGCGATCCCCTGCCCGTGGACCTGACGTCCGGCGGCTTCGAACGGGCCCTGGGGCTGCAGTCCACCAAGGAGGCGATAGCCCAGGGCGGTGCGGGCGGCGGTCTGAAGTTCTGGCGCTACCTGATCAACTCGGTGATCGTGTCCACCCTGATCACCGTCTGCCAGATCTTCTTCTCCGCCATGGCCGCGTACGCCTTCGCGCGCCTCAGGTGGCGCGGGCGGGACAAGATGTTCGGGCTGTTCCTCGCCGGGCTGATGGTGCCCGCGATCTTCACCCTGCTCCCGAACTTCGTGCTCATCAAACAACTCGGCCTGGTGGACACCCTGTTGGGCATCTCGCTGCCGACGATGTTCATGACGCCCTTCGCGGTGTTCTTCCTGCGGCAGTTCTTCATGAACGTGCCCCGCGAGGTCGAGGAGGCGGCCCTGCTCGACGGCGCCGGAAAGATCCGGATCTTCTTCCGGGTCATGCTGCCGATGGCGTCCACCCCCGTCCTCACGCTGGGCGTCCTGACGTACATCACCTCCTGGAACGACTACTTCTGGCCGCTGATGGTGTCCTACAGCGACAGCTCGCGCGTGCTCACCGTGGCGCTGGCCATCTTCCGCGCGCAGACGCCGCAGACCGGCTACGACTGGTCCGGCCTGATGGCGGCCACGCTCATCGCCGCGCTGCCCATGGTCGTGCTCTTCGGCATCTTCGCGCGCCGCATCGTCAGTTCCATCAGCTTCACCGGAATCAAGTAAGGGGACGGGCATGCGAATTCGTACCGTCGTGGCGTTGACCGGAGCGCTGGCGCTGACCCTGACAGCCGGCTGCGCGAAGGGAGGCGGCGCGGGATCGTCCGCGCACACGGTGTCGTACTGGCTGTGGGACGCCAACCAGCTGCCCGCCTACCAGGCCTGCGCGAAGGGCTTCGAGCGGGAGAACCCGGGACTGAACGTCAAGATCACGCAGCTGGGCTGGGACGACTACTGGACCAAGCTCACCGCGAGCTTCATCGCGGGCACCGAACCCGACGTGTTCACCGACCACATCCAGAAGTTCGGCCAGTTCGCCGATCTGAAGGTGCTGGAGCCGCTCGACGACCTGGGCATCGACGCGTCCGACTACCAGTCCGGACTCGCCGCCAACTGGACCGGCCAGGACGGGCACCGCTACGGCGCTCCCAAGGACTGGGACACCGTCGCCCTCTTCTACAACCAGAAGATGGCCGACGCCGCCGGGCTCACCGCTCAGGAGCTGAACACCCTCTCCTGGAACCCGAAGGACGGCGGCACCTTCGAGAAGGCCATCGCCCATCTCACCGTCGACAGGAACGGCAAGCGCGGTGACGAACCGGGCTTCGACAGGCACCATGTCAAGGTGTACGGCCTCGCGACGGGCGGCGCCGGGGACGGCGACGGCCAGACGACATGGAGCAACTTCGCCGCCTCGGCGGGCTGGAACTACACCGACAAAAAGCGGTGGGGCACGAAGTACCAGTACGACAGCAAGACCTTCCAGTCCGTCGCCAAGTGGTACTTCGGTCTGGCGAAGAAGGGCTACCTGGCCCCCCTCACCGACTACAGCGCGGGCGCCAACCCGGCGAACGCGCAGGTGGCCGGGGGCAAGGCGGCCACGGCCTTCGACGGTGCCTGGATGATCTCGACGTACTACGGCGTCAAGGGCCTGAAGGTGGGCACCGCCTTCACCCCCGTGGGCCCCACCGGCAAGCGCGCCACCATGATGAACGGCCTCGCCGACTCCGTCACCAAGAACGCCGGCAACAAGCAGGGCGCCTTGAAGTGGGTGAAGTACCTGTCGTCCGACGCGTGCCAGAAGACCGTGGGCGGCTACGGCATCGTCTTCCCGGCCACGACCGACGGCACGAAGGCCGCGGTGGCCGCTTACAAGAAGAAGGGCATCGACGTCACGGCCTTCACGAAGCCGGTCGCCGACAAGAAGGACTTCACCACCTTCTCCTTCCCGATCACCAACTACTCGGCGGACATGTTCGCGCTGATGCACCCCGCCATGCAGGACATCTTCGGCAACGGCAAGCCGGTGAGCAGCCTCGACCAGACCAACGACCAGATCAACCTGATTCTCGACCAGTGAATCGACCAGACAATCGACCATTGAAGGGCACGCCATCCATGACGTTCTCCCTCGGCATCGTCGGCGCCGGACAGTTCTCGGGCCAGTTCGCCAAGCTGTTCCTGGCCCATCCCGGCGTCCGCGACGTCTACGTCACCGACCTGCTCCCCGAACGGGCCGAGCAGCTCGCCGCCGCCGAAGGCCTCACCGGCACCTTCCCCTCGTACGAGGCCATGCTGGAGTCGAAGGCCGTCGACGCGGTCGCGATCTTCACCCAGCGCTGGACGCACGGACCCCTGGTGGTCAAGGGCCTCAGCGCCGGCAAGCACGTGTACTCCGCGGTCCCGATGGCGATCACCGCCGCGGAGATCGCCGCGATCATCGACGCGGTCAAGGCGACCGGGCTGACCTACATGATGGGTGAGACCAGCCAGTACAACCCGGCGACCGTGCACGCCCGCAACCAGATCGCCGAGGGCGCCTTCGGACGGATCTTCTACGCCGAGGGCGACTACGTCCACGACATGGATCTGGGGTTCTACGAGGCGTACCAGTACAGCGGTGGGGACGACTGGAAGGCGACCGCCAGCTATCCCCCGCTGCTGTACCCGACACACGCGGTCGGCGGGGTGCTGGGCGCCTGGCAGACGCACGCGGTGAGCGTGTCGGCGATCGGAGTGGTCGACGAGCGCGGGGACGGAGTCTTCGACAAGGAGGTCAGCCAGTTCGGCAACGACGTCTCCAACGCGACCGCGCTGTTCGAGGTGGCGGGCGGCGGGTCGTTCCGTACCAACGAGTTCCGGCGGGTCGGCTATCCCTCCCACATAAGGGAGTCCCGCTTCAGGTTCTTCGGTACGGAGGCAAGCATGGAGCAGCTCGCCACGGTGGCCCTGTGGCAGGACAAGAAGGGGGTCAAGGACATCAGCGAACTGCTGGAGCCCAAGCCCACCATGTCCCCCGACGACCCCTCGCTCCAGCACATCGCGCCGGACCTGCGGGCCGCCTTCACCTCGGGATCGGCGCCGGTGCACGACCGGGCGCGGCTGCCGCGGGAGTTCGACAACCTCCACAACGGTCACGAGGGCAGCCACCACTTCCTGGTGGACGACTTCGTGACCGCCGTGAACACGCGGACGCTGCCGTCGGTGAACGCGTGGGTGGCCGCCCGCTACACCCTGCCGGGCATCGTCGCGCACGACTCCGCGCGGCAGGGCGGGGCCAGGCTGGACATCCCGGACTTCGGGGACGCGCCGGGGGCCTGAGCGTCCCGTGCCGGCCGGGTGCCTGTGCTGCCTCAGGTGCCCGGCTTGCGGCCGTACACGAAGACGTCGTCGCCCTTCTTCAGCAGCGACCAGTACTTCTTGGCGGTGGTCGTCGTCATGTTGACGCAGCCGTGCGAACCGGGCGGGTTCCACATGCTGAGGCCGACCGAGTGGAAGGCCTGGCCGCCGTCGAAGAACTGGCTGTAGGGCATCGGCACGTCGTAGATGCTGGAGACGTGGTCGATGTCCCGCCAGTAGATCTTCTTCAGACCGGTGCGGGTCTCGTAGCCGTCGCGGCCGGTGCGGACCGGGACGGGGCCGTAGACGAGCTTGTTGCCGTCCTGGATCCAGCTCAGCTGGAGGGTCAGGTTCACGCAGGCGATGCGGCCCTTGTTGACGGGGCACTTGCCGGCCTTGTTGGGGTTGGTGCCGACGGCCTTCTGCTTGTTCATCAGGTCCATCACACCCCAGGTGACCGGACCCGCGTAGCCGGCGTTCGGCGTGATGCCGTGCTTGTTCTGGAAGGCCTGGATGGCCTTGCAGTCGGCGGCGGACTGTTTGCCGTCGACCGGCCGGCCGAGGAACTTCTCCACCTGCTTCTGATAGGGCCCGGTCTGCGTGGTGCAGCTCGCGGCCTGCGCGGGCGCGGCGCCCAGCGCGAGCGTGAGCGGTACCACCAGTCCGGTGATCCCGAGTGCGACGGCTCCCCGTCTGCGTATGTCCCCCATGGCCTGGATCTCCCCTGCGTGTGACGTTTCTTCGACTGCTAGACCGATGTGCGGGGGTGGCGGTTGTAGGGCCGGTCGGGCTGTGACAGAACGGTTAAGTTCCGCGGCAGGTACCGTGCGGCCATGTCCGCGTTCTTGCAGCAGCTCCCCGCCCTGTTCGGTGTCGTGATCGGCGCGCTCGGCTCGTACTTCGCGGTCGTGCGCAGCGACCGGGCCCGGTTCCATCGTGAGCAGGCGGCCCGTTGGGAGGAGCGCAAGCTCTCCGTGTACGCCGACTACGCACGGACGTTGAAGAAGTCCGTCACCCTGACGTACCGGGTCGCCGCCCACCTCGGCAACGACCCGCACCCGCACCCGCTGTCCCCGCAGGAGGCGGCACCGCTGATGGCCGAGGCGACGCTCGCCAGGGATCCGTCCGGGGAGGCGCTGATCCTGCTGGGGAGTCCCGAGGTGGTTGAGCGGGCCCGGACATGGGTGGTGGCCGTGATGGAGATGGAGCGGTTCCTGCGCGAGGGGACGCGTGATCCGCGGGCGTGGCAGGCCCTGCTGGAGCGGCAGCGCGCCGGACGCGAGGGCTACTACGCGGCCGTTCGGGACGATCTGGCGCTGCCTCCGGGGCATTCGGCGCGCTGGCCGCTGCCTTCGGGTGGCACCACACTTCAGCGGTAGCCGGTGACGTCCGCCGGCTTGCCCGCGTCCTGCACCTCGACGAGGTAGCGCCAGGCGTCCGGGCGGCTGCCGTCCAGGTCGGTGAAGTCGTACACCTGGGCGAGCCCGCCGCTGGAGAGGGACTGGCCGTTCCAGCGCGCCACGTCGGGGTCGGCGGCGAGGGCGGCCACGGCGCGGCCCACGTAGCGGGGTGTCTCGGAGATCGCGAAGTGGGGGACGCGTGCGAGAGCGTCACGCCAGTTGTCCTCGCGCACACCGAAGTTCTCGAGCATCATCTCCGACCGCAGCCAGCCGGGGGTGAGGGCGACGGCGGTGGCGCCGAGCGGCCCGAGTTCGTGGCCGAGGGCGAAGGCCATGCGCAGGACGGACGCCTTGGCGAGGTCGTAGAAGAAGCTGTTGCGGTAGGTGTCGCGGTTGTAGTCGGCGGTGCCGTCGGTCATCTCGACCACCAGTCCGCCGGGTCGGCGCAGGAGCAGCGGCAGGGCGTGGTGGCTGGTGATCGCGTGTGTCTCGACGGCGAGGCGCAGCAGCCTGAGGCCGTTGTCGAGGTCGTGCTCCCAGAGGGGGGTGTCCCAGGCGAAGAGTTTCTCGCCGCCCCAGACGTCGTTGACGAGGACGTCGAGGCGGCCCTGTTCGCCGGCGATGCGGTCGACGAGTGTGCGGACCTGTGCCGGGTCGAGGTGGTCGGTGGGTACGGCGATGCCGTGGCCGCCGGCTTCGGTGACGAGGTCGGCCGTGTCCTCGATGGTCTCGGGGCGGTCGTACTCGGAGCGGTGGGTCCGGGTGCTGCGGCCGGTGACGTACACCGTGGCGCCGGCCGCCCCGAGTTCCACGGCGATGCCCCGCCCGGCTCCCCGGGTCGCCCCGGCGACCAGTGCGATCCTGCCCTTGAGCTGTTCCGGCATGTCCGGCCTCCCTTTTCCCTGTGCGTGCGATCCGTCTCGCTACGAGGGTGCCGGGTAAGCCGGACATCTTCTGTCGTCTTTCAGGGTGGGGTCACCCGGCCGTGCGCAGTTTCTCGTCCAGTGCCTCGAAATCCGGCAGGAACCAGATGTGGCCGCCCTGGTTCGTCTCGTGGACGAAGTCCCGAAGAGCGGTGCTCCCGGCGACATGCCGGGAGACGTCCCCCACGACGGCCAGGCGCAGCCGGTAGTTGACGAACTTCTGCATGACCGCGCCCGCGACCCCCGACCGCAGTCGGAAGAACTCATCTGCCACTCGCTCCGTGGGGACGGCGACGATCTGCGCGTCGCGTCCCATCGCGTCGCCGATGAGGTCGAGGGCCGCGTTCTCGCCGTCCAGGGGCGGGCCGTCGGGGGCGCAGCGCAGGACGCCCACACCGTGCAGGGGCACGACCTCGTCGGCGGGCACCGCGGCTTCGTCAGTGGCCACGGGCGATCCACTCCTGAAGGTGCGGGGCCTCCGCGCCGACCGTCGTCGGATCGCCGTGACCGGTGAGGACCTTCGTCTCGGGCGGGAGTGCCAGCAGGCGGTCGCGGATCGAGTCGATGATCGTCGGGAAGTGGGAGAAGGAGCGGCCGGTGGCGCCGGGGCCGCCCTGGAAGAGGGTGTCGCCGGTGAAGACGGTGGCGAGGCCCGGGCCGTACAGGCAGACCGCGCCGGGTGCGTGCCCCGGGGTGTGCAGGACGCGCAGGTCGGCGCCGGCGGCCTCGATGACCTGACCGTCCTGCAGCCAGGCGTCGGGGTCCCGGTCCGGGTGGGTCTGCTTCCACAGCGGCAGGTCGTCCTGGTGGAGCCAGATGGTGGCTCCGGTGCGCTCGGCGAGCGCGGGCGCGGCGTCGATGTGGTCGTTGTGGGCGTGGGTGCACACGATGGCGGTCAGCCGGCGGTCGCCGACTGCCTCGGCGATGGCGTCGGCGTCGTGGGCGGCGTCGATGACGATCGCCTCGTGGTCGTCGCCGACGATCCACACGTTGTTGTCGACGTCCCAGGTGCCGCCGTCGAGGCTGAACTGGCCGGAGGTCACGAGGCGTTCGACGCGCGGGGCCATCAGAGCACCACCACCGAACGCAGGACGTCGCCGTGGTGCATGCGTTCGAAGGCCTTCTCCACGTCGGTGAGTTCGATCGTCTCGGTGACGAACGCGCCTAGATCCAGGCGTCCTTGCAGGTGCAGGTCGATCAGCATGGGGAAGTCCCGGCTGGGCAGGCAGTCGCCGTACCAGGAGGACTTCAGGGAGCCGCCGCGGCCGAAGACGTCGAGGAGCGGCAGTTCGAGCTTCATCTCCGGGGTGGGCACACCGACCAGGACCACCGTGCCGGCCAGGTCGCGGGCGTAGAACGCCTGCTTGTACGTCTCCGGGCGGCCGACCGCCTCGATGACCACGTCCGCGCCGAACCCACCGGTCAGCTCACGGATGGCCTCGACCGGATCGGTCTCGCGGGAGTTGACCGTGTGGGTGGCGCCCATGGAGCGGGCCGTCTCCAGCTTGCGGTCGTCGATGTCGACCGCGATGATCTTCGCCGCGCCCGCGAGGTTCGCTCCGGCGATCGCCGCGTCACCGACGCCACCGCAGCCGATGACGGCGACCGTGTCCCCGCGGCCGACCTGGCCGGTGTTGATCGCGGCACCGATCCCGGCCATCACGCCGCAGCCCAGCAGGCCCGCCACCTGCGCCGAGACCGACGGGTCCACCTTGGTGCACTGGCCGGCCGCCACCAGGGTCTTCTCGGCGAAGGCGCCGATGCCCAGGGCGGGCGAGAGTTCCTGGCCGGTCGAGGCGAGGGTCATCTTCTGCTCGGCGTTGTGGGTGTCGAAGCAGTACCACGGCTTCCCGCGCAGACAGGCGCGGCACCGCCCGCACACCGCACGCCAGTTGAGGATCACGAAGTCGCCGGGGGCGACGTCGGTCACCCCCGCGCCGACCGACTCGACGACGCCCGCCGCCTCGTGGCCCAGCAGGAAGGGGAAGTCGTCGCTGATGCCGCCCTGCTTGTAGTGCAGGTCGGTGTGACAGACCCCGCAGGCCTGCACCTGCACCACGGCCTCACCGGGGCCGGGGTCCGGCACCACGATCGTCTCCAACCGCACCGGCTCGTCCTTGCCCGGTGCGATCACGCCGCGTACTTCCTGCGCCATGGTGCCGGCCCCTTCCCTCGGCTCGTGTCCGTCCCTGCCCCGACCCTACGTCGGACTGATCAGTAACGGGACGGCATCATCGCCGTGCGGGCCGCTGCGGGCGTCGGGGCGAGGCGACGCCCCGGATGTCGGCCGCCCGAAACCGGCGGGCACCCCGGACTGGCGCCGACGTAGCCTGAACGCTCCGCAGGCATGAAGGAGCCCCGTGAGCAACGCAGAGACCGAGACCGGACCGCCCGCGTGGCGGCTGATCCTCGGATATGTACGGCCGCACCGGTGGGCGCTGCTGGCGGGCGCGGTGCTCTCGCTCGTCACGGGGGGCACGGGACTGATGCTGCCGCTGGTGGCACGGGAGTTGATCGACGACCTGTCGCACGACCGCGCCATCACCGGCTGGTTGGTCCTCATGTCGGCGCTGGTGATCGCCAACGCGGCGCTGGGGGCGCTGGGTTCGTTCGTGTTGCGGCGCACCGCCGAGTCGGTGGTGCTCGGCGCGCGGCGCAGCTTGTCGTCGTATCTGCTGCGGTTGCGGATCACGGCCGTGGACCGCAGTGAGCCGGGCGACCTGATGGCCAGGATCACCTCGGACACCACGCTGCTGCGGGAGGTCACCACCGATTCGCTGGTGGGCCTCGGCACCGGCGGGCTCACGCTCGTGGCGACGGTGGTCATGATGGGCCTGGTGGATCCGGTGCTGCTCGGGGTCACGATGGCGGTGATCGCGGGCGCGGGCACGGTCCTCGGGGTGATCGTGCCGCACATCAACCGGGCGAGCCGGCAGGCGCAGGACGCGGTCGGCGTGATGGGTGCCTCGCTGGAGCGGACACTCGGCGCGCTGCGCACGGTGAAGGCGTCCGGCGCCGAACACCGGGAGGAGCGCACGCTGCACGCGGCGGCCGAGGAGTCGTGGCGGCAGAGTGTGCGGGCCGCCAAGTGGTCCGCGGCGGCGGGCAACACGGCGGGGCTGGCCATGCAGATCGCGTTCATCACGGTGCTCGCGGCCGGTGGGGCGCGGGTGGCGACCGGGGCGATCGACGTGGGCACACTGGTGGCGTTCCTGTTGTTCGTGTTCTACCTCATGTCGCCGATCCAGCAGGTCGTCGGCGCGATCACGCAGTACCAGACGGGCGCCGCGGCCCTCACCCGCATCCAGGAGGCGATGCTGCTGCCCGCCGAACCGGCGGCGGCCCCCGCACCGCTGCCGTCCGCGGGCTCGCAGCCGGCGTCCGTCGCGTTCGAGGACGTCCGTTTCCGGTACGCCGAGGACCTGCCGTACGTGCATCACGGGGTGACGTTCGACGTGCCCGCGCAGGGCATGACGGCCTTCGTCGGGCCGTCCGGGGCGGGCAAGACCACCGTCTTCTCGCTCATCGAGCGGTTCTACGATCCGGAGTCCGGGACCGTGACGCTCGACGGCCGGGACCTCGCGGACTGGGATCTGCCGCGGCTCCGTTCCGCCATCGGCTATGTGGAGCAGGACGCCCCCGTCCTGTCGGGTTCGCTGCGGGACAACCTGCTGCTGGGCAACCCGGACGCGGACGAGGACGCCGTCACGCGGGTGGTGAAGACGACCCGGCTCGACGGCCTGGTCGCCCGCCTGCCCGCCGGCCTGGACACGCTCGTCGGCCATCGCGGGACCAGGCTGTCGGGCGGCGAGCGCCAGCGGGTCGCCATCGCCCGCGCCCTGCTGCGCCGCCCCCGGCTGCTCCTTCTCGACGAGGCCACCTCGCAGCTGGACGCGGTGAACGAGGCGGCGCTGCGGGACACGGTCGCGGATGTCGCCCGTACGACCACGGTGCTCGTGGTCGCGCACCGGCTGTCGACGGTGACGATGGCCGACCGGATCGTCGTGATGGACGCGGGGCGGGTACGGGCCGTGGGCACCCATCGTGAACTGGTCGCCGCCGATCCGCTGTACGCGGAGCTGGCCGCCACGCAGTTCCTGGCCACGGCCGGGTGAGCCGTCCGGTTTCTCAGTTAGCGAGTCGGCGCAGCCGTTCCGCGTCGCCGGTGCGGGGGCAGGTGACGCAGGCCTCGGCCGGCCGGATCGCGTAGAACATGCAGCAGCCGGCGCGGGTGCGCGTGGCGTGGCGTCGGCCGTCGTCGCCCACCAGGTACCGGAAGTCGGCGCCCGACGGGTACGGCGGTACGGGGGCCGGCAGGACCTCGGTGGCGGCCCGCAGGGCGGCGCCCTCCTGGCCGAGCATCCGGCCCAGATGCCAGATCCCGGAGACCAGGTCGTCGCAGACCATGCCCCACAGGGTGCGAGCCCCGCGTCGTACGGTCGGGCCGATCGCGGCCAGCAGCGGACGCATGTGGTCGGCGACCGCCATCCTCAACGCCGCCCGCAACTGCTCCTCCTGAGCGAGCGTCAGCACGCCCGGCAGTGCGGCCACGGGGTCGCCGGGGAGACAGGCGAGGTCGGTGCCCGGGGTGATCACGTACGTACCGGAGGCGAGGTCCAGCCGGAGATCCTCGGGCCGGATCCGGGGCACCCGCCGTTCGAGGTACCAGGCGCCGCCGATGAGCAACCCGACGGACCAGGCGTAGTCGTGCAGGGCGCGGGATGCGGCGACATGCCGTCGCGGGACCAAGCCGTAGCGGTCCTCGATCCGGGCGGCCTCGGCGTCGACGAAGGCGTCCAGCACCGACTGATCCGATGTCAGCTCCGCTGCGGTCGGGCTCGGTCGAGCTGCTCCGTCGCCCGGCTCCGCGACCCGCACGTCGAGCGCTTCGCAGACGTCGGTCAGACGCCGGTAGACGTCGGCGAGGGCATGGGCGACGGCACCGTCCGGCGAGGTGTGCAGGGTCACGGACATCGGCCCTCCAGAGCAGGGAAATGGGGCTGAATCCAAATAGGGAAGGCTTACCTTACCTGTAGGATCTTGGTGAGGTGATCAAAGGGGTTGCCGTGCGCGATCGAGAAAACCGCACGTCACGGCGACGCCACGGTCAGTCGAGAACGCCCGCTGTTCTCGGGACGGGTCGCAGGCACGTACGCGACCCGCCCCCACCTCCCACTCACCGCCGGAAGTGTCCTTACGCCATGCGCCTGTACCTGCTCGCCCTCAACCCGACCGACTCGGTCACCGAGGGCTTCCTGCCCGCCGCCGCCCGGCTGGGCCTGGACGTCACCGTCCTCACCGACCAGCCCGACGCGCACCGTGCCGCGTATCCGGCCGCCGAGATCCCCGCCGTCGAGATCCTGGGGTGCGACGTCCGTGACTTCCGGGCCGTGATCACCCGGATCTCCACGCACCACCGGCCCGACGCCGTCTTCACCAACAGCGACCACCTCCAGACCCAGGCCGCCCTGGCCGCCGCCTACTTCGGCCTTCCCGGCAAGGACTGGCGGGCCACCCTGCGCACCAAGGACAAGGCCGAGATGCGCCGCCGGCTCGCGGCGGCCGGCGTGGACTGCGTGTGGTCGGCCGAGCTGACCGAAGCCGCCGCGCTCGACGCGCCGTACCCCTGTGTGGTCAAGCCCAATGAAGGCGTGGCCAGCGAGGACGTCGTGCTCGTCGAGAACGCCGAGGAACTGGTCACCCGCGCGAAGGAGATCCTGGACCGGCGCCCGGGTGCCGTCCTGGTCGTCGAGGAGTACCTCCCCGGCGAGCTGTACACCCTGGAGACCCTCGGCGACGACACCACCCGGCATGTCCTGGGCGGCTTCCACACCGAGCTGTCGCCGCCGCCGTACTTCGTCGAGGAGAGTCTCACCTTCGTCCCGGCGCATCCCGAGCCGGTCGTCGCGCGGGTTCTGGAGCAACTGGACGCGCTGGGCGTCGGGTTCGGCGCCTGTCACACCGAGTTCGTGGTGCAGGCCGGCCGAGCGCGCATCATCGAGGTCAACTACCGCGCCATCGGCGATCAGTGCGACCTGCTGCTGGCCCGGCTGCTGGAGATGCCGCTCTTCGAGCACGTCCTGCGCACCCACCTCGGCGAGCCGCTCCCGGCCGACCTGGGCGCCCGCCATGACGGGGCCGCGCGCCTGGAGTACCCGTGTGCCGACCGCGCCGGAACCCTCGTCGACGCCCCCGCCGCCACCGAACTCACCGTCGACGGCGTGCATCTGACCTACCGTCCGCTGCGCGCGGTGGGCGAGCGGCACGAGCTGTACCGCACCAACCGCGACTACCTCGGCGTCCTGCGGGCCACCGGCACCGACCAGTCGACGGTGGACCGCGTCTCGGCCGAGTTCCTGGCCGCCCGGCGCTGGGAGATCCGGCCGTGACCTCGCCGACGCACGATTGGTCCGGGGCCGCCGCGACCACCCCCGATCCGCCCGTGACCTCGCCGGACGCCACGGACACCGCGGAAGCCTGCGCGGCGGAACTGCTCACCCGTGTACTGAGCGCCCTCCTGCGCGAGGACGTGGTCGGGCTGCGCACCCGGAGCACCCTCGCGCACCGGCCGGACGGCGACTGGCTGCGGCTGCCGACACCGGACGGCGATGCCCTGCTGCTGCCCGTCGCCGAGGACGGCTACCAGAGCGTGTACGCCGCGCGGCTGCCGCTCCTCCTTCGCGAGTCGGACGGCACCGAGCTGACCTCGTACGACAGCGTGCTCGGCGCGCTGCGCGCGCTCGCCGAGCCGGAGGACCGGGGCGGCTTCGAGGCGTTCGCCGAGGAGTGCCGTCAGACCCTGAGCACGCTACGGCTGCACGCGGCGACGCGATCGGAGGTGGCCGGTCTGCTGACCGCCCAACACGGCGACGACCCGGCACGATGGACCGGCCCGACCGCCGGCCTGGCGTACGACACACTCGCCGCCCGGCTGGACCACCCCGTCTACCCGACGGCACGCGGACGTTCCGGGCTCACCGACGACCAACTTCGCACGTACGCACCCGAGTTCCATCCTCGGTTCGCGTTACGCTGGCTCGCCGTGCCCCGGGACGCGGTCACCCTGGCGGGCACGCTTCCGGAGGTCTGGCCGACGCCGGCGGTGCTCGGTCTGCCCGAGCTGCAGCGCACGCATGTGGCGTTGCCGGTCCACCCGTTGACGCTCGGCACCCATCTCGACGAGGCGCTGCGGTCCGCCGGTCTCACGGACAGCGCGGTGCTCGTCGACCGGGCCCACCTCGACGTCGTGCCGACGCTGTCGATGCGTACCGTGGCGACGGCCGCGGACCCGGCCCTGCATCTCAAACTGCCCCTGGTCACAGCTACGTTGGGCCTGCGCAACAAACGGTCCATCAAGCCCGGGACGCTCATCGACGGTGCGGCGGGGCAGCGGCTGCTGGAGGCGGTGATCGCCCGTGAACCCCGCTTCCGGGACACCATCCTGCACGCCGACGAGACGACGTACGCGCACGCCGGGCATGAACTGCTCGCCGTCCTGTGCCGCCGCTACCCGGCCGGGCTCGACGACTCGGTGGTCGTACCGATGGCGGCACTTCTCGCCGAGGCCCCCGACGGACGGCCGGTCGTGGACCACCTCGCCGACCGCTTCTTCGACGGGGATCCCCTCGCCCTCCTCGACGCCTGCCTGAGGCTGCTGTTCGACTGGCAGACGACACTGTTCGGGTACGGGATCGCGCTGGAGTCCCACCAGCAGAACATCTCGCTCGTGCTGCGACCGGGCAGTGTGCGGCTGCTGTTCAAGGACAACGACGGTCCCCGCATCAACGCCGAGCGGCTGGAGGCCGTACTCCCCCGGCCGTGGGGCTTCGACGACGTACGGGCCTTCGCCCGGGGCGACGGGCCGGTCGCCGACCTGTTCGCCACCATCACCGTCCATCTGTGCGCGGGTGCCTACGCGTTCGGGCTCGCCCGGCGGGGTCGCGCCCCGCTGCCCGCGCTGCTGGGGCTGGTGCGGGAGCGGCTGACGGAGGCCGTCGACCGGCTCGGACCCGAGGCAGCGGACGCCGGGGACGTGCTGCGTGCCCGGGTCCTGGACGCGCCGACGCTGCCGGTGAAGGCGATGGTCACGGCCGGGACGCTGCTGTCCAAGGAACGGTCGGGCGCCGCCGACATCAACAAGTACTACACCACCGGCCCCAACTACCTGCTGACGGCCGAGGCCAACGCACCCGACCACCTGCTGACGGCCGAGGGTTCGGCATGAACGCCCGCTTCAGTCCGGCCGCACCCCTGCTGACCGGCGGTGCCGCTGCCGCCGTCACCGTCCTCGCTGTCACGTTCCCCCCGCTGAAGTTCCGCACCCGCTGGAGCCGTTGATGCCCATGCTGACCCATTCGCCCGGCAGCTCCCCCAGGCTCTCGACCTCGCTCGAGGCCGTTGGGATCCCCATCGCCCCCGCCGAACTGCCCACCGCCGACGAGGTAGTGGCCCACACCCTCCTCAACTGTCTGCTGCGCGAGGTGTCCGGCCCCGAACACCAGTCCGTCGTCACCGACGGCCGGATGCTGCTGCGGCTGCCGCGCCGCGGAGTTCTGCTGCGCGTCGCCCTGCGCCGCACCTCGCTGCTCGGCGCGCACCGGTTCACCGGCCCGGTGAGCGAACAGCGCGAGGGCGGCTGGGCGGCGGTGGACTGGCGGCGCCTGGCCGGGTACACGCATGACGAGCTGTGGCTGCGCACCGGCGTGCGCAACGAGGAGTTCCTGGAGCAGATCGCCTCCAGCCATGCGGCGATCACTTCCACCCTGACCGCCGTACGGTCCGACCGGGCCCCGGACAGCAGGCTGTCGGACTACCTCGCCTCCGAGCAGTCGCTGTTGTTCGGGCACCGCTTCCACCCCACGCCCAAGGCCCGCACCGGCGACCCGCGCGCCTGGTCCGCGTACGCGCCGGAGGCCAAAGCCGCCTTCCCGCTGCGGCACCTCGCGGTCCGCGACCACCTCATCGCCGAGGAGTACGCCGACCCCGCGGCCCTCGCCCCGCTCGACCACCAGCGCGAGGACGTCCCCGAAGGCTACCGGCTGCTGCCCGCCCACCCCTGGCAGTACGAGACGCTCGGCGAGCATCCGGCACTGCGCGCGGCCCTCGCGGCCGGCGACATCCTCGACCTCGGACCCGGCGGACGGCCCTTCGCCGCCACCGCGTCCGTGCGCACCCTGTACGACGGCGAGACGTTCCTCAAGTTCAGCCTGAACGTGCGGATCACCAACTGCGTGCGCAAGAACAGCAGTTACGAACTGTCCGGTGCGGTCGCCCTCACCCGCGCGCTGGCCCCGGCGCTCGCCGACCTCGACGAGCGGTTCCCCGGCAGCGCCGTGCTGCGCGAGCCCGCCTACCGCACCCTCGCCCTGCCCGGCCCCGACGGCACCCCGGACCGCGCACTCCTCGAGGGCTTCGGCGTGATCGTCCGCGAAGGCCTGCCGCGCCGCCTCGCGCCCGGGGCCACTCCCCTGCTCGCCGCCGCCGTCGCCGACGAGTACCCGACCGGCGCCGCCCACATCTCCCGCCTCCTCGGCGGCGCGGACCGGCAGCGGGCCCTCGCCTGGTGGTCGGCGTACCTCGACCTCCTCGTCCCGCCGGTCCTGGCCGCCTACTTCGACCACGGTCTGGTCCTGGAACCGCACCTGCAGAACGTGCTCATCTGCGTCGACGGCGACGGCATGCCCGCCCAGGTCCTCTTCCGCGACCTGGAGGGCGCCAAGCTCCTCCCCGAGCACCACGCACACACCCTGGCCGCGCTGCCGCCCGAGGTGGCGGGGCCGCTGACGTACGACGCGCAGCGCGGCTGGGACCGGGTCGTGTACTGCCTGCTGGTCAACCATGCCGCCGAGCTGCTCGCCGCCCTCGCCGACCTGCACCCGCGGGCCGAGGCCGCGCTGTGGGGCCGACTGCGGGACACGCTGCGGGCGTACGCCGAGCGGAGCGGCTGTCCGCCGCGCCTGGCCGCCCTGCTCGCCGGGGTGCCGCTGCCCGCCAAGGCCAACCTGCTCACCCGCTGGGAACGCAAGGCCGACCGCGAGGCCGGGTACGTCCGGCTGCCGTCCCCGCTCGCCGAGGACATCCTGCGCGACACGACCGGGGGCACCCGATGACCGACCCGACGTCCGCGGTCCGCGACCGCGTCCTCTCCCTGCCTTCCGCTGAACTACCCGCTTACGTATACGACTTGGCGGCTCTGCGCGCGCACGTCGCAGACGTGCGGGACGCCCTACCGGAGCGGGTCGAGCTGTACTACGCCGCCAAGGCCAACCCGGAGCCGGAGATCCTCGCCGCGCTCGGTCCCCACGTCGACGGCTACGAGGTCTCCTCCGGCGGAGAACTCGCCCACGTCACCAAGGCGGTACCGGGCCGGCCGCTGGCCTTCGGGGGGCCCGGCAAGACACCGGACGAGGTCACGGCCGCCCTGGAACAGGGAGTCGAGCGCTTCCACGTCGAGAGCGAGTACGAGCTGCGCATGCTGGCCGAGTTGGCGCGGCGAGTCGCGCCGAAACGGCGGATCCCGGTGCTGCCGCGCGTCAACCTGCCTGTGGCGGACGGCTCGTTGGCGGACAGTTCGCTGGCGATGGGCGGCAGGCCCACCCCCTTCGGCATGGACCCGGCCCGGGCTGTCAAGGTCGTCCGCGCGCTCTCCGACGGCGCCCACCCGCAGCTCGAACTGCGGGGCGTGCACGCCCATTTGGCGAGCGGCCTGGAAGCCGCGGAGCAACTGGCGGTGGCCGAGACCGTCGTCTCGTGGGCGACGGGACTCGGTGTGCCACTCGCCGAGGTGAACGTCGGCGGCGGCATGACCGTCGACTACACCCGCCCGGAGCGCCGTTTCGACTGGGCCGCGTACGGCAGCGGCCTCGCCCGGCTGACCGAGGCGCACCCGGAGCTCACCCTGCGCATCGAGCCGGGGCGGGCGCTGACGGCGTACTGCGGCTGGTACGCCACCGAGGTACTCGACGTGAAGCACAGCCACGGCGAGGAGTTCGCCGTCGTCCGGGGCGGCACCCACCATCTGCGGACCCCGGCGACGAAGGGTCACGACCAGCCCTGTTCCGTGCTGGAGGTGGAGACCTGGCCGCACCCGTGGCCGCGGCCGGCGGCGGAGGGCGACCGGATCACCGTGGCCGGACAGCTGTGCACCCCGAAGGACGTGCTGGCCCGACACGTGCCCTCGCCCGGGCTGCGGGCAGGTGACCGGGTGGCGTTCTCGCTGGCGGGCGCCTACGCGTGGAACATCTCCCATCACGACTTCCTGATGCACCCAGCGCCCGGCTTCCACTTCCTGGACACCGCGTCCGCCTGATGGGACCCAGGCATGCGTCGAGGCCGCCCGGAGATCCGTGCGGCCCTCGGGGAGCAGGCGAGAGAGGTCAGCCGACGGCGGGCACCAGCCCGGTGACAGGGGCGACGAGGTCGGTGACCTGGTGCAGCTCGTTCAGCTCATCGACCTGGTTGAGCGCGGCCGGCTGCCGCGAGATCCGCGGAATCTCGTCCTTGTGCTCCGCGGGGATGTCGCTGACGACGAGCGAGTCGAACGTGGCGATGGGGTTCAACTGGCCGGTGTCCGGTGCAGCCGCGTCGGCCGCGTTCGCGAGGGGAGCGGCGAGGCCGGTGACCCCGACGGCGAGACCAACGGCGGCGATGACACGTCGTGTTGAGCTCATGCCTTCAGCAACGGCGGCGGGGCCGTGCCGGACACGGACGGCTGCTGTCGCTCACATGTCAGGCGCAGCGCGCGGCCTGCGCTTGCCGAGCCCGCCCGGCCGGAGGAGCCTCGGTAGGAGAGGCCCCTCGCGGCCCGCCTCATCGCTGGGCCGCGCCCTTCGAAGGAGGTCACCATGGGCACCACCGCACGCCCCGGCTTCGACACCGAAACCCTGCGCCAGGGCATCGAAGGACACACGGCGTCGACTCTTCTGCAGCTCTACTCGGACGACGCCGAGCTCCGCATCGTGGACCACAACACCCAACCGAGCCACCCCAAGGTCCTGCACGGCCGCGACGAGATCCGCGAAATGCTCGAGGACGTCTACGGCCGGGAAATGTCGCACAAGCTGGAACAGTGCGTCATCCAGGAGGACCGCGCCGCCTTCAGCGAGTCCTGCCAGTACCCCGACGGGGTACGTGTCCTCGCCGAGTCGATGGTGTCGCTGCGGGACGGCAAGATCGTCGACCAGACCATGATCCAGGCCTGGGACGAGGAAACGTAGGGGGTTACGCTGGGCGCGGGCCGTGACTGGCGCTGAGGTGGAGCACCACCGGGAAGCGGCCCGCGGAAAACGAATGCCGTGCGCCTGGGCGACGTCGACCCGGCGGGCCGGCGCGCGGTGGTCGTCGGTCGCAGTGCGATCCTCGGCAAGCCGGTGGGCATGCTGCTGCTCGCGCGTGACGCGACCGTCACCTACTGCCACTCCCGTACCCGGGATCTGTCCGCGGCCGTCCGCGAGGCGGACATCGTGGTCGCCGCCGTGGGCCGGCCGCGGCTGATCCGGGGCGAGGACGTGAAGCCGGGCGCCGTGGTGATCGACGCCGGGTACAACGCCGGGAACGTCGGCGACGTCGACTTCGACTCCGCCGTGGAACGGGCCTGCCTGATCACGCCGGTGCCGGGCGGCGTGGGTCCGATGACGATCGCGACGCTGCTGGAGCAGACGGTGGACGCGGCCGCCCGGCAACTCGGAGGGTGATTCAGCGCATCCAGGCGTTGTACTCCATGACGTCGCCGATCTTGAGGCCCCACTCGGGCTCGGCGACGGTGGCGGTGCTCTCCAGGCCCAGGACGGCGCCCGTGGCCGGGTCCATGATCAGCATCCGGCGGGCGCCGGAGCCGTCGTACACATACGCCTGACCGCGCCGACCGAGACGGTCGGTCACCTCACCGACCGGCCGCAGTCCCTCGGCATCCGCGAGGAGCCGGACGAGCGCCGCGTCCTCCTGGGCGCCGAGAGTCCAGTGGTCGAGCAACACACCGACCGCGTCGAGGAGTTGGGGCGTCGTGAGCGACGCGTCACGGTAGTCCGCCTCCTGCAAGTAGGCGCGCAGCCGCGTCGGGTCGTGCGGGGGCGGCGACTCGGGCGGCGCGTCGCTCCAACTCGGCCCGAAGCTCTGCCTGCTGACGACATGACCGTCCTCGACCAGGCTGGGCTCGCCGTCCTCGTCGGACAGGACCGGCCGACCGGGATGCCGTGGGTCCGTCGCCACGACCAGTTCGGTGTGCGTGTCGTCGGCCTTCCAACGCACGATCCGCTCCTGGGCAAGTGTGATCGGGGGCTTGTCCTGCGACATGCCCATGCTCCACGACAGGACGTGCGTGCCCTTGCGCAGCCCGGGCGAACGGTCGGCCGCGTCCCGCCCGGCACGCTCGGCCAGCAGCCGAAGGGGTACGGGGGTGGAGTCGGCCTGCACCACCAGCGGGCGGGGGGCCGCGACCGCCGGGGGCGTGGTCGGGCCGCCGAGCACGAGGGTCAGCGCGAGGGCGGCGACGGCGGCCGCGGCGCCGAGGCCCCAGGCCAGCCGGGCGCGGCTGCGGGGGCCGGGGGTCTGCTCGTGGAGCAGCCGGTTGAGCCGCTGCTCGGCGTGATGGTCCAGCGGCCCGTCGCCGAAGTGAGGGGCGTCGACCGGGACCGGATTGGCGCGGCGCAGAAGTTCCAGTTCGTCAGCCATGGCCGTGTTCCTTCGACGATTTCGACGGGTGTGCGTCCGCGGCGATCGCGGGGTGGAGGCGGTCGATCTCGGCTCTCAGCCGACGGCGGGCCCGGTGCAGCCGCATCGAGGCGGCGCGGCTGCCGCATCCGAGGGCCACGGCGACCTCGTCGATGCCGAGTTCCTCCCACGCCGTCAGGCGCAGTACCTCCTGGTCTGCCGGGGAGAGCCGGGCGAGCGCGTCGTGCACCCAGCCGCCCGGCGTCTCGGCGTCGGGGCCCGCCGCGATGTGCCGCCCGTGCACGGTGTCGTCGTTGCCGAGCCGGTCGACGAGCCGGCGGCGGCGCCCGTGGCCGCGGACCGCGTTGGCCAGGCAGTTGCGGGCCACGCCGTACAGCCAGGGCAGCGGAGACGCCGGCAGGTCGGCCCGGCGGCGCCAGGCGACCGTGAACACCTCCGCCACCACTTCCTCCACCTCACTTGTACGCCCGTCCAACCGCCGCGCGACGTAGCGGCTGACCGCCCAGTAGTGCTCGCGATAGGCAGCGGCGAAATCCTCGTCGTTGCTCATGTTCCGTTCGTGTCCGGCACCTTCGTGAACGTCACACCTGTCTTGCGTGACGCTCGTCGCAACGATGGCGCCGCTGATGTGCGCGGCGCCGCCCTGCTGTCTGCAGGGCGGCGCCGCGGTGGTGATGCTGAGGTGTCCCGGTCAGGCGGGAGCTACGTCAGCGTCCACTTCTGGTTGTCGCCGCCGTTGCACGACCACAGCACGAGCAGCGAGCCGTTGGCCGTGCCGTTGTTGTTCGCGTCGAGGCAGAGACCGGCGTTGACGTTGGTGAGGGTGCCGTCACTGTTCACGTTCCACTGCTGGTTGCTCTGGCCGTTGCAGTCCCAGATGACGACCTTGGTGCCGTTGGTGGTGCCGCGGTCGTAGGCGTCCAGGCACTTGTTGCCGTACACCACGAGTTCCTTGCGGGAGGTGTAGGTCCAGGACTGGTTGGGGCCGCCGTTGCAGTCCCACAGTTCGGCCTGGGTGCCGTTGGTGATGGTGTTGTCATAGATGTCGAGGCAGCGGCCGGACTGCTTGCCGACGGCGAGGGTGCCGTTCGCGCCGGGCAGGGGCCGGACGGTGATCGAGTCGATGCCGGACGCTCCCGAGAAGGCGAGCGTGTTGGCGGAGCCCTTGGACAGGGAGGCCGCGACGGAGATGGTGCCCGGGCTCGATCCGGTCGGCGGGAAGGAGACCTTGGTGGGCGTCTGGCCGTTGACCTGGAGGGTGGCCGTGCGGGCGGTGGAGGTGTTGTTGGTGTAGGAGACGTCGACCGTCTTCAGGCCGGTGCTCCCGGCGACCACGCCGGTGAAGTTCGACGTACCGGTGTACGTGCTGCTCGCCGCCTCGGTGCCGCCGGTGACGTTGAGCATCACCGAGCCGCCCGCCGGGACGCTCGCCGTGTAACTCGTGCCGTAGGTACCGATGTCGGACCGCGCCCAGAGGTCACGGACGGTGGCATTGGCGTTGGTCAGACCGAGGTCCGACCAGCGGACGGTGATGTTCCTCGCCGCGGAGGTGCGGTTGAGCAGGACGACCGCGCGGTTGCCGGCGCCGGACAGGACCTTGCCGTAGACCTGCGCTCCGGTGGTGTCCTCGGCGACCTCGACGCCCTGGAGGCCGCGCGGGTCCTGGTCGACCGCGATGACCTCGGGGTTCTTCAGGATCGCGGCCGTCTCGGCGGTCATGGTCGCCAGGTTGTTGCCGGCCAGGAGCGGGGCGCCGGAGATCGCCCACAGGTTCATGTGGGTGCGGTTCTGGGCGGCGGTGAAGCCGTCCATGCCGACCATCAGCATGTCCGGGTCGTTGTAGTAGCCGGTGTGCTGGGCGGTGGGGTGCACGTTCCTGTCGTAGTTGGTCAGCAGGTTGGTCATGGACGGCTGGTTGCCGAAGAGGATGATGTCGTCGTTGGTCCGCCACATCGCGCCCTGCCCCGGGGCCCAGTTCCACGGGTTCTGCCTGCCCCAGTTGCACAGCGACAGGGTCATCGGGCGGCCGGTGGTGGCCGTGGCCCTGGTGATCGCGTCGCTGATGGCCTGGTACGTCGTCTTCGCGTCGAGGCCCTCGGCGTCCCCGCCGCACCAGTCCACCTTCACGAAGTCGAAGCCCCACTTCGAGAACTGGAGCATGTCCTGGTCGTAGTGGCCCTCGCTGCCCGAGCCGGGTGCGGCGGGCCGGCCCGTCGGGTAGTAGTATCCGCAGCCGTCCTTGCCGGCGTCGGTGTAGATGCCCGCCTTGAGGCCCTTGCTGTGGATGTAGTCGGCGATGGCCTTCATTCCGCCGGGCCACTCGGTCTCATCGATCGTGATGTTGCCGGCGCTGTCGCGGGTGCCCTGCCACCAGCCCTCGTCGATGTTGATGTACTGGTAGCCGGCCGCGGGCAGGCCCGCCGCGACGAACGCGTCGACCTGCTGCTTGATCACGTTGTAGTCGATCTTCGCGGCGAAGCTGTTCCAGGAGGCCCAGCCCATCGGGGCGGCGGACACAGGTATCTGACGGGTCGTCGCCGCCTGTGCCGCGTTCGGCTGGGCGAACAGCAGGGCGGCGGTCACGGTCAGGGCGAAGACGAGGGCGCGGACGGCGGTGGCTCTGAAGCGGCCCATGACGCCTGTGGCCGTCGGTGAGGGTGGGGGGTACATGCGGCTCCTTCGTGCGGGAGGGACACCCAATGCGTTCGACATTTCGAACTGAGATCGGTGAACCGAACGCTGTGCGCGCCGAACGTAGAGCCATGAGAGGAGCAAGTCAACGGATGTGACAGGTGTGAAGTTGCCGGTCTTCTCGGTTTGTTCACCCCGGGCGGTGGCCCTCGCCGCCATACTGTCCGTCGTGCGCGTAGCGGCCATGACGGCGGAATCCCGGGCGACGTAGCCCCGTTCACCGGTCTGGGGCACGGCCTGGCGCGTGCCGGGCACGAGCTCACCCTCGTCACCCCACGCCCGCTTCGAGCCGCTGGCGGTGCGGGCGGGGCAGGCACCGCCTACCGCCGTGGAGCCGGAGTTCACCGGCGGCGGGGATGGTCACGGCCTGGTGGGCGCCACCGCCGCAGTCCTGGATCTCGAGACCGTTCGGTTGCGGTACGCGGCCGGACAGCGGTTGGAGGATGCGCCGACCAGCGGGTCCCGGACCATACCGTCACCGCTGCCGACTACTGGTTCTGTTCGGACCGTTGACGACTCCACAGCGTCATGACAACGTTTCCATTACCCGCGGCCTCACCCATCCCTCAATCGAATGGAGACGTTTCCATGCGCCGATACCCCTCCCGCCGAGCGCTGGTCGGCTCCGGTCTGACAGCCGTGGCCATGGCCACGATGGCGACGACTTCCACCGCGAACGCGGCCACCGCGAGCGGCGGCAACGCGGAAGACGCGGAACACCGGTCCCGCGCGCTGTCCCGCGGCAGAGCCGCCTACGCCGCCCTGGAGAGACACCTCGACGCGACGGACGGGTCCGGACTGGTCCGCGAGCAGTATCCGGCGGCCTCGGGCGACAACCCGTACTCCTACGAGTGGCCCTTCTCCCAGGTGCACATCGCCGCTCTGGACCTCGCGGCGGTGGACACGGCGTACCAGTCAAAGCTGGCCGCCCGCGCGAAGGCCCAGGAGCACTACTGGAACGCGGGCGGAGGCACGACCGGGCTGCCCGGATACGACTCCTACCCCGACGCTCCGTACGGCTCGGGCGGCGACATGTTCTACGACGACAACGAGTGGGTCGGGCTGGCGAAGGTCCAGCGCCACCTGCAGACCGGGGACACCGCCGCGCTGGCACGCGCGAAGGAGATCTTCGCGCTGGTCAGGTCCGGCTGGGACACCGACACCACCCACGCCGCACCCGGCGGCGTCTTCTGGACCCAGGCGACCTGGAGCCATGACCGCAACACCGTCTCCAACATGCCGGGCGCCCAACTCGGCCTGCGCCTCCACCTGATCACCGGCGAGAGCGGCTACCTGGACTGGGCAAAGCGGTTCTACGACTGGACGAACACCCATCTGCAGAGCCCCGGCGGACTCTACTGGGACCATCTCGACCTGCAGGGCACCATCGAGAAGACCATCTGGTCGTACAACCAGGGCGTGCCGGTCGGCGTCAACGTCCTACTCCACCGGGCGACCCGTGACGGCGTCTATCTGCGCCGGGCCGAGCAGATCGCCGAGGCCGCGTACGCCTACTACGTCACGCAGGGACGGCTGTTCAGCCAGCCGGTGTTCTTCAACTCGATCTTCTTCAAGAACCTGCTGCTCCTGGAGTCGGTGACCGGCGACGGCAAGTACCACCGCGCGATGGCCGACTACGCCGACCAGGTGTGGTCCACCATGCGCGATCCCGCGACCGGGCTGGTGCACTTCGACTCGTCCGGTGGCACACAGGCGATCCAGCAGGCGGCCTTCGCACAGCTCTACGCCGTGCTCGCGTGGCCCCGCACCCTCTGGCCGACGCTCTACTGAGACTGAGACTGAGGGCCCAACTCCCCCGTACCCCGGGCGATGAGCCGCACCGGCAGCACGGTCCTGCGGAAGGGCGCACCCTCGCCGTTGACGCGGTCGATGAGCAGACGGGCGGCGTGACGGCCCAGCTCCTCGGTGTCGGAGGTCACCACCGTGACCGGGGTCGGGAGCATGTCGGCCAGCTTGAAGTCGTCGAACCCCACCACCGCGACGGGCAACCGCAGTCGCTGGCTCGCCCGCAGGACGCCCTCGGTGAGGAAGCCCGTGGTCGAGAAGATCGCCGTCGGCGGTCGCGCCGACGTCAGCAGGGCGTGGGTGGCGGCGGCGGCGTCCTCCGTGGTGCCGCGTCGCAGGGTGACGACCAGGTCCTCGTCGACGGGGATGCCGCTGCGCCGCAGCGCCTTGCGGTAGCCGCGGAGCCTGCGGCCGGTGGTGTAGTAGGAGGGCGCGACGAGGATCGCGATGCGGCGGTGACCGTGGTCGATGAGGTGCTGTGTCGCCGCCGCTCCCCCGCCCTCGTTGTCTACCATCACGACGTCGGCCTCGGCGCCGGTGGCGGGTCGGTCGACGAAGACGATGGGCACGTGGTCGTGGGCGTTGACCTCGTCGAGAAAGGCGTGGTCGCCCTGGTCGGGCACGATGATGAGCCCCGCGACCCGCCGCCCGATGAGCTCGCCCACCGCACGGCGCTCGACCTCCGGGTCCTCGTCGGCGGTGCTGAGCAGCACGGCGTACCCGGCCCGGTTCGCCACGTCGACGGCCGCCTTCGCCAGGGAGGCGTAGAAGGGGTTGGTCAGGTCACCGAGCAACAGCCCGATGGTCATGGAGTTCTGCCCGGGGCGGAGCGATCGTGCGATCTCGTTGCGCTGGTACCCGATGGCGTTGATGGCGGCGATGACCCGCTCGGCCGTCTCCTCGCGGACGGTTCCGATGCCGTTGACGACGCGCGACACGGTGACGAGGGCGACTCCGGCCCGCTCTGCGACATCGCGCATTGTCGGCCTGGTGTTCTGGCGCTGTGGGGGACGACTGCTCACGTGGGGCGGAGACCAACTTTCTTCACCGGGCGGCCGAGTGACGGCCCTCAGGATACGGTTCCGGGACAGGGCGCATGCCCCGGTCAGCAAGGGTGACCGGGGCTTCGGGCCCGTGCGGCTCGGGCACTAACCGTTGCTCTTGATCACATCGTTGATCTTGTCGGTCATGGTCTGCAGATCGGACAGCGGCTTCTTGCCCTGGAGGATGTCGGGCCAGTACGCCGTGATCAGGTCGTTGGACTGACTGGCCCACTGCGTGGTGAAGCGCACGCCGATGGTCAGCTGTGCGTCCAGGTCCGACTTGACGGTGGAGGCCACGGTCGTCAGCCCGGCCTTGCTCAGGGCGTTGTAGTACGAGTCCTGGGCGGCGGAGTAGGCCGGCACGGCCACCGGCGAGTCGGGGAGCACCTTGGTCCACACGGTGGAGTCGAGGTACGAGAGCACCTTGAAGGTGGCGTCCGCGTTCTGGGTGTACGACGGGGTGCAGATGCCCACCGCGTCGTACAGGGTGGCCGGCTTGTCGACCTGGGGCAGGGGCGCGAAGCCGTACTTGATCTTCGGATTGTCGGTGAGGAAGCCGGCGGCCAGCCACTGACCGCTCCACAGCATCGGTATCTGTCCCGCGGCGAACAGCGACTGCGAGTTGGAGACGTCGTAGCCGGGAGGCGCCACGGCACCGCTCTTGATGCCCGCCACGAGTTTGCCGACGCCTTCGGTGTACTTGGCGTCGACGGTCGTCTTGGTGGGCTGGTTGACACTGTCGGCGAAGGGGGCGCCGCCGGCGGACAGGGAGTAGAGGCTGAGGCTGAAGGGCGCGTCCGCATTGGTCATGGCGTCGGCGACCAGGCCGTACTTGGCGCCCTTCTTGTGCAGCTTGTCGGCGGCCGCGTACATCTCGTCCCAGGTCCAGCCGGCGGCCGGCAGCGGTACTCCGGCGGCCTTGAAGGCGTCGATGTCGTACCAGATGCCGTAGGTGTTCATCAGGGAGGGGACTCCGCCGATCTTTCCGTCGGCGGTCTTCCAGTTCTTCATGGCGGTGGGTTCGAAGCTGCCGGAGGTGAAGTCACCGGAGCCGGACAGCTTGGACGACCAGTCGGTGAGCAGGCCCTGGCCGGTGTACTGCAGTTCGGTGTCGTTGCCGCACCAGAAGAGATCGGGCAGTTTCTTGGCCTGTGTGAGGGAGGCGAGCTTGTCCCCGTAGTTGCCGTTGGGGGTGTCGATGCGCTTGACCGTGATGTCGGGGTCGTGGAAGCCGGCCAGGGCCTGGTCGATGAGCTTGTTGGTCGCGCTCGACTCCCAGGTCATCACGGTGACCGTGGTCTTCCCCCCGGACGCCTTCCCCGAGGAGCCGCCGCATGCGGACGTGGCCAGCAGTCCCCCTGCCACCAGTAGCACTCCGGCGGCGTGCAGTGTTCGTTTCAACGTGGTCTCCATGGTGCGTGGTTGGATCGGCTGACCGCGGTACGGGTCAGCGCTGGTTGACGGTGCCCAGTGCGCTCAGGCCTTGGATGAAGTAGCGCTGGGCCACGAAGAACACGGCCAGTGGGGGGAGCATGTAGAGCAGGTTCGCGGCCATGTAGAGGTTCCAGTCCGGGGTCTGGCCGGCGAACTGGGAGACGAAGGAGGCCATGCCGACGCTCAGCGGCCACTTCTCCGACGAGTACAGGTAGATGAGCGGGTTGAGGTAGTCGTTCCACGACAGCTGGAAGGCCAGGATGGCCATGGTGATCCAGGCCGGCCGGGTGATGGGGAGCATGACGCTGAAGAAGATCCGGAAGTGTCCGGCGCCGTCCACCTTGGCGGCCTCGTCGATGGAGTAGGGCACCGACAGGAAGTACTGGCGGGCGAGGAAGATGAACAGCGGATTCCCGCCCAGCCAGGCCGGCACGATCAGCGGCAGCCAGGTGTCGTACCAGCCGATGTCCTTGAAGAGCTGGAACAGCGGGATGATGCCGACCACCGGGGGCAGCATCATGCTGCCGACGAAGACGTAGAACCAGACCTTCCGGCCCGGGAAGCGGAGCCGGGCCAGGGCGTATCCGGCCATCATCGAGGTCATGACGCCGCCGATCACCGACAGGCCGGTGATGACGAAGGAGTTGAGCAGCAGGCGGGGGAAGTGGATCGCCTTCGGGCCGTCGATGAAGTTCTCGAAGTGGAATTCGTCGGGCAGCAGCCGGGGCGGGACCTGGAAGACCGCCGTGTGGCCCTTCAGCGCGATGGTGACCATCCACAGGATGGGCAGGACCATCACCGAGGAGATCAGCAGCGCGACGGCGTACCAGGACGCGGTCCGTACGGTCTTCCGGGGCGGCCGGGGCGCACTCGTGGCGGCGATCGCAGGGGAAGGGGGCACCGGCTTCGGCGCCGTCGTGACGTCAGGAGACATGGTCACTGTAGGTCCAGACCGAGGAGAAGCGGGCGGTGGCGGCGATCACGACCACGATGATCAGGAAGAGCACCCACACCTGGGCGGATGCGTAGCCGAAGTCTGCGACCCGGCCGAGCGTGGGGAAGCCGTTGTTGTAGATCGACAGCATCAGGACCCTGGTGCTGAAGCCGGGTCCGCCCTGCCCGTCGGGCGAGAGGATCTTCGGCTGGTTGAAGGTCTGCAGGGCGGTCACCAACTGCAGCACGACCTGCAGCACCATGATGGGACTGATCAGCGGCAGGGTGATCCGGAAGAACATGATCCGGGGGCCGGCGCCGTCGATGCGGGCCGCCTCGTAGAGCTCGGTGGGCACCGCCTGGAGCGCGGCGAGAAAGATGATCATTGTGGAGCCGACGCTCCACAGCATGACGATCACGATCGACGGCATCGCTGAGCTCGAACCGGACAGCCACTCGCTGGTCGGGAGGTGAAACCACGTCAGCACCTGGTTGGCCAGGCCGACCTGCGGGTTGAAGACGAACTTCCACAAGGTGATCGTGGCGACCACCGGCAGCACCACCGGAAGATAGACCAGGGTGCGCAGGATCCGGACGCCACGGATGCGCCGGTTGCAGAACACCGCCAGCGCCAGCCCGATGGCCAGCGACAGTGGCACGTACAGGACGACCAGCAGCAGGGTGGCGCGCACCGAGGGCCAGAACGACGGGTCGGTGGTGAACATCCTGCGGAAGTTGTCGAGGCCGACGAAGGTCGGGGCCGTCAGGCCGTTGTACCGCGTCAGCGAGAAGTAGGCCGATCGGATCAGCGGGTAGACGACGAAGACCGTGAAGCCGATGAGAGCCGGCGCCATGAACACGTACGCGGCCCGGGTGTCCGACCCCAGCTTCCCTCGCCGGCGCCAAGGGCGGCGCGGTTGCGGATGCGGCGGTGGGTGCGGGGGTCGGTGCAGTTGCTGGTCCGGAGTGGCTGTCACACGCGCTCACCTTCTCCTCCCAGGAGTTGGCGAGGCCGCAGACCGGGGGTGGACCCGACCGTCTGGTGGTCTCCAGCTCCTTCAAGGTAACGTTTCCATTTCCTGCGACCACACGGTGGCGTACGCCACAGAGGGAGTCAAGAGGGCCGATGGTAACGTTTCCCGGATCAACCTCCGGAACCGTGTGGGCGGTTCCTGAGTCGCTGAGGTCGCTCGGACGACGGCTGGCCACCGAACTGCGGGGCAGCCCGGCGGCGGACATCGTCGAGCATTGCCTGACCAACACATGGACCACGTCGATGAGCTGGGGCGCCGAGCCGTCGGACGTCTTCGTCAAAACCGGAGACATCCCGGCCATGTGGCTGCGTGACAGCACGGCCCAGGTACGCCCCTACCTCGCCGTGGCCACGGATCCGGAGGTCGGCGACGTCCTGGTCGGCGTATCTCGCCGCCAGATCCGTTGCGTCCTGCTGGACCCGTACGCCAACGCCTTCAACGACGGCCCCACCGGCGCGCACGGCGAGCCAGCTGATCAGCCCACGCCGGGTGAGTGGGTGTGGGAGCGCAAGTACGAACTCGACTCGCTGTGCGCGCCGTTGCAGTTGGCGTACGCGATCCGGCGGGCCACCGGTCGCGAGGACCACCTCGACGATGCTTTTCACCGCGCCGCCTGGACGATCGTACGGCTGTGGCGGGCGGAGCAGTCCCACGCGCACTCGCCCTACCGGTTCGTCCGGCCGTCCGGCCCCTTCGCCGGTGACAGCCTGCCGCACGACGGCCACGGAGCCCTGGTCGGGGGGACCGGTATGACGTGGTCGGGCTTCCGGCCGAGCGACGATGCCTGCACACACGGCTACCTCGTCCCGGCCAACGCGCTGGCGTCGGCGACCCTGCACGGGCTGGCCGAACTGGCCTCGTCCGTCCTCCACGACGCCGAACTCGCCCACGAGTCCTCGATGCTGGCCGACGAGATCGACGCCGGAATCCTGGCGTACGCGGTCGTCGAGGCCGGCGGCGCCTCCGTACTCGCCTACGAGGTGGACGGCCTCGGGGCGGTGCTGCTCGCCGACGACGCCAACCTCCCCAGTCTGCTGAGCCTGCCGCTGAGCGGCTGGTGCACACCGCAGGACCCGCTGTATCAGGCCACCCGGCGTCTCGTGCTCTCCGAGGCGAATCCTTCGTTCTTCGGCGGCAGATACGCGTCCGGTGTCGGCAGTCCGCATACGCCGGACGATCACGTCTGGCCACTGGCCATCGCCACCGCCGGCCTGACCGGCGACCAGAACGCCGCGGCACAGGCCCTGGAAACGCTGGCGGCCACGACCGCGGGCACCGGCCTGATGCACGAGAGCTTCCATGTCGACGACCCCGGCCGGTTCACCCGGGACTGGTTCGGCTGGGCCAACGCCATGTTCTGCGAACTCGCTCTCGACCTGTGCGCGGGCGGCGTGCGGCACCTGTTTCCCGTGAACCCGCGGACTCTGCCCGCCGCACCGAGCGCGGGCAGCGAGCCCGCCTGATCTTTGGCGGTCGTCGCCGCCGCCGTCGGCGTCAGGCGTGCGGCGCTGTTGGCGACGCGGCTGTCGGCGGCGTCTTCGGGAGGGCGCACAGCGGCCACGGTGTCCGCCGGATTGCCGGTGGCAGGCATCGTCGAAACGGACCTGCTCCAACGCGCACTGCCGGTTGGACCGCCCACCCGGGTAGCGCGCTGACGTTCTGGCGGGCAGGACTCAGCCTGGCGTGCCTGCGCCTGGTCGTACGCCACGCCGACTGCGCGCGGACCAGGGGGTTGCGAAAGTCCCGTGCGGTGCCCGCGGCGTTCGGTGCGTGCCCTGGGGGTCCCCCCGGCCGGAGGCTGGGGGAGTGCCGGACGAAGGCCCTCGTACTGGCCGTACTTGGGTCTTTGGCCGGTGCGGCGAGTGGGGGCACCTCCCACGCCCTTGAGGCAGTGGGGGAGCGTGCCGGGCGCCGTGGGTGCTGTGGGTGCTGTGGGTGCTGTGCGGGACTTTCACCACACCCCTAGTCCCGGCGGTGGTTGGCGGTCCTGGTCACCCGATCACCGGCAGCGTGCCCTTCGGCAGCCCACGACGCCGGCGTCAGCGTCAGGGCCGGGCCCTTCAGGGTTTCGAGATCAACCCATTGTCCGTTGACGCGGATCCGGGTCACACCCCGAGACGGTCCCGCCCGTTCGGGAGGGAGCCGGTGTCCAGCCCGGCGGTCGGAGGATCCCCAGCAGTTGCCGGACCAGTTCCTCGACGACCTCGTCGAGCGTGGCGCCCACCCACCCGGCGTTCCAGTCGTGGAGCAGGCCGTTGACGCTGCCGATGAATGCCGCCGCGGCGAGCCGGTAGTCGCGAGGGGCCGCCTCCCCGCGCCCGACAGCCGCCTCGGCCTCGGCGCACATGAGGTCGACCCAGCGGGCGCGGCGGGCCAGGCGCTGCTCCTCCAGACGGGGGCTGACGCCGATGATCTCGACGAAGGTGATACGGATCCGGCGCGGGTCGCGGGTGACGTTGGCGGCGTACGCGTGGAAGATCGCGGCGACGCGCTCGGCGAGCGGCAGGTTCTCCGCGCCGGCCACGGCGAGCAGGACGGCCTGTTCGGCCCACTCGTTGACCTGGAGGTGGAGGGCGGCCAGGACGTCCTCGAGGGTGCGGAACTCCTCGTAGAACTGGCGGGTGGACAGGCCCGCGGCCTCGCTGAGCGCCGCGACCGTGGTGGCGCGGTAGCCGGGGGTGTCGCCGAAGAGCTGAAGGGCGGCGCCCAGGAAGCGGCGGCGCCGCTCGGCCTGCCGCTCCTCGGCCGTCTTGCCACCGTATCGGCCGGTCGGCGCCCTGAGCCTGCCCGTCACCGCGCCTCCCTGTCCCGCCCGACCGTCGGACGCTCCGCTCGAACACCGATTTTGTCGTGTGCGCAGTCTTGTGGAGAAGGGCACCTCTTCCTTACTTTGCAGTAAGTTCAGTCTGAAGCCAAGCGTGTTCAGTTTCATGCCGTATTGGCATGCCCATGCCCCTCACAGAGGAAGAGAGCAGTCATGCCTGCCATCAGGCCCAGGCACCTGTGCTCCGTAGCCGCCGCCCTCGTTCTGACCCTCACGGCTCCCGCGACCGCCGCCACCGCCGCCCCGGACACCTCCGCCGCCGCCCTGCGTGAGGTGTTGTTCGTCGCCAACAACTGGGACGGCACCGCCGACGTCATCAAGTCCAGCGGGGACCTCGCGAAGATAGGCCGCGTCAACGTGATCCCCGACAAGGCCGAGCGCATGGCGGAGATCAACGCCGACCCGATCCGGTGGATCGCTTACATGACCATCCGCAACAGCGTCGGCGAGGGCCACGACCAGTTCGCCGACGACATGTACTCCACGCCGGACGGCACCTCGGTGGTCGTCTCACGGCCGAGCTTCGCCGACGTCGTGTCGATCAACCTGACCACCGGGGCCATCAACTGGCGTTTCCCGGTGTCGGGTTACCGCGCCGACCACATGGCGGTCTCGCCGGACGGCAAGCGGGTCGCGGTGTCCGCGTCGACCGGGAACACCGTGCACGTGCTCGACATCACCACCGGCAAGCAGCTCGGTTCGTTCGCCACCGGCGACAAGCCGCACGAGAACATCTTCAGCAGTGACGGCAAGTACATCTGGAACATGGCCATCGGCGACGTGAACACCGCGACCGACGCCCCCTGGCTGGACTGGACGAAGGGCGACCGGCACATCACGGTGGTCGACGCCACGACGTACAAGCAGGTCAAGGTGATCGACATGCGGGAGCGGCTGGACGCGATCGGCCTCACCGACTACTCCGACGCGGTCCGGCCCGCCGTGTTCTCCCCCGACGAGTCCAAGCTGTACTTCCAGGTGTCGTTCTTCAACGGCTTCTTCGAGTACGACATCGCCACCGACAAGATCACCCGCACGAAGACGCTGCCGAAGAACCCAGCGACCAGCGACGACCGCACCACCTTCGTCAACGACTCGCGCCACCACGGCATCTCGATGAAGCCGGACGGCTCCAAGCTGTGCGTGGCGGGCACGATGGACGACTACGCGACCGTGGTCGACCGCGCCACCCTCAAGGAGGGCCCGCTCGTCGCCGTGTCCAAGCCCTACTGGGCCACCGTCAGCGGCGACGGCAAGAGCTGCGTCGTCTCCGAGAGCGGCGCCGACCAGGTCACCGCCATCGACTTCGCCACCGGGCAGAAGACGGTGTCGGTGGCGGTGGGCGACCACCCGCAGCGCGTCCGTCTGGGGCATGTGTCGGCGAGCTGGACGGGACCGGCCTCCTGAGGATCGCCGCGTCAGCCCCCGTCAATCCCCGTCAATCGACGGCCTTGACCGCCGCGCCCGCTCCGTCCTCGGTCGCCATGTGCTGCGCGGCGACCGATGCGGCGCGGGCGCGGCCCTGCTGTCGTACGACCCGTTCCAGCGCGTCGGCGAGCCGGTCGGCGCTGAAAGACCGGAAGGGGACCGGGGTGGTCACGGCACCGGTCGCGGCCGGCCGCCCCGTTCAGAACGGCTGGTCCGCCGTCACCGGCACCGGCACCGCGGGCGACCCGGCACGCAGCCCCGCGGCCGCGGTGCCCGCCCCGGCGTGGTGGACCACGGCGGCGACCCTCGGGAACAGCAGCTCGTGCGGTACATCCCCGATCGTCAGGACGTCGTCGCCGTCGGCCGCGAGTCCGGCGCGCCCGGTCTGGAGGATCCCCCGCAGTCCGGCCTGCCGCAGCGCCCGTACGGCGATCTCACTCAGCCGCTCTCCGTGACCGGCCGCCATGCTGCCGAACCCGATGAACACCGGCAGGGGTCCGGCCGCGAGGAAGGCGAAGGACGCGACCCGCCGCACGGAGTACCTCATTCACCTGCCCTTTCGTCGAGGTCCAGGCTCAACCCTGACGCAAGGGGAGGGTCAAGCGGTCCCGGGCCGCGCCTTTCGGAAGGGCCCGGGGCCGCGGCTCAGCCGGCCCGCTGCGCCGCCCACGCGGACAGTTCGGACCTGGCCGCGTTCAGCAGGGTCGCCGAGGGTGCCGTAGCGCCGTTGGTCACCAGCGCGTAGTGCAGGACGCCGTTGTCGGGGGCGGTGAGCAGGAGGCGCCGGCTTCCGGTGCCGCCCGGTTCGGCGGCGGCCGCGATCGGGATGGTCCGGGTGTATGCGGGCGGGCCGTAGGACGTGCCCAGGTCGGAGACCACCGTGGTCGCCGCGGTCGGGAAGGACGCCGGGAGGTGCAGTTCCGTGGGCGCCGAGGTGCCGTCGGAGCGCCACATCAGCAGCCCGTACTGCCCCGAGCCGACCAGCCGGGAGACGTTCGGGAGCGAACTCGGCACCTGGTTCCAGGTCAGGGTCGTGGAGCCGTCGCGGGAACGGTCCTCGTAGGCGAAGGCGACGGTCGTACCGGCCGTCGCGCTCGGGTAGAGACGGTCGAGGAGCCGGGCGTCCTGGCGCAGCACGGCCTTGCCGGAGTCGTCGAGGCGTACGGCCGACAGGTCCTCGTCGTTCCAGGCGTCGCCGGTGGTGAGCACCTTGTCGGGGTTGCCGTTCATCAGCTCGTGGTGACGTCCGTTGTAGATGTCCCACTGCCACTGCGAACCGGAGAGGACCGGGCCGGACGCGGTCGGGTTCGACCACCAACTCGCCCCCGGCAAGCGGGAGTCGAGGCCCTGGTACATCGCCTTGAGGACGGTGGGCGCCTTGTCGGAGACGTTGCCCGCGAGCGGGTGGCCGAACTCGCTGATGATCCCGGCCGTGTCCGTGGCCGCGGCCCGGTCGCGGACCGTGCCGAAGTCGGTCGAGTACTGGCCGTCCCCGGCCTTGCCCGGCATGAAGATCCCGGAGATGGCCTTCTGGTCGTAGAAGTGGGTGTTGAACACGTAGTCCGGGCCCAGGGTGCCGGCGTCGAGGAGTCCGCCCTCCTGCTTCTGGAAGCTGATGTTGGCGTTCCAGAACAGGTTCGGCTCGACGAAGGCGGGCTTGTCCTGCCAGCCGGCCGAGTCCATGCGGGCACGGAACTTCTCGTAGAACGGCCACAGCACGTCGCGTTCCCACGCGCGGCTGGTCTGGCCGGAGTCGTACACGCCGGCGTGCGGCTCGTTGTAGGGGTCGAAGCCGACGACGCCCGCGAACTCGGCGGCGCTGAGGTGCTGTTTGACGTAGGCCATGGTCTTCTCGGCGGTGGTGAGGAACGCGTCCTGGAGGCCGTACGCGTTGTGCCAGAAGTCGTACGTCGCCCGCTTCACTGCCTCGTTCTGGGTGATGTTCTGGCCCCAGAACAGGCAGATCCCGCAGCTCTCGTCCGGGTAGTTCCCGGCGTCCACGGCCCACTTGGGGGCGCCGTCGCCCGTGTACCAGCTGTCGGGGTCGAAGAGGTGGCGGGAGTAGAGGTCCTGGTGGAAGTCGGGGTAGACGCGGATCCCGGCATCCAGGAAGGCGCGCATCTGGTCGGTGGCGGCGGCCAGGTAGGCCTCGCCGACCTGGCCGCGCACGGGTTCGGCGTACGCCCAGGAGAGCAGGAAGCGGACCGTGTTGCCGCCGCCGAGGGCGCGCAGCGCGGTCGCGGACTTCTTCGCGTCGGCGACGGAGGCGAAGGGCAGGCCGTTGTTCTCGGCCAGTTTGGTCTCGCCGGAGACGTTGTAGCCGCGCAGGACGACCTCGCGGCCGAGGCCGTCGGTGAAGCGGCCGTCCTGCACCGTGAGAGGCGTGTCGTCGAACCAGAGGGAGTCGGGGAGGGCTTCGGCGGTGGCGGGTCTCACGCCCGTCGCCGTCAGGAATCCGGAGAGGACCACCAGAACTACGAGCAGACGCGCGCGTATATTCGGCATGTCCATTACAGTCCGGTGATTTGGTGACAACGTCAACAGTTCTGACTGTTGAGTAAGTTTCTACTTTGGGCCTCCGCTTCGGCGGCCGGGACCTCACCCGCCGACCCGGCGCGTCACGTTCAGCAGGTACTCCTTGCGGTTCAGCGGGTTGTTGTCCGTGCGCGCCCTGCGCGGCAACTCGCCGCGTGTGACGGGCGCGTAGTGGTCGAAGCCGCTCTCCAGTTCACCCTCGCCCCGGGTGAGTCCCGGAAGTCTCTGCTCCAGTTCGTGTACCCGGTCCGCCGGAACAACACCTTCCAGAACGCAGGTGTCGCCGCGCGTCTCGGTGGTCTGCGGTACGGCCCGCAAGGCGGCCAGCACCGGAAGCAGCGCGCCCAGGGTGTCCGCCGGGGCCTCGACGCGGAAGCGGTGCATCGGCTCGTACACCCGGGTGCCCGCCCGCTTGAGCGCATCGATGAGCACCAGCGGGGTCAGCCCGCGGAAGTCCGCGCCGGTGCTGGACATGCTCTTGTCGAAGCCCTGGTGGGAGTGGCTCTGCCGGGGCCAGTAGCCGCAGTGGGTCATGGTGACCGTGCAGTCGGTGACCTGCCAGCCCTGCAGGCCCTGTCCGAGGGTGTCGCGGACGGTGTCCTCGACGGCCTTGAAGAAGGCGTACGGCATGGAGCCGAGCTCCACCTCCAGCCGGAAGTCGACCCCCGTGCCGGGCGGGGCCGGATCGACGCGCAGGCCGACGGTCGCGAGGAAGGGGTTGGCGTCCTTCTTGATCAACTCCACCGCCGTGCCGGACCCGGCCGGCCGCTCGACGCACAGGGGCGTGGTCTCGCGGAAGGTGACGTCGAGCCCGAACTCGTCGGCGAGGGTGGCCTGGATGACCTCCTTCTGCACCTCTCCGTACAGGGACACGGAGGTTTCCCGCCGTACCTCGTCGTGCCGCAGGCCGATCAGCGGGTCCTGTTCGGCGAGTCGGGTGAGCGCGAGGTGGAGGGTTCCGCCGTCCGTGCCCGGGCCGGGGACGACGACGGTTTCGAGGGTCGGCGGGGCGAAGAAGTGGCCGTACGCCTTGTGAGGTTCACCGAGGGCGTCGCCGATCCTGACGTCGGCGAGGCCCCACAGCTTGGCGATCCGGCCCGCGGGGACGGTGTCCCGGCGGACGTCGGTGCCGTGGTCGAAGACGCTGATGGCGGTGATCCTGCCGTCCTCGCGGGCGTCGCCGAAGGGGATCCGGTCGCGGGTGCGCAGGGTTCCGGAGAAGATCCGCGCGTAGGCGATCTTCTCCCCCGCCGGGCCCCGTTCGACCTTGAAGACGGTGCCGGACAGCGGGCCGTCCCGGTCGCCGTCGGCGGCGGGCAGCAACTCCTTGATCCCGGCGATCAGTTCGGCGACGCCCGCTCCCGTGACGGCGGAGCCGAAGTACACCGGGTGGACCAGGCTCTGGCGGGTCCCGACGGCGAGGGCGGCACGCAGCCGGGCGTCGGAGACGCCGCCCTCGACGTAGGCGGCCAGCAGGTCGTCGTCGTGGTCGGCGAGGACGTCGAGCGCGGCCGGGCCGAGGCCGGGGGTGCAGCAGGCGGCGCGGGTCCCGAGTCCGGTGGGCATGCCCATCGGGACCGCGGAGGGTGTGAGCCGTTCGGAGATGGCCCGCAGCACACCCTCGTGGTCCGCGCCCGGTCGGTCGATCTTGTTGACGAAGACGAGCGTGGGGATGCGCAGGCGTTGCAGGGTCCGCATCAGCACGCGGGTCTGCGCCTGGACGCCCTCGACGGCCGAGACGACGAGCACGGCGCCGTCGAGGACGCCGAGCACCCGTTCCACCTCGGCGATGAAGTCGGGGTGGCCGGGAGTGTCGATGAGGTTGACGGTCACGTCGTCGATCGCGAAGGAGACGACGGCTGACTTGATGGTGATGCCGCGCCGGCGCTCCAGCGCGAGGGTGTCGGTCTGCGTGTTCCCGTCGTCGACGCGGCCGATCTCGTCGATCACCCCGACCGAGTGCAGCAGCCGCTCGGTCAGGCTGGTCTTACCCGCGTCGACGTGCGCGAGGATTCCGAGGTTGAGCATGTGCACGAGGTGTCATGTCCTTCGAAGAGGGGGTCATTCCTTCGGGGGCGGACATGAACGGTGTGCGCATTGCTGCTCCTGGATCGTGCGGTGACAAGGTCACCTGAAGTGCAACAGCTCCGGGGCCGCGGCGGCAACGGATTAACGCTCAACCAGTGGCGTCCCAACCCTCGCCCCCTTCCCGGAGCAGTCCTAGAGTGACGCACATCACGTCCCATGGTCCTGGGAGGGCAGATGACCCGTATCTCGGTGAAGGTGGACGGCACGACGTACCAGGACGAGGTGGAGCCCCGTCTACTGCTGGTCCACTACCTGCGTGACCGGCTGGGCCTGACCGGCACCCCCGTTGGCTGCGACACCTCCAACTGCGGGGCTTGCACGGTCGACCTGGACGGCGAGAGCGTGAAGAGCTGCTCGGTCCTCGCGGTCCAGACGGACGGCGGCGAGGTCACGACCATCCAGGGTCTCGCCCGCGACGGGGAGTGGACAGGCCTGCAACGCGCCTTCCACGAGCAGCACGCGCTGCAGTGCGGCTACTGCACCCCGGGCATGATCATGGCTGCCCGGGATCTGTTGCGCGAGAACCCGCACCCGACCTCGGACGAAGTACGACACGCCCTGGAGGGCAACCTGTGCCGCTGCACGGGCTACCAGAACATCGTGCGGGCCGTACTGGCCGCGGCCGAAGCCCCCGACCCCGCCGAGTCGTCCCAGCCCTCCGATCCCTCCGAGCCCTCCGGACAGGAGGTCACGGCATGACCGAGCAGCTCACCGAACAGGAGGTCGGCCGGTCCCGGCCCCGCAAAGAGGACGCCCGGCTGATCACCGGACAGACCAACTGGACCGACAACATCGATGCGGCAGGCCTGCTGCACCTCGCGATCCTGCGCAGCCCGATGGCCCACGCCCGCATCGACCGGATCGACGTCACGCCCGCCCTCGATCGGCCGGGGGTCGTCGCGGCGTTCAGCGGCAGCGATCTCGCGGACGGGATGGGATCGCTGCCCTGTGCCTGGCCGGTGACCGAGGACATCGTGCTGCCCGACCATCCGCCGGTCGCGATCGACGAGGTGCGGTACGCGGGAGATCCGGTGGCGGTCGTGGTGGCCCGCGACCGGTACGCGGCGGCCGACGCCCTGGAGGCGATCGAGGTCGACTACGAGCCACTGCCGCCGGTCCTCGACCTGGAGGCCGCGCTCGAGCCCGGCACCCCGCTGGTCCACTCCGACAAGGGCACCAACCGCTGTTACGTCTGGCCCCTGAAGACCGGCGAGGATTTCGAGTCCGTACGGCGGCGCGCCGAGGTGACGCTGAAGCGCCGCTACCACCAGCAGCGGCTGATCCCCAACGCCATGGAGCCGCGCGCGGTCGTGGTCACCCCGCTCGCCGCGTCCGGCGAGTACACGGTGTACTCGGCCACGCAGATCCCGCACATCCTCAGGGTCATGCTCTCCGTGGTCACCGGCATCCCCGAGCACAAGCTGCGCGTGATCGCCCCCGACGTGGGCGGCGGCTTCGGCTCCAAGCTCCAGGTCTACGGCGAGGAGGCCCTCGCCCTCGCGGTCGCCCGCCGCCTCGGCCGCCCGGTGAAGTGGACCGAGTCCCGCTCCGAGGGCTACCTGGCGACCCATCACGGCCGCGGCATGATCCAGGACGTCGAGATCGCCGCCAACCGCGACGGGAAGCTGCTCGGCCTCAAGGTCGACCTGCTGGCCGACATGGGCGCCTACCTGATGCTGGTCACACCGGGCATCCCGATCCTGGGCGCCTTCATGTACCCGGCGATCTACAAGATGGACTCCTACGACTTCACCTGCACCGGCGTCTTCACGACCAGGACGCCCACCGACGCCTACCGCGGCGCCGGACGCCCGGAGGCGACGTACGCCATCGAACGGATCATGGACGAGCTTGCCGTCGAGCTCGCCCTGGATCCGGTGGAGTTGCGGCGCCGGAACTGGATCGGGCACGAGGAGTTCCCGTACACCTCGATCGCGGGCCTGACGTACGACAGCGGCAACTACGAGGCGGCGACGGACAAGGCCCTCGCCCTGTTCGGGTACGACGAGCTGCGCGCCGAGCAGCACAAGCGCGCCGAACGCGGGGACACCGTACGGCTCGGGATCGGTGTGTCGACGTACACCGAGATGTGCGGGCTGGCACCGAGCCGGGTGCTGCGCGATCTGCGGTACGCGGCGGGCGGCTGGGAGGCGGCGAGCATCCGCATGCTGCCCACCGGCAAGGTCGAGGTGGTCACCGGGACCAGCCCGCACGGGCAGGGACATGTGACCTGCTGGAGCCAGATCGCCGCCGACGTGCTGGGCGTGCCGTTCGAGGACGTGGAAGTGGTGCACGGGGACACCAAGGCGTCCCCGCAGGGCATGGACACCTACGGCTCGCGATCGCTGGTGGTCGGGGGCGCGGCCGTGCACCACGCGGCGCGGAAGGTGGTGGAGAAGGCCCGGAAGGTCGCCGCGCATCTGCTCGAAGCGAGCGAGCACGACCTGGAGTTCACGGGCGGGGTCTTCTCGGTGAAGGGCTCCCCCGAAGCCCGGCGGACCATCCAGGAGGTCGCCTTCGAGACGTTCTCCTCGCACGACCTGCCCGACGGCATGGAACCCACCATCAACGCCGAACACCTGCTCGACCCGGACAACTTCTCCTACCCGCACGGCACCCACCTGTGCGCGGTCGAGGTCGACACGGAGACCGGGCGGACACGGATCCGGTCCTACGTCTGCGTGGACGACGTCGGCCGGGTGATCAACCCGATGATCGTCGAGGGCCAGGTGCACGGCGGCCTCGCCCAGGGCATCGCGCAGGCGCTGTACGAGGAGGCGGTGTACGACGACGACGGCAACCTGGTCTCCGGGACCATGGCCGACTATCTCGTGCCGTCGGCGGCGGATCTGCCGGACTTCGTGACGGACCGGAACGAGACGCCGGCGTCCTCGAACCCCTTGGGTGTCAAGGGAGTCGGTGAGGCGGGGACCATCGCCTCCACCCCCGCCGTCGTCAACGCGATCGTGGACGCACTGCGGCCGCTGGGCGTGACGGACATCCGGATGCCCTGTTCCCCCGAGCGGGTCTGGAAGGCGATCGAGGAGGCCTCGCGATGATTCCTCCGGCATTCGAGTACGCCCGGCCGACGACCGTCGACGAGGCGGTGCGCGCACTCGCCGACGGCGGCGAGGAGGCGAAGGTGCTGGCCGGCGGGCAGAGCCTGCTGCCGCTGCTGAGGCTGCGGCTGGCCTTTCCCGACCTGCTCGTGGACGTCGGCCGGATCCCGGGGCTGCGCGGGGTCGGGGAGGACGCCGACACGCTGGTCGTCGGCGCGCTGACCACGCACCACGACGTGATCCACGACCCGCTCGTGCGCCGGCACGCGGGTCTGCTGGCGGCCGCCACGGCCACGGTCGCGGATCCCGCCGTACGGCATCGCGGCACCCTCGGCGGCTCGCTCGCACACGCCGATCCGGCCGGTGACCTGCCCGCGGTGCTGCTGGTGCTGGAGGGCGAGCTGGTCGTCGTGGGACCGCGAGGGCGGCGCACGATCCGAGCGCGGGACTTCTTCGTCGACTACCTGCAGTCCGCGCTGGCACCCGACGAACTGCTCGTCGAGGTCCGGATCCCCAAGGCGGACGGCTGGGGCTTTCGCTACGAGAAGTTCCAGCGGGTGGCGCAGGCCTGGGCGACCGTCGGCGTGGCCGCGCTGGTGCGCCGCGAGAACGGGCACATCGCCGAGGCCCGGGTGGGGCTGACCAACATGGGGCCGGCCCCGGTGCGCGCCTCGGCGACCGAGGAGGCCCTGTCCGGAGCCGGCGACGCGCGGGCCGTGACGCGGGCGGCGGAGTCGGCGGCGATCGGGACCCGGCCGTCGCAGGACCTGTCGGCCTCCCCCGAGTACCGGGCGCATCTGGCGCGAGTGCTGACCAGGCGGGCGGTACTGGCCGCCGCCGGGATGGGGTGAGAGACCATCACGGACGTGGACGGCCCGGCACAGGTGCGGGCCCGCCTCGAGGAGACGGGGTACCTCGTCGACGACGGGCTGGCCGTGGCCTGCTTCCTGGCCCTCCGGCTGCACCGGCCGCTGTTCTGCGAGGGCGACGCGGGCGTCGGCAAGACCGCGCTCGCGTCCGCCCTCGCCGAGGCGCTGGACGCCCCGCTGATCCGGCTGCAGTGCCACGAGGGCATCGACGCCTCGCAGGCCCTGTACGACTGGGACTTCCCTCGTCAGCTGCTGCATCTGAGGGCCGCGGAGGCGGCCGGCGTCGTCGATGCCGAGCGACTGGAGGGCGAACTGTACGACCGGCGGTTCCTTCTCGCCCGACCGCTGCTCCAGGCCCTGGAGACCCAGCCGTCGGTGCTGCTCGTGGACGAGATCGACCGCGCCGACGACGAGTTCGAGGCGTTCCTGCTGGAGCTGCTGTCCGAGTTCTCGGTCACGATCCCGGAACTGGGCACGCTGCGGGCTCAGGTGCCGCCGGTGGTCGTGCTGACCTCCAACCGCACGCGGGAGGTGCACGACGCGTTGAAGCGGCGCTGCCTGTACCACTGGTTTGACCATCCCGGCTTCGCCCGTGAACTCGCCATCGTGCGGCGACGCCTGCCGCAGGTCTCGGCGCGGCTGGCCGAGCAGGTGACCGCGCTGGTGCAGGCCCTGCGGGGCCAGGACCTGATCAAGCCGCCGGGTGTGGCCGAGACGATCGACTGGGCCGAGGCGCTGGACGCGCTGGGCGCGAGTGAGGTGGACGCGGAGCTGGCGGTGGCCACGCTGGGCTCGGTGCTCAAGTACCGGGAAGACGCGGAACGGGCACGGGGCCTCGACCTGACGGCGGTGCTCGCCGCCCGAGAGGTCCGAGGGGCGTGACGGGCATGCTCTCCCCGGACGCCGCCCTCCTCGGTTTCGCCCGTGCCCTGCGGGCGGCCGGCGTCGACGCGAGCACCGAGCGGCTGCACGCGTTCCTGCGGGCGGTGGACACACTCGGGCCCGGGATGCAGACCGACGTGTACTGGGCGGGCCGGCTGACCCTGTGCGGGAGTCCGGACGACCTGGAGCGCTACGAGCGGGTCTTCGCCGCCTACTTCGGCGTCGCCGAGCCCGCCGGCCGGGCCCCGGTAGCCGCTCCCCCGCCCCGGCTGCGGATGGTCGTACGGGATGCCCCCGCCTCTCGTACGGCGACTGGGCAGGAACCCCACGCACCGCCCGTCGCCGCGCTGGCCGGCTCGGCCGAGGTGCTGCGGCACCGCGACTTCGCCGAACTGGACGCCGCCGAGCGCGCCGCGGTGCACCGGCTGCTGGCCGCGTTCGCACTGCCGGGCCAGGCCAGGCGCACCGCACGGCGGCGGCCGGTCCGGCGCGGTGACGTCGATCCGCGCCGGACCGTACGGGAGTTGCTGCGCGGCGGCGGGGAGCCCGCGCGGTTGCGGTACCGGGCCCGGGCCGTGCGGCCGCGCCGGGTCGTGCTGCTCGTCGACGTCAGCGGCTCGATGGCGCCGTACGCGGACGCCCTGCTGCGGTTCGCGCACGCGGCGGTGCGGGGCACCCGGACGGAGGTGTTCACGATCGGCACCCGGCTGACCCGGGTGACCCGGGAGCTCTCGCACCGCGACCCCGACCTGGCGATGGCCGCGCTCGCGGCGGCCGTGCCCGACTGGCGCGGCGGCACCCGGCTCGGTGAGCTGCTGCGGGAGTTCCTCAACCGCTGGGGACAGCGGGGCATGGCACGCGGCGCGATCGTCGTGCTGCTCTCGGACGGCTGGGAGCGTGGCGATCCGCAGCTGCTCGCGGACCGGATGCGACGCTTGCACCGGCTGGCGCACCGGGTGATCTGGGCCAATCCGCGCAAGGCACGCCCCGGGTACGCGCCCCTGGCGGCCGGGATGGCGGCGGCGCTGCCGAGCGTGGACGCTTTCGTCGAGGGGCACAGCCTGGCCGCGCTGGAGCGTCTGGCGGCGGCGGTGACAGGAGCCGACGTGGCTTCCGTAGGAGGAGCGGATCGTGCGTGACATTCTCCCGGCACTGAGCGGCTGGTACGCGGCCCGCGCGCCCTTCGGCCTGGCCACGGTGGTGGCGGTCAGCCGCAGCGCGCCGCGTGATCCCGGTGCGGCCATGGCCGTGGGTCCCGGCGACGAGGTCGTGGGCAGTGTGTCCGGCGGCTGTGTGGAGGGGGCGGTCTTCGAGCTCGCCCAGGAGGTGGTGGCGAGCGGTCAGGCCCGCCTGGAGACCTTCGGTTACAGCGACGCGGACGCCTTCGCGGTCGGGCTCACCTGCGGCGGCGAGATCACGCTGCTGGTCCGGCCCGTCACCCCGGAGTCGGATCCGTCCTTCGGCGCGGTCGCCGAGTCGGTCGCCGCGGGTTCCCCAGTGACCGTGGCCACGGTGACCGACGGGCCGGCGCCGCGCGGAGCCACTCTCGCGGTGTGGCCGGACCGGGTCGCCGGCACGCTCGGCACGCGGGGCCTGGACGTGGCGGTCACGGCCGACGCCCGCGGCGAACTCGCCCTGGGCGCCACGGGCCTGAGACACTACGGCCCCCACGGGGAACGCCGGGAGGACGCGGTCACCGTGTTCCTGCACTCCTTCGCGCCCCCGCCGCGGATGCTGGTCTTCGGCGCGATCGACTACGCGGCCGCGGTCGCGCGTATCGGCGACTTCCTCGGCTACCGGGTCACGGTGTGCGACGCCCGCCCCGTCTTCGCCACGCCGAAGCGGTTCCCGGAGGGCGTCGAGGTGGTCGTGGACTGGCCGCACCGCTACCTGCGGGGCACCGGCACCGACGACCGCACGGTGATCTGCGTCCTCACCCACGACCCGAAGTTCGACGTGCCGCTGCTGGAGGAGGCGCTGCGCCGGCCGGCCGCGTACATCGGGGCGATGGGCAGCCGTCGCACCCACGACGACCGGATGCGCCGGCTGACGGAGGCCGGCCTCACGCAGGGCGAGCGGTCCCGGCTGCGCTCCCCCGTGGGGCTCGACCTCGGGGCCCGTACCCCGGAGGAGGTCGCCGTGTCCGTCGCCGCGGAGATCGTCGCGCTGCGCTGGGGCGGCAGCGGCGCCCCGCTGACGGCGACGGCGGGAGCGATCCATCCGACCGAGTCCCCGTAGGCATGGTCCCCGTCCCTGTCCCCGTTCCCGTCCCCGTCCCCGTGCTGGTCATTGGAGGAAGTCATGGAGCTGCACCACGAGTTCACCGTGCCCGTGCCGGTCGGCGAGGCCTGGCGGGCACTCCTCGACATCGAGCGGGTCGCGCCGTGCCTGCCGGGCGCGACCGTGGAGGACTACGACGGCAAGACCGTCACCGGCTCGGTGAAGGTCAAGGTCGGCCCGATCACCGTCACCTATCGGGGCACCGCCGTCTTCGAGGAACAGGACGAGACGACACACCGCCTGGTGCTGCTCGCCAGCGGCCGGGAGACCCGCGGCCAGGGCACCGCCCGGGCCACGGTGACCGGCACGCTGACCGAGCACGACGACGGTACGGCCGTCTCGGTGCGCACCGACCTGACGGTGACCGGGCGTCCGGCACAGTTCGGGCGGGGCGTGCTGGCGGAGGTCGGCGACCGGCTGGTGGGCCGGTTCGCGGGGTGCCTGTCCGAACGGCTGGCCGAGCCACCGAGGACGGCAGCGGAGGAGACGTCCGAGGGGCCCCCTCTCGACCTGTTGCGCACGGCCGGAGTCCCGGTCGCCAAGCGTGCGGCCGTCGCGGTGGCCGCGGCGGTCATCGTGGTGTTCGCGGTCGCGCGGATGCGGCGGCGGGGGCGGGCCTGAGTCCTCAGGAACCGTGTCGGCGGTGGTCCTCGACGACCGCGTCGAGGTGACGCAGGGCCGCTGTCACCCGGGCGGGGTCCGCCTGGAAGAACGGGTCGTCCGGCACCGGCAGTGACCCCGCGACGGCCCAGCCGCGGCCCCGCGCCCAGGTGGCGTCGTCGAGGTCGACCGCCTCCCGGAAGGCGTCCCGCGCCGGGTCGGGCAGGAACTTCCAGGCGGGCTGCAGGTCCACGGCCGGGTCGGCCACCGCCAGCGTCCCGAAGTCGATGACCGCGCTGAGCCTGCCGTCCACGGTCAGCAGGTTCCCCGCGTCGAGGTCGCCGTGGATCCACACCGGCGGCCGGTCCCAGGCAGGGGCCGCCAGCGCGGCCTCCCAGACCTCCGTCACCGCGTCCGTGTCAACCAGCCGCGTCTTCTTGAGGGCTTCGATCTTGCCCCGTACGAGTGAATCGGCGGCCACGGAATCCCGCTCGTCGCCCATCGGCACGCCCCGGAAGGCGTTGCTCTGCTCGGGCCCCGGACCGCCCATGGCATCGATCGACCGCAGGGCCTTGATGAACCCGGCCAGGTCACGTGCGGCCCCGACGGGATCGGCCAGTCCCTCGGTCGTCGCCGTGTCCCCCTCCAGCCACCGGTACACCGACCACGGATACGGGTAGCCCTCGCCGGGCTCGCCCTTCGCGACCGGCTCGGAGACCTGCAGCGGCAGTTGCGGAGCGATGTGCGGCAGCCAACGGTGTTCGCGCTCCACCTGGCCCGCCCAGTGGGCGTAGCGCGGCAGCCGTACGGACAGGTCGGTACCGAGCCGGAAGGTGGCGTTGTCCATGCCGGACTGCCGGACCGGGGCCAGGGGGAGGTGCGCCCACCGCGGGAACTGGGCGGCGAGCAGACGGCGTACGAGGCCTTCGTCGATCAGCACGCCGTCCAGTTCAGCGGAGCGACGGCGCGGGCGTCCAACGAATTAGCGGTGTGAGGCCGCTTCGGAAGGGTAGGCGCGGCACACGGAAGAGTGAAGGTGTGCCCGGTTCTCAGCGCGGGGGCAGGCGGTGCAGGTGTACGTCGGTGAGGCGGCCGTCGGCCACCGTGGCGGTCATGTAGGTGCAGTGCGGCTGGCGGCGGCGGTCGGTCGGCGAGCCGGGGTTGAGCAGGCGCAGGCCTGTGGGGGCCGTGGTGTCCCAGGGGATGTGGCTGTGCCCGAAGACCAGGACGTCCGTGTCGGGGAAGCGGGCGGCGCAGCGTGCCTCGCGGCCCTGGGCGGGGCCCGTCTCGTGGACGACGGCGAAACGCAGGCCGCCGAGTTCGGCGTACGCCACCTCAGGGAGCCGGGCGCGCAACCGCGGTCCGTCGTTGTTGCCGTACACGGCAATGAGCCTGGCGCTGCGGGCCTCCAGCAGATCGAGGGTGGCCGTGTCGACCCAGTCCCCGGCGTGGAACACGACGTCGGCGCGCGGGAGTTCGGCGAGCAGCGGCGCCGGGAGTTCCTTGGCGCGCCGCGGGAGGTGGGTGTCGGACATCAACAGGAGGCGCACCGCGTCAGATTAACCGCGCGGCGGCGACGGGACCCGCAGGCCCGCCGCGCCTGCGCCACCCGGTCACGCCACGCGCTGTGGCCGGTGAGGCGGAGATGGACAACGGTCCCGGTGGCGTTAGCATCTGCCAACGCATACCAGCGACATCACCCACGGCAAGCGAACTGAGGGGGCCCGGAGCCCGATGCCGGTGAAGGTCAGCGTCATCGTTCCCGTCTACAACCCGGGGAACTACATCGAGGACTGCATCGCCTCTTTGCTGAGGCAGTCACTGCCTCCCGACGAGTACGAAGTGCTCTTCGTCGACGACGGGTCCACCGACGGCACACCCGCCCGGCTCGACGAGGTGGCCGCCGCCGACCCCCGGGTGACCGTCGTCCACCAGGAGAACTCCGGCTGGTCGGGCAAGCCCCGCAACGTGGGGATCGACGCTGCCGAGGGTGACTACGTCATGTTCGTCGACAACGACGACTACCTCGGCGACGAAGCCCTGGAACGGATGCACGACTACGGGGTGGCCAACGACGCCGACGTCGTGATCGGAAAGATGGCCGGCAAGGGACGGGGCGTGCCGGTGGAGTTGTTCCGCCGCAACCATCCGCGCGCCACCGTCGAGAACGCCCCGCTGATCGACAGCCTCACCCCGCACAAGATGTTCCGCCGGAAGTTCCTCGACGACATCGGGCTGCGCTTCCCGGAGGGCAGACGGCGCCTCGAGGACCACGTGTTCGTCACCGAGGCGTATTTGCGCGCGGGCAACATCTCCGTTCTCAGCGATTACGTCTGCTACTACCACGTCAAGCGGGACGACGCGTCCAACGCCGGCTTCCAGCGCTTCGATCCGGGCGGGTACTTCAAGAACCTCCGCGAGGCCCTCGACATCGTCGAGGAGTACACCGATCCGGGGCCGCTGCGCGACCGGCTCCTGCGGCGCTGGCTGCGCAACGAGATGGTCGAGCGCATGCGCGGCCGACGGCTGCTCAAACTGCCCGCGGACTACCGCAGGGAGCTGTTCGACGAGATCCACGGGGTCGTCGTCGAGCGCTTCGGGCCCGGTGTCGCGGCGGGGCTCCCGCCGACGCAGCGGATCATCGCCGCGCTGATCGCCGCCGACCGGTACGACGACGTGGTGGCGTTCGCCGAGTGGGAGGCCTCCGTCGCGCTCAGGGCCGAGCCCTTGGGCGTGCGGTGGGAGGACGGGGCGCTGCGCGTCGACTTCGCCGTCGAGTACACGGTCGGCGGTGAACCGATGACGTTCCCGGCCGACCCGGCCAATGCCGCGGCGTCCGGTCCGCCCGCGGACGTCGCCGAAGCGGTCGCCCGGGTGGCGGCCGACAGCGTCGCCCGTTTCGGGACGGCCACGGCGGACCTGCTGCTGCGCGAACGCGCCACTTCCGCACAGTACTTCCAGCCGGTGCGGGTCACCCGGGAGACCGTCCCGGCCGAGGAGGACGGGCGGGTGCGGCTGGTGCTGCGCGCCACGGCCGTCGTCGACGCCGCCACCGCGGCCGACGGGGCCCCGGCGGGCGCCGGACTGTGGGACTTCTTCGTCCGCGTCAAGCTGGGCGGCTGGACCAAGGACTGTCGCCTGGGTCCGATCCGCCCGGTTGCCCGCAAGGACCGCACGGCCGCGTCCGCCGGTGTCGTGGCCGGCCGGGTCGTGCTGCCGTACTGGACCGACCCACACGCCCATCTGGCCCTGGCCGTCGACAGCGCGGACCGGCGGCTGGGCCTGGGCGGCCTGTCCCCCGCAGACGTCACTGTCACCGGCGACCGGCTGCGCGCGCCTCTGCCGCTGTACCTCCCCGGCGACACCGAAGTGCTGCTGCGGCTCACCGGCCCGGCCTCCCGCGAGATCCCCGGCACGCTGTCGCCGTCCCCGGACGGCTCCCGTGCGCTCCTGGAGGCGGTGCTCCCCGTCGCCGAACTCAAGGGCGGGATCTGGCGACTCGCGCTGAGTCCGGCTGCCGCCGACGAGCCCCGCTTCCTCGCACTGCCGACGGCCCTGCGCGTCAGTGGGGGCTCGGTACAGGTCGCGCGCCCGCCCGGTCCCGGTGTCGTACGGCGGCTGACGCGCGGGGCACGGCGCGTGCTGGGGCGGGCCCGCAGGAAGGCCGTTTCCCAGGTCAGGGCTTGGCGGGCGTAGAAGCAGGCGATCACTGGAGACCGAGGGCGCCGGGGTGCCGGGGCCCTCGGTCTTCGGTCTTCCCGCACGAGCGGGGCATGTTCCACGAGAGTACTGAGCCGCTGCTGTCCCCGAGGGACACCGCGGCGCCGTCGCTCGCCGAGGCGGAGCGGTCCGGCCGGTGCTGTCGTGCCGGACCTGCTCCGCCTTCTGCGAGGGCCTGCGCGGCCCGGGGATCAGCGGCTGACGGCGACCTTCTCCAGGGCCGTGCGCAGCGGCTCCCAGCCGCGGGAGCGGCCGACGCCGAGGTTGCGGGCCTTGGCCAGCGGGCCCCAGAAGGGGGCCTGGAGCAGATCCTTCGGCGGCACCGCCTGGACCCGTTCCAGGATCGCCTCGGGGACCTTCTGCGGGTCCGGCACGTCGAACTCGGCCATGATCTCGTCGTACTTGTCGTCCAGGACCCTGTTGTCCGGGTCGGCGCCGAAGATCACGAGCTGGCCGGTGGGCTGGGTGTCGACGAAGACGGTGACCAGGTCGGGCCGGTAGCGGCCGAGGATTTCGGCGACCTTGTAGACGTCCCCCGTCCAGGCACCGGTGTGCCGGTCGCGGGCCGCCTCGTCGATGTTGCGGGGCAGCATGTCGTCGAGGACGATGACGCTCGACCAGTCGGAGTGCTTCTCCACGTTCATGAAGTCGCGCAGCGCGAACTCGAACAGGTGCATGCCGTCGATGAACGACAGATCGAGGGTGGTGCGCCGCCAGTAGCCGATCGGACTGCGGCCCCGGCGCAGGTTGCGCACCGGGTGACGGCCGCCCTTGAGGTGACCGAGCGGGTTGTCCCGGGCGAAGAAGTCGTCGCTGGTGGCCTTCACCAGGTGGACGTCGCACCGGATCTCGGTGACCACCTTGAACGCGGGGTCGATCGCGATGCTGGGAACGCGGGACAGGGCGAGACTGCGGCCGTCGTTGACCCCGATTTCGAGGTAGTTGCGGTTGGCGCTGACCTTGTGCAGCTCCCGCAGGAACTCATGGCGTTTCACGCAGGGGACTCCTTGCGGATCCGAGGAAGGGCTTCGTGCAGGGTGGAGCGGGATGCGGGCCGGGGGGCCTCGCTGCCGACGGGGCGCACCCGGCCGGTGTCGGCGCCGCGGAGGCGCAACGCCTCACGGGCCGGGGCGTACCGGGTGCCCTCGCCGGAGTCGGTGGAGTGCGGGATGCCGCCCGCATCGGTGACCAGCGGTCTCATGACGTGCCCTGGAGTGCGGCGCGTCGCTTCAGCGGCTCCGACCAGGCGCGGTTGTCCCGGTACCAGGTGACGGTGTCGGCGAGACCGGCCGTGAAGGCGTGCTGGACGAACTCCAGGCGGGGGTGGTCGCGTTCGAGGTTGTCGAGGGTGCCGGCGTGGCTGAGCTTGTCCAGCACGGTGATCCGCGGAGGGTCGGTGGCTTCGGGCGCGTCGGCCGCTTCGCCTGCGAGCAGCGTGCGGACGTGGGTCGAGCCGATGAACCCGGCGGCGCCGGTGGCGAGAAGGTTCATGTGTGGATCTGCACCTTGCTGTGGTCTCCGAGGACGAGACGGTGGGCGCTGGGCACATTGGGTGCCGGAGTCACCTCGACGTGGCGGCCGATGAGCGAGGACTCGACGCGGCCGACACCGTCGATCGAGGAGTCCCGCAGCACGATGGAGAACTCCACCTCGCTGTCGGTGACACGGCAGTTCTCCGCGATCGAGGTGAAGGGGCCGACATAGGAGTCGCTGACCAGGGTTCCGGCGCCGACCACGACGGGGCCGACGATGCGTGACCGCACGATGCGCGCCCCCTCCTCCACCACGACTCGCCCGATGGTCTCGGACTTCTCGTCGACCTCACCGTCGATCCGGGGGTTCATGGCTTCCAGGACCCTGCGGTTGACCTCCAGCATGTCCTCGACGTTCCCGGTGTCCTTCCAGTAGCCCTGGATGACGGTGGAACGGACGTCGGCGCGGGCGTCGATGAGGTGCTGGATGGCGTGCGTGATCTCCAGCTCGCCGCGCCAGGACGGCTCGATGGCGTGCACCGCCTCGTGGATCGCGGAAGTGAAGAGATACACCCCGACAAGGGCGAGATCGCTTCTGGGGTGTTCCGGCTTCTCCTCCAGACTCACCACGCGCCCGTGCGGATCGAGTTCGGCGACGCCGAAGGCGCGGGGATCGGGGACCCGGGTGAGCAGGATCTGGGCGTCGGGCCGGTGCGCGCGGAACTCGTCGACGAGGTCGGTGATGCCGCCGACGATGAAGTTGTCGCCCAGGTACATCACGAAGTCGTCGTCACCCAGATAGTCCTGTGCGATCAGGACCGCGTGGGCGAGGCCGAGGGGTCTTTCCTGGGGGATGTAGGTGATGTCCAGCCCGAACTTCGAGCCGTCACCGACGGCTTCCTGGATCTCGGCGGCCGTGTCGCCGACGACCACCGCGACGTCGGTGACACCGGCCGCGGCGATCGATTCCAGGCCGTAGAACAGGACAGCTTTGTTAGCAACGGGCACCAGCTGTTTGGCCGACGTGTGTGTGATCGGCCTCAACCGTGTACCGGCGCCGCCGGACAACACGAGAGCCTTCATCTGCGTCACCATAGCCCCGTCGAACGGACCATGGCGAGCGCGTGGCCGCCGTGTTACGGCAGCTCCGCGGCGGTCAGTCCTCGCCCCTGAAGATGTTCCCCTCGGATCCCGGCTGCGTCGCTCGCTCCGCGCTCTCGTCCGCCACGGCGGGCAGACAGGTCCGCAGCGCGCGTCCGTCGCGCAGGCGGCGGGCCCTCGACCAGCCCGTCTCGGGCCTGCGGGCAACGGGTTTCTCATTGATCTGCGCGGTCACGGCACTTCATCTTCCTTCTGCGTCCGGTCCTGCCCTCGGCCCGCTCCGAAGCCGGGGCGCTCCGTCCTTCCGTGCTGTGCCACCGAGTCCCCTGAGGCGGTAGTGCCAAACCGGCGCCCCCTTCACGGGCACCGGCTTAGCACGTTTGTGCGTGGTGTCGTCCTCAGGTGTTGGGCCGGGCCGCGCTGATGTCACCCAGGGCCGAGTCGGGGTCGCGTTCCATCGCCAGGTCTGCCAGGGCGACGATGCCGACGGGGCGGCCGCCCTCGACGACCGGGAGCCGGCGCACGGCGTGCTCGCGCATGAGCTCGACGGCGCGGATCACGTCGTCCTCGGGGGTCAGGGTGACCAGGTCGTCGCTGCATGCTTGGGCGACGGTGGTCTGCTCGGGGTCGCCACCCTCGGCGAGCGAGCGCACCACGAGGTCGCGGTCGGTGACCAGGCCGCGAAGTTCGTCGCCGTCCGTGACGATGACGGCTCCGAGGTCCTGGTCGCGCATGATCCTGGCCACCGCCGTCACGGAGGTCTGCGGTTCCACGGTGACCGGCGCGCTGGTCATGATGTCGCTGACGTGCTGGGTCATGACGTGCCTCTCTGCTCGGGGGGTTGCCTGCCCCGGGTACCCAGGTGAGCGGGCCGTCGTCACTCCTCCAGCGGGACCTCGCTCCACACCTGCTTGCCGCCGCTGACGGGCACCGTCCCCCACGCCGTCGACATGGCCTCGACGAGGAGGATGCCGCGCCCTCCGGTGGCCTCCCAGCCGATGCTGGTCGGCTTGACTGGGGTGCGCGGGGAGGAGTCCGAGACGGCGACGCGCAGCTTGTGGTTGATGCTCATGAGGTCGAGGCGGACCCTGCCGTCGGTGTGGACGAGGGCGTTGGTGACGAGCTCGGAGACGACGAGCAGGGCGGCGTCCATGGCGTCGCCCGGCACGCCCCAGGTGCGCAGGGTGCGGCGGGTGAAGCGGCGGGCCTGCCCGACGGCCTGCGGGACGCGCCACACGGTCCAGCCCTCGCGCTGCGGGCGCACCGCCATGCCGTCGTAGCGCATCAGGAGCAGGGCGACGTCGTCGCTGCGGCGGGCGTTGCCGAGCAGGGCGTCGGCGACGAGTCCGAGGTGGGCGGGGTCGGAGACGGCCAGTTCGTGGGCGAAGTGGTCCATGCCCTCGTCGATGTCGGCCTCGTGGGACTCGACCAGGCCGTCCGTGGTCAGGGCGAGGACCGTGCCGGGCTGCAGCCTGAGCGGGCTCATCTGGAAGTCGGCCTGCCGCACCACGCCGAGCGGCGGGCCGCCCTCCGCCTCGGGGATCTCGGTGCTGCCGTCCGGGTGACGCAGCACCGGCGGGAGGTGTCCGGCGCGCACGTACCAGGCGGAGCCCTCCTCCAGGTCGACGTCGACGTAGGCGCAGGTGGCGAAGAGGTCGCTCTCCAAGTCCATGAGGAGGCGGTTGGCGTGGGAGACGACGACGTCCGGCGGATGCCCCTCGATGGCATACGCGCGCAGGGCGGTGCGCATCTGCCCCATGAGAGTGGCGGCGCCCGCGCTGTGGCCCTGGACGTCGCCGATGACGAGGGCCACGTGGTTGTCCGGCAGCGGGATCACGTCGTACCAGTCGCCGCCGAGCTCGAGGCCCGCCGTGCTCGGCAGGTAGCGGGCCACGGCGACCGCGCCGGGCAGTTTGGGCAGGCGGCGCGGCAGCAGCTGACGCTGCAGCATGCCGACGAGTTCGTGCTCGGCGTCGAAGGCGTGGGCGCGCATCAGGGCCTGCCCGGCGAGGCCCGCGGAGGCGGTGAGCAGGGCCCGTTCGTCGGAGCCGAAGTCGTGCGGGGTGTCCCAGCCGATGAGACAGGCGCCCGCCATGCGGCCGGTGCCGGGCAACGGCAGTACGGCGAGACCGCCGGGTCCGACCTCGGCGAGGGCGGGCTCCAGGGCCGTACCGGCGGGCCAGATCTGGGAGCGGCCCTCGCGCAGGGCGGCGGCGAGGGTGGGCATGGAGCGCACGGGCGCGTCGGGCCATTCGGAACGCCACTCGGTGCGCCACAGCTCGGGCCACGCCTCCGGTTCGGGCGGGTCGAGGACGGTGACGACGAGCCGGTCGCCCTCCAGCTCGGCGAGGGCGATCCGGTCGGCCCTCAACGGCCCGCGCAGCGCCGAGACGACGGCCTGGCCGACATCCCGGACGGTGCCCGCGATGGCGAGGGCGGCGGCCAGGCGCTGGACGCGGGCCACGTCGGTGACGTCGGAGCGCAGGGTGGAGGCGTCGGCGACGGTGCCCACCAGCCGTGCCGGGCGGCCGTCGCCGCCGGGCAGGAGCCGGCCGCGCAGCCTGAGCCATTTGGGCGGTCCGGTGGGCTGTAGGACGCGGAACTCCAGCTCGCGCTCGCCGATGGACATGTGGTCGGCCTCCACCACGGACATCAGCGAGGGCAGGTCCTCCGGAACGGTCAGGCCGAGCAGGGTCTCCACCTTGCCGTCGAACTCTTCGGGACCGATCCCGAACAGCTCCAGGATCTCGGCGCCGACCTCGACGCGGCCCGTGTCCATGGCGAGACTGAAGGCGCCCGCGGGCAGTTCGCCGCCCTCGGTTCGCTCGCCCGGGACCGGGAGCTCGACGGCGTCGGCGATCAGTTCGAGGCACTTGCGGCCGTCGGTGTCGAAGCCGGCCGTATCCTCGCTGACGGCGAGCAGACAGGCCCCGCCCTCGCCGCCGTGCGTGGGCAGGGCTGCCAGGTGGAACTCCCGCGAGGGTGCCCGCCGGGACTCGGCGCAGGCCGCGAGTTCCTCGGGGCCCAGCCACACCGGCCGTCCGTCGCGCAGGGCGTCGGCCACCGGGGAGCGGCCGGAGCGGGCGTAGGTGTCACGCAGCCCGTACAGCCTCCTGGGCACGCCGACGGACTCGACCAGACACAGCTGGTCGCCGCCCTCGCCCGAGGTGTACACGGCCGCGAACGTCGCCCGCGCGAAGACAAGCCCCTGTTCGAGGACGCGGCGGAGCCGTTCGGGTGAGTCCGGTTCGTCCATGAGGGACGTGAGGGCAACATAGGCACGCAGCGTCCTCGCTCCGCCTCCCGCCGCGCCCTCACTGACCACGTCCGCCATTACAACGCTTATGTAGCACCTGCGCAGCCCCTGTGACTGTTCCGTGGAGCAGGGGCGGCGGGCCGGCGCGCTCCTGCGCCGCCCGGTCCAGGTGGCCGGTCGCCTCGTCGGACGGCCGGCGCCGGGCGCACGGGACGCACGGCTGGCTGGTGCGGGGATCGCGCCGCTCGCCGTGCGCGATGAGCCGCCAGGGAGGAGATATGAGCCCTGGGACCCGGCGCTCGGCCGGGCACGGCTCACCGCTGTGGGTGTCGGTGCCCTGGCTCAACGACCCGGCCTACGAGGATCGCTGTCGGGCCGCGCTGCTGAGCCGGCCCACCACGTCGTTCGTGGCGCTGCGCCCGCCCGGCGACTGGCTGTCGTTCCCCCGGTATCCGAGCACGACCGGGCTGAGCGTGCGCGTCAGCCGGGCGCGGGCGGTGGCGGTGGCGGTGGCGGAGATGAACCTGACCGGGCCGCGGCCCTCCTTTACACCGACGGGCTGATCGAGTGTCGCCCGGCGTGGACATCGAGGACGCGCTCGCCGCGCTCGGGCGGCGGCCGGCCGAGGCCGGGGACCGGCCGCTGGACGAGCCGGCCGGCGAACTCGTCCGCCGGAGCGGGGCCACGCGCGAGCGGATCGACGACGTGGCGCTGCTGCTGAGGGCGCGGGCGTAGGGCTGACGCGGGGCCGAGAGACGGACGGACCGGTCCGGCCCTCCCGCCGGAGGGTCGAACCGGTCCGTGTCGTGCGCGTCGAGAGCGGCTCAGTGGGGGCGAACCGCTCTCGACGCTGGATCAGTGGGTCTCGGTCAGGCCGGAGTTGTCCTCGACGCCCGCGCCGGTGTCCTCACCGGTACCGGCCTCCTCGCCGCCGACTTCCTCACCGGCGCCGGCCTCTTCGCCCGCTCCGGCTTCCTCACCGGCGCCGGCCTCCTCACCCGCTCCGGCTTCCTCACCGGCGCCGGCCTCCTCGCCCGCTCCGGCTTCCTCACCGGCGCCGGCTTCCTCACCCGCGCCGGCCTCCTCGCCGCCCGCCGCGTCACCGGCGCCGAGGGTCGCGCCGACCGCCGCCAGTGCGGTGGTGACCGGCTGGAAGAAGGTCTCGCCGCCGACCGTGCAGTCGCCGCTGCCGCCCGAGGTCAGGCCGATCGCGAGACCGTCCTGGGTGAACAGGGAGCCGCCGCTGTCGCCGGGCTCCGCGCAGACGTCGGTCTGGATGAGCCCCGTGACGGTGCCCTCCGGGTAGTTCACGGTGGCGTCGAGTCCGAGGACCTGGCCGTCGTTCAGCCCGGTGGTGCTGCCCATCCGGGACACCGCGAGGCCGACCGTGGCCTCCGCGGCCTGGGAGATCGCGACGGTCTGGCCGCCGCCGACGTTGACGTCGCTGGGCGCCACGGTCGCCGGGTCGTCGTACTTGACGAGCGCGAAGTCGCCGTCGCCGGGGAAGGTGGCCTGGTCGACGGTGGCGATCGGCTCGCCGTCCTGCGCGTCGGACCACGCCGCCTCCGCGACCCCGCAGTGACCGGCGGTCAGGAAGGCGGGGCTGCCGTCGCCCGCGGTGACGTTGAAGCCCGCCGAGCAGCGTGCACCGCCGCCGAAGATGGCGTCACCACCGGAGAGGAACGTCTTGAAGGTGCCGGCCGACTTCTTGATGGTGGCCATGCCGGAGCCGAGGCTCTCGACGGTCGACTCCAGGGTGTCCCACTTGGCGCCGGTGACCGTGCTGTCGGCGGTGACCTGGATCTTGTTGGTCTTGGGATCGACGGCCCACGCGGTGCCCGGGATGGTCGCCTCGGCCTTGAGGGTCTGGGCGCCGGCCTCGAGTTCGCGGATGCTGTTCTCGACCTCGCGGACCTTCGCGCCCGCCTTCTTCGCCTGGACGATCACGTTGTTGTTGTCGCCCGAGATGACGTTGACGACCAGTTGCTGGCTGTCGGTGTCGTAGTAGGAGCCGGCGAAAGCGTCACCGAGCAGCCCGGCGAGTTGCGAGGCGAGATCCGAGGCGTCCCCGGCCTTGAGGGTTCTGGGCGCGGCGGCGGTGTCGTTCGACGAGCCGTCCTGGGAGGCGTTGGCGTTCGGCAAGAGGATCGCGGCCGCTCCGAGCGCCACCACACTGCCCGCCGCTATCGCGACCTTGCGCTTCGGAATTCGCTTGTGACTCAAACTTCTCGACCTCCTGAGGGACCGGAGTCTGCTGCCGGTGTGCGGCAGTTGTTAAGGGCGCCTGGATGGCAGTGGGTACGCACGGGGCTCACGGGGCGTTCAATTCCGTTTCCGTGCGCCCCGCGTGAAACACCGAATCGGCCACGTCCCGCACCCATCGGTCCGGTGCGGGGAACAATCCCCCATATGACGATGACCACCGCCGAAGCCGACAAGATCCTCGCCGCCAACTTCGCCCCATGGGTCCTCGAACTGGGACTTCGTGTGGAGGCGTTGGGGGACGACCGCGCGAACCTGCGACTTCCCTGGTCGGACCGCCTGTCCCGGGAGGGCGGCGGGCTGTCCGGGCAGGCCCTGATGGCCGCCGCCGACACGGCGACCGTGATCGCGGTGTCCGCCGCCCGGGGTGCCTACGGACCGATGACGACCGTGCAGCAGTCCACGTCCTTCCAGCGGGCGGTGACCGGTTCGGATGTCCTGATCGAAGCGGTCGTCACCAAGCTGGGCCGCCGGATGGCGTTCGCCGACATCACGATGACCGACGAGCGGTCCGGACAGATCGCGGCACGGGCGAGCACGGTCTACGCACTTCTGGTCTGACACGTTCGGCAACTGGTCTGCAACGGTCCGTCGTGAACACCGGACCGAATCCTTGCTCCCGGGAATCTGCACATCGAATGCCCAACGAGGTCACCGCACGCGAAGGATCTGCACAAGCCGTGGTGGCCCGCACGTCATTGGCGCGGAGTGTCGGATTCGCGACGGCGAGCGCAAGAGCCCGTAGCGGCACACGGCCGTGCCACGTGTGAAGAAGTCGCCGCCAAGCCGTGCCCACTCCTGCACGGATGGGTACTCCAGAGCCACAAGTGCCCTGGTGAGAAGGGTGGTTGATTGGATGCCCGGACCTGCCGCGTGCTTTGATCCATCGCACCGCAGGAGCCGCCAAGGGCTCATCCGGAAACGGGCGTCCGGCGCCTGCGGTCGCGGCCGTCCGTCTGTCCCCAGAGGGGGCCGCTCCCCCTTGTGAATATCCATATGAAGGGAAGTTCCATCATGAACTCCACCCCCCAGGTTGAGACCGTCGAGATCTCCGACGCCGACCTCGACAACGTCTCCGGCGGTCTGTCCGTGAACGCTCTGGGCACCGTCACCGGCCTGGTGGACGGCATTGCCCCGGTTTCCGGCCTGGTCAACACGGCCGTCGGCACCGTCGAGGGTGTGACCGGCCTGAACACCGCCCCGGTCACCAGCCTGGTCGCCGGTATCTGATCGCACTTTTGTGACCGTAGAGTCCCGGAGCCGTATCCCGGCTCCGGGATTCTCGGGTGCCGTAAAAGATCTCCCCCACAGGTGAGGGAAAGTCCGTGCAGTTCCGCCAACAGGCCCTCGCCAAGCTCCAGTCGCCTGAGGAGCTCGACCTTCCGGTGCGGTTCGCCCGTCCCCAGGGCTGGCTCGTGCTGTCCGTGACGGTGGTCGTGATGGCAGCCGCGTCCGTGTGGGCGGTGACCGGCTCGGTGGCCTCCACGGTCGGTGCGCCCGCGATCCTCACGCACGGCGAGGGCAGTTACATCCTGCAGAGCCCGGTGGCGGGCCAGGTCACGGCGATCGTCGCCGAAGAGGGCGTCAGGCTGCCCGCGAACTCCCCCGTCCTGAAGGTCCGTACGGCCGACGGCGACACCGTCGTCCGTACCGTCGCCGCGGGCCGGGTCACCGCGCTCGCCGCCACCATCGGGCAGATCATCCAGACCGGCGCGAACGTCGCCGCCGTGGAAGAGGTCGCCCACGCCACCGACCCGCTGTACGCGACGGTGTACGTCCCCGCCGAGAACGCGGCCTCCATCCCCGCCAACGCCGCCGTGGACCTGACCGTCTCCTCGGTGCCCACGCAGGAGTACGGCGTGCTGCGCGGCCATGTGAAGACAGTGGACCGCTCGGCCCAGTCGGCCCAGCAGATCGGCGCGTTCCTCGGGGACAGCCAGCTCGGCCAGCAGTTCACCAAGGACGGCCGGCCGGTGGCCGTGCTGGTCAGGCTGGACAAGTCGGCCGGCACGAAGAGCGGCTACAAGTGGTCCTCGGCGGACGGGCCGCCCTTCTCCCTCACCTCCATGACCATGGCCGACGCGTCGATCCGGCTGGCCGACCAGCGTCCCGTCGACTGGCTGCTGCCGTGAGTGCCGCACAGGACACCAGAAGCAGGCGCAGAGCCGCCCCGCCCAAGCGACCGGTCCCCAAGGGCAGGGTCAAGACGGTCCATACCCCCACCGTGCTCCAGATGGAGGCCGTCGAGTGCGGCGCCGCCTCCTTGGCGATGGTGCTCGGCCACTACGGCAGGCACGTCCCGCTGGAGGAGCTGCGCATCGCCTGCGGTGTGTCCCGGGACGGCTCGCGGGCCAGCAACCTGCTGAAGGCGGCCCGCAGTTACGGCCTGACCGCCAAGGGCATGCAGATGGACACGGCCGCCCTCGCCGAGGTGCGCACGCCGGCCGTGCTGTTCTGGGAGTTCAACCACTACGTCGTCTACGACGGCATGGGGCGCCGTTTCGGGCGGCGCGGCGTGTACATAAACGACCCCGGCAAAGGCCGCCGTTTCGTACCGATGGAGGACTTCGACGGCAGCTTCACCGGTGTCGTCCTGGTCATGGAGCCCGGCGAAAGCTTCACCAAGGGCGGGCGCAAGCCGGGTGTGCTGGGCGCGATGCCGGCCCGGCTGCGCGGCACCGCGGGCACCATGCCGGCGGCGGTGCTGGCGAGCCTGCTGCTGGTGCTGGTCGGCGCGGCCGTGCCCGCGCTCAGCCGTACCTATATCGACATGTTCCTGATAGGGGGCCAGACGTCCCTGCTGGGCGTGCTGTTCGCGTCGATGGGCGCGTCCGTGCTGCTCACCCTCGTGCTGACCTGGCTGCAGCAGGCGAACCTGCTGCACGGCCGCATCATCTCCTCCACCCTCTCCAGCGCCCGCTTCCTGCGCCATCTGCTGCGGCTGCCGGTCACCTTCTTCTCCCAGCGCAGCCCGGCCGACCTGGTGCAGCGCCTCCAGTCCAACGATCAGGTGGCCGAGACGCTGGCCCGCGACCTCGCGGCGGCGGGCGTGGACGCCGTGGTCGTGGCCCTCTACGCGGTGCTGCTGTACACGTACGATCCGCAACTCACCTACGTCGGCATCGGTGTAGCGCTGCTGAACGTGGTGGCCATGCGGGTGGTGATCCGGCTGCGTGCCACCCGTACGGCGAAGCTGCGCGCCGACAGCGCCCGGCTCACCAACACCGCCTACACGGGCCTGCAGTTGATCGAGACGATGAAGGCGACCGGCGGCGAGGACGGCTACTTCCGCAAGTGGGCCGGGCAGCACGCCACCACACTGGAAGAGCAGCAGCGGCTCGGTGTGCCGAGCGCCTGGCTGGGCGTGGTCGCGCCGACGCTCGCCTCGTTGAACAGCGCGCTCATCCTGTGGATCGGCGGGATGCGGGCCGTGGAGGGCGGCATCTCGGTCGGCCTCCTTGTCGCCTTCCAGGCGCTGGTGACCCGCTTCACCGCCCCGATCACCCGTCTCAACGGCGTCGCGAGCCGCATCCAGGACTTCGCGGCCGACGTGGCGCGGCTGAAGGACGTGGAGAGCTTCCAGGCCGACCCGCTCTACGGCCGCCCCGGCGCCGGCGAGTCGACGCGGCGTCTGCAGGGCCACGTCGAGCTGCAGAACATCTCCTTCGGCTACAACCCGCTCGACAAGCCCCTGCTGTCCGGCTTCGACCTGACCGTCGGTCCGGGCCGGCAGGTCGCGCTGGTCGGCGGCTCCGGCAGCGGCAAGTCCACGGTGTCCCGGTTGATCTCCGGGCTGTACGCGCCGTGGGAGGGCGTGATCCGCATCGACGGGCAGCGCATCGACGACATTCCGCGCGGGGCCCTGGCCGCGTCCGTCTCCTTCGTCGACCAGGACGTCTTCCTCTTCGAGGGCTCGGTCCGCGACAACGTGGCGCTGTGGGACCCGTCGATCCCCGACGACGCCGTGGTGGACGCGCTGCGGGACTCCGCCCTGTACGACGTCGTGATGCGCCGCCCGGGCGGCATCCACAGCAAGGTCGAGCAGGACGGCCGCAACTTCTCCGGCGGGCAGCGCCAGCGTCTGGAGATCGCCCGGGCCCTGGTGCGCAGGCCCAGCATCCTGGTCCTCGACGAGGTGACGAGCGCGCTGGACGCGGAGACCGAGCTGACGGTGATGGACAACCTGCGCAAGCGCGGCTGTGCCTGTGTGGTGATCGCACACCGGCTCAGCACCGTGCGCGACAGCGACGAGATCGTCGTACTCCAGCACGGCACGATCGTGGAGCGCGGGCGGCACGAGGAGCTGGTGGTGCGCGGTGGCGCGTACGCCGAGCTGGTCAGGGAGCGGTGAGATGACGACCGCACACGAGCCGGACCTCGTTCTGGGCGCGCTCGGGTCCATGGGCACGCCGATCGACTGCACCGGCCTGAGCCGCATCGAGCTGGCAGGGCCACAGGTGCTGTGGCTGGTGGCGGCGGGCGCCGTGGACCTGTTCGCGGTGGACGCCGAGCTACAGGGCCACTGGCACCACCTCGGCCGCCTGGAGGCGGGCTCGCTGCTGCTCGGGCCGGTCGCGGGGCCCCAGCACACCCTGGTCGCCCGCCCGCTCAGGGACTGCGTGGTGCACCGCATCAACCTGCGGGAGCTGTACCAGCCGGCGGACACCCAGACGTGGTCCTACGACGAGTACGGCAACCCCCAGTACGTGCCGCCGACGACGAGCCCGCTGGAGTACGCCCTCGCCCTCGGCGTCGGCCGCAGTCTGTCCATCCTCTTCCAGGCACCGATGGCCACCGACCGGGCCGCGGCGCCGACCGACGACGACGTCTTCTGGATGCAGGTGCCGCCGGGCAGCGTGCAGTACGGCTCGCTGTACGGTGCGGAGGCTGCGTCCGACCTGCTGATGGACCCCGCCGTGTGGCAGAGCATGGTCGATCAGCAGTACCGGCTGCTGACCACGCTGGACCGGTGGATCGAGCAGCTGGAGCACACCCACGAGACGCGGACGGCCGCCGGCATCAAGGCCGGTGAAGCGGTCCGCGCCCAGGCCGACCGGACCCTGCTGGCGTCCATCGGCAAGTCGTCGAAGCGCGCGACGGCCGCCGACGCGGACGCCAGTTACGCCGCGTGCAGGCTGGTCGCCCGCGCGGCCGGCATCCCGCTCGCCGAGCCCGCGCAGTCCGGCACCGAGAGCGACCGTCTCGACCCGGTCGAGCGGATCGCCCTGGCCTCCCGGGTCCGGATCAGGTCCGTACGGCTCGACGGCCGCTGGTGGCGGGACAACGTCGGCCCGCTGGTGGGCCACCGGACCCTGTCCGGTGCGCCGGTCGCGCTGCTGTGGCGGCGCGGCGGCTATGTGTCCGTGCACCCGGCGACCGGTCGGGAGACGCCGATCGAGAAGGCCAACGCCGAGGAGTTCGAGCCGCGCGCGGTGATGTTCTACCGTCCTCTGCCCGACCGGCCGCTCACTCCCCTCGGGCTGCTCCGCTTCAGCATGCGCGGCACGGGCGGAGACCTCAGGAACCTGCTGATCAGCGGGCTGGTGACGGTCGCGATCGGGGCGCTGGTGCCGATCGCCACCGGCAAGGTGCTCGGCGAGTACGTGCCGAGGGCGCAGACCGACCTGATCGTGCAGGTGTGTCTTGCCGTGATGATCAGCAGCGTGGTGGCCGCGGCCTTCATGCTGCTGGAGAACCTGACCATGCTCCGCATGGAGGGCCGTATCGAGTCGACGCTCCAACCGGCGGTGTGGGACCGGCTGCTGAGGCTGCCGACCAAGTTCTTCACCGAGCGCTCGACCGGCGAGCTGGCGAGCGCGGCCATGGGCATCAGCGCGATCCGCCGGATGATGGCGGGCATCGGACCGGTCGTCGCCCAGTCGGTGACCGTGGGCGCGATGAACCTGGGACTGCTGTTCTGGTACAGCGCCTCGATGGCACTGGCGGCGATCGGCATGCTCGTCGTCATCGCCGCGGTGTTCCTGGGGCTCGGGCTGTGGCAGGTGCGCTGGCAGCGACGTCTCGTGGTGCTCGGCAACAAGCTGAACAACCAGGCGTTCCAGACCCTGCGCGGCCTGCCGAAGCTCAGGGTGGCGGCGGCGGAGAACTACGCCTACGCGGCCTGGGCCTCTCAGTTCGCGCGCAGCCGCGAGCTGCAGCAGAAGGTCGGCCGCATCAAGAACCTGACCACGGTGATGGGCGCGGTGTACCTGCCGCTGTGCACCCTGGTGATGTTCATGCTGCTGGCAGGTCCGGCGCGCGGGGCGATGTCGGCGGCCGCGTTCCTCACCTTCAACACCTCGGTGACGATGCTGCTGACCGCCGTCACCCAGCTGACCGGCTCTTTCGTCTCGGTGGTGGCCGCGCTGCCGCTGTTCGAGGAGATCAAGCCGGTGCTGGACGCCACGCCCGAGGTGCGCACGGCCAGCACCCGCCCCGGTCCCCTGTCCGGCGGGATCGAGGCCCGCCGGCTCTCCTTCCGTTACTCGGACGACGGTCCACTGGTCCTCGACGACGTGTCCTTCGACGTACGGCCCGGCGAGTTCGTGGCGATCGTCGGCCCGAGCGGCTGCGGCAAGTCGACCCTGCTCAGGCTGCTGATCGGCTTCGACCGGCCGGTCTCGGGCAGCGTGCTGTACGACGGTCAGGACCTGGCCGCCCTCGACCAGTCCGCCGTACGCCGGCAGTGCGGTGTGGTGCTCCAGCACGCGCAGCCGTTCACCGGTTCCATCCTGGATGTCATCTGCGGCACCGAGCCGTACACGCCGGAGGAGGCCCTCGCCGCGGCCGAGATGGCGGGGCTCGCCGAGGACATCAAGCGGATGCCGATGGGCCTGCACACGATCGTCTCGGGCAGCGGGGCGATCTCCGGCGGCCAGCGCCAACGGCTCATGATCGCCCAGGCGTTGATCCGCCGGCCGCGCATCCTCTTCTTCGACGAGGCGACCAGCGCCCTCGACAACGAGACGCAGCGCACGGTCATCGAGAGCACCAAGGCCCTCAACGCGACCCGGATCGTCATCGCGCACCGCCTGTCGACCGTGCTGGACGCGGACCGCGTGATCGTCATGGAGGACGGCAAGGTCGCCCAGCAGGGCCCGCCCGCGCAGCTCCTCGCGGACACCGGCGGCCGGCTGCACGAGCTGGTGCGGCGACAGATGGCGTAGACCGCCTCCAGGGCGCTCCAACGAAACTTTGCCGTTTCGCTGAATGTGGTCTAACCTCAACGTGTACGAAACGGTTTCGTTTAGGTACCCATTGCCTTCGGCCGATTTCCCTGGAGTCCCCCGATGTCCGACAAGACACTGACCGACAGCGGCCCCGAGGGCGCCGTCCAGGCACCCGCCGCCGCCTCCTCCAGGCGGTGGTGGATCCTCGCCGTCATCGCCCTCGCCCAGCTGATGGTGGTCCTGGACGCCACCATCGTGAACATCGCCCTGCCCTCGGCCCAGGCCGACCTCGGGTTCTCCGACGGCAACCGGCAGTGGATCGTCACCGCGTACGCCCTGGCGTTCGCCTCCCTGCTGCTGCTCGGCGGCCGGATCGCCGACCTGTTCGGCCGCAAGCCCGCCTTCCTCGTCGGTGTCGTCGGCTTCGCGGCCGTCTCCGCCCTCGGTGGTGCCGCGACCAACTTCGAAATGCTGGTCACAGCCCGTGCCCTCCAGGGCGCCTTCGGCGCGCTCCTCGCACCCGCCGCGCTCTCCCTGCTCAACACGACGTTCACCGACGCCCGCGAGCGTGCCAAGGCGTTCAGCGTGTACGGCGCCATCGCCGGTGCGGGCGGCGCGGTGGGCCTGCTGCTCGGCGGCGTCCTGACCGACGCCCTCGACTGGCGCTGGACCCTGTACGTCAACGTCGCCATCGCCGTCGTCGCCTTCGTCGGCGGCTGGATGCTGCTCACCCACCGCCGCGACGCCACGAACTCCAAGCTGGACGTGCCGGGCACCGTGCTGGTCGCCGGTGGTCTGTTCTCCCTGGTCTACGGCTTCTCCAACGCGGAGACGCACGACTGGAACTCCCCCGCGACCTGGGGCTTCCTGATCGCGGGCGGTGTCCTGCTGGCCGCGTTCGCCTGGTGGCAGACCCGCGCCGAGCACCCGCTGCTGCCGCTGCGCATCCTGCTGGACCGCAACCGGGCGGCCTCGTTCCTGGCCGTGCTCATCTCCGGCGCCGGCATGTTCGGCGTGTTCCTCTTCCTCACCTACTACCTTCAGCTGAACCTGGGCTTCAGCCCGACCAAGACCGGTGTGGCGTTCCTGCCGATGGTCGCCGCGCTGATGGTGGCGGCACAGGTCGGCACCACCGCTCTGGTCCCGCGGATGGGCCCCAAGGCGGTCATCCCGTTCGGCTTCGCGGTCGCCGTGGCCGGCATGGCCTGGCTGACCGACATCGGCGTGGGCTCCGACTACACGACCGCGGTGCTGCCGCAGCTGATCATCATCGGCGCCGGCCTCGGCCTGGTCATGCCCTCGGCCATGCAGATGGCCACCGGCGGGGTCGCCGCCGAGGACGCGGGCGTCGCCTCCGCCACGGTCAACGCCATGCAGCAGGTCGGCGGTTCGATCGGTACCGCCCTGCTGAACACGCTGGCCGCGAGCGCCGCGACCGACTACCTGGTGGGCAAGGACCCCACCGACAAGCTGGTCCGGGCCCGGGCGACGATCGAGAGCTACACCACCGCCTTCTGGTGGTCGGCGGGCTTCTTCACCGCCGGCGCGCTGATCGCCTTCCTGCTCTACCGGCGCGGGGTGCCGGAGCAGGACCCGGACGCCGCGCAGGTCGTCCACATGTGATCCGGCTCGACCGAGCCGCCGTAGGGCCGAGGGGCCGCCGTCTGCAGGGAGACGGCGGCCCCTCTTCGCTGTCCGGGGCGCCGGGGCCATGGTGGGCGCAGGAGCGAGCGCCGTCGTGGCCGGATGCACAGACCGGTCGCGGCGCTCGGCAGCACGTTCTTTCCCGCGCTCGCCACCTCCCCCGGCACCGTGGCCGTCCTGGTGCCGGGGTGACCGTCCGGGTGGCGGGCGGGTGGCCGCGGCGCGGCGGATGACGTTGGACGGTCCCGCAACCGGGTACTCACGGGCCATGCGAATCAGCGTCGTTGATGTGGGCTCGAACACGGTCAGACTGGTTGTCGCGGACGCGGAGGGTGGGGTGCCGCTGCCCGTCCACACCGCCAAGTGGCGCCTGAGGCTGTCCGATCATGTGAAGCCCGGCGGCCCGGTGCCGCGGGAAGCTGTCGAACGGCTCGTCGAGGCGGTCACCGAGGCGAGCAGGACCGCGACCCGCTGGGGCGCCGCGAGCCCCCTGGCCTTCGCGACCGCGGTGGTGCGCAGCGCCCCGAACCGTCAGGAGGTGCTGCGTACCGTACGGACCCGGACGGGAGTCGGGCTGTGCACCCTGCCGGGCGAGGTCGAGGCCGAGCTCACGTTTCTCGGGGCGCGGCGCTGGATGGGCTGGCGGTCGGGGCCGCTCGCACTGCTGGACATCGGCGGCGGCTCGCTCGAAGTGGCCTTCGGGCGCGGCCGGTTGCCGGACTTCGTGGCCTCGCTGCCGCTCGGCGCGGGCCGGCTGACCCACGAGTTCTTCGAGGGCCAGGACCCGCCGCCGCCTGAGCAGGTGCGGGCGCTGCGCCGCAAGGTCCGCCATCAACTGCGGGACGTGGCCGCGCGGATCCGCTGGGAAGGACCGCACACGGCAGTGGCCACCTCGCGCACCTTCCAGCAGCTGGGCCGCCTGTGCGGGGCCCCGCCCGGGCGGCACGGCCCGTTCATGGAACGGCGGTTGCACCGCGCCGACCTGCGGGAGGCGGTCGCCCGGCTGGCCGTCCTGCCGGCCGACCGACGCGCCGCGCTGCCCGGCATCTCCGCGCCCCGAGCGGTGCAGAGCCTGGCCGGCGCGGTGGTCGGGCACACGGCCATGAAGCTGACCGGGATCAAGACGCTGACGCTCTGCCCGTGGGCGATCCGCGAAGGGGTGCTGCTGCGTCACATCGAGGACGGGGCGCCCTGGTGGGCGGAGATCATCCGCCGCAATGAGGAAGCGGCTCCTCCGGATCCGGTACCGCTGCGCATCGCGACGGCGACCGACTGAACCGGGGAAGCCGGAGAAGCCGGAGGAAACCTGAGAAGGGAGACAGCCGTGTCCGACGCCAAGAAGAACGCCGAGCGGAATGACAGGAACGACGGCCGGAACAACGACCGGACGGACGGGCCCGAGACGGCGCTCGAAGAGGTCCTCCGCGAGATAGAGGACGCCGAGACGCGTACCCGGGACTCCGCCGAGCAGCGCCGGCACCGGGGTGAGGCATCGGAGGCCATCACCCCGAACACCCGCGCCCAGGAGGAGTCGGAGGGCGACTGACTAGCCTGGCGGTGCGCCCAAGGGGCGCGCCGCCAGGGCACTCGCCACGCCGTACAGGTTGGCCGCCATGGCCCGGCCCGTCCGGTGCGACCAGCCGCGACCCTGCTCGTCGTCGAGGTAGTCGGGGCCGGGGCTCGGCCCGAGGTGCCAGTAGGTCCACGCCTGCCCGGGGATGGTGTAGCCGATGTCGGCGAGCGCGCCCGAGATCTCGCTGATGACGTGGTGGGCGCCGTCCTCGTTGCCGGTGACGACCACGCCGGCGACCCGGTTGTAGGCGACCGGCCTGCCCTCGTCGTCGGTCTCGGACATGAGCGCGTCCATCCGTTCCAGGACCTGCTGGGCGACGGAGGAGGGCCGGCCGAGCCAGGTCGGCGAGGCCATCACGAGGATCTCGGCGTCCAGCAGCTTGTCGTGGACGCCCGGCCAGGCGTCGCCCGCGCGTACGGGTTCGCTGATCACGCCGGGTTCGATGGCCAGGTCGACGGCCCGCACGATCTCGACGTCCACGCCGTCCTTCTCCAGCCGCTCGGCGACGACCCTCGCGAGGGCCTCGGTGTTGGAGGGATTCGGCGACCTCTTGAGTGTGCAGTTGATCACGAGTGCCTTCATGCCGACGCGGAGTACCCGTTTGGGCCGGCTCCACGCCGGGAGTGGCAGCCCACCGGAGCGGGGTACCCGGGGCTCATGCCACACAAGAGCCAGGAACCACGGCTGCCCCCCGCCCGAGGGCCCGTGTCGGCAGCCGTGGCGGAGTACCTGCGAGGTGCCGGACCGCTGCCGCCGCAAGAGGAGGTCGCCGGGGCGACCGTGTACGGCGACGACCTCCAGCTCTCTCTGTACCTCTGCTACGAGCTGCACTACCGCGGCTTCGAGGGCGTCGCCCCGGACCGCGAGTGGGACCCGGACCTGCTGCGCACCCGTGCCGCGCTGGAGCATCGCTTCCTGTCGACGCTGCGCGCCGACACCGCCGTACACGAGAGCGTGGACGACTCGCTCGCGGAGCTCCTCGTCGAACCCGTCGACGGTACGGGCGTCAGCCACTACCTCTCCAAGGAGGGCGAGCTGTGGCAGTTGCGCGAGTACGCCGCGCAACGGTCGCTGTACCACCTCAAGGAGGCCGATCCGCACGCCTGGGTGCTGCCGCGGCTGTGGGGCCGGGCCAAGGCGGGGATGGCGGCGGTGGAGTTCGACGAGTACGGCGGCGGCCGCCCCGACCGCGTGCACGCGCGACTGTTCGCCGACCTGATGACGGACCTGGGCCTCGACACGACGTACGGCCGCTACCTCGACGCGGCGTCCGCCGAGGTACTGGCCACGGTGAACCTCATGTCCCTCTTCGGCCTGCACCGATCCCTCCGGGGCGCCCTGGTGGGCCACTTCGCGGCGGTCGAGATCACCTCGTCGCCGGGCTCCCGGCGGCTGGCCGAGGCGATGCGCCGGACCGGCGCCGGCAGGGCCGCCGAGTTCTTCTACGACGAACACGTCGAAGCCGACGCGGTGCACGAGCAGGTCGTACGCCACGAGGTCATCGGCGGGCTGCTGGCCCAGGAGCCGGATCTGGCGACCGATGTCGTCTTCGGCGTCGACGCCACGGGCCACCTCGAGGACCGCTTGGCCGCCGGCCTGCTCACCGACTGGCGGGCCGGACGATCGTCACTGCGAACACCCATCGCTTCCGAAACACCCCATACCTCCTGATTGTCGGGGTACCCGAGCGACGTGACTCCACTGGTACTGCCGCTGGTCCTGCCGGGCGTCTACGCCCCTCAGGAGGACACCGCCCTGCTCGCCGGGGCCCTTTCGGAAGAGCCGCTGCCACCGGGCGCGGACGTGCTCGACGTGGGCACCGGGTCCGGCGCGCTGGCGCTCGAGGCCGCGCGCCGCGGCACCCGGGTGACCGCGGTGGACGTGTCCTGGCGGGCGGTGTGGACGGCCCGGCTGAACGCCTGGCTGGCGGGGGTGCCGCTGCGCATCCGGCGCGGGAACCTCTTCGGACCGGTACGGGACCAGTCGTTCGATCTGATTCTGACCAACCCGCCATACGTGCCGGCGCCCCTGGGCGTGCGGCTGCCGCACGGGCCGGCCCGGGCCTGGGACGCGGGCCGTGACGGGCGGTTCGTACTGGACCGGATCTGCCGGGAGGCGCCCGCCCTGTTGCGCCCCGGGGGCGTCCTGCTGATCGTGCACTCCGCGCTGAGCGACCCCGGCCGAACGCTGGAGCACCTGCGTGCGGCCGGGTTGAAGGCGTCCGTGACCCGGCGGTGCCGGATCGGCTTCGGCCCGGTGCTGCGGGGGCGTGAGCACTGGCTGCGGGAGCGCGGGCTGCTGTCTCCCGCCGAGGAGAAGGAAGAGCTGGTGGTCGTCCGTGCCGAACTCCCCGTCTGACAGGCCCCGCCGGATCACCGTGCGGCGCCGGGGCCCCCTGCTGGTGGAGGGTCCGGTGGAAGTGGAACTGGAGGACGGCACCACGGTGTCCTCCGACCGCTTCCGCGTGGCCCTGTGCACCTGCCGCCGCAGCCGGCGGTATCCCTGGTGCGACACCAGCCACCGCGAACGGCGCTGACAGCACGCGGTTCGTCGATCGAACCCGCGGAAATTCACCAACGACCGCATACCTCGGGCCTGTCGGTCCGTTTTCCTCCGCCGGCGGACATCCCCAATGGAGAAGGACGGGGAATGAACCGGAGGAATCGGCGGGCGGCCCCACTCCGCCCGCCGACCCCCGGTGCGGGATCACAGGTCCCCGTGACAGGGGGCCGCACTCCCCATCTGCGGGCCCCTCGGGACGTTCCCGGGGAACGTGCGATCCCGGTCCCTCAGAACGTGAAGACGCTGCTCCCGTGGACGCTCTTCACGCACTCGTTGGCGAAGGTGCGCTGGTAGGAGACGCGCCGGCCGCGCCAGACACCGTCGACGGTGACGACGACAGGGTCGTACTCCTTGGTGCACTGGACGCCGTCTCTCACCGCGAGGGCGTCGAAGTCCCCGGCGGCGGCGCGCAGTTCCGGGCACGCGGAGGCGGCGGCCGGATGGGTGCCCGAGGCGGTCGGGGCGCAGCTCAGGGTGACGGCGCGTTCCGGGGTGACGGTGGCGGCGCTGTCGCCGTGGCCCATGGTGAGTACCAGGGCCGAAGGGGCGTAGAGCGCGGACGGGGTGGTGGAGGGTTCGGCGAGGGCGGCGCCTGTCAGGGGTCCGCAGACTGCGGTGGCCGTGAGGCCCAGGGTCGCTGCCCAGCGCGCGGTGTTCCGCATTGTGTGCATCCTTCCGCTCGGTTCGACGAGATGTCGATGCGCCGCGATCCGGCTCGGTCGGTGCCGGTGCGGCGAGCGCGAGTCTGCCGAGTCCGGCACCGGAACTCACATCGACCCCACCGGTTTCGGTAACCTTGCGTATTGAATCAGTGGCGCGAAGTAACGGAATTCGAACGTTGCGACCCTGGAATCGCGCGGTTCTTGATCGCCCGTTCCGGCCGGATGGCCGGATTCCCCCTGTCAGTTAATAGTCCTGAAACATTCCACTTCAGCCGTCAGCGCACTCCCGCTTCGACCCTTGCGTTCTCGGTCCAGCCGAGTAATCGTGATTACATGATTACGACAGAGCAGCAGGAGAAGCTGCGCGGCTGGTTCGCCGGCCGCGTGCCGGACGACCTCTTCGAGGCGCTGGTCGAGGTGACGGCCGACCGCGAGGAGATCACCGTGATCGGCCGCATCCCCGAACCCCGGCTGGCCGAGGACGTATCGGCCGCCGAGCGGGAGGCGGCCGTGCAGGGCCGGGTCCAGGAATTCCGGGAGCGCACCCGGGAGGCACGCATGACGGTGGCGCAGGAGGCCCAGCACCGGTTCCGCCGGAAGGTGTCCTGGGGTGTGGAGTGCGGGGCGGAGCGGGTCTTGTTCACGCACGTGGCGGCGCCCGTGATGACCCGCCTGCGCCAGCCCGAGCGCCAGGTCCTCGACACCCTGGTGGCCGCCGGCGTGGCCCGCAGCCGCAGCGACGCCCTCGCCTGGTGCGTCCGCCTGGTCCAGCGCCACACCGACGACTGGCTGGCCGAACTGCGGGACTCCCTCGAACACGTTCAGCGGGTGCGTGCCCAGGGGCCCGACACCGAGCCGGAGGAGCCGGCGTCGGACAGTGAGTGACCGGGAGGCTCTCCACCGCCGTCCCCTCGCTGAAGCCCCCTTGTCCGTCGGATACGTCGTCGGCTGAGTCAGTTCGCTCCCGGTGGGCGGACTCGCGCGTACTCGCCGGTATGGTCGCGGCGACGCTGCTCGACGAGGAGAGGCAGGGCGGTAGGGATGGGCAAGCACTGGGCGGACTTCCAGTACGAGATCTATCTGAACGGGATGTCGGGCGCCGTACCGCGCCTGCCCACCGATCTGACGCGACTGGAGGAGCTGACCGAACAGCGGCTCGGCCCCGGCCCGGTCGGCTATGTGGCGGGCAGCGCGGGCGACGGCAGCACGGCCCGCGCCAACCGGGCCGCGCTGGAGCGCCGCCGGATCGTGCCGCGCATGCTGCGGGATGTCCACGAACGCGACCTGTCCGTCGAGGTGTCGGGCCGCGCGCTGCCCGCACCGCTGGCGCTGGCACCGGTCGGGGTGCTGTCGATCATGCACCCGGACGCCGAGCCGGCCGCCGCACGGGCCGCCGCCGCGCAGGGCGTGCCGTACATCCTGTCGTCGGCGTCCAGCACTCCGATGGAGCAGGTCGCCGCGGCGATGGGCGACGCCGAGCGCTGGTTCCAGCTGTACTGGCCGAAGGACCCCGAGGTGGCCCGGAGTTTCCTGGGCCGGGCGCAGGCGGCGGGGTTCACCGTCCTGGTCGTCACGCTCGACACGCCCCTGCTGTCCTGGCGTCCCCGCGACCTCGACCAGGCGTATCTGCCGTTCCTGCACGGCGTGGGCACCGCCAACTACTTCTCCGACCCGGCGTTCCAGGCGGGTCTGGCCAAGCCGGTGCACGAGGATCCGAACGCGGCGGTCATGCACTTCGTCGGCATGTTCGCGGATCCCGCCAAGACCTGGCCGGACCTGGCGTTCCTGCGGGAGAACTGGGACGGGCCGATCCTCCTCAAGGGCGTCCTGCACCCGGACGACGCCCGGCTCGCCGCCGACGCCGGGATGGACGGCGTGGTGGTGTCCAACCACGGCGGCCGTCAGGTGGCCGGCTCGGTCGCGGCGGCCGACGCGCTGCCCCGGGTCGCGGCAGCGGTCGGCGACCGCCTGACCGTCCTGTTCGACAGCGGCATCCGCACCGGCGACGACGTCTTCAAGGCCCTCGCCCTGGGCGCCCGAGCGGTCCTGGTCGGACGGCCGTACGTCTACGGGCTCGGACTCGACGGCCAGGCGGGCGTCGAGCACGTGATCCGCTGCCTGCTGGCGGAGTTGGACCTCACCCTGGCCCTGTCCGGACACGCCACACCGGCGACCGTCGGCCCCGCCGACCTGATGGAGGACCCCTCCTGAGAGCCGGGCGGGCTCCGTCTAGGCCTGGTCCGACATCCCCACCACCCGCGCGCCGGGCGTCTGTGTCCCGGTGACCGACAGAGAGCCGGGGGTCGCCGTCGACGTCGGGTCGGTCAGCCAGCGTTGGCCGGCGGAGCCGTCGCGGACCTTGGCGACGATGTCGGCGCCCGGGTCGTCGGTGGTGGAGGCGAGGGCGAGCTGCGCGTCCCAGCGGGTGAGCAACTCGCCCTGCACGGTGAGGTCGTAGCGCACGTCGTCGGCCCGCTTCGCCTTCTCCCCGGCGCACGTGCCGAGGATGACCACACCGGCGTCGGCGTGCGAGTCGAGACACAGGTCGGGCTCCGCCACGCTGCGCAGCAGCCCGTCACTCTCGTACGACCACTGCTGCGTGGGCGCGGACGAACATGCCGCCAGTTCGGTACCGGCGCCGGACTTCGGTGCGCCCGTGATGTCGAGGCACAGGTCGGCGTCGATGTTGCGCAGTCTGGTGCGTCCCGGTGCGCCCGGGAGCTGGGCGGTGCCGGAGGACGCCGTCGGCGGGGCCTGGGAGCCGGCGCCCGGGGCCGCGCCGACGCCGCCGGTCGCGCTCGTCGAGGCGGCCGGATCGACGCCGTCCTCACCCGACCACATGCTGGCGACGAGCACGGTCGCCAGCAGTCCGGCGGAGGCCAGGCCCACTCCCGTCAGGAGCGTCCTCGAGGACCGCAGGCCGCCCGGGATCCGGCGGCCGGGCGCGGGGATCCCCGGCAGCAGCCGACGGCGTCCGCCGCCGTGCCGGGAGGAGCCGCGCGTGCGCGGCTGCTGCGCCCGTGCCGGACGGGACTCGAGATAGCGCCGGCCGCCCCAGCCGAGCACCGCCTCGGCGAGAAGTACGCCCAAACCGCCCTCGAAATGGCTCAGTTGTTCGGCGGCGTTTCGGCAGTGGCGGCACTCCCCCAGATGCTGTTGCACATCCGGCAGCAAGGCTCCGCCGCGGCGAATGGGGACGTCGAGGAGCCGGTTGTAGAAGCGGCAATCCTTGGTCGGCGCGAGTTCCCGATGGGCATGTACACAACCTTCGCGGAATTTTTCACGCGCCTGTTCGAGTGCCGCCGACGCGGTGCCGGTATCCATGCCAAGGAGAGCGGCGGGTACGGCAATACCCTCCGCCTCGGCCTCGACGTGCCACAGCAAACACCGAGCGAGTCCGGGAAGCGCGTGGAATGAACGCTCCGCCAACATGCGATTTTCGGGCGTCAGCGACTTGGCCGCGCGCATACCGCGACCTCCGGAGGGTTTCCCCAATTCCGGCAGTACTTCCGATATGTGCTCCTCGGCCGACCACTGTCTGACGGTGTCCCGCACTGTCACGAGTAACCGCGGGCGCAGCGCCACGGCCGGCTCGCCGACGGTGAGCCGGTCGAACACCTGGTGGAAGGCGGCGGCGGTGACCATGGAGGCGGTGTCCTGCGGGGAGGCAAGGCAGATCGCCGCGTACTCGTGGACCGGCCGCCAGTGCCGCGCCATGAGCAGCGCGACGGACTTGCCGGCCTCGACGTCCGGGCGGCCTCTGAGCGCGGCGCCGAGGGCCTCGTCGGATTCTTCGGGAACCCCGCCGACCGGGGGGTAAGGAGGGCGAGGGGGGTGGGGGGTGGGCACTGAGCGGATTCCTTCCCACGCGCATGGGGACACAGATTCTGGTCGCCGGAAAAGAAGCCCTGACGGGCGCTCACTTTTCAGGCGCGGCGCGAGGAGCGTGAATTCACCGACGTCCGTCCGTCCCGGTTCCCCACGGCACGAATGCGAGTCGGCCCCTTACCCCCCACACCGGCTGTTCACCCTCGCACAGTCACTCATGACCAACAAGGCACTTGGGAAACATCCACACCGTTGAAAGAAAGTCAGATACGGCGCCGAGGCAGCGGGCAACTCATCGGGCCCGTACGGATTTTCGCCTCGCATGCGCCCCGTGTGATTCACGCGCACGCGCCGGAGCGGTACGCACGCTCCCGGCGCACACCGCCGCGTAGTGCACTGGAACCGGCCTTTTCCTCGGAGGCCCCCGCGCAGGACGGCGGCTCTCCTGCGCGCAGCCGGCCGCCGGCCCCGTTCCTCCCGCCCTCGGCCGGCGGCCCCGGGGCGGGCGGCGGATCCCACGCGTGGGAAGCGTCAGATCTGCCAGGAACGCAGCCGGTCGGCCGCGCCGTACACGTCCACCTTCCCGGAGATCAGGTCCCGGGCGAGGTCGACGAGGGCGCCGTAGGGCGGGTCGATGCCGACGCCGCTGACGAACATGTACGCCACCGCCGTCGCGCACGCGAAGCGGGCGTTGGCCGCCGGCAGCGGCTTGAGCAGGGCGAGGGTGTGCAGCAGTGCGGCGGCCCGCCAAGCCGGGTCGGAGTCCACGCCGAGGCGGGGCGGGTCGACGCGGTGCCGGGCGACGGCGGCCACTAAGGCGGAGAAGTCGTTGATCGTGGGCTGGTCGGGCAGAACCTCTTCGTGCCGCTGGAGCAGCCAGGGCACGTCGATGTGAACGACGGGAGCCATGGGTCAGGCGACCCGCCCCTCGCCCTTGGCGGCCGGTTCGTCGTCCGGGAAGGCCTCGGCGAACTCGTCGGCGTGGGACGCGAAGAACCGGCGGAACGCCTCCGCGCCCTCCTGCAGTGCTCGGTGCCGGGCGATGTCGGCGGCGGCCGCCTCACGCACGAGGGCCTTCATGGACGTACCCCGCTCCTTGGCGATCTGCCGCAGGTCCTCTAGCTCGCGGTCGCTGAACTCCACATTGAGAGCTGGCATGCCCTCACGGTACCGCGCGGGTACTTACTCGTAAATATCACCAGGTCACACCGGTAATGCAGCGGTACCGGAGGGTGCGAACGCCGTGTCCGGTTCCCGCCGGACGCCCGGGGGGCGGGACGGCAGACTCGTAGGCGAGAGACCGCGAACGGTAGGGGGCGAGGAAGCGAGGGGGCGAGGTCACGCGCTGGGGATCGTCTTCCACGACGCGTCCCAGGTGCATTGATCACGACGCGTCCAGGATGAGGCGTGGGTCACATTCAACCGGTCTGATGTCACACTCCGGCCCCCGCGGGGCGTCGCAGTGGTGAGCGCGCCACTGGGGAGGCCCACACATGTCCGAGCACACCGTTCCCGACCGTTCCGAGACCGGCGGACCGTCCGTCGACGCGACCGGAGTGTTCGTCGGGCATCGCGAACTGTTGTTCGGCGTCGTCTACAACATGCTGGGCAGCGTCGCCGACACCGAGGACGTGCTGCAGGAGACCTGGCTGTCGTGGACGGGGCGGCGCGGCGGCGCCTCGCTCGACGGGATCGACAACCGGCGGGCCTATCTGGTCCGTATCGCCGTCAACCACGCGCTGGCCCGCCGTGCCGCGGTCAGTCGCCGCCGGGAGACGTACGTCGGTCCGTGGCTGCCCGAGCCGCTGGTCGCCGGCGAGGACGGCGGGGCTGAGGATCCGGCGCTGCGTACCGAGTCGGTGTCGATGGCGATGCTGGTGGTGCTGGAGTCCCTGTCTCCGCTGGAGCGGGCGGTGTTCGTCCTGAACGAGGTGTTCGGGTACGCCCACACCGAGATCGCGGAGATCATCAACCGAACCCCGGCTGCGGTACGGCAGCTGGCGCATCGCGCGCGGCGCCATGTGCACGCGCGGCGGCCGCTGTACCGGGCCCATCCGCGGGTGCGGCGGGAGGCGACCGAGCGGTTCGTGCGGGCCGCGCTCGGCGGGGACATCGCCGAGCTGATGGAGATCCTGGCGCCGGACGTCACGGTGTGGACGGACGGCGGGGGGCTGCGCAAACCGGCGGGACTGCGCCCGGTGCACGGCCGGGACAAGGCCGTCCGCCTCATCACCGGGTACGCCGGCCGGCGCGGCCCGCAGAACCTGGACCTGCGCTACCGGCGCGTCAACGGCGACGACGCGGCCGTGCTGTTCGAGGGCGACTCGCCGTACGCGGTGATGGTCATGGACCTCACCCCTCAGGGCGACCAGGTGTCGGGCGTCTACATCGTGACCAACCCCGAGAAGCTCACGCACGTGCAGCGGGAGGAGACGTGACAAGCAAGGGCGAGCGAGTGGCCGACTGGTTCGACGGCCGTGTCGGCATCCACACCCTCGGCAGGCGGTACCTGCGCAAGGTCTTCCCCGACCACTGGTCCTTCCTCCTCGGCGAGATCTGTCTGTACAGCTTCGTCGTCCTGATCATCACCGGCGTGTGGCTCACACTGTTCTTCCACCCGTCGATGAACGAGGTGACATACCACGGCAGTTACACCCCGCTCAACGGCGTCCGCATGTCCGAGGCGTACGCCTCCACGCTGGACATCAGCTTCGACGTGCGCGGCGGGCTGCTGATCCGGCAGCTGCACCACTGGGCGGCGCTGGTCTTCGTGGCCGGGATGTTCACGCACATGATGCGGCACTTCTTCACGGGGTCGTTCCGCAAGCCGCGTGAGATCAACTGGCTGTTCGGCTGGTCCCTGCTCTTCCTCGGCCTGTTCGAGGGCCTCTTCGGCTACTCGCTGCCGGACGACCTGCTGTCGGGGACGGGCCTGAGGTTCGTCGACGGCGCCCTGTTGTCGGTCCCGGTCGTGGGGACGTACCTCTCGATGTTCCTGTTCGGCGGCGAGTTCCCCGGCGACGACATCGTGGCCCGCTTCTACTCGCTGCACATCCTGGTGATCCCGGGCATCATGGCGGCGCTCGTGGTGGCTCATGTACTGCTGGTCGTCTACCACAAGCACACCCAGTTCGCGGGGCCCGGGCGCAGCGAACGTAATGTCGTCGGTGCCCCGTTCTTCCCGGTGTACATGGCGAAGGCGGGCGGTTTCTTCTTCCTGGTCTTCGGGGCGCTCGCGCTGATCGCGGCCGTGGCGTCGATCAATCCTGTCTGGGAGTACGGCCCCTTCCGCGCCGACCAGGTCTCCACGGGCGCCCAGCCCGACTGGTATCTGGGGTTCGCGGAGGGCCTGGTCCGGGTCATGCCGGGGTGGGAGATCACCCTGTGGGGCCACACCCTCGTCCTCGGTGTGCTGATACCGATCGTCGTGTTCCCGCTGCTCCTGTTGTTCATCGGCGTGTACCCGTTCCTGGAGGCCCGGATCACGGGTGACAAGCACGAGCACCACCTCCTCGACCGCCCACGCAACCGGCCCGTCCGTACCGGGATCGGCGCGGCCTGGATCAGCGCCTACCTGATCCTGCTGGCGGGCGGGGGCAACGACATCGTGGCGACCCGGCTCCATCTGTCGATCAACACGGTGACGTGGGCGGTCCGCGTCGCGGTGTTCGTCGTTCCGGTGGCCGTCTTCGTCGTCACCCGGCGTATCTGTCTCGGTCTCCAACTCCGCGACAGGGCATTGGTGTTGCACGGTCGCGAGACCGGCGTGATCAAGCGGCTGCCGCACGGCGAGTACGTCGAGGTGCACCAGCCGCTCGATCAGGCCCGGCTCCACACCCTGACCGCCCATGAGCGGCCAGGGGAGCTCGTGGAGCATGAGCGGCCGAAGGAACTGGTGGATGGTGAGCGTCAGCCTTGATCCGCCACGAAGGACGCCATCCGGGTCAGGGCCGAGTTCCAGTTGATGGTGTGCTCGTTCGTCGACCAGGACTGGATGTCGTCGATGTAGCAGAACTGGCCGACGCAGCCCTGGAGTTTGCTCTGTGCGTAGGGGTCCTGGATGGACGAGTTCGGCCCGCCCGCGAGGGTTCCGTCGGGCGGGGCCGGCAGGCTCGGGTCGAGCTGGCGGGCGTACCAACGGCTGTGCTGGTTGTGGGAGTTGACCTCGCCATAACCGGTCACGTACGACATGTTCAGCGCGTTGCGGCCGAGGATGTAGTCCATGCTCTGGACGGCGCCGTCACGGTACTTCGAGGCGCCGCTGATGTCGTACGCGGTGGCGATGACGACCGCGTTGTGCAGGACCTGGTGGTTGGAACCCCAGTCGTAGAGGTTGTCGGCGGGGGCGTACGGCATGCCGTACGGCTGTGCCTTCAGGGTGGTCAGGTAGCGGTCCGCGCCCTTGATCACGGACTGGCGCACCTTGTCCCGTCCGGGCAGCTTGCTCGGTACGGTCGCGAGGTCGAGGCGGGCCGCGGCCGCCGTCCTGGCCCAGTCGTAGCCGAGCGGGCCGAAGATGTCGGCCGTGTGGACGGGCGAGGCGAGGACGTGGTCGGCGAAGGACTTCTCCCCCGTGGTCAGGTACAGCTCGGCCGCAGCCCAGTAGAACTCGTCGGTGGCGTCGGAGTCGGCGTAGGAGCCGCCGCCGATGCCGTCGTTGGGGTCGGCGTACATCTCGGGGTGGGCGAGGGCCGCCGTCCATGCCTTGCGGGCGGCGGCGAGGGCCTTGGCCGCGAAGGCCTTGTCGTAGGGTGCGTACAGGCGGGCCGCCTGCGCGGCCGTGGCCGCCAGGTTCAGCGTGGCCTGGGTGCTCGGGGGGTGCAGTTCACGCTTCTGCGGGTCGTCGCTGGGCAGCAGCGGCAGCCCGGTCCACTGTTCGTCGTGCATCTTGTGGTGGGCCATGCCGGCCAGCGGCTGCCCGTCCGGTACCTGCATCTTCAGTAGGAAGTCCAGTTCCCAGCGGACCTCGTCGAGGAGGTCCGGCACCTTGTTGCCGCTCTCCGGGATGGCGAGGGTGCCGTCGCCCAGCTTGGCCGGCTGTCCGGTGCGGGCCGTCAGGGAGCGCTCGTAGGTGCTCAGCAGCTCCCAGGTGGAGATGCCGCCGTTGACGACGTACTTGCCGTGGTCGCCGGCGTCGTACCAGCCGCCGGTGACGTCGAGGGTGTAGTCGCAGACGCCCGGCTGACAGGGCACGTTCGAGTCGCCCTGGTTGGGCGCGACGCCGACATGGCCGGCGGGGCGGGCGTAGCCCGGGCGCAGGTCGTCGCGGATCGCGATGCCGCTGCGCTGCGTGTAGTAGTACTTCGCGGCGTCCAGGCGCAGCTTCTCGTAGGCGCCCGTGCCGATGTCGAAGGGGCGGCCGGTCTCGCCGTCGGCGACCAGGGTGAAGCCCGTGCCCTGCTTCTGGTAGGCGCCGAAGTCGATCGAGTGGACGTTCTGCCCGGAGGAGGCGTCGGCGCCACGCGGCACGGTCCAGCCCTGGGCCACCACCGCGCCGGCGGAGTTCTTGAGCTGCCAGGGCAGTTTCGTGGTCGCGTCGGTGACCAGGGTGGCGTTCTTCGGGCCCGCGGGCAGATAGGCGACCTGATTGACGCGCACCCGGGGTCCGGTGTCGGGCTCGTACACCTCGGGCGGCACCCCGCCCAGCAGCGACACGTCGTCCATGCAGAAGCGGAACGGGTCGGCGCTGCCGCCGAGTTGGAAGCCGACCTGGCCCTGGGCGGTGTCGACGGGCGAGGTGAACGTGTAGGAGTACGCGTTCCCCGACACGCTCAGCTGCGGGCTCACCTCGAAGTAGGTGTCGTACGGGGCCGCCGACAGGCCCACGATCGCGCGCAGGACGTGTCCGTCGGGCGAACCGGTGGCGGTGAAGGAGAACTTGTACGACTCCCCCTTGACCAGGGTGAGGTCGTTCTGGCCGACGGCGGCGTCCCAGCGGTTGGCGGTGCCGCCCGGCACGTCCGCGCACAGCTGTCCGTCGGACAGGCCCGCGGTGACGTTGCTGGTGCTCCACCAGGGGGCGGTGGTGGTGTCGAAGGTGCCGTTCCTGACCTGTTCGACCTCGTCGGCGGCGGCCCCGGGGGCGGGAAGGCCCACGAGTGCCGCCCCCAGCAGGGCGGTCAAGGAGAGCAAGGCGGTTCTGCGTCGTTTCACGTCTGGGCTCCTCGGGGGAGGTGCGGGGTGACGCTCGTCGTGGGAGCGCTCCCAGATGCGGGCGCAGGCCATGCTTGTTGGAGTCATGACACCCAGTCAACGGTCCGGACGGGACCGGTTCCCGTCCGGACCGCACCGGGAGCCGCTTAGAGCTCCGAACAAAGGTGGAGTCCGATCAGCTCGCGGCGTCTGGTGCGTGCGATCGCAAGGCGCCGGAAGCTCCTCGTAGCGGAGCTACTAGGGGCTTTCGGCAACGCGGCGAGCGTGCGTGCCAGGCGTCGCGAGCCGGGCTCCACTTTTGTTCGGAGCTCTTAGCCGGCCGGAACCTCCAGCCGGCTGATGCGCACCGCGCCCCGGGCCTCGCCGGGGTAGGCGCTGGTCAGCGTGAGTCGCAGCCGGGAGCCGCGGGCGGCGTCGAAGGTGATGACCGTCGGCTCGTCCGAGGCGGTGCCCCAGTCGACGGCCGCCCCTTCGGCGGGCACGTACCGGCCGCCGTCCCACACCTCGGCCTCGACGGAGGCGGGCGGGCTGTGGGTCGTACTCAGGGTGAAGGAGACCTCCACGCGGTCGAAGGTCCGCGTCCGGCCGAAGTCCACGGACACCCAGTCCTCGGCCCTGGCGCCGTTGAACGCGGGCAGCAGGGCGGTGGCCGCCTTGGTGAAGGCGTTGGACCAGCCGGTGGCCGGGTCGCCGTCGAGCATCGCGGCGGGGAGGGTGTCGGGGCGGCCGCAGTAACTGGCGTCCGCGCAGGGGTAGTTCGCGGGCGCCGGGTGGTCGGTCTGGAAGGCTGCCGACGGGGTGGTGGCGGCCGACCTGACGGGCGTGGTGCGCACGGTCGCCGTGTCCGACCGCAAGCCCTCCACGCGCGCGGTCACCTTCAGGGACCCCGGCCCGGTGCCGGACCGGACGATCGCGAGGGCCTTGCCGTGGAAGGCGGTCCGGGTGCTCGCCTGGTAGCGCTCGGCGCTCTCCTCACGGCCGTTGTCGAGACCGGCGAGGGAGCCGCCCGTCACGTCGAAGGAGATCAGGTGCTCGGCGTCGGGCACGACCACTCCGCGGGCGTCCACGATGTCGGCGGTCACGAAGACCAGCGAACGGCCGTCGGCCGCCAGGAACTTGCGGTCGGGCGTGAGGCGTACGGCGTGCGGCTTGCCGGCGGTGCGCAGGACGTCGGTGGCGACCACCTTGCCGTCGCGGCGCGCCACCGCCTTCAACTCACCGGGCTTGTACGGCACCTTCCAGGTGAGGTGGAGCTTGCCCGCGCTGCCGTTCGGGCTGGTGTAACTGCCGGGGTAGGGGCCGTCGGTGAAGGTCTTGTCGTCGCCGGTCGCCTCGGTGGTCTCCAGATACTCCCGGCCGTCGATGGTCTTCTTGGTGTCGAAGGTCCGCGTGCCGAGGGACTTGCCGTTGAGGAAGAGCTCGACGGTGGCGACGTTCGAGTACGCCCACACCTCGACCGTGTCGCCCTGCTCGTGGTTCCAGGTCATGGGCAGCAGGTGGACCATGGGCTCGCCGGTCCACTGGCTCTGGAAGAGGTAGTACATGTCCTTCGGGAAACCGGCCGTGTCGACCGCGCCGAAGAAGGACGCCTTCACCGGGAAGACGTCATAGGGGGTCGGCTCCCCGATGTAGTCGATCCCCGACCACAGGAACTCCCCGGCGAACCACTTCCGGTCCCGGTCCTTCTTGTGCCCGTACTCGCCGCTCATGGTCCAGGAGGCGAGGTTGTTGTCGTACGAGGAGGTCGCCCGCTTGCCCGGCGTGTGGTTCTCGCCGGTGTTGAGGCGCTCGGGCTCCTGGTAGGTGCCGCGGGTGGAGGTCTCCGAGGACGACTCCGACTCGAAGAGGAACAGGTGGGGGTAGCGGGCGTGCAGGGCGTCCACCGACTTGGCGGTGTTGTAGTTGAGCCCGAGTCCGTCGAGCTTGGCGAGGATCAGGTCGCCCGGGGAGCCCACGGCGGGCACGCTGCGGTGCCGGTGGGAGCCGATCACGACCGGTCGGGTGTCGTCGGACGCCTTGACCGCGGCGATCAGCCGGTCCGCCATGGCCAGGCCCAAGGTGGAGGTGAACTCGGAGATCTCGTTGCCGATCGACCACATGATGACGGCGGGCGAGTTGCGGGCGGCCAGCACCATCTCGGTGATGTCCCGGTCGGCCCACTCGTCGAAGAACCGGCCGTAGTCGTAGCGCGTCTTGGGGCTCTTCCAGCAGTCGAACGCCTCCACCATCATGACGATGCCCAGCTCCTCGCAGACCTCGATCATCTGAGGGGAGGGCGGGTTGTGGGAGGTGCGGAAGGCGTTGACGCCCATCGACTTCATGATGGTCATCTGTCTGCGGATCGCGTCGATGCTGACCGCGGCGCCCAGTGCGCCCAGGTCGTGGTGCAGGTCGACGCCCTTGATCTTGGCGTAGCGGCCGTTGAGGTGGAAGCCCTCGTCGGGGTCGAGGCGGAAGGTGCGGATACCGAAGGGGGTGCGGTAGGTGTCGACCGTCCTGCCGCCGACCCGGAGTTCGGTCTCCAGGGTGTAGCGGTGCGGCGAGGCGAAGTCCCAGAGCCTGGGTCTGGTGACGGTCAGTTCATGGGTCTCGGTCGCCTCGGTGTCGACGGCGACCGTGGTGGCCGTCCGGGCCACCGTGCGGCCGGCGGCGTCCTTGATCCGGGATCGGATCTCGACCTCGCGCGCGGTGCCGGTCCCGTTGACGACGGAGGTGCGCACCTGGACGAGCGCCCGCTCCTCGGTGATGTCCGGCGTGGTGACGTACGTGCCCCAGCGCGCCACCCGCACTGGGTCGGTGACCACCAGGCGGGCCTCGCGGTAGATGCCGCTGCCGGAGTACCAGCGGCTGCTGGGGAGCCGGTTGTGCACCTTGACCGCGATCACGTTCTCGGTGGTGCCGTCGGTGTGCACCAGGTCGGTGACGTCGAAGGCGAAACCGGTGTAGCCGTAGGGGTGCCGGCCCGCCTCCGTGCCGTTGCAGTAGACGTAGGAGTCCATGTAGACGCCGTCGAACTCCACCGATATGCGCTTGCCGGCCAGGGTGGGCGGCAACGTGAAGGCGAGGCGGTACCAGCCGAGCCCGCCGGGGAAGAACCCGGTGCCGCTGGTGGTGCCGTTCTGCGTGGTCGGCGCCAGCTCGATGCTCCAGTCGTGCGGCACGGCGACCTCGCGCCACCCGGAGTCGTCGTACGCCGGGGCGGCGGCGTCGGCGTACTCACCGGTCGGGTCGGTGATCCCGCCCGGATTGACCAGCGCGAAGCGCCAGCCGTCGCGGAGCGCGACCGTACGGCGGCCGGAGGCACCCCCGGCGGCATCGGTGGCATCGGCCGCCCACGCCGTCGGCGTGCCCAGGAGCACCCCGGCCGTCGGTGCGGCCGCGGAGGCGAGTAAAAGCGATCTGCGAGTGACCGTCATGGCGGCTCTCCCTCATTAGGGCCCAGAAGTACTCACAACTGATCGTGAACAAACAGATTCTGACGGTGTGCCACTCGCGTCCGTCAAGGGTGCGGTGAGCTGCTTCCGCCCCGGGCGTCACAACGGCCGGATTTCCCCCTTGACCACGGCTCGAGGCCGGCTCCCACCGGCACTGCCGTTCCCCGTTCGCGCGCGGCCGCGACCCACTAGGCTGGGACCGAAGTTGCGCGCCTGTTCACTGTGAGTGTCCGCGATGGAGTGGCGACGATGAGCCCGGTGTATCCGTTCGACGATGCCGCGACGGCGCGGGCTGTCATCGACGACGCGGGCATGGTGGTCGAGTGGAACGAGGGCGCCCGTCTGCTCCTGGGCTGGCCCGCCGCCGAGGTCGTGGGCCGCCCGGCCTTCGAACTGTTGGCCGACCCGGGGGAGCTTCAGCTGCCGGAGAAGGCCCGCTGGGACGGCACTCTCACATTGCGCCACCGCAACGGTTCGACGGTGTCCGTGTGGCTGCTCGCCCATCGCAGACAGCCCGAGGACGGCCCGGACCACTGGCTCCTGGTCACCCCGCTCACGGGCGACGGCCCGCACGCGCCCGACGACCCGCTGTACAGGGCCGAGCTCGTCCAGTCCCCCTGCGCCGTCGCGATCTACGACGAGCGGCTGCGGCTGCGCCGGATGAACGCCGCCATGGCCGAGGTGCTCGGGCTGCCGGAGGAGCGGGTGCGGGGGCTGCGGGTGCCCGAGATGAGCGGCAGATTGCAGAGCGAGGACATCGAGCAGCATCTGCACCGGGTGCTCGCCACCGGCCGGGGGCACGACGTGCGGACGTACGTGCCGATCGGCGGCGACGGCCGGATGTACGCCTGGCTGGCCCGGATGGCGCCGATCACCGACGCCAAGGGACGGGTGCGGGGGGTTTGCGTCGCCGCTCACGACTTCACCGACCAGTACCTGGCCCGGGAGCGGCTCCAGCTGGTCAACGAGGCCAGCATCCGCATCGGCAGCACCCTGGACGTCACCCGAACGGCTCAGGAACTGGCGGACGTGTTCGTCCCCGCCCTCGCCGACTTCGTCAGCGTCGACCTGCTGGACCCCCCGGACGGCGGCGAGCCTTTCACGGGCCGGCTGACCGCCCCCGTCAGGCTGCGCCGCGCGGCCCACCGGTCCGTGAACCCGGGCACCCCCGAGGCGGTGGCCAAGCCGGGCCAAACCGACGTCTACCCCGCCCCCTCCCCCCAGGCCGACTCCCTCGTGGCGGGCCACACCATCGTGGCGTCGACCGAGACCCGCGACATCGCCGAGTGGCTCGCCTGGGACCCGGTGCGCAAGGACCGCATCAAGGAGTACGGCGTCCACTCCACGATGTCCGTGCCGATCCAGGCCCGCGGCCAGACCCTCGGCGTGGCCGTCCTGACCCGGTTCAGGCGGCCGGACCCGTTCACGCCGGACGACGTGCTGCTGGCCGAGGAGGTCACGGCCCGGGCCGCTGTCTGCATCGACAACGCCCGCCGCTACTCCCGCGAACGCGAGACCGCCCTCGCCCTGCAGCGCAGCCTGCTGCCGCGGTCGCTGCCGCGCACGGCCGCCGTGGAAGCGGCCTCGCGCTACCTTCCGGCCGCGCGGGCGGGGGTGGGCGGCGACTGGTTCGACGTGATCCCGTTGTCCGGGATGCGGGTGGCGATGGTCGTCGGGGACGTCGTCGGCCACGGCATCCAGGCCTCGGCGACGATGGGCCGGCTGCGCACCGCCGTACGCACCCTCGCCGACATCGACCTGGCCCCGGACGAACTGCTGACCCACCTCGACGACCTCGTCGTACGGCTGTCCACGGAGGCCGGCGGCGAAGGCCGCCCCGGTGAGGTCGGCGCGACCTGTCTGTACGCGGTGTACGACCCGGTGTCCCGGCGCTGCACGCTGGCCCGGGCCGGGCATCCGGCACCCGTCATGCTCCTGCCGGGCGGCGCACCCCAGGAGGTCGACATGCCGCCGGGGCCGCCGCTGGGCCTGGGCGGGCTGCCGTTCGAGTCCGCGGAGCTGGAACTGGCCGAGGGCACCGTGCTGTCCCTGTACACCGACGGGCTGATCGAGTCGCGGGAGCGGGACGTGGACGCCGGCCACGCCCTGCTCTGCGACGCCCTGGCGGCTCCCTCCGCCTCGCTGGAGGAGACCTGCGACCGGGTGCTGCACGGTCTGCTGCCGCAGGGCGGCGCGCTGGACGACGTGGCGCTGCTGCTGGCCCGAACCCGGGGGCTGCCCGCCTCCCAGGTCGCCACCTGGGACATCCCGGCCGACCCGGCGCTCGTCGCCCCGATCCGCAAGCAGGTCGTCGCCCAGCTCGACCGCTGGTGGCTGAGCGAGGCGACGTTCACCGCCGAGCTGGTGGTCAGCGAGCTCGTCACCAACGCGATCCGGTACGGCTCCCAGCCCATCCGGCTGCGCCTGATCCACGACGAGACCACGCTGATCTGCGAAGTGTCCGACACCAGCCACACCGCCCCGCACCTGCGCCGCGCCAAGACGTGGGACGAGGGCGGCCGCGGTCTGCTGCTGGTGGCCCAGCTCACCCAGCGCTGGGGCAGCCGGCACACCACCGACGGCAAGACGATCTGGTCGGAGATCAGCCTGGTGGACGAGGAGTAGACGGCGCACGCACTTCAGGTGACGGTGTCCGGCGACGCGAGGCGTCCTCGGTGTGCCTGACGGTCCACGCCGCCGGTACCAGGCGCTGAAGGGGCCCTCGCCCGACTCTTACCGGCGCCTGCTTTGATGGCCGGGCACCGCCTGATCACGTTCCCGAAGGATCCGCCCTGAACGCCCCGCTCGCCGAAGTCCTGTCCGTCGCTCTGCTCGTCGCCGTGCTCGCCTGGGCCGTACTTCGCCCCTTCGGATGGCCGGAGGCGGTGCTGGCGGTCCCGGCCGCGGGCGTGGTGACAGCGATCGGGGCGATCTCGCCGGCACACGCGCGGGCGGAGGCCGAGCAGCTGGGGCCGGTGATCGGGTTCCTCGCCGCGGTGCTGGTGCTCGCCCACTTCTGCGACGTCGAGGGGCTCTTCCAGGCGTGCGGGGCGTGGCTGGCCCGGCGGGCGGCGGGGTCGCCCGGGCGGCTGCTGACCGGGGTCTTCGTGCTGGCCTCGGCGATCACGGCCGTGCTCAGTCTGGACGCCACCGTGGTGCTGCTGACGCCGGTGGTGTTCGCCACCGCGGCTCGCACGGGGGTCCCGGCCAAGCCGCACGTCTACGCGTGCGCGCACCTGTCGAACACGGCCTCGCTGCTGCTGCCGGTCTCCAACCTCACCAACCTGCTGGCGTTCGCGGCGAGCGGGCTGAGCTTCACGCGGTTCGCGGCGCTGATGGCACTGCCGTGGCTGGTCGCGATCGTCGCCGAGTACGCGGTCTTCCGGCGCTTCTTCGAGCGCGACCTGGACGAGGTCACCCACTCCCCCGAGACCGCCGAGGCGCCGAAACCGCCACTGTTCGCGCTCGTCACCGTCGTCGGCACGCTGGCCGGGTTCGTGGTGACCTCCGCCCTCGGTGTCGAGCCGGCCTGGGCAGCGCTGGCGGGGGCGCTCGTGCTGGCCGGCCGGGCTCTTCTCCGGCGGCAGGCCACCCCGCTCACCGTGGTGCGGGCGGCGGCGCCCGCCTTCCTCGCGTTCGTGCTCGCGCTCGGCGTCGTCGTGCGGGCGGTGGTGGACCACGGCCTCGCCGACGCGCTGCGGCAGGCGCTGCCCGAGGGGACGGGACTGGCCGCGCTGCTCGGCATCGCCGCGCTGGCCGCCGTACTGGCGAACCTGATCAACAACCTCCCCGCGGTCCTGGTCCTGCTGCCGCTGACCGCGTCCGCCGGACCCGGCGCGCTCCTCGCGGTGCTGCTCGGAGTGAACATCGGCCCGAACCTGACCTACGCCGGATCACTGGCCACGCTGCTGTGGCGGCGCATCGCCCACGGCCACAGGCACGAGGTCGGGCTCAAGGAGTTCACCCGGCTCGGTCTGCTCGCCACGCCGGCCGCGCTCGTGCCCGCCGTGGTGGCGCTGTGGGCGTCGCTCCAGGTCGTCGGGGCCTGAAGCGCCCGGTCGATGCGAGGGCGGTCAGTAGCCGCCGCGGCCGCCGCCGGAGCCGTACCCGGACCCGCCGCCGTCGTACTGGCCGCCGCCGTACTGACCGCCGCTCTGGCCGTTCCAGGAGCAGGCGTACGGGTTGTAGTAGCAGGAACCGTTGGTGGGGTACGGATACGTCGGCGTCGGTGTGGGCGAGGCCGCGGGGGTCGACGCGGACGGCGTGGGTGTGGGCGTGGGTTTCGGGCTCGGTGTCCTCGACGGCTCGGGAGCCGGCGCGGGCACCCTCGACAGGGTGCTGTCCGCGCCCCAGTTGACCACCTCCATCTGGAGGTCGGTCCGCGATGTGTCGATCACCCAGCGCTGCGCGGGGCCGTCGTCGCGGGTCTTCACGACCAGCGAGCCCGCTCCGTCCGTGGCGGCGGGGGTCAGGGCCAGGTCCTGGTCCCAGCGCGGCACCAGGGTGCCCTGGAGGGTGAAGTCGTAGCGGATGCTCTTGTCGGCCGCCTTGGCCGCGCCCGTGCACGGGGCCAGCCGCACCGAGTAGCCGAGGTGGGAGTCCAGACAGAGATCGGGGTCCTCGGCGTTGTGCAGCAGCCCGTCGGGGTCGTACGTCCACTGCTGGGCGGGCGCCGAGGAACAGTCGGTGAGCTCGGTCTCCGCGTCCTTGACGGCCTTCTCGCCGACCACGCCGACGCACAGCCCGGACGCCACGTTGTGCAGCCGGCCGTGCAGGGTGCCCTGCTCTGCGTCGCCCGAGCCGGCCCAGGACGGGTTGGAGGTCGCGGTGCCCGCGTCGCCGCCGGGCGCGTCGGAGGTGCGGCCGTCGTCGGCCTGGGGGCTGTCGTCGGAGGAGCCGAGCGAGGACCACAGGACCAGCGGCAGGACGATCAGCCCGCTCACGGTCAGCACGGCCACGGAGAGGTTGCGGCGGGCCGTGCGGCGGGCGGCCTTGTGGGCTGAGCGGCGGGAGCCGGGGCGCCGGCCGGTACGTGGTGCGGAGGCCGGACGGGCGGGCACCCCGAAGGCCGCGACCGCGGGCGGCCGGGCGTCCGGCACCGGAACGAAGGACTCGCCCGGGCCGACCGGGGGCCGGGCTTCCGTCCCGCTCATGAAGGACTCGCCCACGACGACCGGGCGCTGGGCCTGCGCCTCCAGCACCGCCTGCGCCTGCGCATCGTCGGGAACGTCGTCCACGCGTGCGCGTACCTCCACATAGGCACGCGCGCCCCAGCCGAGCACCGCCTCGGCGAGCGCGCCGCCGAGGCCCTGGTTGAACTGGTGCAACTGGTCGGCGGTGTACCGGCAGTGCTTGCAGCCCTCCAGGTGTGCGCGCAGGTCGGCGTCGATGTCGACAGCGCCGCGCCGATAGGTCACGTCCAGCAGCCGGAGGTAGTGGCGGCACTCCTGCTCGGGCGCGAGTTCGCGGTGGACCTGGAGGCACTCCTCCCGCAACCGCTCGCGGGCGCGCTGCAGTTCGACGCCGGCGTCCTCCTCGTCCAGGCCAAGCAGCGCACCGGGCAGGGCGAGCGGTTCGGACTCGACCTCGGTGTGCCACAGCAGACAGCGGGCCGACTGGGGCAGCCGCTGGAACGCCCCGGACAGCAGGCGGCGGTGGGCCGGGGGCAGCAGGCGGGCGACGGCACGGTCCCCGCTGCCCTCCGTTCTCAACGCCGGGTGCAGCAGCTCGCGTCTGTGGTCGGCGTCCCACTCGGCCGCGATACGGCGCACGGTGACGAGCAGTTGGGGCCGCCAGGCTGACGTCGGCCCGTTCTGGCGCAGTGTTTCCCCGAAGAGCCGGGTGAATGCGGCGGTGGTGAGCATTCCCGCGGGGCGGGGGCCGTCGGTGCACAGCCGCGCGTAGGCGAAGGCCGCTTCCCAGTGCCGGTCGAGGAGTTCACCGACAGGCTGGAGCGCCGGTGTCGCCCCGCTCCACTTCTTGAGCTCGGCGCTCAGTTGCTCGTCCGTGGCGTCGGAGGGACGAGCGGGAGTCGGGGAATTCGACAGGCCTGCGTCTTTCACAGCGGCATTCCTCCGAGGGCGTTCTGCACAAAGTCCATACCAAAGGGTATGCGGTGCCGCCGACAAGACGCCGGGGTTTGTCCGCAAAGGGTTCGGCATCTCGAACGCCCGCCAGGGGCAGCTCTTTTGAAGCGTGAGGAGCGTACGGGAGAGGCCTCGTGCGCACCGGAAAAGTTATTGTCCGCGCGCCGACAGCACACACCTTTACACAGGTCAGCGAGACGTAACAAGGGATCTCGCGGTTTTGTCCATAGCGTTCGCGTCGACGGTATTCGACAACGGGTCAATAGCGACCCCTTTGCGGCACCTTTACAGATGCCGCGGTATCGCTTTTGTAAATGGGAACGGTATTCACCTGGTTGCGCGTCGACTTCGCGCCAACCATTGAACGGCCACCCCACCGCACCTCCGGCGGGTCTTCCCGGTTCACCTGTCAACCATTGGGCACCGGCCCGGGTCCGTGCGGCACTCTGTTCGCACCGCACGGACCGCACTGAGCGAATCAGGAGTGACCGACGATCGGGTGCGGGCCGTAGGGCTGCTCCAATTCCTCGATCTCCTTGTCGCTGAGCTCGAGTTCGACGGCGGCCACGGCGTCCTCGATGTGCTGCGGCCTGGCCGCGCCGACGATGGGGGCGGCCACCGTCTTCTGGTGCAGCAGCCAGGCGAGGGCCACCTGCGCGCGCGGCACGCCCCGGTCGCCCGCGATGCGGGTGACGGCCTCGACGATGGTGCGGTCGCCCTCCGCGTAGAGACGGCTGCCGAAGTCGTCGGTGGCGCTGCGCTCGGTGACGGTGCCCCAGTCCCGGGTCAGGCGGCCGCGGGCCAGCGGGCTCCACGGCAGGACACCGACGCCCTGGTCCGCGCAGAGCGGCAGCATCTCGCGCTCCTCTTCGCGGTAGAGGAGGTTGTAGTGGTTCTGCATGGAGACGAACTTGGTCCAGCCGTTGCGCTCGGCCGTGTACTGCATCTTGGAGAACTGCCAGGCGTACATCGAACTCGCCCCGATGTAGCGCACCTTGCCGGCTTTCACCAGGTCGTGCAGCGCCTCCATCGTCTCCTCGACCGGGGTGTGCGGGTCGAAGCGGTGGATCTGGTAGAGATCGACGTAGTCGGTGCCGAGGCGGGCCAGGCTGTGGTCGATCTCGGTCATGATCGCCTTGCGGGACAGTCCGGCGGCGTTGACCCCGGGCCGCATCCGACCGTGCACCTTGGTCGCGAGCACGACCTCGTCACGGTGGGCGAAGTCGGCCAGCGCCCTGCCCACGATCTCCTCGCTGGTGCCGTCGGAGTAGACGTTGGCGGTGTCGAAGAAGTTGATCCCGGCCTCCAGCGCCTGCCGGATCAGGGGACGTGACGCCTCCTCGTCGAGGGTCCACTCGTGCACGCCGCGGCCGGGCAGGCCGTAGGTCATGCAGCCCAGACAGATCCGCGAGACGTCCAGGCCCGTCGAACCGAGCTTCACGTATTGCATCGTCGCTGCTCCTGCCTTCGGGATGGGTACGAAAGGGAGCGTACGACTTCACCCCCGCTCGAAGTCCGGCAGCGCGTCCCGGGGTTCATCCCAGAAGGTCGAGCGCGCGCTCCCAGCCGAACTCCGGGCGTGTGCCGTCCTCCCCCGGCTCGCCGGAGTACGGCTCGCCGAACTTCACGCCCATGGCGCGCAGTCGTATCAGGCTGTCCTGGTAGGCGGGGTGGGCGGCGAGCGCGTCGGCCACGCAGGGCAGGGCGGCGACCGGGACGCCCAGGCCGTACGTCTCGCACAGGGTCGCCACGGCGAGGGTGTCGGCGAGCCCGGCCGCCCACTTGTTGACGGTGTTGAAGGTGGCGGGAGCGACCACGACGGCGTCCGGCGGCGGGAACGGGCGCGGGTCGCCGGGGCTGCGCCAGGCCGAACGGATCGGCCGTCCGGTCTGCGCCTCGACGGCCTCGGTGTCGAAGAAGCCGTTCGTCGCGACGGGCGTCGCGATCACGCCGACCTCCCAGTCGCGTTCCTGAGCGGCGGTGATCAACTTGCTGACGTCCGCCGCGATCCCGGCGGCGCAGACGACGACGTAGAGGAAGGGCTTCCCGTCCGGTTCGCTCACCCCGGCACCCTACTGAACTCGCCTGCCGACCGGAGGGCGTCAGCCGACCGTCTCCGACACCGTGATCGCGCCGACGGGGCAGGCCCGGGCGGCCTCCCGGACCATGGGGTCGCCGCCGCCGTCCTCCCGGCCGGGCTGCAGGGTGCTGTAGCCGTCGTCGTCCTGGGTGAAGACGTCCGGGGCGGCCAGGGCGCACTGGCCCGCGCCGATGCAGACGTCCTTGTCGATGTCGATGTGCATGACCGGAGCCTCTTACCAGGTCACGGGGAGTTCCAGCATCCCCTGGATGGTGTCGCCGGGTTTGAAGGGGATCTCGTCGGCGGGGGCGGCGAGGCGGAGCCCGGGCAGCCGGGCGAAGAGCGTGCGCAGGGCGATCTCCAGCTCGGCGCGGGCCAGGTTCTGGCCGAGGCACTGGTGGATGCCGAAGCCGAACGCGACGTGGTGACGGGCCGGCCGGTGCCAGTCCAGGGTGTCGGGGTCGGGGTAGACGTCCTCGTCCCGGTTGATGACCGAGGTCGCGAAGACCACGCCCTCGCCGGCCCGGATCGTGGTGCCCGCGACCTCGATGTCCTCGGTCGCCGACCGCAGCAGACCGTCGGCGATCGACAGCATCCGCATGAGTTCCTCCGCCGCGGTGGGCAGGAGGGCGGGATACTCGCGCAACTCGGCCAGCCGCTCAGGGTGTTGGAGCAGCGTGAAGGTACCGAGCGAGATCATGTTGGCGGTCGTCTCGTGACCCGCGACCAGCAGGATGATCGCCAGGGCGATCGCTTCCTGGCGGTCGACCTCGCCGTCGCGCAGTTGCCGGTGGACGAGTTCGTCGAGCACGCCGTCGCCGGGCTCGCGCTGTTTCTGTTTGCGGTCGATCAACTCACCCATGTACTCCTCGAGTCGGTCGCGCGCGTCCAAGGTGTCGGCGGCCGTCGGACCGCGCAACAGACGCCTGGACTGTCCTTCGAAGAAGTCGTGGTCGGCGTACGGGACGCCGAGCAGGGCGCAGATCACCGTCGACGGCACGGGCAGCGCGAAGGCGGTCACCAGCTCGGCGGGCGGCCCCTGCGCGATCATCGCGTCGATGCGTTCGTCCACGACCTGCTGGATGCGCGGACGCAGTTCGGTGGCGCGTTTGAGGGTGAAGCTGGGGATCATCATCCGCCGCTGGGTGCGGTGCTCGGGGTCGTCGACGCCCAGCAGCGCGGTCTTCCGGTTCCGTACGGCCGCCAGGCGCGCCGTGGTCGCGGGGAACTCGGGGCGGGTCCGGTCGGTGGACAGGCGCGGGTCGGCCAGCAGGGCGCGGGCGGCGGTATGACCGCTGACCAGCCAGGCCGGGCGGCCGTCGAAGAGGGTGATCCGGGTCAGCGGGCGGGCGGTGCGCAGCGGGTCGTAGGCGGGCGGCGGGTGGTAGGGACAGGTCCGGCTCTGGGGGAAGGCGACCGGTTCCGTTTCCGTCATGACAGACCTCGCAGACGAAGGGTGCGTCGTGCAGATCTTTATTAGATGCCCCGGGCATCTATGGGGGGACGAGAAGTTCGGCCAGATCGGTGGCGAGGGCGATATGGCCGGGGACCGCCGCTGCTCGGGCGTGAATCGGACGGCCGGATTCACCGCCCGGCCGGGGCCGGTCGTCGCACCTCGGAAATTCGGTTGTCCCCGCACGGCCGCCACCCCCAGGATCTGCCCATGCTGAAACCCGATACCCCGCTGCCGCCGACCGCCACCGCCGTTCGTCCGGTGCGCGTCCAGCAGCAGCCCGGCCGTCCATGGAGGCCCACGCCTGCGCGCTCATGACCGCCGCGCTCGTCGCGGGGCTGCTCGCGGGGTACGGCATCGCCATCCCCGTCGGCGCGGTCGGCGCCTATCTGGTCTCCCTCACCGCTCGTACGTCCCTGCGGACCGGCGCCTGCGCCGCGCTCGGCGTCGCGGCCGCCGACGGACTCTACGCCCTCGTGGCCACCCTCGGCGGCTCCGCCCTCGCCGGCACGCTGCGGCCGGCGCTCGGGCCGCTGCGCTGGGCCTCCGCCCTGGTGCTGGTGGCGCTCGCGGTCCTGGGCGCGGTCACAGCCGTACGGCGATACCGCGGCCACCGGTTCGCCACCCGGGTCGACCCGCCGCCCCCGAGCCCCGCGCGGGCCTTTCTGGCGCTGCTCGGGATCACCCTGCTCAACCCCACCACCGTGATCTACTTCGCCGCCCTGGTGCTCGGCACCCGTGCCCAGGAAGGCGTACGGCCCCTGGAACAAGGGGCGTTCGTGCTGGCGGCGTTCGTCGCGTCCGCGAGCTGGCAGCTGCTGCTCGCCGGGAGCGGTGCGCTGCTGGGCCGGGCCCTGACCGGGCGTCGGGGGCGGCTGGCGACGGCGCTGCTGTCGAGCGGGGTGATGACGGCGCTGGCCGTGCGGATGCTGGTGGGTCCCTCGTGAGCGGGCCGGCGGTCACGGTGCGAAGGCGCGGGCCACCGCGAGGCTGTCCTCGTAGACGTGGTGGCGGACGACCAGTCCGTCCTCGACGGTGAGATGCAGGGCGAACCTGGCGCGATAGGCGCGCCCGGTGGTGGCGGCGGTCTGCCGGATCTCGCCGAGCACGACGGCGTCGGCGCCGTCCACCAGGATGCGCTCGATCTCCGTCGCCGCCTCTCCCGGGACGTGGTGCGCGGCCACCTCCCGGTAGTGGGCGGCGGCATCCGCGCGGGTGGCGCGGTGCCGGATCCACGGAGTCGCGCCGCTGCCGTGCTCGTCCTCGGGCCAGTCCAGCTTCCAGTCGGCGGGCTCGGCGTACAGCAAGGCGATCCGCTCCGGTTCTCCCCGGCCGATCCTCAGCAGCAGTTCCTCGACCACGGCGCGGGTCGTCGTGGCGGGAGTCGCCGTGTCGGGGGTCGTCGTGGTCATGGGCCCTCTCCCTGGGACGGACGGCTGTCGTGCGGTGCGGTCACGACTGTGCCGTACACGCCGGGCCGGGGCGATTACCCGCGAAGTAATGGCCGGATGACTCCCTTTGGGGCCGTCGGGAACGCGGTATGGATGAAAGCCGTTCGTACAATGTTGAACTGCCGTACGAGCAAGCCGTAGTCGATGACGATGGGATGGATACCAATGCCTCTCGAGGGCGAGTACGAACCCAGCCCGGAGCAGTGGGTGCGCGACCAGGTGGAGTTGTACGAGAGCTCCGGCGGCACCAAGGGAACGACGCTGATGGACACGGGAATGCCCGTCGTCCTGCTGACGACCAAGGGCGCGAAGAGCGGCAAGATACGCAAGACGCCACTCATGCGCGTCGAGCACGACGGGAAGTACGCCGTGGTGGCATCGAAGGGCGGAGCGCCCCAGCACCCCGTCTGGTACTACAACGTCAAGGCCGATCCCCACGTGGAACTCCAGGACGGCCCGGCCAAGCAGGACATGACGGCCCGTGAGGCCACCGACGCGGAGAGGGCCGAGTGGTGGGAGCGCGCCGTCGCCGCGTACCCCCCGTACGCCGACTACCAGGAGAAGACATCCCGGGAGATTCCGGTCTTCGTGCTGGAGGCCTCGGACGGGAGGTCAACTACCCGTCGCTAAAGCGACGGGCTTGCACAACGGGCATCACTGGCGGTGATGCTGCGTTTGCGTCCAGCCCCACCCCGGCGCACATGCTCCGGTGGTGGGGCAGGGGCCGTTGACTGGGCCCCGCGTCGCCACAACTGCCACGCTCTGGCGCGGATGTTGCGGGAGCCGTTCCGGTCTGCGTGATCAACGAATCCGCAGTTCCGGCACGCGAACCAGGCCTGCGAGACCCGGTTCGCTTTGTCGATGTGCCCGCACTCGGCGCAGGTGCGGGAGGTGTACGCCGGATCGACGTGCACCACCGGCACCCCGGCCTTGCGGGCCTTGTACGCGATGAAACTGCCGAGCTGGGCGAAGGACCAGCTGGAGTGGGTGGCCCGTTGGGGCTTGCGAAGCCGTACCCGCTCGCGGATGCCCGTCAGGTCTTCCAGGGCGATTCCGCGACCGGTGCGTTCTGCCTCGGCCACCACATGTTTCGCGATCTTGTGGTTGATGTCCCGCGCCCGCCGCGCCTCCTTGCGCCGCCGCTTCTTCAGCCGACGCTTGGCGGACGGGGTGTTCTTCTTCTGCAGTTTGGTGCGCAGGCCGCGCTCGCGGACCCGGACGCGGTTGAGTTCGCGCCCGGCCATGATCTCGCCGTCGGAGGTGGTGGCGATGTTCACGATGCCCAGGTCGATGCCGAGGAAGTCCACCGGAGCCGTGTTCAGCTCCGCCTCGGGGACCTCGCATGTGGCGCTAAGGAACCACATGCCATCGCGTTCCAGCAGGTCGGACTCGCCCTTGCGGTACAGGGCGAGCGTGGCGAGCTGCTCCACCGAGGCGGTGAAGGCCACCTTCTTGACCCGCCCCGACGTGGTCCAGACCGACACCGTGCGCTCGACGATCTGCCACGAGAGCATCCGGTCGTCGTAGGGCTGGGCGCCCTGCGGGCGGAAGGCGATCGGCTTCTCGGTGGCCTTGCGGTAGCGCTTCGAGCCGGGCTTGCCGAGGTTGCCGGCCTTCAGGTTCGCCTTCAGCGTGGTGTACGCATCACAGGTCTTCTTGATCACGTGCTGGGCGGCCTGCGCACCCAGGTTCCAGCGGGACTTGACGGCATCGTAGGTGTGCTTGCGCAGGGGGAAGTTCTTGAACTCCCCGCGCTCGAAAGCGATCTCACTCACCCAGGTGGCGGCCTCGTTGCAGGCGCGCAGGGTCGCCTCAAGCGCCGCCGCCTGTGCGGGCGTCGGCTCCAGTTTGACCTGCACCACCAGCTTCACGATCACTGATCGTAGGCACCCGTACGAGATGCCACCACGCGTTCGGCCGCGTTCATCACATCGAGTGACTCAACC
>NZ_JBIAHG010000008.1:202512-325594 GCF_042870385.1 Streptomyces sp. NPDC006602 | reverse complement strand
CTGGCGTTGACTTTTGGCACGCTGTTGAGTTCTCAAGGAACGGACGCTTCCTTCGTACTCACCCTCTCGGGCTTTCCTCCGGGCGCTTCCCTTCGATGTTCCCAACTCTATCAGTGTTCTTCCGGCCCTCTGACCACCGTCCTGCAGACATGCAGAAGATGACCCCGAGATAGGATCTGACAAGTTGAGTGCTGCCAGGCAAGGACGGCAGTGCGTCGCTCAGCCCCGAGCAGGAGTACGACTGTACACGGAGCTGCGGAGCCGGTGCAAATCGATTGGCGATGTGGTCTAGACCTCTTTTCGCGAGCTTCATGCGAACCGGTACTTCATCTGACATACCCTGCTGATCAGTGCGCCGTCCGGGACAGGCAGTGACGGTGTCCATATAGATCTCCACCCCCGGGAGGCTTCCCATGACCACCGTGACGTCCCCTCTTGCCGGACGCGCCATCGGACTGGCAGCAGTGCCCGATCCGGTCTTCTCCGGGGCCATGGTCGGCCCGGGCACAGCCATCGACCCCGTGCGCGAGCCTTCGGAGGCTGTCGCGCCCGTGGACGGAGTGATCGTCTCGCTGCACCCGCACGCCTTTGTAGTCGTCGACGAGACAGGACACGGTGTACTCACCCACCTCGGCATCGACACGGTGCAGCTCAACGGCCAGGGCTTCGAGCTGCTCGTGAACAAGGGGGACACCGTCACGCGCGGTCAGAGCGTGGTGCGCTGGAACCCGGCCGCCGTCGAGGCCGCCGGCAAATCTCCGGTCTGTCCGGTCGTGGCGCTTGAGGCCACGGCCGAGGCACTCGCCGAGCTCCGTGAGGACGGCGACGTGAAGTCGGGCGACAGTCTCTTCATCTGGGAGTGACGTCGGCGCCGTCATGGGACGGCAAGTAGGGACAACCACCGCGGCGGCGGGACGCGCCGCACTATCGGAGACGGGTGAGATGGAGACAACGCTGCGAGGCGTCGGTGTGAGCCATGGTGTGGCGATCGGCGAGGTTCGGCACATGGGAACGGCGGTTCTGGAACCGCCTGCCAAGCAGATCCCGGCGGAGGACGCGGAGCGTGAACAGGGGCGCGCCCGCAAGGCCGTCGAGGCTGTGGCGGCCGACCTCATGGCGCGCGGCAATCTGGCGGGAGGCGAAGCCCAGGCCGTGCTCGAGGCGCAGGCCATGATGGCCCAGGACCCCGAGCTGATGGCCGACGTGGAGCGACGTATCGCCGTCGGGAGCACGGCCGAGCGTGCGGTGTACGACGCCTTCGCGGCGTATCGCGCCCTGCTCGCCGGGGCCGGCGAGTACCTGGCCGGCCGGGTGGCCGACCTCGATGACGTGCGGAATCGTATCGTCGCTCGCTTGCTCGGGGTGCCGATGCCGGGTGTCCCGGACAGCGACGAGCCGTATGTCCTTATTGCTCGGGACCTCGCACCGGCCGACACCGCTCTTCTGGACCCGACGTTGGTCCTGGGTTTCGTCACGGAGGAGGGCGGGCCGACCAGCCACAGCGCGATTCTGGCTCGTGCGCTCGGGGTTCCGGCCGTGGTGGCGCTGCCCGGCGCGGGTGAGCTGGCCGAGGGCACGGTGATCGCCGTGGACGGAAGCACCGGCGAGATCTTCGTGAACCCCACCGAGGAGCGGAAGACACGGCTGACGGCCGCGGCCGCCGAGCGCAAGGCCGCACTGGCCGCCTCGACGGGGCCGGGGGTCACCTCCGACGGGCACAAGGTGCCGCTGCTGGCCAACATCGGTGGTCCGGCCGATGTGCCGGCGGCCGTCGAGGTCGGGGCCGAGGGTGTCGGCCTGTTCCGTACGGAGTTCTTGTTCCTGGACGACAGCAAGAACGCTCCCTCGGAGGAGAAGCAGGTCGATGCCTACCGCCAGGTGCTCGAGGCGTTCCCCGAGGGTCGTGTCGTGGTGCGTGTGCTGGACGCGGGTGCGGACAAGCCACTCGACTTCCTGACGCCGGCCGACGAGCCGAACCCGGCGTTGGGCGTGCGTGGTCTGCGGACGCTGCTCGACCATCCCGAGGTGCTGCGCACCCAGCTGACCGCTCTGGCCAAGGCTGCCGAGGGGCTGCCTGTCTACCTCGAGGTCATGGCTCCGATGGTGGCGGACCGTGCCGATGCGAAGGCGTTCGCCGATGCATGTCGTGAGGCGGGGTTGCAGGCGAAGTTCGGCGCGATGGTGGAGATTCCGTCGGCGGCGCTGCGGGCGCGCTCGATTCTGCAGGAGGTCGAGTTCCTGTCTCTGGGGACCAACGACCTCGCGCAGTACACCTTCGCCGCGGACCGTCAGGTGGGTGCGGTGTCCCGTCTGCAGGATCCGTGGCAGCCCGCGCTGCTCGACCTTGTGGCGCTGTCCGCCGAGGCGGCGATAGCTGAGGGGAAGAGCTGTGGAGTCTGCGGCGAGGCCGCGTCGGACCCGCTGCTCGCATGTGTGCTGACCGGTCTCGGTGTGACCTCTCTTTCCATGGGTTCGGCATCGATTCCCTATGTCCGGGGGACGCTGGCGAAGTACACGCTGGCGCAGTGTGAGCGGGCCGCGGCGGCCGCCCGTGCCGCGGACAGTGCCGAGGAAGCGCGCACTGCGGCACAGGCGGTGCTGTCCGGCGAGTAGCGGCCGGACAGGCCGGTAGTCGGCTGGGTCGAGGGGGTGCTTCACCTGCGGTGGAGCACCCCTCACGCGTTCAGTGGTGGTGTCCCGGCGTCTGCCATGTATCGCCGAGGTCGGGCGGCACGCAGTAGTCGACGTCCGATTCCGGGGAGATGAGGTCTCCGGAGTCGATGTCCGTGCAGTAGGCGTCGAAGACCTCTCCGGCAGTGAGGGGTTCGAGGCCTTCTCCGCGGATGCGCCAGCCGTAGATGCGGTCAGGGGTACCGGGGGTGCTGGTGCGCATGACGAGGCCGCCGGGGCTCTGGGTGGCGAGGCCGACGGCCACGACGGTGGTGAATTCGAGAGCTTCGGCCTCGTCGAGGTGGGTGGCTCCGTCGGCGTCTTCCTGTGTGTGGAGGACGGACATGAGCGTTTCCGGAGTGCCCGTGACGCTGCAGACGAGGTGTCGGTCTCCCCGCTGGGCTGTGTCGAGGATGCGGACGAGGAAGTGGGAGGCTCGGACGAAGGCCGCGCGGCCGATGTCCTCGCCGCAGGAAGCACAGGCGCCGAGGCGGGCCAGCAGGGTGCTCGCGTATTCCCAGGTGGCCTGCCGGACGGCTTCGTCCACCAGGGCCGGTACGAGGTCGGCCAAGGGCTGGCCGTCGTAGGGGATGGTCGGGCCCGTTGTCGCGAGTTCCGCTGTGAAGCGTGTGCGGCTCGACTGGACGTCCGGGTCGAGGCCCGCGTCAGTGCAGTACTCGGCGTACTCCTGAGGGTCGAAGAGGGCGACCGTGGTGTGGCTGCCCTGGGCGGCGCGGGTTTTGAGGAGGTCCTCGACCTGTCGCAGGTAGGCGGTGTGGTCGTCGAAGTTGAAGCTTCGGTAGCGCCGCATGGCGCGGAAGTCGTGCTCGTCGGTCAGCAGACCGATGGTGCCGGCGATTTCGCGGCGCAGGACGCGTCGCATGGTCTGGTGGTCGGTGTGCGCCACAGCTCCCCCTGTGTTCAGTCGATCAATTCTCACTCACAGTAACCGGCGGCACTGACAACGGTGCTCGGGACAGGGTGTCGCGGACGAGCCGGTGTTGAATCATGCAGGTCACGGCGATGATGGTGCCGAAAGCGGTCCAGCCGATCGGGCCGATGGCGATGGCTGCGGTGACGGCGAGTGGTCCGAAACTGCGCTGTGCGGACTGGGCGAGGCCATGGACGCCGAGGTAGGCGCCCTGTGCGGTGTCGGGGGCGAGGGCGACGGAGAGTTCCCAGGAGACCGTGGCGTGCAGCATCTCGGCCAGGGTGAAGACGATCGCCGAGGCGGTGAGCAGCAGTGTGGCGGTGACGGGGCTGCCGGTGGCCGAGAGCGCCATGGTGATGCCGCCGAGGGCGAAGGCGGCGGAGAGTGGGACGAGAAGCCTGCGGGCTGCCGCCGTGGTGGTGCCGAAGCGAGCCAGGGGGACTTGGAGTGCGACCACCATCACGTTGTTGAGGACGAGCAGCACGGGTGCGAGACCGTGTGGTGCATTGCTCGCGTGTGCGATCCACAGGGGCAGGCCCACCTTGAAGACGGCGTCGTCGAGGAAGAGAACGGTCTCGGTGGCGACGTAGGCGAGATACGGGCGATCGCGCCAGGGGTTGGCCGGCCTGGGCCGGGGCCCCGGGTTCTTGGACGTGGCGACCGTGCTGGAGGAGGAGGGAGGTTCCCCGCAGCGCAGCGTGAGGAGTGCGGAGGCAATGAAGGACAGGGCGTCGCCGGCGAGCAGCCACTGGTAGGCGGTGACGGTGTCGCCGGCGAGGGATGCTGCGGCGACGAGGCCGCCGATGGCCCAGCCGGCGTTGGCCACGGTTCGCTGGACGGCCTGGTAGCGGACGCGGTCCGGTCCCGCGACGCGGGTGGCGTAGAGCCTGGTGAGGATATTGGCGGCGCGGTCGCCGAGGCTCCCTACGGCGGAGAAGACGAGGAGCAGGACGTAGTTGTCGGTGGTGAGCAGCGCAAAGGAGGCCAGGGCGCGCACCAGCTGGATGGCCGGCAGCACGCGGGTGATCGGGAGCCGGTCGGCCATGCGGCCGCCAAGTGGTGCCCCGGCGATCCCGATCGCGCCGGCGACGGCGACGAGCGTGCCGACTTGGGCGATGGAGAGGCGGGAGACGTAGGTGAAGTACAGGACGGCCACAGAGGTCCACAGCCCGCTGCCGATGCGGTCGACGAGGGCCATGACGAGCATCCTGTGTCCGTCGCGACCACCCGGAATGCCTTTCGACCATGCGACCGCTCTGCGTATCGGATGCACTGGTCCCCCTTGCTTCCATTTATGTATTGATACATACTTGGTAACGTGGCAACACAATATGGGGTCAGTGGTACGACGGCCAAGGGGATTGCCGCGTCCGTCGAACGGGGTGTGGCGGAGGGGGCGTTGATCCCGGGCTCCGCGCTGCCCGCGGTACGGCGGCTCGCGGACGAGCTCGGGGTAAGTCCGGGGACGGTCGCCACGGCTTACAAGGAGCTGCGCCAGCGCGGGATCGTGGTCACGCGTGGGCGCGGTGGGACGGTGGTGGCGCCCGCTCCGGCAGTGGCATCGCGGCGGCCGCCCCGAGTTCCGGAAGGGCTGCGGGACTTGTCCGGCGGGCACCCTGATCCGGCACTGCTTCCGAGTCTGGTGCCGCCCTCCCGCCTGTCGCCCGGGGCTCGTTCACACCGTGCGACACCGCGGCTGACGCGGTTGGAGGACGCCGTGCGGGACTGGTTGCGGCCCGACGGCGTCCCCGTGGAGCACGTGACCTTCGCGCACGGGGCGCTTGATCTGATCGGACGGCTGCTGTCCGTGGAGCTTCGGCCGGGTGACGCCGTGGCCATGGAGGATCCCGGGTATCACCACTTGCTGGATCTCGTCACGGCTCTGGGGCTGCGCATCGTTCCCGTGGCCGTGGACGACGAGGGTGTACGACCGGACGCCCTGCGGGAAGCGCTTCGCGCGGGCGTGCGCGCGCTGGTGTGCAGTCCGCGGGCGCAGAATCCGTACGGCGGCTGCTTCTCGGCGGCGCGCCGGGACGCGCTCGTCGACGTGCTCCGGGGCGGGGCCGACGTGCTGGTCGTGGAGAACGACCATGCGTCCGCCGTCGCCCACGCCCCTCTGCGGACGCTGACCCGGGGCGGGCTCGCGCGCTGGGTGCACATACGGACGGTGAGCAAGTTCCTCGGGACCGACCTGCGATGGGCGGCGGCGGCCTGCGATCCGACCACGCTGGCCCGGCACGACGGACGGCTGCTGCTGACCTCCGGCTGGGTCAGTCATCTGCTCCAGGACACCGTGTACGGGCTCATGACCGACGACGGCACGCGCGCGTTGGTGGCGCGCGCTCAGGAGACGTACGCGCTGCGCCGGAACGCTCTTCTCGAGGCGCTGGAAGTCCGGGGGGTCGAGGCCCATGCGGCGAGTGGGATGAATCTGTGGGTGCCGGTGCGGGACGAGTCGGCCGTGATGAACGGGCTGCGGTCGTACGGCTGGTGGGTCGCCGCCGGGACCAGGTTCCGGTTGGGGTCCGGTCCGGGGGTGCGGATCTCCATCGCCGAGCTCGAGCCGGCCGACGCGGTGCGGTTGGCCTCGGACTTCGCCGTCGTGCTGGGTGAGTCCGAGGCCACCTACGGGGGTTGACCGGCCTTCCGGTGCTTGGGTCAGGCGCGTTTGCGGGCCAGGTCCTCGTAGAAGCGGAGCAGGTCGAGGTTGTCGATGGAGCCCGGGTTGACGGCCTTCTCCAAGGGGGTGCCCTGGAGGAGTCGCTTCACGGGCACCTCGATACGTTTTCCGGTGAGGGTGTGCGGGATGCCGGGCACCTCGATGACCTCGTCGGGGATGTGGCGGGGGGAGAGCTGCTCGCGGATGGTCTGTTTGATGCGGTTCAGGAGCGTCTCGTCGAGAACGGCTCCAGGGACCAGATGCACGAAGAGGGGCATCCAGTAGCCGCCGTCGGGCTGTTCGATGCCGATGACCAATGATTCCTTGATCTCGGGGAGGCGTTCGACAGCTTCGTAGATGTCGGCCGAACCCATGCGGACGCCCTGGCGGTTGAGAGTCGAGTCGGAGCGGCCGTGGATGACGACCGAGCCGCGAGCCGTCACGGTGATCCAGTCTCCGTGGCGCCACACTCCGGGATAGGTGTCGAAGTAGCTGTCGTGGTAGCGGCTGCCGTCCGGGTCGTTCCAGAAGTGGACCGGCATGGACGGCATGGGCTTGGTGACGACGAGTTCGCCGACCTCGTCGATCAGGGGCTTTCCGCTCGGGTCCCAGGACTGCAGGTCGGTGCCCAGGCCGGGCGCCTGGAGTTCGCCGATGTACACGGGGAGGGTCGGTACCGCTCCTGCGAAGCAGGAGCACACGTCCGTGCCGCCGCTGACGGACGCGATCCACAGATCGTCGCGGACCTCGTCGTGCAGCCAGCGGAACCCGTCGGGCGGCAGGGGCGAGCCCGTGGTGGCGACGCACCGCACCTCGGACAGGTCGTGGTCGCGGCCGGGGTGCACGCCTGCCTTGCGGCAGGCCATGACGTACGCGGCCGAGGTGCCGTAGAGCGTGGCTCGCGTGCGTTCGGCGATCCGCCACTGGGCGCCCGTGTCGGGGTAGCCGGGGCTGCCGTCGTAGAGGACGATCGTGGTGCCCGTGAGGAGGCCGGAGACGAGGAAGTTCCACATCATCCAGCCGGTGGACGTGTACCAGAAGAAGCGGTCCTCGGCGCCGAGGTCGCAGTGCAGGCCGAGCTGCTTGAGGTGCTCGACGAGGATGCCGCCCTGGGACTGGACGATGGCCTTGGGCAGGCCGGTCGTGCCCGAGGAGTAGAGCACCCACAGGGGGTGGTCGAAGGGCACCTGCTCGAAGACGGGCTCCGTGTCGGCGGCCGTCAGGGCCGACCACTCCAGCGCGCCTTCGGGCGCCTCGGTGCCGAGAAGGGGGATGTGGACGACGGCGCGCAGGGTGGGCAGTTCCCCGCGCAGTTCGGCGACCGTGTCGCGGCGGTCGTGCTCCTTGCCGCCGTAGCGGTAGCCGTCGACGGTGAACAGGACCACCGGTTCCACCTGCTGGAAGCGGTCCAAGACGCTGCGGGCGCCGAAGTCCGGGGCACAAGAGGTCCAGACGCCGCCCACGGCGGCCGTGGCGAGGAGGGCGACGACGGCCTGCGGGATGTTGGGGAGGTAGCCGCTGACGCGGTCTCCGGGGTGTACACCGAGGGCGCGCAGCTCGGCGGCGAGGGAGCCGACCTGGCGGCGCAGCTCGGACCAGGTCACCGGCCGCGGGTCGTGGGTCTCGTCGACGTGGAGGAGGGCCGGTTCGTCCGCGCGGGTCTCGTCGGCACGCAGAGCATGCTCGGCGTAGTTCAGTGTCGCTCCGGGGAACCACTGGGCGCCGGGCATCGAGCGGTCGCCGAGCACGCGCGCGTAGGGGGTCGAGAACCGAACGTCGAACCACTCCGTGACGGCTTTCCAGAACGTGTCCAGTTCGTCGACGGACCAGCGGTGCAGTGCGGGGTAGCCGCCCTCGGAAGGGGCACCGTGGTGTTCGGCCGCCCAGGCCTGGAATCTGGTGATCTGTGCCTGGGTGATGCGTTCGGGATCGGGCTGCCAGAGTGGCTGGGGGTTCACGGTCGACATGGGGCGGCTCCCGGGCTGTGCGCGTAGTGTGCGTCGTCCGCGCACGGGCTGGGGTGTGCGCCTGACGCGGCTGATATGGACGATGCCATGTGATCAATTTCTGGACCAGGGTGTACCCCACATAGTCCGTGTCGTGAAGATGTGGTCCCAGCACGGGTGAACGGCAGTTGAACGACACGCAATCGCGGGGCAGTCAATGGCAGGCTGAGCAGCATGGACGGTCGTGACCTGGTGCGTTCGGTGAAAGCGGTCGGTTCGACGAGGGCGGCCCAGGGGGTGCGTACCGTGCGGGCCGCGTGGCGCAGGAGGCGTGCCGATGCCTCGGGGCTGCCGCCACGGGGGGCCGAGCGGGCGCGGGTGCCCGGGCCGGTGCGGGACGCGGAGCCCGGGCCCGGGGGCGGTGTCGTCCGGTTCAGCCGCTCCGAGCTGCGGGTCACCGTCGCAGTGAACGGGGCCGTCTTCTGGGGCTGGGACGGGGCCGGTCCCGAGCCGTCGTACGCGCTCGCAGGCGGCCGCCCGGAGCCGGACCCGCGGGCGGTGCTGGAGCCGGACAAGGACGGCGGCTGGCGGGTCGTGGCCGAGCGGGTGACGGTCGCGGTCTCACGGCACGGCGCGGTCGAGGTACTGACGCCCGGAGGGGTGACCCTGCGCCGCGATCTGCCGCCCCGGTGGTGGGAGCCGGTCGGCGGCGGCCCGGCGCGGTGGATGCAGCGCTCCGAGGTGGCCGCGGACGCGCGGTTCTTCGGGCTCGGTGGGCGCGCTTGCGGACCCCGCCTGCGCGACGGGACGTACCGGCTGTGGAACACCGATCCCGGCCGCCCCTTCGCGCCCGGCCACGACCCCCTGTACATCACGATGCCGGTACAGCTGGTGGTCGCCGACGCGGCCACCCATCTGGCGTTCCAGGACACCTCGTGGGACGGCACGGTCACCCTTCGACAGGGTGAGGAGGGCGCCGGGTCCGGACACGACCGGGCCGGCACGAGCGAGCTCAGGATGGACGGCGGGCCGCTGCGCTGCTGGGTGATGGTGGGCACCCCCGCGCGCGTGCTGCTCGCCTGGGCCTCGCTCACCGGTGCACCGGCGCTGCCGCCGGCCTGGGCGCTCGGTCACCATCACGCGCGGTGGGGCTTCGGCAGTGAGCAGGAGGTGCGGCGGATCGTTTCGGGCTATCAGCATCGCGGTCTGCCCCTCGACGCGGTCCACCTGGACATCGATCACTACGACGCGCATCAGGTGTTCACCGTCGATCAGGATCGCTTCCCCAAGTTGCCGGTGCTGGCCGAGGAGTTGCGGCGGGACGGGATCCGGCTGGTGTCGATCGTCGATCCCGCGGTCAAGGCCGAGCCGGGCAACGCCGTGTTCGACGCCGGGACGGATGAGGACGCGTTCGTACGGGACGCGGCCGGCCGGGTCGTGCGGGGAGTCGTGTGGCCCGGAGAGGCAGTCCATCCGGACTTCACGCACGCGCGCGTGCGGCAGTGGTGGGGGCGCCTCTACGAGGAGCGCCTCGCGCAGGGGTTCTCGGGCTTCTGGCACGACATGAACGAGCCCACCTCGTTCGCCGCCTTCGGGGAGTCGACGCTGCCGCGGTCGGCGAGGCACTCTCTGGAGGGGCGGGGCGGGGACCATCGCGAGGCGCACAACGTGTACGCCCTCTGCATGGCCCGGGCGGCATACGAGGGGCTGCGCGAACTGGTCCCCCAGGAGCGCCCTTTCATCTTCTCTCGCTCCGGCTGGGCGGGGATGCAGCGCTACGGCGGGACGTGGTCCGGCGACGTGGCCACAGGCTGGCCCGGACTGCGGGCGTCGCTGTCGCTGGTCATGGGGCTGGGGCTGTGCGGGGTTCCGTATTCGGGCCCGGACGTGGGCGGCTACGACGGCAGTCCGTCGCCCGAGCTGTATCTGCGGTGGTTCCAACTGGGCGTGTATCTGCCGCTCTTCCGCACACACGCGACCATGCGGGCCGGGCGCAGGGAGCCGTGGGAGTTCGGTGCCGACGTGCTGGAGCACGCGCGCGTGGCGCTCGTCGAACGCCGACGGCTGCTGCCGTACTTCGTGACGCTGGCGCACCTGGCCCGGCGTACGGGGGCGCCCTATGTGCGGCCGTTGTGGTGGACGGCGCCGGAGGACCGCTCCTTGCGTGACTGCGAGGATGCGTTTCTGCTGGGCGACTGCCTGCTGGTGGCGCCGGTGCTCGATCCGGGCGCGGACCGGCGTGCGGTGCCGTTGCCGCGGGGGCGCTGGTACGACACGGCGACGGGGCGGGCGTACGAAGGGCCGGGGCAGGTCCTCGTGGACGCTCCGCTGTCGCGGATTCCGGTGCTCGCGCGGGCGGGCGCCGTCATCCCGGTGCGCGGTGACGACGGCGGGCTGGAACTCGAGGTCTGGGCGCCCGCCCGGGGACGGGTCGGGGGCGGGCTGGTGGTGCCGGACGCGGGCGACGGCTGGGACGAGCCTGAGATCGAGCGCTATGGCACCCGCTGGGAGGGCTCACGGCTGGTCGTCGAGCGGGAGGGTGAGGACGGCGCGAGCGAACCGCCTCACCCGGTGCGCATACGAGGGCTCGGAACGGACTGAGGTCAGACGTACCGGCCCTCGAACCATGCCCGCACGGCCAGCGTGTGCAGGGGGAAGGCGAGCTCCTCCGGCCTGCGCAGGAGGTGCCAGCCCTCCGTCTCGTCCGTGGCTGCGGAGGGCGCGAGCCCGTCCGCCGAGCGCTCGGGCAGGACCCCGAACAGCAGGAGGTGCCCGTCCGGGGAGCTCAGCGCGTCGACGAGCCGTACGTCGCGGCTCGCCGCGTCGATGCCGGTCTCCTCCTTGAGCTCACGGACGAGGGCGTGCCGCCAGTCCTCGCGGTAGTCGACGTAGCCGCCGGGCAAGGCGACGCCTCCGCGCGCGGGGGCGATGGTTCGGGTGATGACCACCAGGGCGGTGCCCTGTGTGTCGTAGACCGGCTGGAGGGCCACCGCGACGGGGAGCGGGTTGCGGTAGGCGACGGTCGTGCAGGCCGGACAGGTGCGGGGCCAGCCGGAGACGCCCTCTCCGTAGGGAGCTCCGCAGGCCGAACAGTGGGAGCCGGGCACGGAGTTGGGAATGGAGTGCTGAGTTTCGGACACGCGGCGGACTGTATCCGATCATCGGAAGGGCGTCTTCCGGAGGTGGCCTCCTTGCCGTTGGTCAGGGTTCAGTGACCGTTGGTCAGCGACTTCGCGGACACCGGGAAGTCGAAGTAGGTGTCCGGGTAGGGCTCGGCCTGGTAGGTGTGGTGCCACCACTCCTCGGCGAGGTTCACGAAGCCGAGACGCTCCAGGGTGCTCTTGAGGAGCAGGCGGTTGGCCCGCTGTTCGCCCAGCGCACGAAGTGGTTCACGGCACGCTGCGGCCGGTAGCAGTCGTACACCTTGAGGGTGTAGCCCTGGCGCAGGAGCTTCAGCCGTGCCTGATGGAGCGCTTCGGCGGCGGGGCGGGTGAGGATGCGGAGCGGTAGCCGGTAGCCGTCGATGCGCTCGCCGACGAAGTTGTACGGGGCGAAGTAGCGCATCTCCTGGATGATCGTCGGTCCACCGTTCTCAGGGCCAGCCAAGAAGTCCCCGGCGCCTTGGGGTCGGTGCTCGCCCGGGCGGGCGCGGAGGCCGCGGTCACGGCCAGCAGGGCGGCGAACGCGGCGAACGCGGCGAACGCGGCGAACGCGGCGACCAAGCCTGTGTACCGCCCTCGTGAGTCGTGTCATGTCTCCTGCATCCATCAGGACTTCCGCCAGGGAAGCGATCGGATGCAGTTCGCCTGGAAGCGAGCACCGCGACGACGCCCTGCCCATGCAGCGCCACCCGTGGCACACTTCTGACGTTCCGTCAGATTAGGCGTTGGGGAGGGACCTTGTCGCGTATGCCTACACCTGTGGTCGCCGGGTGGTTCGCCGGCGACGGGGACGACTTCAGGCTGCTCGGAACCCGCTGCCGCTCCTGCACCTCGGTCTTCTTCCCCCGTGAGGAGACCCACTGCCGCAATCCCGGGTGCCACGGCGGCGAGCTGGAGGAGGTCCCTCTCTCCCGGCGCGGACGCATCTGGTCGTACACCGACAGCCGGTACCGGCCCCCGTCACCCTATGTGACCGATCCGGAACTTCCATGGGAGCCGTACGCGTTGATAGCTGTGGAGTTGGAGGCAGAGCGAATGGTGGTGCTGGGACAGGCGGTTCCCGGTGTCACCGTCGCCGATCTGGCGGTGGGCATGGAAGTGGAGGTCGTGTCCGGCGTGCTCCATGAGGACGCGGAGACGATCTGGACTACTTGGCAGTGGCGGCCGACGGGGGCGATGGCGTGACAGGTGAGGTGGCGGTGCTCGGCGCGGGCATGCACCCCTGGGGCAAGTGGGGGCGTGGTTTCGTCGAGTACGGAGTGTGGGCGGCACGCGCGGCGCTTGCGGACGCCGGGCTGGACTGGCGAGCGGTCGGCTCGATCGTCGGCGCGGACACCGTGCGTAGCGGCTATCCCGGGTACGTGGCCGGGGCGACGTTCGCGAAAGCGCTGGGCTGGCAAGGGGCGCGGGTCACGAGCGTGTACGCGGCGTGTGCGTCGGGGGCACAGGCCGTCGACACCGCGCGCGGGCAGATTCTTTCAGGCCTCGCCGACGTGGTGCTCGTGGTCGGCGCCGACGCCGCGCCGAAGGGCTTCTTCCGGCCCGCGGGCGGAGACCGGCCCGACGATCCGGACTGGCTGCGCTTCCGGGTCCTCGGAGCGACCAACCCCACCTACTTCGGGCTGTACGCGCGTCGGCGGATGGCCGTACACGGCGACACGACAGAGGACTTCGCGCAGGTCAAGGTGAAGAACGCCGCCCTGGGCGCGCTGAATCCCTACGCCCGCTATCGCAAGCGGGTCAGCACCGAGGAGGTCGCCGCCTCCGCCGTGGTCGCCGATCCGCTGCGGCTGCTCGACATCTGCGCGACCTCGGACGGCGGGGCGGCCCTGGTGCTGTCCAGCATGGATTTCGCGCGCCGCCACGGGGTGGCGGATCCGGTGCGGATCCGGGCCGTGTCCACGGTGACGCCGCGTTACCCGAACACCGTGCTGGACCTGCCGGACATCGCGACGGACTCCGCGGTGACAGCCAGGCCGCCGGCCGATACCTTCCGGACGTCCATCGCACGGGCGGCCTACGAAGAGGCCGGCATCGGGCCCGAGGATCTGTCCCTCGCCGAGGTGTACGACCTGTCCACCGCCCTGGAATTGCAGTGGTACGAGGACCTGGGGTTGTGCGGGGAGGGCGAGGGGGTGAAGCTGCTGCGGGAGGGCGCGACGACCCTGGGCGGGCGCATACCGGTCAACACGAGCGGTGGGCTCGCCTCCTTCGGAGAGGCCGTGCCGGCGCAGGCGATCGCCCAGGTCTGCGAGGTGACCTGGCAGTTGAGAGGTGGCGCGGGTGACCGGCAGGTCACGGGCGCGCGCGTGGGGATCACAGCTAACCAAGGGCTGTTCGGGCACGGCTCGGCGGTGATCGCGGTGCGGTGAGGGAGGAGCGGCCGGGGATCCGGGATCCATCCGGGATCCGGGATCCGGGCGGATCATGAAGCGGATCGAGGGCCGCATGGGCTTTCCCGTACGCTGCGTGACCATCCCGGAATCCTGCGTGAACGTCTCATGAACTGGGCCTGGGCGTGTGCCGAGAGCGCCATCATGCTCCCGTGCACTCCTGGACGGATACTCTCCGCTTCGCCTTCCAGCCGGTGGTCAATCTGACGACCGGCGGTGTCGCGGGGCTGGAGATACTCGCGCGCCCGGAGACCGGGGACATCCTGGCCGAGGCCCGTCGTGACCCCGAACTCGACGGTCGGCTGGCGGTGTCGGCGGTCCGTTCGGCGGTTCGCAGGGAGACTCTGCTGCCGCTGCACGTCAACGTGTTCGCCGGCACTCTCGCCGACCTCGGCGGCCTCACGCCGCTGCACGACGCCGTGCGTCAGGCGGGGCGACTGCCTTGGGAGATCACGATCGACGTCGGCCCGCCGTACACCCACGTGCCGCAGCAAGCGCTGTTGGAGGCGCTGGCCGGGCTACGGGAGCAGGGGTTCTGGATCAGTGCGGACGGCGTCGGCGACGGGGACGTACCGCTGCGGCTGCTCACCGATATCGCGCCCGACCTCGTGAAACTCGACGCGTCGGTGCTTGGACGGCCGGCGGCGATGCGGGCGATGCGGGCCTTGTGCGACGAGCTCGGTGGGCTGCTGTGTGTCGAGGGCGTGGAGACCGAACTGCAGTGCGCCGCGGCGCTGTCGGCAGGTGCGCAGCTTGCGCAGGGCGAGTTGTTCGCGCCGCCGTCCAGGCTGCCGACCGCGGATGTATACGTTCCGCCCCGCTCCCCCGGTGTCGTCGAGGCGCCGCGCTCGGGGCCGACGGTGCGGGAGTTCGTACGGCCCGCTGCCCTACTGCCCGCCACCGCGTCCGCGAGCCAGGTGCGTGCCCTGCTGACGGGGTCGCCCGACGTGTCCGGGGTGCTCCTCGTGGACCGGGACGGGGTGCCCGTGCGGTCGGTGCACCGGTCCCGCTTCCTGCTGTCCATGTCGGGGCGCTACGGGCATGCCCTGTACGCCGATCGTCCTGCCGCCAAGCTCGGCGACCCGCCCAGGACGGTGGGCGTCGACGCCACGGCGTGGGAGGTCCTGGACGTGGTGGCCGTCGGCGACCGGGACCGTACCTCGGACGACGTGGCCGTCGTCGACCGATACGGCCGGTGCGTGGGCGTCGTACGGCTCGCGGACCTCGTACGGGCCCTGGCCGAGAACCGGGTCGAGGAGGCCGCAGGGCTCAATCCGCTGACCCGGCTGCCCGGTTCGGACGCGATCACCGGTGAGGTGGACCGGCGGATCGCGAACGGACGGACGTTCGCGCTGAGTTGGCTGGACGTGGATCACTTCAAGCAGGTCAACGACGGGGCCGGGTTCGCGGCCGGCGACGAGCTGATCCGGTCCGTGGGGCGGGCCCTGCTGCACGCGGTGTCCGGCATTGCGCGGGTGGGGCACATCGGCGGGGACGACTTCCTGGTGCTGGCGGATCCGGAGGGGCTGGAACCGCTGGCCGCGTCCATGCTGGACGTCCCCTGGTCGGCGGGCGGGCGTCCCGTCACGCTGTCCCTGGCCACGGTGCTGTGCGTGCCGGGCAGTGTGACCGACCACCGTGAGGCGGCAGCCTGTCTGGCACCGCTGAAGCAGGCCGCGAAGTCGCTGGACGGGACGAGTTGGGTGCTGGGCCACGCCGGGCTGCCCGGACACGAGATCCGCCGGGGGTCGCGGGCGACGACTGTGCGGGCGGGGTAGGCGGGTTGGAACCGGGACGGGCCGTGGCCGACGCCTGCGGGCAACCGTAGGCACGCGTCCCAGACCCGGCGGTGCGGGGCTCGGTGGCCACGAGCGCGAGGCAGTTGCTGACCGACCCGGGCCCAGCAGTCGTAGGTGCGAGGCAGAAACTCGCCGGTACGGGCCGACAGCCACAGGCGCGAGGCAGGCACCGGACCGGCAGACGCTCGCCGGTGTGACGGATACGCCGGGCCAGACGTTCGGCAGCGGCTGCCGAGCAGCCGCTGGCGCGGGGAGCCGTTGTGGGCCGGCCACTGGCAGCGTCCGGTGGGGATGATGTTCTCTGGCGTCTTCTGCCCTGCGCGATGCAGAGACGGGCGCAGGCACTGCACCGCGGGGAGCCGTGCCGGTCCCCGAAAGGGCGTCGAGCGCGGCCGGCCCTGTCGGCTCGGCGGATTCCCGGCGTCCCCTTCCGTGCCCCGGCGCCGGTGGTGCGGGAGGCGGTGCGGCGCCGCACCGGCGGCCCGGCGAGGCCCCGACGCACCCGCGCGCACCGCCACTTTGCGGGCTGGGCCACAAGCCCCTCAACCGTTGCTGTCGGCGACCTTGACGCTCCCTGGACGCCGGTGAACACTTCCGGTGTCAGTCGACATCGCCGTACATTCTCGGCGTATTCAGGCACTGCGCCGCGCGGGCCCTCCTGAGCCGAGGCCCGTACTCCCACGGGCGGTTCGGCTGTTACGGCACGCTCGTCGCGGACGCCGGGCGGGGCGCGGGACTCTCCCTGCCCTCGGCTGTTCGCCAACGGAACCGCACCCTGCACGGAGGACCGGGGCCGATCGCCCCGGGCCCAGGGCCTAGGAGCCGCCATGAGCAACGGAGACATTTTCGTCGGCGAAGTCATCGGGACCGCGATCCTGATCCTGTTCGGCGCCGGCGTCTGCGCCGCCGTCACCCTGAGATATTCCAAGGCGCGGGCCTCAGGGTGGATCGTGATCGCGTTCGGCTGGGGATTCGGCGTGCTGGCGGGCGCGTACACCGCCGCTCCCCTCTCCGGCGGGCACCTCAACCCGGCCGTCACACTCGGGATCGCCGTCGACACCGGTGAGTGGGACAAGGTTTGGGTCTATCTGCTGGGCCAGATGGTGGGCGCCATGCTCGGCGCCGTCCTGTGCTATCTCACCTACTTCGCCCAGTTCCAGGCCAACGTACGGGAGACGGGCACCACGGAGGGCACGGCGGAGGAGCCGCTGCCGACGCTCGGTATCTTCTCCACCATCCCGGAGATCCGTAATCCGGTCGCCAACCTGATCACGGAGATCATCGCGACGGTCGGGCTCGTCCTGCCGATCCTCGCCTTCGGACTGACCACGGGGCTCGGTGAGTCAGGGACCCTCGTGCTGATCGTCTCGCTGCTGGTCGTCGGCATCGGTCTCTCGCTCGGCGGGCCCACCGGCTATGCCATCAACCCCGCGCGCGACCTCGGCCCGCGCATCGTGCACACCTTTCTGCCGATACCGAACAAGGGCACCTCCGACTGGAGCTACGCCTGGATCCCGGTCGTCGGCCCGCTGATCGGCGGAGCGCTCGCGGGTCTCATCTACAACGCAGCCTTCTGAGCCGCTTCCGAACAGCTTTGAGCCGCATTCTGAATCCCAGCCCAAGGGGTAGCCATGACGGACAACTCCGCGAAGTACGTCGCCGCAATCGACCAGGGCACCACCTCCAGCCGCTGCATCGTGTTCGACCACAACGGCGCGATCGTCGCCGTCGACCAGCGCGAACACCGCCAGATCTTCCCCAAGCCGGGCTGGGTGGAGCACGACGCCACCGAGATCTGGTCGAAGGTGCAGGCGGTGGTCGCCGGGGCGATCGCCAAGGCGGGTCTGCGCGCTGACCAGCTCAGCGCGCTCGGGATCACCAACCAGCGTGAGACGACGGTCCTGTGGGACCGCGCGACCGGCAAGCCCGTCCACAACGCGATCGTGTGGCAGGACACGCGTACCGCCGCGCTGTGCAACCAGCTGGGCGGCTCGGACGGGCAGGACCGTTTCCGCGAGCAGACCGGGCTGCCACTGGCCAGCTACTTCTCCGGGCCCAAGGCGGCCTGGCTGCTCGACAACGTGCCCGGCCTCAGGGCGCGCGCCGAGCGCGGCGAGATCGCCTTCGGCACCATCGACTCCTGGCTGATCTGGAACCTCACCGGCGGCACGGACGGCGGGCGGCACGTCACCGACGTGACCAACGCCGGGCGGACCATGCTGATGAACCTGGAGACCCTCCAGTGGGACGCGTCCATCCTGTCGGCGATGAACGTGCCCGAGGCGGTGCTGCCCGAGATCAGGTCGTCCGCCGAGGTGTACGGCACGGCGGTCGGCCAGCTCGCGGGCGTGCCGGTCGCATCGGCGCTGGGCGACCAGCAGGCGGCGGTGTTCGGGCAGGCCTGCTACGACGTGGGCACGGCGAAGAACACGTACGGCACGGGCAGCTTCCTGCTGCTGAACACCGGCAACCGGCCGGTGCCGTCGAAGAACGGCCTGCTGACGACGATGGGCTACAAGATCGGCGGTGAAGCACCCGTGTACTGCCTGGAGGGCTCTATTGCCATAACGGGCGCGCTGGTTCAGTGGTTCCGAGACCAGCTCGGCATCATCCGTACCGCCGACGAGATCGAGCCGCTGGCGGCGAGCGTCGAGGACAACGGGGGCGCGTACATCGTGCCCGCGTTCTCCGGCCTGTACGCCCCGTACTGGCGTTCCGACGCGCGAGGTGTGGTCACCGGCCTCACCCGGTACGTCACCAAGGCGCATCTCGCGCGCGCGGTGCTGGAGGCGACGAGCTGGCAGACGCGGGAGGTCGTGGACGCCATGTTCCAGGACTCCGGGGTGCAGATCACCACCCTGAAGGTGGACGGCGGCATGACGAAGAACAACCTCCTCATGCAGCACCAGGCGGACGTGCTCGACGTGCCGGTGATCCGGCCCAAGGTGTCAGAGACGACGTGCCTGGGCGCCGCCTACGCGGCCGGCCTCGCCACCGGCGTGTGGAACGACCTGGACGAGCTCAAGACGCACTGGCAGAAGGACGTCGAGTGGACGCCCGCCATGGACGCGCCGGTGCGCGACCGTCAGTTCCACAACTGGCGCAAGGCCGTGGAGAAAAGCTTCGGCTGGATCGAGGACGGCGAGAACTGAGCTCCACGCACGCGTGGACGACAACCAGGTCCACGCTCGTGTGCGTTGCGCCCGAAGACAGCGGCCCGTACCCCGGTCGGCGGGGGTACGGGCCGCGCCCGTGTCACGTCGTGACGGCCTCGCGGCGCTCCGCCGCGTACGCCATCGCATGCTGGACCACGCCGACGAGGATTTCCTTGACGGACTCCCGGTCGCGGGCGTCGCACAGGAGGAGCGGTACGCCGTCGTCCAAGTCGAGGGCCTGGCGTACCTCCTGGGCCGGATAACGGGCCGCTCCCTCGAAACAGTTGATGCCGACGACGAAGGGTATGGAGCGCCGCTCGAAGTAGTCGACGGCGGCGAAGCAGTCCTCCAGACGGCGGGTGTCGGCAAGGACGACGGCGCCGAGGGCACCCTCGGAGAGCTCGTCCCACATGAACCAGAACCGCTCCTGGCCGGGCGTACCGAAGAGGTACAGCACCAGGTCCTCGCGCAGGGTGATGCGGCCGAAGTCCATGGCCACCGTGGTGGTGTGCTTGCCCTCCACGCCGCTCGTGTCGTCGACCGGGCGTCCTGCCTCGGTGAGCAGTTCCTCGGTGCGCAGCGGCCTGATCTCGCTGACCGCGCCGACGAGGGTGGTCTTGCCCACGCCGAATCCGCCGGCCACCAGGATCTTGAGCGTGACGGGCTCGACCGGGGGCTTGCCGCGCTCAGAACGCCCGAAGATCATCGATCTCTTCTCCTGCTTGATGGGGGTCGGGCGACGGAGGGCCGTAGCCTCCGCCGCCGGGGGTTTCGATGACGAGGACGTCGCCGGGGCCGATGTCCGCCGTGTCGCTTCCGGCGAGTTCGGTGACCGTACCGTTCGCGCGTTCCACGCGGTTGGCGCCCAGCGCGCCGGGTTCGCCGCCCGCCATACCGTACGGCGGGACTCTGCGGTGCTGCGACAGCGTGGAGACGGTCATCGGCTCGTGGAACCGGATGCGCCGCACCGCGCCGTCCCCGCCGGGCCACTGTCCGGCGCCGCCGCTGCCGCGCCGTACGGCGAACTCGTCGAGCTGCACGGGCAGTCGCCACTCCAGGACCTCGGGGTCGGTGAGCCGCGAATTGGTCATGTGAGTCTGGACGACGGGCGCTCCGGGGAAGCCTTCGCCCGCGCCGGATCCGGAGGCGACGGTCTCGTAGTACTGGTGGCGGTCGTTGCCGAAGGTGACGTTGTTCATGGTGCCGGAGCCCTCGGCCTGTACGCCCAGCGCCGCGTAGAGGGCGCCGGTGATGGCCTGGGACGTCTCCACGTTACCGGCGACGACCGCCGCCGGCGGCTCGGGCGCAAGCATGGAGCCCGGCGGGACGACGATGTCGAGGGGGCGCAGACAGCCGTCGTTGAGCGGGATGTCGTCGGCGACCAGGGTGCGGAAGACGTACAGGACGGCCGCGTTGACGACCGAGAAAGGTGCGTTGAAGTTGGTGCTCAGCTGCGGTGACGTGCCCGTGAAGTCGACGGTGGCGGAGCGGCTTCGGCGGTCGACGCGCACGCTGACTCGGATGACCGCGCCGGAGTCGGTCTCGTAGGCGTACTCGCCGTCCTCTAGGGCGTCGATGACTCTGCGGACGGCCTCCTCGGCGTTGTCCTGGACGTGCTTCATGTAGGCCTGTACGACGTCCAGGCCGAAGTTCTCGATCATGCGGGCTACTTCGTCGACGCCCTTCTGATTGGCGGCGATCTGGGCGCGGAGGTCGGCGAGGTTGGTCTTGGGGTTGCGGGAGGGGTAGGGCGCCTCGGTGAGCAGGCGGAGGGTCTCCTCCTCGCGGAAGCGGCCGTTCTCGGCGAGCAGCCAGTTGTCGAAGAGGACTCCTTCCTCTTCGATGCTGCGGCTGTTCGCGGGCATGGAGCCGGGGGCGATGCCGCCGATCTCGGCGTGGTGGCCGCGGGCGGCGACGTAGAAGAGGACCTGCTTGTCACCCTCCGTGTCGGCCGAGTTGTCCGTGTCGAAGACCGGGGTGATCACCGTGACGTCGGGCAGGTGGGTGCCGCCGTGGTACGGGTCGTTGACCGCGTAGGTGTCTCCCGGCCGCATCCCCGAGCCGCGCCGCCGGATGACCTCCTTGACGCTCGTGCCCATCGAGCCCAAGTGGACCGGGATATGTGGGGCGTTGGCCACCAGGTTTCCGTCCGGGTCGAAGAGCGCGCAGGAGAAGTCCAGCCGTTCCTTGATGTTGACGGACTGGGCGGTGGACTCCAGGCGGGCGCCCATCTGTTCGGCGATGGACATGAAGAGGTTGTTGAACACCTCAAGCAGTACCGGGTCGGCTTTTGTGTCGAGGTCGGAACTCTGCGTAACCGCCGCCCGTTCCATGACCAGATGCCCGTCGTGGGTCGTCGCGGCCCGCCAGCCGTCGTCGACGACGGTCGTCGACCCGGCCTCGGTGATGATCGCGGGGCCGGTGACGGTGTCGCCGGGGGGCAGTTCCTCGCGGCCGTGGAGGGGTACGTCGCGCCAGGCGCCGCCCGTGTGGAGGCGGACGGTTTCGGGCGCGGTGGTGTGGCCCTGGTAGGGAGCCAGGGCGGAGAGATCGGGGGGTGCGGTGATGCCGGTGGCTTCGACGGAGAGGGCTTCGACGACGATCGGGCGGTCGAGGGTGAAGGAGTACGTGGTGCGATGACGTTCTTCGAAGGCGTGCCTCATCGTGTCGGGCTCGGTGAGCTCGACGGTGAGGGGGGTGTCGGTGCCGTCGTAGCGGAGCTGGGCGCGCCGGATGACCTGGATGCGGCTCTCCTGGACGTCCTCGGCGAGGAGTTCGGCGCGGGCGTCGCTCTCCAGGTCGTCGGCGGTCTTGTGGACGCCGGGCATGGAGGTGGGTTCCAAGGGCGCCTCCACGGACTGCTCGCGCATGGCCGTGGTGTCGGCGAGGCCGATGCCGAGGGCGGAGAGGACACCGGCCATGGGCGGCACCAGGACGGTGCGGATGCCGAGCGAGTCGGCGACCTTGCAGGCGTGCTGTCCGCCCGCACCACCGAAGGTGGTGAGGGTGTAGCGGGTGACGTCGTGGCCCTTCTGGACGGAGATCCGCTTCACCGCGTTGGCGATGTTGGCCACAGCGATCTGCAGGTAGCCCTCGGCGACCTGCTCGGGGGTGCGGTCGTCGCCGGTCCGCCGGCGGATCTCGCGCGCGAGGGCGGCGAAGCGGTCGCGGACGAGTGTCTCGTCGAGGGGCTGGTCGCCGTTGGGGCCGAACACCTTGGGAAAGTGGGCGGGTTGGATGCGGCCGAGCATGACGTTGGCATCAGTGACGGCGAGTGGGCCGCCACCCCCGTAGCAGGCGGGTCCCGGCTCCGCGCCCGCCGAGTCCGGCCCTACGCGGTAGCGGGAGCCGTCGAAGTGGAGGACCGAGCCGCCGCCGGCTGCGACGGTGTGGATGTCCAGCATGGGGGCGCGCAGCCGGACGCCGGCGATCTGCGTGGTGAAGACGCGTTCGTACTCGCCGGCGAAGTGCGAGACGTCGGTGGAGGTGCCGCCCATGTCGAAGCCGATGACGCGGTCGAAGCCGGCGAGTTGCGACATGCGGGCCATCCCCACGATGCCGCCCGCCGGACCGGACAGGATGGCGTCCTTGCCACGGAACTGACCCGCTTCGGCGAGGCCTCCGTTGGACTGCATGAACATCAGCCGCACCCCGTGGAGCTCACCGGCGACGTGCTGGACGTAGCGGCGCAGCACGGGCGAGAGGTAGGCGTCGACGACCGCGGTGTCTCCGCGCGGCACGAGCTTCATCAGCGGGCTTACCTCACTGGAGAGCGAGATCTGCGCGAAGCCGATGTGGGCGGCCAGTTCCCCGACGGCCTGTTCGTGGGCCGGGTGGAGGTGGCTGTGCATGCATACCACGGCGACGGCCCGGATCCCGTCCTCGTAGGCCTGCCGGAGAGGGCCGGTGAGGGCGTCCAGGTCGGGGGCCCGCAGGACGGTTCCGTCGGCGGCGATCCGTTCGTCGACCTCGACGACCCGCTCGTACAGCAACTCGGGAAGGTCGATGCGGCGGGCGAAGATGTGGGGGCGGTTCTGGTAGGCGATGCGCAGGGCGTCGCGGAAACCGCGGGTGACGACCAGGACGGTCCGTTCGCCCTTGCGTTCAAGGAGGGCGTTGGTGGCGACGGTCGTCCCCATACGGACGGCCTCGACGGGCTCCTGAGACCCGCCCAGCAGGTGGCGGACACCGGCGACCGCCGCGTCGGAGTACCGGGCAGGATTGTCCGACAGCAGTTTGTGTGTGAGCAGACGGCCATCCGGGCGACGCGCGACGATGTCGGTGAAGGTGCCACCTCGGTCGACCCAGAACTGCCAGCCCGTCGTCACATCCGTCTCCCCGATCGCACTGCTCGGCACCGTGTCTGCAGGCTGGTGGCGGACCTGCCGCAGATGGTCGTCGACGATGGATCAGATCCTATCGGGAGGGCTGTTGCAGTGCCCGGTGCGCACCCGGCTGCGGAGCGCCTCAGGGATCGATCGGTCTTGCCCTCAGCTCGCGGGCTTTACTGTTCACGCTGTTCACATGACGCGATGCGCGCCGAACGGGTCGCCGAACGCGACCGGGGCGCCGTAGCGGTCCTGCGCGCCGCCGCCCGCCTGCTGGGGACGGTGCCGAGTGAGCCCGGCCGGGCTGCCGGGCACGCCGGGGCCGGGCCTGCCGGAACCGGCCCTGCCGCTGTTCCGCGAGACCGTGCGCCCGGGGTGGATCGACTGGAATGGGCACAAGTCGAGTCCCGCATCCGCCACGGTCGATCACAGCGCCCTGAGGCCGTCGATCACGTCCCGCAGAATGCTCTCGTCCGGCAGTTCGGCAGGGGGCACAGGCCGGTTGACGTGGACGAACTCCCCGGCCACGAGGTCGCCCACGAGCACGCGGACCACGCCGATGGGCAGGTTGAGTTCGGCGGCGAGCTCGGCCACCGACTGCGGGGTGTCACGGCACAGGTCGACGATGTCCACGTGTTCCGGGGACAGCGTGTGGTCGCCTTCCGGGTCGTCCGCCTGAGGCTCCGTGACGACCACCGCGATGAGGTCGAGGCGGTGCTGTCCCGTACTGCTGGTGCGGCCGCGCGTCATGGCGTACGGACGGACGACCGGTCCGGCCTCGTCGTCGAACCAGTGACTTCTTCCCTGACCGTCTGTGCTCATGTCATTCCACTACCCGCCCTGAGGCAGATCGGTGCGCGGAGCGGCACCCAGATGCACACCGACCCGCTTCACCAGGAGAGTCATCTCATACGCCACCAGGCCCACGTCCGAATCCGCGTCCGAGAGGACGGCCAGGCAGCTGCCGTCGCCGGCGGCAGTGACGAACAGGAAGGCGTCGTCGAGCTCGACGACCGTCTGGCGGACGTTGCCCGCCTCGAAGTGGCGGCCCACGCCCTTGGCGAGGCTGTGGAATCCGGAGGCGACGGCGGCCAGGTGCTCGCTGTCCTCGCGGGTCAGGTCTCCGGACACACCCGTGGGCAGGCCGTCGCCGGAGAGCACAAGGGCCTTGCGGATGCTCGCGACACGCTCCACCAGGTCGTCGAGGAGCCAGTTGAGCTCGCCGTTCCTGTTGCCAGCGGTGTGGTCGGTCGCCTTCGGTGCGGTCATCGACCGTCCCCCTTCGTTCCTTGTGGTGCTGTGCCGCTGTGGGCGTCGTCGCCCTCGGCGTTCTCCTCGCGGCCGCGCTGCCAGCCACGCTGGAGCGAGGCCATACGGCTGCGTACCTCGTCGGCGTCCCGCTCGACCGGCTCCGCCGTGTCGTCGGTGCGCCGCCCGGGGCTCTGCTTCAGCTGCGGGGCCAGGCTGGCCTGGCGTACGCGGCGGGGCAGCGGAGCCGTGCCGGAGCCGGAGTCGGTTGCCTGCGTCGCGGTGCCGGGGCGCCCGACGGGCACGGTCGGCCCGCTCGGCGTGATCTCGGTACGCCGGGTGCGCCTGGGGAGCATGGGGGCCTCGGGCCTGCCAGCCGTCGGGGAGTCGGCGCACTGTCCGTCGAGTTCGCGCCCCGCGCCGGTCGCGGCCCCGGGGCGGGGTTCGCCGGGTTCGCGGTCCGAGGCGGCCGGGGACTCGGTGCGCTGGTCGTCGAGGCGGTCGGCCAGGTAGGTGCCGCGGCGCAGTGGGTTCGCGCCGCGGCGGCGGGTGGGCAGCGGGGCCGGTCCCAGTGGTGCGGCAGGCTGGGGGCGCGACCGGCTCGGGCCCGTCGGGGGCTCCTCGTCCGCCTCCTCGCGCCGTCCTCGCTGCTCGGTGACCGGGCGTCCGTGGGAGCTGACCAGCTTGGGGGCCCGGCGGCTGGGCAGCGGGACCGGGGCGTCGAGGTCGTCGTCGGCCTGGTCCGCGCCGCCAGGCCCGCGGGCCTGGTGCTGCTGCTCGCCGTGCCGGGGGGCCGTCTCGTCGTGCGTAGGCGCGAGGGAGCGGCGCGGGCGGAACAGTCCGCCGCGTTCGCTGTCGTCCTCGTCCAGGGCGCCCGGGAAGTCATTGAGGGCGTCCAGGTCGACCGGGGCCTCCAGTTCGACCGGGCCGTCCAGGAGGGCGGCCGGCAGGCCCGGCAGCTGCCCCGGCGCCTGGGAGAGCGGGGCACGACGGGCCTCCTCCAGCTCGGCCTCCTTGGAGGGCCGTGGCCGGTCGAGGCGGAAGCCGATGCCGTTGGTGTCCGGGACGTCGTCCGTCAGCAGGGTGTCGGGGATGAAGACGACGGCCGTGGTGCCGCCGTAGGGGGACGGCTGGAGGGAGACCCGGACGTGCTGCCGCTGGGCGAGCCGGCTGACCACGAACAGGCCCAGCCGGTCGGTGTCGGACAGCTCGAACTCCGGTGTCTCGGCGAGCCGGAGGTTGGCGTCCAGGAGCGCGTCGGCGGCCATGCCGAGGCCGCGGTCGTGGATCTCCAGGGTGAAGCCGTTGGCGACGCGCTCGCCGAGGACCTGGACGGCGGTGTGGGGCGGGGAGAACACCGTGGCGTTCTCGAGGAGTTCGGCGACGAGGTGCGTGAGGTCCGCGACGGCCGGGCCGGTGACGGCGACCCGGGGCAGCCGGCGGACCTCGATGCGCTCGTAGTCCTCGACCTCGGCGACGGCGGCGCGTACGACGTCCATGAGTTGGACGGGCTTACGCCACTGCCGGGAGGGGGCGGCGCCGGAGAGGATCACCAGGCCCTCGGCATGTCGGCGCATACGGGTGGTCAGGTGGTCGAGGCGGAAGAGGTCGGCGAGTTCGTCGGTGTCCTCGGTCCGCCGCTCCATGGCGTCGAGCAGGGTGAGCTGCTTGTGCAGGAGGACCTGGCTGCGGCGGGCGAGGTTCACGAAGACCTCGGAGACGCCGGCCCGGAGTTCGGCCTGCTTGACGGCGGCCTCGACGGCGGCGCGTTGCAGGGTGTTGAGGGCCTGGCCGACCTCGCCGATCTCATTCTTGTCGTACTCCAGGCGCGGGACCTCGGTCTCCACGTCGATCTGCTCACCCACGGAGAGGCGGCGCATCACGCTGGGCAGCCGAACACCGGACGCCTCGTGGGCCTCCAGGCGCAGTTGCCGCAGGTCACGGATGAGGCCGCGGCCGACGCGCACGGACAGGACGAGCGAGAAGAACAGGGCGGCCAGGCCCAGGAGACCGGCGACGGCGGCCTTCACGATGACGCTGATGGCATCCGGGCGCACGCGGTCCTGATAGCGGTCGCCGGCCTGGTCGTTGAGCGTGGCGAGCTCGTCGAGGGCGCTCCCCGCGGCGGCGTCCCAGCTCTTGGCGGTCACCGCACCGGGGGGCGGGCCGGGGTCGGAGGAGATGACGGCCTGTTCCGCCGACCTCAGCGGGGCGGTGGTGGCGTTCTTCCAGAAGCGTTCATAGCGTTCGCGCTCCGCCGCGGGCAGCACCGGCAGGCTGATGTCGTACATCAGGGTGCGCTGGGCGGCGAGGTCGGAGACGTCGCGGATCTCCTCTCGGGAGAGTTTTCCGACCACCAGCGCTGAGCCCAGCAGGGCGTCCTCGCGGGAGAGCAGTTCGCGGGCGCGGGTGATGTTCACCAGGACGTGGGCCTGCTTGTCCAGCTCCACGCTGTCGACCCCGTCGACGGAGGCCAGCAGGGCGTAGCAGGGGTCGACGAGGCGGTTGTAGAGGTCGAGGGCCTGGGTCCGGCTGACCGTGCCCTCCTCGACGCTGCGACGCAGGGAGTCGATGCCGTCCAACGCGTCCAGGATGGTGGTGAGGTGTTCGTCGTCGTCGGCGTCCAGCGCGTCGCGGACGTCGGGATCCTTGGCGTTCTGACGGATCTTGACGATGGCGTCGTCGGTGGCGCTGCGCGTGCTGCGCAGCGCGGACAGCGCGTCGGAGGCCCGGGGGTCGGCGAGGTAGACGAGGGTCTGCCGGCGTTCCTGCTGGAGGACCCGGACGGTGTCCTCGGTGGGGTAGCCGATCTTCTCGACGACGGACGACACCTGGAAGAGCTGGGCGACTTCCCGGCCCGTGAGTACCGTGGCGAAGCCCCAGATCGCGATCAGGGACACCAGCGGCACGAGGAGCAGCGCCACGATCTTCCGGCGGATCGATTTCCCGCGAAAGCGCATGGCCTCCCCCAGCTCGACCCCCACCGGCAGGGGTACAGATGTGCGTCAACAAACGGCGCGAGCCTACTACTGACGCACACGCAACTCGAAGACGCGTCCGGAAGCTGAACTTCCGCGCCGAGGGCGAGACATGGGGAGTTGTCCGCTCATAGGAGGAGATCACCTCCTGTCTTTCCTCGGTGGCCCTTGCTGGGGACGTGATCGACCCGCGCGCCCAGTTGGCCGGAATTTTGCGTTCGTTGGGAATCTTGGAGGGGATTCGTTCGTCGTTCTTCATGGGAGTTGGGGGCGGAATCGGCCACAGGAGCCGCAACCCGCACCCGGGCGGCGTAAATCAGCGCAAGCCGGGCAGCCACTGGGGAGCCGGGTCTTCGGACACGGGTCGAGCGGACTGCTGGCGGTGGGGAGTGACACGGTGATGGGCACGGCGGAGCGACAAGAGGCGCTGCCTGACGGCGGGGTGGCGCATTCGACGGCGCAGCGGCAACCCGAGGCGCCTGATCACGACATTCCGACGGGCGAGGGCCGGACGGCGGCGTACAGGAGCGCGGCGGACCCCGTTGAGCGCATGGAGCGCGGTGTGGCTCAGGAGCCGCCCGAATACCGGCGGTTGTGGGTCGAGGAACCTGCGCGGCGGCGCCGGTTGCCCGATCCGGTGCGGACGTCGGCGGTGCGAGCGGTGCTGATCATCGCCGTGACGTTGATCCAGGCGATGGTGGCCTTCCTGTGCACCATGGCCGGGTCCTGGCTGGCGTTCCCCATGGTGCTCAGCAGCGTCGCCGGCACAGTGGTGGCCACCTGGGGCGCCCTCGACGTCTGGGTGACCCGCCAGGTGTGGATCCAGCGCTACGGCGTGGTCTCCACGCCCAGCAGCTCCGCGCGTGCCCTGCGGCGCGAGCGGCGCAGGGCACGACGTCAGGCACGGGCCGCCGAGCGGACCCAGGAGCGGATACGTCGGCAGGGTGGCGCGGGGCAGCTGTCGCACTCCTGAAGACCCGATCGGGCCGGTCCGGCGAACGACTCACGGCTTCCAGGCTGGTGGCGTCCGGGCCGACGGCTTCCAGACCGGCGGCCTCCGGGCCGGTGGCGTTCACAGCGCGGCCGGCTGCGGCCTGCTTCCTCCGCGTACGAGTTCGCGTCGCGCCCGCATGAAGGGGCGCGGCCGGTCCACGGAGAGCACCGCGTTCGTACGGCCGTCCCGCTCGTACAGGGCGAGGAAGCCGCCTTCGGCCGGTGCACCGTCGGTGAGTTCACCCTCGGCGATGCGGACAGTGTCCCCGTCCCGCCGACGGCCGGCGAACTGGATGCGGGCGCCGTACTGGTCCGACCAGAAGTACGGCAGTGAGCCCGCGGTCTCCAGCGTGCGCCCGGCGAGCAGGTTGGCCACGGCGACCCGGGGTTGCTCCGTCGCGGACGTCCAGTGTTCGGCGCGGGTGCCGCCCACGCGGGCGACGTCGCCGACGGCGACCACCTGCGGCAGGGCCGTCACGCAGCCGTCGTCGCACAGCACACCGTCGTGCAGGGCGAGCGTCGAGCCCGCCAGCCAGGCGGTGTTGGGGGTGGCGCCGATGCCGACGATCACCGTGTCGGCGGGCAGGACACGGCCGTCGAAGAGTTCGACGCCGGTGACGGCGACCGTGCCGCGCAGTGCAGCCACTCCGGTGCCCGTGACCAGGTCCGCCCCGCCCCGCCGGTGCAGTGCGGCGCACACGGCGGCCATCTCGGGGCCGAGTTGGGGCACGAGCGGGAGAGCGGCGGCCTCGACGACGGTGACGGTGTGGCCGAGGCCGGCGCAGGAGGACGCGGTCTCGGCACCGATGAAGCCACCGCCGATGACGACGACCTGACGCGGACCGCCGGCGAGTTCGTCGCGCAGGGCGTGGGCGTCGTCGAGGGTACGCAGGGTGTGGACCCCGGTGAGTCGGGAGCCCGGCAGACGGCGGGCCGAGGCGCCGGTGGCGATGACGACGCCATCGGTGGACACCGTACGGCCGTCGTCGAGCAGCACGGTCCGGCCGCGGGCGTCGAGGCCGCGGGCGCGTTTGCCGAGCAGCCACTCGGCGTCGAGTCCGGTGGTCTCCTCGTCGTCCGTGAGGGCGAGGTGTTCCTCGCTCGCGCGGCCGGTGAGGAAGTCCTTGGAGAGGGGAGGCCGGTCGTACGGGCGGTGTGGTTCGTCGCCGACGATCACCAAGCGTCCGTCGAAGCCCTGGGAGCGCAGTTCCCGGGCCGCGTACAGGCCGGAGAGGGAGGCGCCGACGACAGTCACGGTCCTCATGCGGCACTGCCCTCCTCCGCGGCGACATGGACATGGATCACGCCGTCGTCAACGCTGACGCGGTGGGTGCGGACGGGCCGCCGGGCCGGGAGGCAGGTCGGTTGTCCGGTGCGGAGATCGAATGAAGCCGCGTGCAGCGGGCATTCGACCAGACAGCCCTCCAGCCAGCCCTCGGAGAGGGAGGCGTCCTGGTGGGTGCAGGTGTCGTCGATGGCGTACAGCTCGCCGTCCTCGGTACGGAACACGGCGATGGGTGGCGTCGTCTCGACGCGGACGGACTCGCCCTCGGGGAGGTTTTCGAAGCGGCAGACGGGAATCACGGGCCCCCCTCTCGGTCCGGGACGCTCGGTCCGGACCTGTGTGGTCCAGGTTGATCAGGGAGTGCGGACCGTCGTTGGTCCGACAGCAGGGAGTGCGGAAGCAAGGAGTTCTGCTCGAGCGAGGAGTTCACTCGGCGCCGGACCTTTGCCGAACCTTCGTCGAACCTTCGTCGGTTCGAACCGGTCCGCGCTGATCCGTACTGCTCGGCCCCCTTCCGAGTGCCGGACGCTTCGGTAACATGATGTGTCACATGGCGCATGAGCGAGCGCTATGCGCAACAGAATCCGGGCCGGACGACCGCCGCGTCAAGGGTTTCCCGCAGATGCGGCCCGAACCGGGTCCACCGGCAGTGAGAGTTGAGCCATGACCCGCACGCAGAAGCAGCCCGAACGCAGCTGAGGAGAAGGCCGCGAACCCGGAGAACGGCAGAGGAACGGCCAGCCCCGTCCAGTCGGTGGACGGTGCCGACCATGATCACCTGATGCGCGTGATCACCTGATGCCGTTGGTCATCTGATGGTTGTCATGCCCCTTGCGGCGCTGGGCGCTTGAACATCCGTGTCGCCGTGATCTCACTGTGCACCGCTTCACCGTCTCCGGCCGGGGCCTGCTGCGGCAGCCCCGGCCGGAGGTGCTCCTCCACGCTGATGTACTTCAGGCCCGCCCTGAGGTCGGCGTCGTTGCGCAGCCGGATGACCAGCGGGAACTCGGCGAGCGCGGTCGTGTCGAACAGGCCGGTGGTGTAGAGGAGCTGGACGCCCAGCGCGTCCGACACGGCCCGCTGGAGCTCCAGCAGGTAGGTGGCGTTGGCGCGTCCGATCGGGTTGTCCAGGAACAGCGTGCCGGCGTGCCGTTGCTTGTCGCGCCCCCGGTCGTTGGACCGAAGCGCGGCCATCGTGCAGTACAGGGCGATGGCGGCGGTCAGCAGCTGGCCACCGGAGAACACGTCGCCCATCTGCCCGACGGGCACGCGCTCGGCGCGCAGTACGGCGTCCGGCTTGAGGATCTCGACGGCGACGCCCTTGGGCTGGAGCGCCGCGCCGACCCCGCGCAGCAGCAGGGACATGCCGTCGCGCCGCAGGTCGGAGTTCTTCTTGACGGCGGCCCGGGTCGCCTCGTCGACGACCTCGCCGAGCCGCTCGGTAAGAGTGGCCTGGTCGGGCTCCTCGAAGCGAATGCGCAGGAACTCCTGCCCGGACCACTCGCCGAGCCCTTCGGGCAGCCGGGACAGCCGCTGGGCGGACCGCAGGGTGGCGAGCGCCGACTCCACGAGCCCTCTCAGCCGGTCCACGATCGAGTCCCGGTTCCGCTCCAACTGCTCCAACTCGTCGGTGAGGACGCGGAGTCGGGGTGCGAAGGCGTCGGCCCACTTCTGGGCGTGCTCGGGCAGCGCGGAGGCGGGCAGCTCGCGGATCTGCTGCCGGGCGGGGGTGCGGACCTGCTCGTAGCGCGTGGAGTTGGCGTGCCGGACGAGGATGTCGCTCGCCTCGCGCACGGCGGCCTCGGCGGCCGACAGGTCGGCGGCGCAGCCGCGCAGGGACCGTCGGGCCTCGGCGGCGGACTGCCGGGCCTCCTCCGGGCTGCCGGGATACGGCTCGGTCTCCTCCTGCTCGTCCTCCGAGGTGTGCTCCCGCAGCAGATCCCGCAGCATCGCCGCGATCTCGTCGAACCCGCCGGCCGCGTCCTCGGCGGCGCGGTGGGCTGCGAGGAGTTCGGCGTGCGCCTCCTGGGCCCGGCTCAACGCCTCGGTCCGCGAGGCGAGTTCGGCTGTGGCCGTGCGCAGCAGTGCCTGTGCGTGCTCGGCGTCGCGCGGCTGCTGCTCCTCGGGCAGGTCGGTGTGCGCCTCGCCGTCCTCGGGCGCGTGCCGCTCGGCCTCGCCACGCAGGCGCCCGAGCTGCTCGCTCGCGTGGGACATCCGGGCCTCCAGGAGCTGCACCAGCTCCTCGGCCCGGGCGACGGCGGCCTGCCGGGACGGGCCGTCGGAGCCGTCGGGCGACTGGAGCAGCTGCTGCGCGCGCGTGCGGACCTTGTTGCTCAGCCGGTCCAGATCAGCCCGCGCGGCACTCTCGTCGCTCTCCGCCCGCGCCTGCTCGGCCCGCAGATCGGCGCCGACGCCGACCTTCTCGTACAGCTGGGAGGCGGCCCGATAGGCCTCACGGAAGGCGGGCAGGGAGGCCGTCGGATCCGCAGCGTCGCTCTCCGGTACGTCATCGGGGGCGCCCGCGATCTCGGAGCGCTCGGCGCGCAACGCACGGGCGGTGCGGCGGGCGTCATCTGCGGCACGCTGGGCGGCACGCCGGTCCTCGTCGGCGGCCCGGGCCCGTTCCAGGCAGGACTGGGCGCGGGCCTCCGACTCGGTGGCCTCGTCGGCGAGTTCGCGCAGCTTGACCTGCCAGCCGGCCCGCTCCCGCAGCCGGAAGGCGAGCCCGGCGAGGGCGTCGGCGGCACGGCGGGCCTTCTGGGCCGCCTCCTGCCGCTCGTCCCGGACCTGCGCGGCCTCGGCGGCGGCTTCGTCGGCCTCGGCCCGCACGGTCCGCGCCTCGGCGAGTTCGTCCTCGGACTCCTCGGCGAACTCCCGCGTCTCCCGGGCGGCCTGGGCCAGCTCGACGAGCCGCCCGGCCGGGCAGCCGGTGCGCCAGGAGGCGAGCCGCGCCGCCAGCTCCCGGTCCTTGCCCAGCCGCGCCGCGAGCGCCCGGATCTCCTCGTCCCGCTCGGTGGCCCGCGCACGCAGCGCCTGCCGCTCCTCGTCGGCGGCGTGCTCGTCGTGCATGGCCGGGTTCGGCGGTACGAGGAAGACGTCACCGTTCTCGGAGTCGGGCGCCGGCGTCGGCGCGAGCAGGGCGGCCGCCGTACCGACGGCCACGGCGGACCGCGGCAGCAGCGCGGCCTCGCTCAGTGCCTCGCGGGCACGCGCGTGGGTGGCGGGGTCGGTGATGATCACGCCGTCGACCAGTTCCGGCCGCGCGGCCAGCACGCGCGCGTGGTCGGCCGGGTCGACGGCCTGTGCGAGGTAGCGCCAGCCGGGCAGCGCGGGGATGCCGTGCTCCCCGAGGTACTCGACGGTCGCCAGCACGTCCGGGCCGGGCGGGAGCAGTCCGCCGTCACCGAGCGCGCCGAGGATGCGGGAGTCGTCGGCGGCGGCCGTACGCAGCTCGAAGAGCTGCCGCTCTGCGGAGGAGACGGCGTCGTCGAGCAGTTCGCGCAGCTCGTCGGCGAAGCGGTCGAGGTCCTCGGGAGTGAGAGCCCCGTGGTTGTCGTCGTCCATGTCCTGCCGGGGCTGCGGGACCACGGAGGAGCGCGCGTCACCGCCGGTCAGGCTCAGCAGTTCGGCCAGCCGCTCTTCGGCGGCCAGGGCCTCGGCGAGGCGGCGCTCGGCCTCGTAGGAGCGTTCGGCGGCCGCGGCCGCGTCCTCCGCCCGCGCCGCTGTCAGCTCCGCGCGGGACTCGGCCGCGGCGGCTTCACGCGCGTGCTCGGTGGCCCGGTGCGATGCCTCCCGTGCGGTGTCCCAGGCGGCGACCGCGGCCTTCTCGGCGTCGCTGGCGGCGAGGGCCGCGCGCGCGGGGTCGGCGTCGGGCGTGCTGTCGTCGAGCCAGCCCGCGCGCACCGCCTCGGCGGTTTCCTGCTCGACCTCGGTCAGCCGCTGCCGCAGATGCCCGGCCTCGCTGCGGGCGCGCTGTGCCTCGGTGGCGGCGGAGGTGGAGTCCCGGTACGCCGAGTCGCTGACCCCCTGGAGGGCAGCCGAGCGTTCCTCCTCCTCGTTGGCGAGGCTTTCGGCGCCCTCCGCGGCCGCGTGCAGGGCCCGTACGACATCGACGGCGGCCCTGGCCCGGGCGGCCAGCGCGGGCGCCGCGTCCCTCTCTGCCTCCTGGATCGCGGCGGCCACGCGCGTGACCCGGTCGGCGGCGGCGCGGTGGCGCAGCACCGCCTCGGCGGCCTGCCAGGCGGAGTGCAGGGTGCGCGCGTCGGCGAGCTCGCGCTTCTGCGCGGCGGCCGACTTCTCGGCGGCGGCGAGCGCCAACGAGGCGTGCCGGTAGGCGAGTTCGGCGGCGATCAGCGCGCTGCGCTCCCGGGCCGCCTCGGAGTGCGTCACGGCGTACGCGGCGGCGGTGACCCGCTGGGCGAGGTCGCCGGCTCGTACGCGTTCCTGGGCGCCGCGCGCGGACAGCCGCCGCGCCAGGGTCCTCGTACGACGCTCGGCCCCGGTGTGGATCTCGCGCGCGCGAGAGCGGGCCTCGGCGGCCTCGACGATCCGGCCGAGCAGGTCGACCGACCCGGCAGTGAATTCCCGTTCGGCGATCAGCTCGGCGCGCCGCCCGAGCTTGTTGCCGAAGCCGCTGACCAGGTCGGCGAGGCCGTCGGTGTCGCGGGTGTCGGTCACCGCGCGCAGCAGCAGGTCGGTGAAGTCGGAGTCCTTCTTGACCGCGAAGAGGCCGGCGGCCTCGCCCTCGTCGGCGTTCATCTCCCGCTGGTAGCGGAAGAGTTCGGGGTCGAGGCCGAGGTCGCCGAGGTGCTCGATCCACCGGTCGTGGATCTCCTCCCAGTGCACCTCCAGATGCGGGTACGCCTTGCCCGCCTCGGTGAGGGCGTCCCGGAAGCCCTTCATCGTGCGCCGACGGCCCTGCGCGCCCGACTGGCCCTCGACGGACGACCGGACGGCGGTGGACTCGGCGACGGGCAGGTTGTCCAGACTCAGACCGGGCCCGGGCCGGAAGGAGTACCAGGCCTCGGCGAACTTCCGCGGGTCGTTGGAGACCTGACGCCCTCGCCACTCACTGACCTTGCCGACCACGACGCACTCGCCGGTCAGCACGTGCTGCCACTCCAGCGCCACGTGCCCGCAGTCGTCCGCGAGCAGGAACTTGCGCAGCACGCCGGAGCTCGCGCCACCGAGGGTGTTGCGGTGGCCCGGCAGCATCACGGAGAAGATCAGCTTGAGCAGGACGGACTTGCCGCCGCCGTTCTCCAGGAAGAGCACACCGGCGGGGGCGGGCCGGCGCGGCGGGCCGACGGGCTCCTCCTCGAAGAACTCCGCCTGGGCGGGCGCGGGGTCGGGCACGGGCTCGCCCACACCGCGCAGGTCAAGCACGGTGTCGGCATAGCGCGCACCGGCGGGCCCGATGGAATAGAGGCGGACCCGGGACAGCTCGTACATGGCGGACTCTCGTAAGTCTTCGGCAGGTGAGGGTGTTCAGGACTGTTTCAGGACTGAGCCGGGGCGTGGAACGGCAGCCCGGCGTCGGCCACCAGTTCCAGGTCGTCGGTGTCGTCGGCGGGCAGCAGGGTCGGCGTCCCGTCGGTGACGGGAACGACGCCCAGCTCCAGCAGCTCCGCCATCGCGGCGCTGCCCGCCATGTCCCGCACCTGGAGCTGGTAGCGGGCCGTGGTCCGGTACGTACCGCCGTTGTCGTCCCCGGTCCGCTGCAGGAACCCGGAGTCGGTGAGGAAGGCGACGGCCTTGCCGACGATGCCGGTCGTCGAACCGGCGAGCCGGCGCGCGTCCTTGGTGGCACCGGTCGCACTGCGTCTGACCCAGATCCGCCAGGCGGCCTCCAGACCCGGCGCGTCCGTGGCCGGGTCGGTGTTCTCGCCCTGCTCCTCGGCACGTTCCTCCAGCCGCCGGCAGGCCTGCCGTACGAACGCGTCGACGCCGTTGACCGAGACGCGCCCGATGTACCCGTCGTCGGCGAGGTCCTCCGGCCTCGGGAAAGCCATGGCGGCGACGGCGAGATGCGCCAGCCCGTGCAGGAACCGGTCCCCGCCGTCGGCGGACGTCCGGCGCGCGTAGTCGCCCATCCGCACCGCGAACACCGAGTCCTCCGCGGCGGTCACGGCCATCCCAGCGCGCGGGGACACCTCCAGCACGACCAGTCCGAGACCGGCCGCCACGGCGTCGGCGAGCCGCGCGAAGGGCGGATCCTCGCGGTAGCGCCGGAGCAGTTCCGTGTACTCCTGGTCACGCGCGGGCTGCAACTTGGGCTGCAACCCGAAGGCGACGAGCCGCGCCGCGTCGGCGGCGTCGGCGGGCGTGACGGCGGCGGTCACCGGCGGCGCACCGGCCTCCGGCTCACTCCACTCGACGTGCTCAGTCACGACTGCAACTCCCTGGACTTGACAACAGAGGGGCGGATTACCCACCTAGGGGTGCGGGGTTGTGACATGTGCGGCTCCTCCCCCACTCACGGCTTCGCTCGAGGGGGGACCCCCATCGTGGGCGCGACCAGTCACAGACGGCCCGCAGCCGAAAGACAACATCACGCAGCCTCCGTCCTGCCGGCTGCCATCCCCACCGTGTCCAACAAAGCCGTCCCCACTATCAGATCGGCCCCGCCGAACTCGGGATCGTCCAACTCCGCCCCGTCGTCCACGGCGAACAACAACTTCTCCTCGCCCTGCCGATAAGCCGTACCAACCGGTGGACTGGCCGCATGCACCGCCAACAACGCAACCAGATAAGGCAGATCGGCATCCTGACGCCGAGCCTCCGCAAGCAACCCCGACAGCCGCCGCGGCGCATCCGCCGGCAGATCCAGCAGCTCCATGGCCGCAGCCAACTGCTCCTCACTGAACCGACTGTCGTCCGGCGTTGCGATGAGATCCGGCTCCGGCATCTCCGCGCCCAGATGCTCCCGCTCCATGGGCGGCGTCAGCAGTATGTCGACGAGGTCGCCCACCCGCACCGACACCGGCGTACGCAATCCCGTCCCGTGCGCGAAGAACGCGTCGGTGACCCGGACCGCCTGCTCCAGGGGCATCGGCAGGACCGGTGCGAGCAGATGCCCGTACAGGTCCGTCCCCGAGGTCGTCATGGGCGTGGCGAAGGCCTGCCGGTCCTGCTCGGCACGGAACAGCGGTCCGGCCTCCAGCAGCCGGGACTGCAACTGGGTGTGCCGCCGGATGCAGTCCTTCACGATGTCCACCAGCTCGGCGGCACGCCGCTTCTGCTCCGGGTCCTCGGACTCGTCGCGCGCCTTGCGGATGTTGGTGAGGATCGCGTTCTCGTGGCGGTACCGGTCGGCGACGTGGTCGAGGGCCTCGGCGATCATGTCGGGGACGGTGTTGAGCCAGTCCACCGCCCGGACGTTGCGCCGGGTCGCGTCCAGCGCCCTGCGCAGCGTCTCCGAGTACTGGACCGTGCGGTACCGGGCCTGCTCGGCAGCCAGTTGGGCGTCGGCGAGGCGGCCCCGGCTGATCAGCACCTCCAGCTTGACCTCGGCGGCGATCTGCGCGCTGGTGACATCGGTGTCGAGGGCGCCGACGAGGACGTTGACCGCCTCGTCCGTCGTACGGAGATAGACCGAGCCGCCGGGGCCGGGGACCTCCTCGATCAGCTTGAAGTCGTAGTCACGGCGCACATACGTGCCGTCCGGCGCGAACGTGCCGTATACGGCCCGGAAGCCGCGGTCCACGCTGCCGACGTTGATCAGGTTCTCCAGGACCCAGCGGGCCACCCGCTCGTGCTCGGCGACGGGCCGCCGCGGGGCCTGGGCGGCGATGCGCGGGATGAGCCGGGCGACTATCTGGTCGTGGTCGGCGCCGGTGTCGAAGTCCATGTTCAGGGTGACCAGGTCGATGGCCGCGAGGGCCACCTCCGCCATGCCGTAGACCGAGTACTCGCCCGCGAGGTTGGCCTTGCGGGCGTCGAGGTCGTGCAGCGGCGCGGTGCAGGCGAGCGCGCGCAGCCGCCGCGCCAGTCCCTCGTCGGCGGCCGGGCCCGGCGCGGGGCGCGGCCCCGCGCTGAGCTGGGGCGGAACACTGTCCGTCGATGCAGGCGAAGTCACGGTGCACAGACTAGGTCCTCGGTCTGACAACGACCCAAACGACGCGGATCGCCTCCGGCGGTCGGCCGGGCGCCTACCGGATCGCCTCCGGCGGTCGGCCGGGCGCCCACCGGTTGTTCCCCGGGTGCGGGTCGGTGGGGGCTTGTCGCGCCCACGATGGGGGTCCCCCGCTCGAGCGAAGCCGAGAGTGGGGGAAGGGCCGCATGTCGATACAGCCCCTCGCCCTAGAAAGCCCCCTCCTCGCCCACCCGCCGGCGGTACACCTCGACCACTCGCTCCAGCGAGTCGCCGAGGTACACGGCGAGCAGTTTCTCGGCCTCGCCCCTGTCCCCCGCCTGCAGCGCCTGCAGGATCTGCTGGTTGCGCGCGAGGTACGGCTCGTGCAGCCGGCGCGGGTCGTCCACCACGTGAAAGGCGAGGCGCAGTTCGGCGAAGACGCTGCGCATCAGCTCGTTCGTGCGGTCGCTCCCGGCGAGCGCGACCAGTTCCCGGTGGAAGTGGATATTGGCCGTGCCCAGCACTTTCCAGTCACCTTCGCGCGCCGCCCGCTGCCCTTCCGCCACGGCCTCGGCAAGGCCGTCCAGAGCGTACGGCGGCTCACCGAGACCCCGTACGACGGCGCACTCGACGAGGCCGCGGGTGCGGTAGATGTCCTCGACGTCCTCGACGGTCAGGACCCGGACGAAGACGCCTCGGTTCAACTCGTGGACGAGCAGCCGTTCGTGCGTGAGCAGCCGGAACGCCTCGCGCAGCGTGTTGCGGGAGACGCCGAGCGCGCCGCCGATGCTGTCCTCCGACAGCCGGGTCCCGGGCGGGAAGAACCCCTCGGCGATACGGCTCCTGAGGATGTCCGAAACCCGTTCGGCCGTGCTGGTGCGGCCCAGGAGGGCGCGGTCGTCGGCCAGTCCCGCCAGCTGCTCTGCCATGCCCGGAATTCAATCGCAGATACAAGAACGAAACAACACGGGTATTGAAGGATCGTTCAACGATCCTCTACGTTGCTACGAACAGCGTCGCTCCCCGACGGCGCAGCACGGCTCCGCACGGCACGGCTCAGTCCCTCACGCACCCTCCGTCCTCCCTCTGCGAGGTGCCCATGAGCACGACCCCTCCACCGCAGGCCCTGACCACCGACGCACAGCCCGCGACAGCCCAACGCCCCGCCGACGACGGGGCGTTGGGCTGGCTGCGGGCTCTCGGACCGCGCGGCCGCCGCGCCTTCGCGGGCGCGTTCGGCGGCTATGCCCTGGACTCCTACGACTACTTCACGCTGCCGCTGAGCATGGTCGCGCTGGCCGCGTACTTCGGCCTGGACAGCGGCCAGACCGGCCTGTTCACCACCGTCACCCTCGTGGTCTCCGCGATCGGCGGCGCCCTGGCGGGCGTCATGGCCGACCGGGTCGGCCGCGTCAAGGCGCTGATGATCACGGTGATCACCTACGCGGTCTTCACGGTCGCCTGCGGTTTCGCGCCCAACTACGAGACGCTGCTGGTATTCCGCGCCCTCCAGGGCCTTGGCTTCGGCGGCGAGTGGGCGGTCGGCGCGATCCTGGTCGCCGAGTACGCGAGCGCCAAGCACCGGGGCCGTACCCTCGGCGCGATCCAGAGTTCCTGGGCGGTCGGCTGGGCGCTCGCCGCGATCATGTACACGCTGGTCTTCTCGTTCGTCGGCGACGACATGGCCTGGCGGATCATGTTCTGGACCGGCGCGCTGCCCGCACTCCTGGTCATCTGGATGCGTCGCAAGGTGCAGGACTCGCCGGAGGCGATCGCCGTGCGGGAGCAGAGGACCGAGAAGGCCTCGTTCACGGCGATCTTCAAGCCCGGCCTGCTGCGCACCACCTTCTTCGCCGTCCTGCTCTCCACCGGCGTCCAGGGCGGCTACTACACCCTCGCCACCTGGGTGCCGACGTACCTGAAGAGCGAGCGCGGCCTCTCCGTCGTCGGCACCGGCGGCTACCTGACGTTCCTGATCTCCGGGGCGTTCCTCGGCTATCTCACCGGCGGCTACCTCACCGACCGGCTGGGCCGCCGGCGCAACATCTGGCTCTTCGCGCTGCTGTCGGCCGTGTGCATCCTGGCGTACGCCAACATCCCGAGCGGTTCCAACACCCTGCTCCTGGTGCTCGGTTTCCCGCTCGGGTTCTGCATGTCGGCGATCTTCAGCGGCTTCGGGTCGTTCCTGAGCGAGCTGTACCCGACGGCGGTGCGCGGCACAGGGCAGGGCTTCACGTACAACACCGGTCGAGCGGTGGGCGCCGTCTTCCCGACCACGGTCGGCTTCCTGGCCGACAGCTGGGGTGTGGGCGGCGCGCTGGTCTTCGGCGCGATCGGCTACGCCCTTGCCGCCCTGGCGCTGCTCGGGCTGCCGGAGACCCGCGGAAAGGAACTCGCGTGAACCGCACGGAACACGGCCCCCTGACCATGACCGACGACCGGCCCCTCACCCTCGTCGACGAGCACGCGCACGCGTGGAGCCCGAAGGACGCCCGGATCCGCATCCGCGCCGGGCTCGCGGGCCCCACCGCCGGGGTCGCGGCGGGCCACACCCAGGTCAACCTGATCTCGGTGCCCGCCGACTGGGCGTACGACATGCTGCTGTTCTGCCAGCGCAACCCCAAGCCCTGTCCGGTGCTCGACGTCACGGACGCCGGCTCCTGGTCCACCGTCCTCGCGGACGGCGCCGACCTGCGCACCGATCTGCCGCGCTACCGGGTGTGGCGGGACGGGGAGTTGGTGGAGGAGCCGACGGACGTGCGCGCGCACTGGCGCGGCGACCTGGTGTCGTTCCTGATCGGCTGCAGCTTCACCTTCGAGTGGGCGCTGTCCGAGGCGGGCGTCCCGATCCGCCACGTCGAGCAGGGCCGCAACGTGCCGATGTACGTGACCGGCCGCGAGTGCCGTCCGGCGGGCCGGCTGCACGGCCCGCTGGTGGTGTCCATGCGCCCGGTGCCGCCGGAGCATCTGCCGGCCGCCATCCGGGAGAGCAGTCTGCTCCCGGCGGTGCACGGCAGCCCCGTACACTGCGGCGACCCGTCGGTGCTGGGCATCGACGACCTGCAGAGCCCCGACTTCGGCGAACCGGTGGACGCCGAACCGGACGACATCCCGGTGTTCTGGGCCTGCGGTGTGACCCCGCAGGCCGCGGTGATGGCCTCACGCCCGCCGTTCGCCATCACCCACGCACCGGGGCAGATGTTCCTCACCGACGCCCGCGACGAGCAGTACCGCGTGGCCTGAGAAGGAGTAGCGAAGGATCCATGACCTCCATCGATCTGAACGCCGACCTCGGCGAGGGCTTCGGCCGCTGGCGGCTGACCGACGACGAACAGCTCCTGACCGTCGTCACGAGCGCCAACGTGGCCTGCGGCTTCCACGCGGGGGACGCGGCCACCATGCGGCGGGTGTGCGAGCTGGCGGCCGCGCGCGGCGTACGGATCGGCGCCCAGGTCTCCTACCGGGACCTGGCGGGGTTCGGGCGGCGCGCGATGGACGTGCCGCCCGCCGAACTGGCGGCCGAAGTGGCCTACCAGATCGGCGCCCTGGAGGTGTTCGCGCGCGCGGCGGGCTCGCGCGTGTCGTACGTCAAGCCGCACGGCGCGCTCTACAACCGCGTCGTGCACGACGAGGAGCAGGCAGGCGCGGTCGTCGAGGGCGTGCTCCTCGCGGACGCCGCGCTGCCCGTCCTTGGGCTGCCCGGTTCGCGGCTGCTGGAACTGGCCGCGAAGGCGGGTCTGCCGGCCGTCACGGAGGCGTTCGCGGACCGCGCGTACACCGAGGAGGGCACGCTCGTCCCGCGCGGCCGGGACGGCGCCCTGCTCAGCGATCCGGAGGCCGTCGTGGAACGCTCGGTGGACCTCGCGCGTCTCGGCACGGTCACCTCGCACTCCGGGGCGCTCATCGAGGTACGCGCGCGTTCCCTGTGCCTGCACGGGGACACTCCCGGCGCGGTGGACCTGGCGCGCCGGGTCCGGGAGCGGCTGGAGACGTCGGGCGTCCGGGTGGAGGCCTTCGCATGAGGGTGCTGCCCGTCGGTGACGGCGCCCTGCTCGTCGAGGTGGCCTCGGGCGACGAGGCCCAGGCCCTGCACGCGGAGTTGCTGCGCCGCCGTGCGGAGGGCTCGCTGTCGGTCCGCGAGATCGTCCCCGCGGCCCGCACGGTCCTCCTCGACGGCCTCGCCGACCCGGCCCGCCTGGCGTCCGAGCTGACCGCCACCGAGATCGCGCCCACGCCTCCACGCGCGCGTGACGTGGTCGAGCTCCCCGTGCGTTACGACGGCCCCGACCTGGCCGATGTCGCCGCCCTGTGGGGCGTCTGCACGGCGGAGGTGGCCCGCATTCACGCGAGCACCGAGTTCCGCGTCGCCTTCTGCGGGTTCGCCCCCGGCTTCGGCTACCTCGCCGGCCTGCCGGCACGCTACGACGTCCCGCGCCGGGCCACTCCGCGTACGGCGGTCCCGGCGGGCTCGGTGGGACTGGCGGGCCCGTACACGGGCGTGTACCCGCGCTCGTCGCCCGGCGGCTGGCAGCTGATCGGCACCACCGACGCCGTGCTGTGGGACCACGCGCGCGTGCCGGCCGCCCTGCTGTCGCCGGGCACGCGCGTGCGCTTCGTCCCCGTGGGACCGGCTGGATCGGTGGGGTCGGCATGACGGACCGCGCGCTCTCCGTCGTACGCGCCGGAGCGCTCACCACCGTCCAGGACCGGGGCCGCCCCGGGCACGCCCACCTCGGCGTCCCCCGCTCCGGTGCGCTGGACGGCCCTGCGGCCGCCCTCGCCAACCGGCTGGTCGGCAACCGCCCCGAGGCGGCCGTCCTGGAGACCACGCTCAACGGCTGTGCGCTGCGGCCCCGTTCGACGATCACCGTGGCGGTGACGGGCGCGCCCTGCCGGATGACCGTGGACGGGCGCCCGGTTGCCTGGGGAGCGCCGGTGCCCGTGCCTGCGGGTGCGCTCCTGGACGTGGGAGCAGCCGTCTCCGGGGTACGCAGTTATGTGGCCGTCTCCGGCGGCGTGGCAGTGGAGCCGGTGCTCGGCAGCCGTTCCACTGACCTCCTGTCGGGTCTCGGCCCGCCGCCGCTCACGGACGGCGCGGTGCTGCCCCTGGGGAGTCCCGAAGTGCTCCACGCGCGCGTGGACGTCGCCCCGCAGCCGGCACCCCCGGCCGCACTCGTCCTGCGGGTGACGCCCGGCCCGCGCGACGACTGGTTCACAGCGGAGGCCGTGCGGACCTTCACCTCCCGCGTCTACCGGGTGTCGTCCGCCAGCAACCGCATCGGGCTGCGCACGGAGGGGCCCGCCCTTGAACGGGCCCGGTCCGGCGAACTCCCCAGTGAGGGCATGGTGCTGGGCGCCGTCCAGGTCCCGCCCGACGGCCGGCCGGTGGTCTTCCTCGCCGACCACCCGACCACCGGGGGCTACCCGGTGATCGCGGTCGTCCGCTCGGCCGACCTCCCGGCCGCCGCCCAGGCGGTACCGGGCACGCCGGTGCGCTTCGTGGCCGTACGCCGCGGATGATCTTCTAGGCGGCCTCCGGCTGTCGCTCCGTCACCGACAGCCCGGCGAGCGCCGCGGACACCGCCGCCTAGGCCCGTAGATCGAGCCGGGCGCTCGTCCCGCGCGCGCGGTGCCGCAGTTCGTCGGCCGCGAGGGTCAGGAGCTGCGGCAGCAGGTCGGTGCATCGCCGGGCCACCCAGCCGGTACCGGCGGTGGCGAGCCACCACAGGCTCACCGACTTGGTGGGCGCGGGGAACCCGGGCTCGGGCGAGGGCGCGGTCCCCGTCGCGAGGCCGCGCTCCGCCAGCGGGGCATGGAAACGCAGGGCCAGTTGCCGGTGGCCCCGCTCACCGGGGTGCACCGGTCCCTGGGGGTAACCCGGGAGCGGGAGGGAGGGGACACGGACGACGGGACATGGCGCCAGGGCATCGGCCCCGGGCCCGGCACCGGCCGCGGTGGCCGGTGCGACGACGAGCGGAGAGTGGCTGCGATCCACGAGGTGCCGGGAGGTCTGGAGCGCGCAGTGGGCCACGCCGTTCACATCGGGGGAAAGGATTCGGTCACGATGACAACACCCATACCCGTGTTGTCGCCGTGCTGGACGTGGCCGCGTCAACGTGGATCTTTCCGGACGAGGAACGTCCTGTGAGCGTCGCCCTGCGCACCCGAGCAGGTCAGACCGTGTCCATGCCCGTCTGCCCCGTGGGTCGCCCCGAGTTCACCCGGGGGGTGCGCCGGAGCCCGGTGAGTTCGTTTCGGGGGCGCACCCGCGCCGGATGCGGTGAAGATCGGCCACGTCCGGAGTGCGGCGGTCACATGGCGGCCGCGTCCGGTCCGATCCGGCTGCGTACGGCCGTCTGGACTTCGGCCTCCTCGGCCGGATCGGCCGCGAGCCTGCGCAGTCGCTCGACGACCCGGGCGTCACCGGTCTCGGCGTGCCGGGCGGCGATCTCGCGGGTGGTCTCCTCGCAGTCCCACAGGCACTCGACGGCGAAGCCGGTGGCGAAGGAGGGGTCGGTTGCGGCGAGGGCTCGAGCGGCCCGGCCGCGCAGATGGGACGAGGCGGTCTCGCGGTAGATGTGCCGGAGTACGGGCGCCGCGCAGACGATACCCAGCCGGCCGGTGCCGTCGACGAGGGTCCACAGGGTCGGCGCGTCGGGGCCTTCCCCCCGTACGGCCTCCCTGAGTGCCGCGAGGACGAGGTCGCTGTCCCGGGAGCCGCCCCGGCAGGCGAGCATGCGTCCGGCGGCGGCGCCGAGGGAGTCGGGCCGGCGGGCCCAGCCGCGTGCCCGCTCGATCGCGGCGACGCTGCGCATCCGTTCGAAGGCGTCCACGGCCGCCTCCACCACGGCCGCCGAGCCGGTGGCCACGGCGACCTCGATCAGATCGGGGGCGCTCGGATCATTGCTGTCGGCTAGATAGCGCAGGGCAGTGCAGCGGGCTCCGTCGCTGCCGTCCTCGGCGGCCCGGAGGATCTCCGGCCGGTCCTCGGGGCCGGCGACGGCCGCGAGGCAACGGGCGGCGGGGACATGGAGCGCGGCGCCGCGCTCGACACCCTGCTGGGCCCAGTCGAAGACCGCCTGCACGCTCCACCCCGGACGGGGCCCGGTAGGTCGCATCTGCCGTTGCCAGCGGTCGAAACTGCCGGCCTCCTGAGCGGCACGCACGCGCGTGGCGATGGATTCGCGCGGATCGTCGGCCCACAGCCGCCAGGGCCGTGGCTCGAACGCGTCGCGCACCGCGACGGCCAGGTCGGCCTCGCCCTCGGCATCGGTCCCGAAACGCGCCAGGACGGGTGCCGCGAGGGCGCGCAGTCCGGCGTCGTCGTCGCGCAGCGCCAGTTCATCCAGGGCCCAGGCCCAGTTGGTGCCCGAGGCGGCGTACCTGCGCAGCAGTTCGAGCGCGTCCCGCCTGCCGTACGAGGCGAGGTGGCCGAGGACGGCGAGGGCGAGCCCGGTGCGGGACTCCTCGGTGTCGAGGACGTCCTCGACGTCGAAGAGGTGCGCCTCGATCTCGTTCGTCCCGCCGTTCAGGTCGAGGTAGAGACGGGCGTAGTAAAGGGAGCGGTTCTCCACCTGCCAGTCGTGGCGGGGATCGCGCAGCACACAGTGGTTCAGGGCCGCGAGCGCTTCGGCTCGCGGTGCGGTGAGCGCGTGCAGTGTGCCGTCGCCGCGGCCCCGCTGGAGCAGGCCGAGCAGCGTGCCGCTGGGCGCTATGACCGGATCGAACATGGGAAACAGCCTCACATCAAGCGTCGACGCAACCGGGATCGTGCATTACCTGGCCGCGTGACAACACGTCGGGGCGCCCGCCGTTTCCTGCTTGCTGTAAGCCATCTTCCTCTGCCTCTCGTAGGTGGCCCATGCGGACCGTGTCACGGTCCGCGCGGTGCGGCATCGACTGCCCAGCCATCGCGTCCGTGAATCACGACGTCATGATGACTCGGCAGTTCCATCCACCGCGACCGAAATTTCGGCGGCCCGTTACCGCCTCCCCCGTTATTCGTGTCCGCCCTGGTCAGGCGGACGTGTCAGAGTGCGCCGAACAGTTCGAGCAGCTGCGTCTTGCCGAACATCCGGGCGGTGTCGACGGCCGACGGAGTACCCGCGGCGGGATCGGCACCACCCTCCAGAAGTGCCTTGATCACTTCTTCCTCGCCCTTGAAGACCGCCCCGGCGAGCGGGGTCTGGCCCCGGTCGTTGATCCGGTTGCCCTCGGCGCCCCGGGCGAGGAGGGCACGCACCGTGTCGGCATGGCCGTGGTAGGCGGCGAGCATCACCAGGGAGTCGCCACGGTCGTTGGTGAGGTTGGCCGGAACACCCGCGTCCACATACGCCACGAGCGCCTCGGTCTGCCCCTGCCGGGCCAGGTCGAAGATCTTGGTCGCCAGCTCCACGACCTCGGGGTCGGGGGCTTCAGTCATCGCCGGTCCGCCTCTCAGTGCAACCGTTCAGGTGAATCGCCAGGGTACTGGCTCCCGCGGCACATGACCCGTTGCGCCGGAGGTAAAGATCACCGCAGTCCCAGTCGGACACGAGAGCCCGGATCAATCGGCCGAAGACGACTCCGCCACCAGGGGGAAATCAGCGTAAATCCACCCAGTTGCACCTTTTATCGTATGGATACATCCTGTGATCCTGGCAGTACTCATGGTGACTGTCCCCACGAACCAGGAGAACTCAAATGATCCTGTCCATCTCAGGCGTGGTCCTGCTCGGAATCATCGTCTTCCTCTTCTTCCGCAAGGACGGGCTCAAGGCGTCCCACGCCATGGTCTCGGTGCTGTTCGGCTTCTATCTCGCGAGCACGGCCATTGCTCCGAGTATCAAGGCCGGCGGCGAGAGCCTGGCGAGCCTCCTCGGCGGAATCAAGTTCTGACGCCCCGCACGTCCGTACGCACCACCATCCGTACGCACCACCAGGAGACAGCAGTGGCCCGGCGCCCCCTCCCCCGCATCCTGAGCACAGACAGAGCGCAGATCGCCCGGAGCCGGGAGCTGGCCCGGACGGCGGCCGCCAGCGCCACCGACGTCCTCCATCCACTGATCACGATCACCCGCGGTCTGCGCCGACTGGCCTCGGCCGGGCGGCGCAAGTGGGCCGACACCCCCAAGGACAAGCGCGGACCGCTGCTTTTCCTGGTGGCGTCGGTGGTGCTGGTGGTGGCGCTCGCGCCGTACGGCCCACTGCTCGCCGTCATCACGGTGATGGCGGCGGCAGCCTGGCAGGGCCGCGACCGCGGGCAGCCGGAGCCCGACGGCCCCGACGAATCCCAGACACAGCGCCTCCAGTCCCTGTACGAGGCCCTGGTGCCGTACTTCTCGGCCGCCGAGGACCCGGCCCCGCTCTACGCCCACGGCGGCGAGTGGGAGAAGGCCTTCCCCTCGTTCGACTTCGACGGCACCGGCCGCATCACGCATCTGCAGATCCGCTACCCGGCGTACTTCACCGACGGCGAACCCGAGTGCCGTACCCGGATCGAGCAGCTGCTGGCCGCCAAGTCGGGCCGGGACCGCGAGTACCGCTTCATCTGGGAGGAGGAGGGCAACCAGCTCACGCTGACGGTCCTCGCGCCCCTGCCCACCGACATCGCCGCGCAGCGTTTCGTCACGTCCCCCGGCGAAACGGTTCTCGGCTTCACCGATCCCACACAGGTCCAGCGCACGCTTCCCCTCACCTACGGTGAGGCACAGCGTGACGTACCGCCGGTCGTCTGGCGCACGGGCATCCGCTCCACCGAGCCGCACCTGCTGGTCATGGGCCAGCCGGGCAGCGGCGTCTCCACCCTGATGCGCTCCATCGCCCTGCAGGCCCTCCAGTACGGAGACCTAGTGATCGTCGAGGGCGGCGGCACCGGCGAGTACGCCTGCCTCACCGGCCGGGACGGTGTCCTCGCGGTCGAGTGCGGGCTGGCCGGGGCGCTGGCGAGCCTGGAGTGGGCGGCCACGGAGACGGAGCGCCGGCTGATCGCGGTCAACCATGCCCGCCAGGCGGGCAACCCGCCCCCGGACGACACCAAACGCCCCCTGTGGATCCTCCTGGACCGCCCGAGCGCCTTCGCCCACGTGGCCGCCGCGGACGGCCGCCAGGACCCGCAGTCCCTGCTCCAGGTCCCGCTCCGGCACGGCCGCGCGGCCAACGTGACCGTGGTCGTGGCCGACCAGTTCGACAGCACCGAGGCCCTGAGCGACGCCGTACGCCAGCACACGCGCGCGCGTGTCGTGCTCGGCCCGGCCACGGCCGACCAACTGGAAGCGGTCCTGGGCGCACCCCCGCACACGACCCCCGTCGCCCAGGTCCCGCCCGGCCGCGGCTACGCCCGCCTCGGCACAGGCCCGGTCCACCGCCTCCAGGTTCCGTCCACGCCCGACCCGTACGACGACGCGACAAGCGAGGCGGACCGCCAGGCGGTACTGGCACTGCTGCCGCCGCGGACGACACCGGCGGACGGCGAGAACCTGCCGGAGACCGTGGCAGCGGAGGCGGTAGCAGCGGAGGCCGTACCGACGGAGGCAGTAGTCGCGGAAAGCACGCCGTCCTAGCTGCGGGCCGTCGTGCCGCTGGGGCGGCTCCCGGCCCGAAGAGGCGCGGCACCCCGCCGGGCGCCGACGAGCGACACCACCCGCCCGCACCGCCCCCCGCTCACGCCACAAACGTACGAGGCGCCTCCCCACCCCCAGCCCCCCCGCTCTCCACCAACCGCGCCGCCGCGGCCAACCTCGCCGCCGCCTCCTCGGCCACCGCACCCCCCACGGTGAACGGCAACCGCACATACCCCTCGAACGCCCCGTCGACCCCGAACCGCGGACCGGACGGCACCCGCACGCCCACCCGCTCCCCCATCTCCGCGAGCCGCGACCCGGACAACCCGCCGGTCCGCACCCACAGCGTGAGCCCGCCCATCGGCACCTCGAACTCCCAGTCCGGCAGCTCCCGCCGCACGGCGGCCACCAGCGCGTCCCGGTTGTCGCGCGCCTGACTGCGTCGAATGTCCACGGCCTGCGCCCAGCCCCCCGTGCTGAACAGCCAGTTCACGGCCAGCTGCTCCAGCACCGGCGTGCCCAGATCGGCGTACGCCCGCGCGGCGACGAGGCTGCGGATCACGTCCGGTGCCGCCCGCACCCACCCGATGCGCATCCCCGCCCAGAAGGCCTTGCTGGCCGACCCGACGGTGACGACCGTCGACCCGGCCGGGTCGAAGGCGCACACGGGACGGGGCATCGCGCCCTCGATGTCCGTGTCCAGCCACAGTTCGCTCATCGTCTCGTCGGCGACCAGCACCGTCCCCGCCGACCGCGCCGCCTCCACCAGCCGCCGCCGCTGGTCCTCGTCGGCGAGCGCGCCGGTCGGGTTGTGGAAGTCGGCGACGACGTACGCGATCCTGGGCGCGGCGTCCCGCAGGACCTGACGCCAGCGGTCCATGTCCCAACCGGTGAGCCCCTCGGCCATCGCCACGGGCACCAGCCGGGCGCCCGCCTCCCGCATGAGCTGGAGGATGTTGGCGTACGAGGGGGATTCCACGGCGATCCGCTCACCGCGCCCCGCGAACAGATGACAGATCGCGTCGATCGCGCCCATCGCGCCGGTCGTCACCATGATCTGCTCGGGCATCGTCGGAATCCCGCGCGAGGTGTACCGCTCGGCGATCATCGCGCGCAGCGCGGGCAGCCCGGCCGGATAGTCGCCGTGGGTGTGGGCGTACGGCGGAAGCTCCTCGAGGGCGCCCTGTACGGCACGGGTCAGCCACGGCTCGGGGGCGGGGAGCGCCGCACAGCCGAGGTCGATCATCGAGCCCAGGGCCTCGGGGGGCAGGGGTTCGAGGCCGCGCGCGGGCAGCGGGTTGCCGGCCGGCACGGCCGTCCAACTGCCGGCGCCGCGCCGCGACTCCAGGAATCCCTCCGCGCGCAGGGCCTCGTACGCCGCCGCGACCGTCGTACGACTCACGGACAGGGACAACGCGAGCTCCCGCTCGGCGGGCAGCCGGGCGGCGACCGGCACCCGGCCCTCGAGGACCAGCAGCCGGATGCCGTCGGCCAGCGCCCGGTAGGCGGGCGGCCGGCGCGTCCCCGGGCCGGCCGGGCGGTCCTGCTGGGAGTTGAGCAGCCGGGCGAGCTGCGCGGCTCCCATCGCCGAGGTCCACTGCGCCATGGAAATCAGTCCACCTTCCCAGAATTGGCCATGGATGATGCTTCCACCCAAGCCACAGGGTGTCATGCATCAGGCCACAACGACCACATGGGGGGAATCTCTTGTCCACGAAGAGTCCGAGCCGTCTCGGACGCCGGTTGATCCAGCTGTACGTCGGTCTCGCGCTGTACGGCGCGAGTTCGGCGCTCCTCGTCCAGGCGGGCCTGGGCCTCGAGCCCTGGAACGTGCTCCATCAAGGGCTGGCCGAGCTCACCGGCCTGACGATCGGCGTCGTGTCGATCTTCGTGGGCGCGGCGGTACTGCTCCTGTGGATCCCGCTGCGCCAGCGCCCCGGCCTCGGCACGGTCTCCAACGTCTTCGTGGTCGGCATCGCCATGGACGGCACGCTCGCCGCCGTCCCCGCAGCACACACCCTCGCCGTACGCGTTCCGCTTCTCCTGTTCGGGATCCTGCTCAACGGCGTGGCCACCGGCCTCTACATCGCCGCGCGCTTCGGGCCGGGCCCCCGGGACGGGCTGATGACCGGCCTGCACCGGCGTACGGGCCGCTCGATCCGCCTGATGCGGACGGCCGTGGAGGTGACGGTCGTCGTGACGGGCTTCGCCCTGGGCGGCACCATCGGCATCGGCACCGTGCTGTACGCGGTGTCGATCGGTCCGCTCGCCCAGTTCTTCCTGCGCATGCTCGCCGTCCCGTCGGCATCCGACGGGAGCTCGGTCGTTGCCACCGGGCAACCCCAGCAGGCGATACTTCGACCGTGACCCCGCGGATACGCCATCCCTACCTCGACCATCCGGGCCCGATCGCCTTCGCCCACCGCGGCGGAGCGGCGGACGGCCTGGAGAACACGACGCGGCAGTTCCGACGCGCGGTCGAGGCGGGTTACCGCTACCTGGAGACCGACGTCCATGCCACCGCGGACGGCAGGCTCGTCGCCTTCCACGACGCGACCCTGGACCGGGTGACCGACGGAGCGGGGCGGATCGCGGACCTGCCCTGGAAGGACGTACGCCATGCGCGCGTGGCGGGCAAGGAACCGGTGCCCCTCTTCGAATGAGCTCCTGGAGAGCTTCCCCGAGGTGCGCTGGAACATAGACGTCAAGGCGGAGCCGGCGCTGCTGCCCCTCCTGGAGCTGATCGAGCGCACCCGCTCCTGGGACCGGATCTGCGTCGGCTCGTTCGCCGAGGCGCGCGTGGTGCGGGCCCAGCGGCTGGCCGGGCCGCGCCTGGCGACGTCGTACGGCACCCGTGGTGTCCTCAATCTGCGGCTGCGCTCCTGGGGCCTTCCGGCGGCCGTGCGCCGCTCCGCGGTCGCCGCGCAGGTGCCCGAAGTCCAGTCGGGCATCCAGGTGGTCGACCACCGCTTCCTGCGCACGGCCCATGCGCTCGGGCTTCAGGTGCACGTGTGGACGGTGAACGAACCGGACCGCATGCACCGGCTCCTGGACCTGGGAGTCGATGGCATCATGACCGATCACATCGACACACTGCGCAAGGTCATGGAGGACCGCGGCGTCTGGGTCTGACCTCCCGGACGCCCCCGGGCCACACGCCCGCGCGCGGCACCACGGGGAAGCGAGGGCACGGGTGGGCACCGACACCGTGCGGGCGGGATCTGCGGACGAGGCCGCCGAACGGCGGCGCGAGCAGCGGGGCTGGTACTTCTACGACTGGGCCTGCTCCGTCTACTCGACGAGCGTGCTCACCGTGTTCCTGGGCCCCTATCTGACGTCGGTCGCCAAGTCGGCGGCGGACGCGGACGGTTTCGTGCACCCGCTGGGGATCCCGGTGCGCGCCGGGTCCTTCTTCGCGTACTCGGTGTCCCTGTCGGTGGTCGTGGCCGTACTGGTGATGCCCCTGGTGGGCGCCGCCGCCGACCGCACGGGCCGCAAGAAGCCCCTCCTTGCGGCCGCCGCGTACACCGGGGCCGCGGCGACGACCGGCATGTTCTTCCTCGGCGGCGACCGCTATCTGCTCGGCGGGGTCCTGCTGGTCGTCGCGAACGCCGCGCAGTCCGTGGCGATGATGCTCTACAACTCCTACCTGCCGCAGATCGCCCCGCCCGAGGAACGCGACGCCGTCTCCTCCCGGGGCTGGGCCTTCGGGTACGCGGCGGGCGCGCTGGTCCTGGTCGCGAACCTCGTCCTGTACACCGGCCACGAGTCCTTCGGGCTCTCGGAGAGCGCCGCGGTCCGCATCTGCCTGGCGTCGGCCGGCCTGTGGTGGGGCGCCTTCGCCCTCATCCCCCTACGACGGCTGCGCGACCGCCGCTCCGAGTCGAAGGCCCCCCGAGAGGCGACGGCTCCCGGCTTCCGACAGCTCGCCGCGACCGTCCGCGACATGCGCCGCCACCCGCTGACCCTCGCCTTCCTGCTGGCGTTCCTCGTCTACAACGACGGCATCCAGACCGTGATCTCCCAGGCGTCGGTCTACGGCTCCGAGGAGCTCGGACTCGGGCAGTCGACACTCATCGGCGCCGTGCTGCTGGTCCAGGTGCTGGCGGTGGCGGGAGCGCTGGGCATGGGCCGACTGGCCCGGATCTACGGCGCCAAGCGCACGATCCTGGGCTCGCTGGTCGCCTGGACGGTGACTCTGGGCGCCGGGTACTTCCTGCCCGCCGGCGCGCCCGTGTGGTTCTTCGTGCTCGCCTCCGGGATCGGCCTCGTCCTCGGCGGCAGCCAGGCGCTGTCCCGGTCGCTGTTCTCCCATCTCGTGCCGCCCGGCAAGGAGGCCGAATACTTCGCGGCGTACGAGATGAGCGACCGCGGCATGAGCTGGCTCGGCCCGCTGTTGTTCGGGATCACTTACCAGGTGACCGGTAGTTACCGGGACGCGATCATCTCGCTGGTGGTCTTCTTCGTCATCGGGTTCCTGCTGCTCGCACGGGTGCCGGTGCGGCAAGCGATCGGCGACGCGGGCAACCCGATTCCCGAGAGAATTTAGCGTTCAACACCAAAGCGCTGTAGTGTACGCGTTTGGCCTGCCAGGCGTACCGTTACTGCGCGTCAAAGATGATGAAACGCTGGGTGACATCTGCTAGCAGATGTGACAAACCGGGCGCTGGTGGGTACAACAAGGGGCGGCTACGACGGCGACGCATTGCCCGGGACGGGACCCGGAACGGGAATCTTTACCGCCGACCGGACGTTGACCGGATGACGACGACAGCGACACCTGTCCTGTGGGCGACAAGCCCGGGAGGCACGATTCATGAGTGAGCGAGCTCTTCGCGGCACGCGCCTCGTGGTGACCAGCTACGAGACGGACCGCGGCATCGACCTGGCCCCGCGCCAGGCCGTGGAGTACGCATGCGAGAAGGGCCATCGGTTTGAGATGCCCTTCTCGGTCGAGGCGGAGATCCCGCCGGAGTGGGAGTGCAAGGTCTGCGGGGCCCAGGCACTCCTCGTGGACGGCGACGGCCCTGAAGAGAAGAAGGCCAAGCCCGCGCGTACGCATTGGGACATGCTGATGGAGCGGCGCACTCGCGAGGAACTCGAAGAGGTCCTCGCGGAGCGCCTGGCTGTTCTGCGCTCCGGCGCAATGAACATCGCGGTCCATCCGCGAGACAGCCGGAAGTCGGCGTAGTCCCTTCGGGGTCTGGGCGGACAAACAACACACGCAAGCAACCGCGGGCGCCGTACGTGATTTCACGTACGGCGCCCGCGGTTTTCGTGTTGCCGCCTTCCCCGCCTTCCCTCTGAGCGGCGGTCGGCCGAACCGCTCAGCGCGTCAGCGGCGGCCGCGGGTCCTCGGGTGCGTCGCCCGGCTCGTCCCTGACGACCTCGCCCTGGACGACCTTGCCGTCGGGGCGGTGCATGCGGGCGTGCTGGAAGGCGTCGCCCAGGGTGCCCTGCGCGGCCTCGCGGAGCTTGCGGTCGACGGTGCGCTCCGCATAGCGGCCGAGAGCCTTCTGGACCGGCGGGATCAGCAGGAGCAGCCCCACCGCGTCGGAGACCAGGCCGGGAATCATCAGGAACAGGCCGCCCAGCATCATCAGGCCGTTGCCACCGCCGCTCGACGAGCCGGAGGGAGTGCCGCCCCGCTGCAGCGCCTCGTTCAGATTCTGGAAGGCGCGTCGGCCCGCCCGCTTGATCACCACCGAACCGAGCACGAAACCGGCGAGCAGCAGCAGGAACACCGTGATCCCGCTCGTCGCACCGGCGACCACGGTCAGCAGCCAGATCTCCAGCACCAGCCAGGCGGCGACGCCCAGCGGCAGGAAGGTGCGCAGCCGGGAGCGCCGGGGCCGGGCGGGGTACGTGGGGGTCGGAGCGCCAGTCGTCATGCATCCAGTGTGCCTGGGCCCGGCTCAGCACGGCGTAAGGGGACGATCAACCGTGGCTGTGAGGTGGTAGTGCCACGGCTGTGAGACGTACTGCTACGGCTGTGCGCGCTTGCCCCGGCCCGTGATCCTGCCGACCCGCTCCCCCACGCCCCACGTCGTGACCCGCCACAGGGCTTCGACGAGGATGTCGCGGCTCATCTTGGAGTCGCCGTGCTCGCGCTCGACGAAGGTGATGGGCACCTCGACCACGTGATAGCCGGCCTTGACGGCGCGGCGGGCGAGGTCGACCTGGAAGCAGTAGCCCTGGGAGGCGACCTCTTCCAGGCCGAGGCCTTCGAGCGTCTCACGGCGGAAGGCCCGGTAGCCGCCGGTGATGTCGCGCAGCGGCAGGTCCAGGGCGAGGCGGGAGTAGAGGCTGCCGCCGCGGGAGATGACCTCGCGGGACTTGGGCCAGTTCACGACCCGGCCGCCGGGCACCCAGCGTGAGCCGAGGACCAGGTCGGCGCCCTTGAGTGCGGTCAGCAGGCGGGGCAGTTCCTCGGGCTGGTGCGAGCCGTCGGCGTCCATCTCGATGAGCACGCCGTAGCCCTTCTCCAGGCCCCAGCGGAAACCCGCGAGGTAGGCGGCGCCGAGGCCCTCCTTGCCCTTGCGGTGCAGGACCTGGACGTGCTCGTCGTCGACGGTCAGTTCGTCGGCGAGCTTGCCCGTGCCGTCCGGGCTGTTGTCGTCGGCCACCAGCACGTGCGCCTCGGGGACGGCCTTGCGCACCCGGCCGACGATCGCCTTGATGTTCTCCGCCTCGTTATACGTCGGAATGATGACCAACGCCGTGCCGAGCGGGCCGAACTGTCTCCCCCGGACCTGTGCCGCGAGGGTCCCGTCGCCGTCGTTCACTGCTGCCCCTTCATGTCCGTACGCAGACGTCCACCATAATCGCCGCGGTCTGCGCTGACGTGACGGGACGTAAGTATGGTGGTGTCGTTTTCCCAAAAGCGGGGTAAGAATGCGTTTTTTGGGGACTGTGCGTACGGCAGCGAGGGCCATGCGTGCTGCGGATGGGGGCCCGGCGCCCTTCGGGCCGACCTGGGACCCGCCGGCTGCGGGTCGACCGAAAGCCGTTGTCTACTGAGCGCCCGGCCCCATCCGGGTCACACCTCCCCGACCGGCCGGAACGTTCCCTCGCCGTGGTGCGGGCGCTGAGCCTGGCTCCCAGTGGCGGTGCCCCGGTGCGGCACACCGTCCCTGACCCAGCGGCGCGGCGGCGAGTGCGCGGGCGTTCCCCGGTCGGGCGTCCGGTGGTGGACTTGCTCGAACCTACCGGCCCGCCGCCGTTGGCTGTCAACAGCCGCTTCACCTGCGGCTCTTCCAGCAAAGCCCTGGTCAGCGCGGAGGATGCGCAGGTCGCGTGACGGGGCTGGGACGACCGATCGGCGGTGCGCCACCCCGGTAGATCACTCGCCCGGCCGTAGGAACACGGTCTGTCCGCCCACCACGGTGCGCAGGCAGACGGGCAGGTCGTGGCCAGGGGTCAGGTCGGGCAGACCGGGGGTGCCGGAGCGGGGGTCGGTCGACCAGCGGGCCACTCGGTCGTCCGGGGCCTGGACGACCAATTCGTCCGTGCGCCACACGGCGTAGTCCGCGGGGGCGCCGGGCACCAGGACACCCGCCTCGTCCCGTCCGATCGCCCGCCAGCCGCCGCGCGTATGCGCGGTGAACGCGGCGCGTACGGAGACGCGGTGCTCGGGGGTGCGGTGGAAGGCGGCCGCGCGGACCGTGCCCCACGGGCCGAGGGGCGTGACCGGGCTGTCGGAGCCGAAGGCAAGCGGGACACCGGCCCGCAGCAGGGCCGCGAAGGGGTTCAGGGCGCGGGCCCGCTCGGCGCCCAGGCGCTGGGCGTACATGCCGTCCTCGCCGCCCCACAGCGCGTCGAAGGCGGGCTGGACGGACGCGGTCAGGCCGAGCTCGGCGAAGGCGGCGATCGTCTCGGGCGTGAGCATCTCGGCGTGTTCGACGCGGTGGCGGGCGGCCCGGACGCGGGCCAGGCCGAGCTTCTGAGCGGCGGCGCGCATGCCTTCGACGACGGAGGTCACGGCGGCGTCACCGATCGCGTGGAAGCCCGCCTGGAGACCGGCCTCGGTGCAGGCGGTGACGTGCGCGGCGACCGCAGTGGCGTCGAGGTAGGCGGTGCCGGTGTGGGCGGCGTCGGTGTGGGCGGCGTCGGTGTACGGCTCGTGCAGACAGGCGGTGTGAGAGCCGAGGGCGCCGTCCACGAACAGGTCACCGGCCGCGCCGATGGCGCCCAACTCGCGTGCCTTCTCGACGTCCTGCTCGGCCCAGTAGCCGACGACACGGGTGCCCGCCTGCTCCGAGGCGAGCTTCAGGAGATCCGTGAAGTCGTCCTCGGAGGAGATCTCCGGGCCCGCGCACTCGTGGACGGTCCCGATGCCGAGAGAGGCGGCGTGCGCGAGTGCGGTGCGCTGGGCCTCGGTGCGCTGCTGCGGCGTGACGGCGCCCAGGGCTGCGGCGCGTACGGCGTGGTGGGCGTCGGCGGTGAGCGGGGCGTCCGGGGCGCCGAGGCCGGGGGTCAGGTCCAGCAGGGCCGTCGTGGCGACCGCCGAGTGGACGTCGATCCGGCTCAGGTACAGGGGGCGGCCCCCGGTGGCCGCGTCGAGTTCGGCGCGGGTCGGGGGGCGGCCGCCGGGCCAGCGGGCGGCGTCCCAGCCGTGGCCGAGCAGGACGCGGTCGTTCGGGCGGGCGGCGGCGAAGTCCCGTACGCGGGCGATGGCCGAGTCCAGGGAGGGCGCGTCGGACAGGTCGAGGCCGGTGAGGGCAAGACCCGTGGACGTGGTGTGCACGTGCGCGTCGGTGAACGCGGGGGTGACCAGGGCGCCGTCCAGGTCGATCACTTCGTCGACACCGTCAGCGAAGGCGTCGGCCGCGCCCTCGGAGCCGACCCAGGCGACGTGGCCGCGCTCCACGACCATCGCCGTCGCGAACGGGTCGGCGGGGCTGTGCACTTCCCCGCGGCGGAGGAGGACGGTGGTCGGTTCGGCGGTGCGTTCACTCATGAGGGACAGTTTCGCGCCTCGCGCGGGCCGTCCGGCACGCAGGTCGGTCAGATCCGCGGCGGCCGTGCCTCGTACGGGGTGGACAGCACCACCGTCGTCCGCGTGGACACCCCCGCCAGCGTCCTGAGCCGGGCCAGCAGCTCCTCCAGGTCGTGCGGGGTGGAGACCCGCACCTTGAGGATGTAGTTCTCGTCGCCGGCGACGCTGTGGCAGGCCTCGATCTCGGGGACGTCGGCGAGACGGTCCGCGATGTCGTCGGGGGCGCTGGGGTCGAACGGCTTCACCGAGATGAACGCGGTCAGGGGCAGCCCGACAGCCTCAGGGTCGACCACCGCCGCGTAGCCGCGGATGACTCCGCGCTGTTCCAGCCGACGCACCCGCTGGTGCACGGCCGACGTGGACAGGCCGGTCGCCTTGCCCAGGTCTGTGTAGCTCATCCGCCCGTCCTTGACGAGCAGCTGCACGATTTGTCGGTCGAGCTCCTCCATGGCGCAAGAACCTACAGTGCGGCTGATCTCCTCCGATACCTGAGCGGCGCAGGTCATACCCGGTTCGTGATGTGGCCGAGAGCAGCCTGTGAGCCGTCCGGGCGACAGAGGGGCCGCGCCGGGCACCTGCGGTTGGCATGTGACGAAGGCCACACCCCCCGAACAGGCTCCGTGATGGTCTCGTGATTACCGGCCAGACGGGGCGGGAAGTGCTTGCTGTGGTCGAGGCCGCAGCGCCTTCACGGCCCAGCCCGAGGGGGAGAACCTATATGCAGAGTCTTAAGCGCCCTGGTCGTACCGCACCCAAGCGGCCGCAGTTGGTGGTCGAGCCCGAGCCGGAGGGCGTCGAACCCGACGCCCTCGACGAGGAACTCGACCCCTACGACACCTTCGAGATGTACCGGGTCGTCTGCCCGGACTGCGCACAGCCAATCGCCCTGCTGGCGGACGAGGAGGTCCTGCCGGAGCACGCGCTGTGCGCCTCGCCGTGGAACCCGTTCGGTCTCACGGTCTGCGCCGGCACCGGCCGCAAGGCGTCCGACGCCCGGTCGGCGGACGAGTCGGCCGAGCCGCAGGAGCAGGACACGGCCCTTCTGCTGACGCTCCCTCAGGGGCTCGACTGGCGGACGCAGCCCTTCTCGCACGTCGGCGGCCCGGGCTCCCGTCCCATCCGGGTGCCTGTCATGCGCCGCCACGCCGCCTGAGCGGCCCGGCTCCCACCCCGTGACCGATCCGCACCACGGCTCGCAGGATGCCGTGGTGCGGTTCGGTGTGCGCTGACCGGGAGTGGCGGTCGGTCAGACAGTCACACCGACCGGACCTCGGCGAACTCACTCCCGATTCCCGAGAATGGTGACCTGTCCGCCGAGCTTCGCGTTGTCTCGGTATGACCCCCACATACTCGGCGACCGGGCGTCAGCGTCGTGTGTTCGTTCCCGCACCGGTCCCCGCCTCGGCGGAATCGGTTCCGCTCGCGCCGCCGCAGATCCAGGACCCGCCCATCTACCGTGATCTGATGCGCACCTGGGCGGACGGCGGCCGCACGCTGCCGGGCCGCCACGACCCGGAGTGGGTCCGGCTGGCGGCGCCCCAGGTGACGTCGGGCCAGTTCAGCGGGTCTCGGGACCCGCGAGGTGACGGGCGATGACCATCCGCTGGATCTGGTTGGTGCCCTCGACGATCTGCAGGACCTTGGCCTCGCGCATGTACCGCTCGGCCGGGAAGTCGGCGGTGTAGCCGTACCCGCCGAGGACCTGGACGGCGTCCATGGTCACCTTCATCGCGGTGTCGGTGCAGTGCAGCTTGGCCATGGCCGCCTGCTTGGCGAACGGCCGGCCCGCGTCGCGCAGTCGCGCCGCCGCCAGGTACAGCGCCCGGCCGGCCTCGATCTGGGTCGCCATGTCGGCGAGCATGAAACGCAGGCCCTGGAAGTCGGCGATCGGCCGCCCGAACTGCTGGCGCCCGGTCGCGTAGGCCACCGCCTCGTCGAGCGCCGCCTGGGCCAGGCCGATGGCGCAGGCCGCGATGCCGAGCCGCCCGGAGTCGAGCGCGGCCAGGGCGATGGCGAAACCCTGGCCCTCGTCGCCGATGCGCCGGTCGTCGGGGACGCGGACCCCGTCGAAGTGGACCTGGGCGGTCGGCGAGCCCTTCATGCCCATCTTCTTCTCCGGCGCCGCGGCGCTCAGGCCCGCCGCGTCACCGGGCACCAGGAAGGCCGTGATCCCGCGCGGGCCTTCCTCGCCCGTGCGGGCCATCACCGTGTAGAAGTCGGCGATTCCGCCGTGCGTGATCCAGGCCTTGGTGCCGGTGATCACCCAGTCCTCGCCGTCGCGCACCGCCTTCGTACGCAGCGAGGCCGCGTCCGAGCCGGAGGACGGCTCCGACAGGCAGTACGCGCCCAGCAGAGAGCCGCCGAGCATCGCGGGCAGGTGCTCGACCTGCTGCTCCTTGGTGCCGTAGGCGGCGAGCGCGTAGGAGGCCAGGGTGTGCACGCTGACGCCGAGGCCGACGGTGAGGCGGGCCGCGGCGAGTTCTTCGAGGACCTGGAGGTAGACCTCGTAGGGCTGATCACCGCCGCCGTACTCGGAGTCGTACGGCAGGCCGAGCAGTCCGGACTCGGAGAGCAGGGTGAAGACCTCGCGCGGGAAGCGTCCGGCGTCCTCCTCATCGGCCGCCTTCGGGGCGATCTCCTGCCGCGCGATGTCGCGGACGAGCGAGATCAGATCCCGGGCCTCGTCCGTGGGCAGTTGCCGGTCCACCGGCTGCGGGGCGCGGTCGGGCATGGCGACGCTCTCCTCCCTGTCGGGCGCGACGGCGGACGTGCGCCTTGGGTGGGGGCCGCTCCGCCGGGTCTCACTGTGCCGGCCGATGCTCGCACTCCCGGGTCACGGAAGCTGCTGACCAGCGGCTGTGCGCTGTGAGTATGCCCGATCGGAGGCACTCAGTCACCGGTTAACGAGCGCTCACTTCAAGAAATTCCGACACGCCCGACACGCCGAGGATTGGTACGAACCATTGACCTATTGGTCTAGTCCTCTTACTGTTTCGCTCCAACGCTTCCCCGCGTTCATGCCAATCGGCGTGCGATCCCCTCCCTGTCCCCTGCGAGGAGACACCCGATGCACACCCCGCCCCGCCCCCGCCCCCGGTTCCGGGCCCTCCTGTCCGCCTCGTGCTGCGCCGCCCTCGGCGCCGGCCTGCTCGCCGGTGCGGGCACCGCCACCGCCACGGAGCCCGGCCCCGCCGAGGCCACTACGGCCGGCTCGAAGGTTGTCGGCTACTTCACCGACTGGGGCATCTACGGCCGCCAGTACTTCGTCAAGAACATCGAGACCTCCGGCTCCGCCGACAAGCTCACCCACGTCAACTACGCCTTCGGCAATGTCACCGACGGCAAGTGCGCCCTCGGCGACGCCTGGGCGGACACCGACAAGCCGTTCACCGCCGAGGAGTCCGTTGACGGTGTCGCCGACACCGCGGACCAGCCGCTGAGCGGCAACTTCAACCAGCTGCGCAAACTGAAGAAGCTGCACCCCGGCCTCAAGATCATCTGGTCGTTCGGCGGCTGGAGCTGGTCGGGCGGCTTCGGCGAGGCGGCCAAGGACCCGGCGGCCTTCGCCCAGTCCTGCTACGACCTGGTCGAGAACTCGAAGTGGGCGGATGTCTTCGACGGCATCGACATCGACTGGGAGTACCCGGGCGCCTGCGGCCTGACCTGCGACACCAGCGACCGGGAGGCGTTCAGAGACGTGATGGCCGCGCTGCGCGCCAAGTTCGGCAAGCGGCAGTTGATCACCGCGGCGATCACCGCCGACGCCACACCCGGCGGCAAGATCGACGCGGCGGACTACGCGGCCGCGGCACGGTACGTCGACTGGTACAACCCCATGACGTACGACTACTTCGGCGCCTGGGCCGCCACCGGCCCGACGGCGCCGCACTCCCCCCTGACGTCCTACCCGGGCATTCCGGAGGAGGGCTACAACACCGCCGCCACCATCGCCAAGCTCAAGAGCCTGGGCATCCCGTCCTCGAAGCTGCTGCTGGGCATCGGCTTCTACGGGCGCGGCTGGACCGGCGTCACGCAGACGGAGCCGGGCGGCACGGCCACCGGCCCGGCGGCGGGCACGTACGAGGCCGGCTTCGAGGACTACAAGGTGCTCAAGACCACCTGCCCGCCGACCGGGACCGTGGGCGGCACCGCCTACGCCAAGTGCGGCAGCGACTGGTGGAGTTACGACACTCCGAAGACGATCAAGGGGAAGATGAACTACAAGGACGCACAGCGCCTGGGCGGCACGTTCTTCTGGGAGCTGAGCGGGGACACCGCGGACGGTGAGCTGATCAACGCGATCAACTAGCCGAGGCCGGAGGAGACTTGGGGCGGAGGGCCACGAGCCTGCGCCCCAAGTCGTCGGTCGCCTGTCGTCGGCCGCGTGTCCTGAGCCGCATGCCGTCAGTCATCAGCCGTCAGTCATCATTCGTCATTCGTCATTCGTCCGTCGTCGTCGCGGCGGGCCGGCTCCGGGGCGCCGGGTACGCCGGGTCCATCTCCTCGATGGCCCGCATCGAACCGCCGAGCGTCTTGACCAGGAGTTCGCGCATCGTGTCGCGGGACAGTTCGGGGCGGTCGATCCAGTCGAGGGCGGCCCCCTCCACGCTGCACAGCCAGGCGAGCAGACCCATGCGGGCCAGCGGCGCGATGTCGGTACGGCCGTACGCCCCCTCGGCGATGGTGGCGACGATCGCTTCCCGCACCCCGTCCCGGATGGCGTGCACCTCGGCGTCGAAGCCGACGCCGCCGCTGACGATCGTGCGGTAGGCGGCCTGATTGTGCTCGGCGTAGCGCAGATAGCTGTCGATGGTGCGGTGGACCCGGCCCACCGGCTCCAGTTCGAGGCCGCTCGCCGCGTAGGTGACCAGGTCGGCGACGGAGTCCTGGATGATCGCCAGGTAGTAGCCGCGCTTGGACTGGAAGTAGTAGTAGATCAGTCCCTTGGCGACATGGGCCTGCCGGGCGATGTCGTCCATCGAGAGGGCGTCGTACGACGTGTCGGCGAACAGCTTCCGCCCGATGGCGATGAGTTCGGCGCGGCGTGCCACCGAGCGCTCGGTGCCGCGCGCCCGCGGACGGGCGGCCTCGCTCTGTTGACTGATATTCAATTTCGACCCTGGTCTCAACGGGCGGCGGGACACCCGCAGTATGTCAGGTCGCATGTGCGTCAGGTCACAGCAGGCCGAGCCGGGTGACGAGCAGCGCGATCACCACGACGAGCGTCCAGCCCATGACGTGCTCGACGATCTTCGGGCCGTCCTCCCGGGGGCCGCCGGTTCGGGCGCGGGCGGCGGCGGCTGAGTGTGCGGTCATGGCTTCTCGCTGAGGTCGGACGTATGGGTGGACTCCCCCCACCGAGCTGTCCACCTTGCCACTGGGGGCGGCTTTTGCCACAGAGAGCTTGGTCACACGCCGACCGCCCCCGGCGTCGCCTCACGCCGGGGGCCGTTCGTACGTCGCTTCAGCGCACGCCCACGTCCGCGAGCGCCTTGCGCTGGCGCGGGGTGGGCAGTGCCGGGAAGTACAGGTAGCAGACGCCTCCGGTGCCGGAGACGACCTTGCCACTGGCGTTGTACCGCTTGGTCCTGAGCCAGATATTTTCCCACTCGCGCCGCTTGTACACGCGCCGCACGGCCTCGTCGGTCGGGGAGTTCGGGTCGTTGGCGATCACGTCGCCGGTGTCCGTGAAGCCGATCACGGTCATCAGGTGGCCGGAGGTGCCGTAGCCCGCTCCCGTGAGCTCCTCCTTGAGGAAGGACTGGGACGTCATGGCCGGGATGCCGGCGGCGATCAGCGTCTCCAGGTCGGTGAGTGAGCCTAGCCGGGTGACCACGCCCTGGAGGCCCTTGAAGGTGGCCGCGTAGGCGGCGTTGAACGGCCAGTTGCCGCAGCCCGCGTACTGGTAGTCGTAGGTGTACCGGGCCGCGTGGCAGACCTGCGGGTCGGGGTACGAGGGGTCGACCCAGGCCAGCTGGTCGGAGGTGAGCCGGCCGCCCCAGTACTCGATGATCATCTGCGAGGAGGTGGGGCTGCACCAGGCCTCGCCGCCGTTGTCGTACTGCGGGTACTGGCCGACGTGGATCTCCTGCGAGTAGCGCGGGACGGTCAGTTCCCGGGCGAGGCCGGGGGCGGAGGCCGGGACGGTGAAGCGGTCCGCTACGTCGGAGCCCATCGCGCCGAGCCGCCAGACGGTGGGCGTGGCCTTCGTGCCGGGCTTGCGGTAGAGGGTGAGCCGCAGACGGTACGACGCCAGGCGCAGGCCCGTGGCCGGGTCGTCGATCGCGAAGGTGTCCGTCCAGATCCTGCTCTTGTCGTCGCTCTGGCCGTCGACCGAGGTCCGCCTGATGTCCTGGTCGCCGGCCGCCCAGCGGCCCATCACGTACCAGGGGGTGTGCGTGCCGTCGGAGTACGTGCCCTTGAGCTCGACCTGGAGCCAGGTCCCGGCCGGGGTGCGGGCGTTCCAGGAGACGATCGCCTCCGTGGCGGGGACGGCGAGGTCATGGCCGGGCGACGTCCAGGTCCCGTACTCCCAGGCGGCCGTCGTGCCGGTGTGCGGGTCGGTGTAGTCGGCGGTGCCCGCGGGCGTGTCGATCACCACGCCCGGGCGGACCCCGGCGACGGCCCGGGTGCCCTTGGCGGTGCCGTCGCGCCAGTGGGCATACGTGGTCCAGAAGCGGTTGTCGACCCGGCGGGCCGGGGCGCGGTCGGGTGCGCGGTCGGCTGTGTCGGTCACGGTGCTGCTCGCGGTGTCGGCGGACGCCGGGGCCGCGCTGCCGGCGACGGCGGCGACCGCGGCGGCCAGGACGGTTCTGCGGGACGGCTGTTCGGCTCTGATCATGGGCGGAGTGACCCCCAGGTGTCCGAGTCGGGGCAGATCCACTGCACGGTGGTGCGCCAACTATGGAACAGGCGGCATGCTCCGGCCAGCACTTCGGGCCGTGCCGCGCCCGGCGATATTGGTCTCGTCCACTGGCGTGACCTGCCCGACTTAGACTTCTCGCAGGAAACCTGCCCCCTGCCCCCTGCTCCCTGCTCCCCGAGGAACGGCCATCCGCGACCTCGCCTCCCGGCTCCGCCGACTGCCCCCGTCCTGCGGACCGGTCCGCCTGATCGGCGTCGACGGGCACGCCGGCTCCGGGAAGTCCACGTTCGCCGGGGAGTTGGCCCGGGAACTGGGCGACGCGCCGGTGCTGCGGCTGGACGACATCGCCAGCCACGAGGCGCTGTTCGACTGGACCGGACGGCTGCTGACCCAGGTGATCGAACCGCTCGGCCGCGGCGAGCGGGCGCGGTACACGCCGTACGACTGGCATGCCCGCCGCTTCGGACCACCGCGCTCACTGCCGCTCGCTCCGGTGCTCCTCGTCGAGGGCGTCGGTGCGGGCCGCCGGGCGCTGCGCCCTTACCTGGCACACCTGTTGTGGATGGAGCTGCCGCGCGAGGAGGCGTGGGCGCGTGGGCGGGCGCGGGACGGGGAGGAGCAGCGGGAGTTCTGGGCCGGGTGGGTCGGGGCGGAACAACGGCACTTCGCCGAGGATCCCTCCCGGCCCTTCGCCAACCTCCTGGTACGGCAGCGCCCTGAGGGATATGAGGTGTTTCCAGGGCCTGCCGGGGACATTGGATCGGACCAGAGCGTCACGTAGAGTGATGGACCATCCGCAATGTGCTGAACTCGTGAAGAGCCTTGCGGAAGAAGTTCCCGGAGTGCTTCAACTCGGCTTGACCGACGGGCCGTACAGGTCTTACGTTCTGATTGTGCGGCCATTCGTAGCCGCCCCGCAGACGCGAAGCCCCCGGTTGTTCCCCCGTGATCGGGGGCTTCGTTCTGTCCTCTCCCCTTTTTTCGGCGCCCCGAGGCATGATTCGCTCACCCTCGGTCACGACGCGTGAGTGCGCCCCTGTGCTCCCACCTCGTCAAACGGCCTGTGCGGCACCCTACGGCGGGCGACACCACCGCAGGTACGATGCCCTCGGTGCGACCTACGGACGGCTGCTCTGCGCACCGTCGCAACTCCGGTCCGCGGCACAGCGGTTGGACCAAGGCGGTCGACGGGCACCGGCCCGCCGGCCAACCAAACGGGGGCACGGTTTGTGGGGGACGTGATGGACTTCGGCACGCAGGGCCCCGAGGCCCCGGCCGACCTCGCCTGGCTGCGAGGCGTGGACGCCTACACGATGGGCGCCTATCCGCAGGCGGAGGAGGAGTTCCGCACCGCGGTGCGGATCGATCCAGGGATGGCCGACGGCTGGCTCGGACTGCACGCGCTGCGCGTGGACACGACGACCGCGCTGCTCAGGATGTTCCGGCACCGGGAGCGCTTCGGCGAACAGCGCGCCCGGCACCGGCGCAGCCTCAACTCCTGGTACTGGCTGGGCTGGTGGGTACAGCCCGTGCTGGAGAGCCCGCGCGACCTGCTCCTCGCCCACGCCTCGCACTGGCTGGACGGCCGGCACGTCCCGGAACTCGACCGGGCACTGGCAGGTCTGCCGCCGGTGGACGCCGACCACCAGGTCCGCTTCCTGCACGCCTGCCGCGCCTACCTCGTCAAGGACTGGGAACAGCTGGTCCGGCACACCGACCCGCTGGTCAACGACCCCATGCTGGGTATCGAGGCGGGACTGTTCGGCGGCATGGCCCGGGTCCGTCTGGAAATGTACGGGCAGGCCGAACCCCTGCTGTCGGCGGCCCTGATGCGCTGCCGCAGCGAGCAGCCGCAGCGCAAGGAGCTGCGCTACTGGCTGGCGCGCGCCCACGAGGGCACCGGCCGCAGCGCCGCCGCCCTCCCCCTGTACCGGGCCGTGCACCGCGTCGACCCCGCCTTCATGGACACCTCGGCCCGGCTCGCCGCGATCGCCGAGGGCGACGGGTACGACGACTCCGCCGACCTCGCCGCAATCACGCTCACCGGGGCGGGGCAGGACGTCCTGGACGGTCCCGACGGGCTCGACCCGCTCTTCGGCACCGAAGGGCGCGACCTGAAGCTCACGGAGCCCGACCTGCCGCCCTCTGGTCCGCTGCCGTCGGCGACCGACCCCGCGGTCCGCGAGAAAGCCGTGCCCTCGCCGTCGCTGCCCGCCGGGCCCACGGATCCCGCATTACTCGAGGCGGCGCTCGCCGAGCTCGAGCGCATGGTGGGCCTGGAGCCGGTGAAACGCCAGGTCAAGGCGTTGTCCGCCCAGTTGAACATGGCCCGGCTGCGGGCCGGGCAGGGGCTGCCGGTCCAGCCGCCGAAACGGCACTTCGTCTTCTCCGGCCCCTCCGGCACCGGCAAGACCACCGTGGCCCGCATCCTCGGCCGCGTCTTCTACGCCCTCGGGCTCCTCGGCGGCGACCATCTCGTGGAGGCCCAGCGGGCCGACCTGGTCGGCGAGTACCTCGGCCAGACCGCCGTGAAGGCCAACGAGCTCATCGACTCCGCGCTCGGCGGTGTGCTCTTCGTCGACGAGGCGTACTCGCTCTCCAACTCCGGCTACGGCAAGGGCGACGCGTACGGCGACGAGGCGCTCCAGGTACTGCTCAAGCGGGCCGAGGACAACCGCGACCACCTCGTGGTGATCCTGGCCGGCTATCCCGAGGGCATGGACCGTCTGCTGGCCGCCAACCCCGGGCTGTCCTCCCGCTTCACGACCCGCGTCGACTTTCCGTCCTACCGGCCGCTCGAACTCACCTCGATCGGCGAGGTGCTGGCCACGGAGAACGGTGACGCGTGGGACGAGGAGGCGCTGGACGAGCTGCGGTCGATCGCCGGGCATGTGGTCGACCAGGGGTGGATCGACGAGCTGGGGAACGGACGGTTCCTGCGGACGCTGTACGAGAAGAGCTGCGCTTACCGGGATCTGCGGTTGTCGACGTACCCGGGGATGCTGACGCGGGACGACTTGTCGACGCTTCGCTTGCCGGACCTGATGCAGGCGTATGGCGAGGTGCTGTCGGGGCGGGGGCCGCAGGATCCGTCGGCGATGTAGCCACCGTAGCTGCGGGCAGTCGTGCCGCTGGGCGATGGGGTCCCCTCGCTCGAGCGAAGTCGAGAGTGGGGGAGGGCGTGCGCGGCGGCACCCGCCAGTGCGGGCGAGTGAACCCACCCGCCCGCACCAGCACAGGGCACCTGCTAACTCGCCAGCGCCTCCTCCGGCTCCCCGCTCGCCCGTGGCTGCGCGACCCGTACCTCCGGCACCTCCCGGTGCGCCGGGTCGCGTACCTCGCCGACCAGGAGCTCCAGTACGTCCTCCAGCGCGACGAGCCCCAGCACCTTGCCGGACGCGTCCGCCACCTGGGCGAGGTGTGTCGCGGCCCGGCGCATCACGGTGAGCGCGTCGTCGAGCGGCAGCTCGGACCTGAGGGTCGTCATCGGGCGCCACACCTGCTGCGGCACCGCCCGCTGGGACTCCTCCAGGTCGAGTACGTCCTTCACGTGCAGGTAGCCCATGAAGGCGCCGTTCTCCGCCGCCACCGGGAACCGGGAGTAGCCGGTGTGGCCGGTGAGTTCGACGATCTGGCCCGGGGTGACCGAGGGGCTGACCGTCACCAGCGACTCGCGGGTCAGGAGCACGTCCGTGACCGGGCGGGAACCCAGCTCCAGGGCGTCCTCCAGGCGTTCCTGCTCCTCGGGGTCGAGCAGGCCGGCCTGGCCGGAGTCCTCCACCAGGCGGTTGAGCTGCTCGCTGGTGAAAACGGCCTCGACCTCGTCCTTGGGCTCGACGCCGAAGAGCCGAAGGATGGCCCCGGCGCAGGCACCGAGGCCCACGGTGATCGGCTTGCAGAGGCGGGCGAAGGCGACCAGGCCGGGGCTGAGCCACAGCGCGGCCTTCTCCGGGGCCGCCATCGCGAGGTTCTTCGGGACCATCTCGCCGATGACGAGGTGGAAGAAGACCACGGCGGCGAGCGCGATGACATAGCCGAGCGGGTGGATCACGCCGTGCGGCAGGTGGATCCACTCGAAGACCGGCTCCAGCAGGTGCGCGACCGTCGGTTCGGCGACCGCACCCAGCGTCAGCGAGCAGACGGTGATGCCGAACTGGGCGGCCGCCATCATCTGCGGCAGCCGCTCCAGGCCGTACAGCACCTGGCGGGCCCGGGCGGTGCCGAGCGGTTCGATCTGGCTGCGGCGCACGGAGACGAGCGCGAACTCGGCACCCACGAAGAAGCCGTTCAGGAGTACGAGCAGTGCGGCGAACAGGAGTTGGAGCACGCTCATCGGACGGCCTCCACCGCGACGGGGGCCGTCCGCACCAGGCGGACCCGCTCGGCGCGGTAGTGCCCGACCTGGCGCACGGACAGCCGCCAGCCGGGCAGTTCGGCCTTGTCGCCGACGGCCGGGATGCGGCCGAGGACGTCGGCGACCAGGCCGGCGACGGTCTCGTACGGCCCCTCGGGCACGTCGAGGCCGATGCGCTGGAGGACGTCGACGCGGCAGCTGCCGTCGGCCTCCCAGGCGGGCCTGCCGTCCTCCGGCGCGGCGGCGGCGAGTTCCGGCAGGTCCTGCCCGTCGTGCTCGTCGCGGACCTCGCCGACGATCTCCTCGACGATGTCCTCCAGCGTGACGACGCCGGCCGTGCCGCCGTACTCGTCGACGACGACGGCTATGGGCTGTTCGTTGCGCAACTGCGCGAGCAGGGGCTGTACGGGCAGGGTCTCGGGTACGAGGAGCGCCGGACGCGCGATGCGCACCACGGGGGTGCGCAGGCGGTCGTACGCGGGGACGGCCAGGGCGTCCTTGAGGTGCACCATGCCGACGATCTCGTCGATCTTGTCGTGGTAGACGGGGAAGCGGGACAGGCCGGTGGCGCGGGTCAGGTTGACCACGTCCTCGGCGGTGGCCGACGACTGCAGGGCGCTGACCTTCACGCGCGGGGTCATGACGTGCTGCGCGGTCAGCTCGGCCAGCGACAGTGTCCGTACGAAGAGGTCCGCGGTGTCCTGCTCCAGGGCGCCGGCCCGTGCGGAGTGCCGGGCCAGGGAAACGAGTTCGCCGGGGGTGCGGGCGGAGGCCAATTCCTCGGTGGGCTCGATGCCCAGTGCGCGGACGAGATGGTTGGCGACCGCGTTCAGGCCGGCGATCACCGGGTGGAACAGGCGGGCGAAGGCGTGCTGCGGACCGGCGACGAAGCGCGCGACCTGCATCGGCTTGGACACCGCCCAGTTCTTGGGCACCAGTTCGCCGATCACCATCTGCACGGCCGAGGCCAGCAGCATACCGACGACCACGGCGACACCGGAGACGGCGCCCTCGGGGATGCCGGTCGCGGTGATGGGGCCGTGCAGTAGCTGTGCGAGCGCCGGTTCGGCGAGCATGCCGACGACCAGGGAGGTGATGGTGATGCCGAGTTGAGTGCCGGAGAGCTGGAAGGACAGCTCCTTGAGGGACTCGACGACCGTACGGGCCCGTCGGTCGCCCTCGGCGGCGGCCTTCTCGGCCTCCGTCGCCTCGACCGTCACCAGGCCGAACTCGGCCGCCACGAAGAATCCGTTAGCGAGAATCAGCAGGAACGCCGCTCCGAGGAGCAGCAGGGGGATGGTCATGATGCCGCCGCCTCCGCGTACGCGCGGTCTGTGAGATCACAGTCCGCGGTATGTCGGCAGGGGGCGGCGCAGGTACTACAGGACGATCCGTCCATCGCCGGAGAGGGTCACTCCTCGCGTAGCAGGAACCCCTGGGCACCGGGCGGCGCGCAGGGGCGGAGACGCAGCGAAAAACGCCTCCGCCAACAGATTAATCAAGACATGGGCCTGTGCGGCAGGGTGGACGGCCCCGAGTCAGCCCTGATCTTCCTCGGGGCGGGCTGTGGAGCGGGCCTCGGCCAGCGCCCGCAGCGTGCGCGCGTCGGCGATGGCACGCTGCTTGGCGATGCCCGGCTGGATGCCGAGCGCGGGCAGGCTGGTGCCGTCGCTGAGGTTCAGGAAGACCCAGGGGTCGCCGGGGCGGAGGTTTACCTGGATGATCTCGGCCCAGGCCAGACGGCGTCTGCTGGCGATGTTGACCACGGTGACGCCGGTCTCGTCGGCGACGACTTTCGGCCGCGACAACATGAGCAGCACGCCGAACAGGAGCGCCCCGGTGAAGACGAAGCTGAGGCGCTCCCCGGCGCTGAGCTGCTCCAGCAGCATCGCGACCGTCGTGATGACCACGAAGATCGCGACGCCGGCGGTCAGCAGGACGGCACGGGTGCGCCCTGGCCGGAAGGTGACGGGCAGAGGGGGCAGTTCGGACATTCTTACCGCGCCTTCAGAGACGGCAGGCGTGGATGGCCGTCGTCAGGATGGCCCGCGCGCCGATGTCGTACAGGTCGTCCATGATCCGCTGGGCTTCCTTGGAGGGGACCATCGCACGGACCGCGACCCAGCCCTCGTTGTGCAGCGGGGAGACGGTCGGGGACTCCAGGCCCGGCGTCAGCGCGACGGCCTTCTCGAGCTGCTCGACACGGCAGTCGTAGTCCATCATCACGTACGTACGGGCGACCAGGACGCCCTGGAGGCGGCGCAGGAACTGCTGCACCTTCGGCTCGACCGTGTCGTCGGCCTCCGCGCCGGTGCGGCGGATCACGACGGCCTCGGACTTCATGATCGGCTTGCCGATGACCTCCAGGCCCGCGTTGCGCAGCGAGGTGCCGGTCTCGACGACGTCCGCGATGACCTCGGCGACGCCCAGTTCTATGGCGGTCTCGACGGCTCCGTCGAGGTGCACGACCGAGGCGTCGATGCCTTGGTCGGCGAGGTGCTTGGCCACGATGCCCTCGTAGGAGGTCGCGATCGTCATGCCCTTGAGGTCCTCGACGCCGTTCGCCGTGCCCGGCTTGGTGGCGTAGCGGAAGGTGGAGCGGGCGAAGCCGAGCGGGAGGATCTCCTCCGCGTTGGCGCCGGAGTCGATCAGCAGATCGCGGCCGGTGACGCCGATGTCGAGCCTGCCGGAGGAGACGTAGATCGCGATGTCGCGGGGGCGGAGATAGAAGAACTCGACCTCGTTCTCCGGGTCGACGATCCGCAGTTCCTTGGACTCGCGGCGCTGCTGGTAGCCGGCCTCATGCAGCATCTCCGCCGCAGGTCCTGACAGGGAACCCTTGTTGGGGACGGCGATGCGCAGCATGAGGTCGGCTTCCTTTGTTCGTGCGTGTGTGATGTGCGGGTGGGTGGCGCAGCTCAGAGGTGGGCGTAGACGTCGTCCAGGGAGATCCCGCGGGCGACCATCATCACCTGGACGTGGTACAGCAGCTGCGAGATCTCCTCGGCAGCCGCCTCCTTGCCCTCGTACTCGGCGGCCATCCAGACTTCGGCGGCCTCCTCGACGACCTTCTTGCCGATGGCATGGACGCCCTTGCCGACCAGTTCTGCGGTGCGGGAAGTGGCGGGGTCGCCGTGTGCGGCCTTGTGCTGGAGCTCGGTGAAGAGCTCCTCGAACGTCTTATTGGACATGGTGGCGTTCACTTTACGCGTGTGCCGGCCGACCTATCGCCACGGTTCAGATACTGAGCGGAGGGTGGCCGCGGTCGCCACCGCCGCGGTCACCGCCTCGTGGCCCTTGTCCTCGTTGGAGCCCTCGATGCCGGCCCGGTCCAGGGCCTGCTCCTCGGTGTCGCAGGTGAGCACGCCGAAGCCGACGGGGACGCCGGTGTCCACCGAGACCTGGGTGAGGCCCTGGGTGACGCCCTGGCACACGTACTCGAAGTGGGGGGTGCCGCCGCGGATGACGACGCCGAGGGCGACGATCGCGTCGTAGCCGCGGCCCGCGAGGACCTTGGCGACGACCGGGAGCTCCCAGCTGCCGGGGACCCTGAGCAGGGTCGGCTCGTCGATCCCCAGGTCGTGCAGGGCGCGTAGCGCGCCGTCCACCAGACCGTCCATCACCTTCTCGTGCCACTGTGCCGCGATGACGGCGACCCGCAGGTCTCCGACGTTGCGTACGGACAGTTCCGGTGCACCCTTGCCGCTCACGTCTCTCCTTGGTGTTCTTGCTTACTGGTTGCCGCAGGTGGACACGGGGGTCGTGTCCAGCCAGGGCAGGTCGTGCCCCATCCGGTCCCGCTTGGTGCGCAGGTAGCGGAGGTTGTGCTCGCCCGCCTGTACGGGCATCGGCTCGCGGCCGGTGACCTTGAGGCCGTGGCGGACGAGCGCGTCGGTCTTGTCGGGGTTGTTGGTCATCAGGCGCACGCTGTGGACGCCGAGGTCCTGAAGGATCTGCGCGCCGGCGCCGTAGTCCCGGGCGTCGGCGGGCAGGCCGAGCTCCAGGTTGGCGTCGAGGGTGTCGTGACCCTGCTCCTGGAGCTCGTAGGCGCGCAGCTTGGACAGCAGGCCGATGCCGCGCCCCTCGTGGCCGCGCAGGTAGACCACCACTCCCCTGCCCTCGGTCTGGATGCGCTCCAGGGAGGCGTCCAGCTGGGGGCCGCAGTCGCAGCGGGCGGAGCCGAAGACGTCGCCGGTGAGGCACTCGGAGTGGACGCGGACCAGGACGTCCTCGCCGTCGCCGATGTCGCCGTGCACCAGGGCGACGTGTTCGACGCCGTCGACGGTGGAGCGGTAGCCGTACGCGGTGAAAGTGCCGTGGACGGTGGGCAGGCGGGTCTCCGCCTCGCGGCGGACGGTGGGTTCGGAGCTGCGGCGGTAGGCGATCAGGTCCTCGATGGAGATGATCGTCAGACCGTGCTTGCGGGCGAACGGGATCAGTTCGGGCAGGCGCAGCATGCGGCCGTCCTCACCGGCGATCTCGACGATCGCGCCGGCCGGGCGCAGTCCCGCGAGGCGGGCGAGGTCGACGGCGGCCTCGGTGTGGCCGTTGCGGACGAGGACGCCGCCGGGCTTGGCGCGGAGCGGGAAGACGTGGCCGGGGCGGACGAGGTCCGTGGGCTGAGCCGTACCGCTCGCGAGCAGCTGGAGCGTGGTGGCGCGGTCGGAGGCCGAGATGCCGGTGCTCACGCCGTGGGCGGCGGAGGCGTCGACGGAGACGGTGAACGCGGTTTTCATCGACTCGGTGTTGTCGTCGACCATCTGCGGGAGCCGGAGTCGCTCCAGTTCCTCGCCCTCCATGGGGGCGCAGATCAGGCCGCGGCACTCGCTCATCATGAAGGCGACGATCTCAGGGGTCGCCTTCTCGGCGGCGATGACGAGGTCGCCCTCGTTCTCCCGGTCCTCGTCGTCGACGACCACGATCGGGCGGCCGGCCGCGATGTCCGCGATGGCCTGCTCGATCGGGTCGAGCGCGAAGTCCTCGAAACCGTCGGTGCTGTACAGGATCGGTGCCGCAGTCATGCCGGCGCTCCTTCCAGAACGGGCTGCGAGGCCTTGCGGGAGCGCAGCCACCAGTCGCGCATGCCCCACAGGACGAGCGCGCCGTAGATGACGTAGACGAAGCCGGAGAAGGCGTAGCCGTTGGTGAAGTTCAGCGGGACGCCGACCAGGTCGACCAGCAGCCAGGCGAACCAGAACTCGACCATGCCGCGCGCCTGGGCGTACATGGCGACGACCGTGCCGACGAAGATGTACGCGTCCGGCCAGGGGTCCCAGGACAGTGTCGGATAGGTCTTGAAGAGGAGGGCCACCGCGACTGTGCCGACGGCGGCGGCGCCGACCATCGCCGCGCGCTCGCGCCAGGTGGCGAACCGCGGGGTGATCTGGCCGTCGCCGGACTGGCCCTTGTCGCGGTTCCACTGCCACCAGCCGTACCCGGCGACGACCATGACGACGGCCTGCTTGCCGGCGCTGCCGGTCAGATGGCCGAAGAAGGCGCCGAAGAGGATGAGGCCGGACAGGAACTGGACGGGCCAGCTCCAGATGGACCGCCGCCAGCCGAGGGCGAGTCCGACCAGGCCGAGGATGTTGCCGACCATGTCCGACCACAGGATGTGCTGGTCGAAGAGGACGAACGCCTCGGAGTTGAGCCAGTTCACCGGGTGGCCCCCTGACTGCCCATCAGCCGCTCGACGTACTTGGCGATGACGTCGACCTCGAGGTTGACCGGATCTCCGGGCTGTTTGTGGCCGAGCGTGGTCAGGTCGAGGGTGGTGGGGATGAGGCTGACGGTGAAGTAGTCGGGGCCCGCGTCGACGACGGTGAGGCTGATGCCGTCGACGGTGATGGAGCCCTTCTCGACCACGTAGCGCGTGAGGTCCGCGGGGAGGGAGATCTTCACGATCTCCCAGTTCTCGGACGGCTTGCGCTCCAGCACCCGACCGGTGCCGTCGACGTGGCCCTGCACGATGTGGCCGCCGAGGCGGGCGCCGAGGGCCATGGGGCGTTCGAGGTTGACGCGGGAGCCGGCGGCGAGGACGCCCAGGCTGGAGCGGTTCAGGGTCTCGGCCATCACGTCGGCCGTGAACTCGTCGCCCTCGTGCTCGACGACGGTCAGACAGACGCCGTTGACGGCGATGGAGTCGCCGTGCTTCGCACCCTCGGTGACGATGGGGCCACGCAGCCGGAAGCGGGAGGCGTCGCCGAGGTTCTCGACGGCGGTGACCTCACCCAGCTCTTCGACGATTCCGGTGAACACTTCCCGGGTCCTCCTGCCTCTTCGGGCACGGACTCCGGGGCTGTCGATGACGACAGATGTACGAGCGGGAACACCGAGGTCGACGCCGGACAAGGCTCGCCCCATGGACGAACCGGTTCGGCGGCGCGCACGAATGCCCGCCCGCCGCGCACTGCCTCCCATCCGGACTTTAACCGTCGGTCCAGGAATTTCACCTGGTCAACCGGCCGCTGGAAGCGACCGGGTCGCGGACTGTAACCGCCGGTTCGGACTTTCACCGACCCCGGAGTGCGCTGCTTCTGGTACAGAGCCAGTGTGCCACGCCTGATCGACGTCCATACGGGCGAACTGTGTGGGGTGGCTCACAAGACGAACCGATGGACTTCTCGGCCGACCCAGGGCGCCCCAATTCCCGCACTGGGTGCGGTCCTTACCTTGGCCAACAGCCCTTGACGCAATGGTCTAGTCCTTTTTAGGGTCGCCTTGCGTGGACACCCGCACAGACGGGCCCGGCGGCGGTGACGACGGCCCTTGCCCGCCGCCGGGTCTCCCCCGTCCGCCCGGGACAGTCGCGCCACGCAACCCGCGGGCATTCGAAGTCGCGCAGCTGCGGGCAGTCGTGCCGCCGGGGCGATGAGGGTCCCCCCGCTCGAGCGGAGTCGAGAGTGGGGGAGGGTGGGCGCAGCGGCACCCCGCAACGCCGGGCTGCGCGCCCCACCCCCGCCCAGCCTCACGCCTGGCACCGACGTCACGCTGGGGCGATGGGCGTCCCCCTCTCGAGCGAAGCCGAGTGACGGAGGGTGGGCGCAGGCGGCACCCGTCAGCGCCGGGTCGCGCACGGGTGACTGTCCGGCGATCAGACGGGCGGGCCGGATCCGGCGGCCCCGGCATGATCCGCCGGGTGGGTCCGGCTCGCACTCCGGGGCGCGAACAGCTCGTCCTGCGCCCGGTCCCGCGCCGTGAGCAGCGCCCCACGCAGCACCGCGCCACCGCCCAGGGTGCTGGGCCGCACCTCCGTGGGCAGGGGGGACAGCCGGGCGAGCCGGTCCTGGACGCGGAGGGCCAGGGTGTCGCCGCCCGCGCGGCCGATCTCCCCGGCCAGCACGACGCAGCCGGGGTCCAGTACGGCGACGACGGCGGCGGCACCGAGCGCGACGCGGTCGGCGAGGGCGTCGAGGAAGCGGGCGGGGGCCTCGGTGAGGGACCCGCGGTGCGCGTGGTCCACCGCCGCGCGGACCAGCGCCGCCGCCTGCGGTTCGGGTGCCGCGGCCGTGGCCGTCACCCCGTACTCCGCCGCCAGGCCGGCGATCGCGCCGGCCCCCGCGAGGGAGTGGAAGCCTCCGCCGCAGTCGGTCGCCGACGGCAGTCCCGTCGTCCCCGGCACCGGCAGGAAGCCGATCTCCCCCGCGCCGCCGGAGGCTCCCCGGCGCAGTGTCCCGTCGAGGACGAGCGCGGCGCCGATGCCCATGCCGAACCAGAGGAGCACGAAGGTGTCCCGGTCGCGGGCGGCGCCGTCGCGCTGCTCGGCGAGGGCGGCGAGGTTGGTCTCGTTCTCGACGCTGACCCGGGTTCGGGGGAACCGCTCCTGAAGCGCGGCCACCAGTCGCCGGTGCCATTCGGGCAGGCCCGAGGAGTCGCGGAGGTCGCCGCTCGCCGGGTCGATCAGGCCGGGTGCGCCGATGCCGAGGGTGTGCAGCCGGTCGGCGCCGGCCTCCTTCGTCGCTCGCTCGACGAGGCTGACCGCCTGCTCCACCGCGGTCCCGGTGCCCGTGTCGTCGTCGATCGGCACGGACGCCTCGGCGAGCACATGGCCGAGGAGGTCGGAGACGAGGACCGCCACGCCCTCGGTGCGGATGTCCAGCGCGGCCAGATGGGCGCGGTCGGCGACGATTCCGTACAGCTTGGCGTTCGGCCCGCGTCGCTGCTCGCCCGACTCCCCGACCACCGAGATCAGGCCGGAGGCGGTAAGGCGTTCGACGAGGTCGGCGACGGTCGGCCGGGACAGGCCGGTGAGCTGCTTCAACCGCCCTGCCGTCAACGGTCCCTCCTGCTGGAGCAGACGCAGGGCGAGCCGGTCGTTGATGGCCCGGGCGGTGCTCGGGGATGCGGCCATGCCGGGATCCTTCCAGATCGGCCGGACCGGACGGCGGGGGCCGTGGGGACCGGTTGTCCCGCTGCTTATTCGCTATCTATCAGGCAGGGTCCCTGATAGTTTACGGCGGCGCCGACGGGCACCGAAAAACCTGGGAGGGCCGGAGAATGGGCGAAGTGGTCCACGACCGACATGAGGTGAGGCGGGCCCGGTACGCCGTGGCCGCCGTCTTCGCCGTGCACGGGGCCGTGACCGGCTCGTTCGCCACTCGGGTGCCGTGGATCCAGGAGCATGCCTCGGTGAGTGCGGGGCAACTGGGCCTCGCCCTGGCCTTCCCCGCGCTCGGTGCGTCCGTGGCGATGCCGCTCGCGGGCAGTGTCAGCCACCGCTTCGGCGCCCGGAACGCCCTGCGCGGCCTGATCGCCCTGTGGACCCTGTCGCTCGTCCTGCCGTCCCTGGCCCCGAACCTCCTCACCCTGTGCCTGGCCCTCTTCGTCTACGGCGCGACGGCCGGCATGGCGGACGTGGCGATGAACGCGCTCGGCGTCGAGGTCGAGAACCGCCTGGGCCGGTCGATCATGTCCGGCCTGCACGGCCTGTGGAGCGCGGGTGCCCTGATCGGTTCGGCGGCGGGCACCCTCGCCGCGCATCTCGGCGCGGACGCCCGGCTGCACCACGTGTTGGCGGCCGGGGTGTTGACCGTCGTCGGCGTCGCCTCGTGCGCATGGGTGCTGGACCTCCAGCCCGCCGAGGACGAGGAGCCGCCACCACGGTTCGCGCTGCCGCCCCGCTCGGCGTTGCTCATCGGCGCGGTCGGGTTCTGCGCGGTGTTCGCGGAGGGCGCGAGCCTGGACTGGTCGGCGGTGTACCTGCGCGACCAGCTGCAGAGCTCGGCGGGGCTGGCGGCCGCGTGCACCACGGGCTTCACGCTCACCATGGCGCTCGCCCGGTTCGTGGGCGACAAGGTCGTGGACCGGTACGGCTCCGTGCGCACGGTGCGCGTCGGCGGAGTCCTCGCCGCCGCCGGCGGGCTGCTCATCGTCGTCGCGAACCATCCGGCCGCGGCGATGGGCGGCTTCGCGCTGATGGGCCTCGGCATCGCCGTCGTCGTACCGCTGTGCTTCGCCGCGGCGGGCCGCAGCGGGCCGAACCCCAGCCTGGCCATCGCCGGAGTCGCGACCATCACGTACACCTCGGGTCTGGTCGCGCCGAGCGCGATCGGCGGCATCGCCCAGGCGACCAGCCTGACGGTGTCGTTCGGTCTGGTGACGGTGCTGGCGTGCGGGATCGTGGTCTTCGCGGGCGTGCTGCGCGCGGGCGACCGCGACCGGCCGAAGGTCAGTCGCCGGGCCGCGGCGGTTCCCGACCCTCGGACCTGAAACCGTCGCCGCCGGGCTCGGGGCGCAGGGTCCCCGCTTCCAGCCGCACCGCCACCCGGCCATGGATCTTGGCGTCCGCCGGAAAACTGCACGCCGCCGGAGACTGCCGCCTCGATCCCGCCCGAACTCGTCGCGCTGGTGCCCGGCTTCTTCGTGTGCCGCGCCGGGCTGCCGGTGATGCCGGCGGCGCCGCGGGTCCGCAACTTCCGGGACCGCCGCAATTTCCGGGACGGCCCGGACTCCCGAACATCCGGGACCGCCCGGATTCCGAGGCTCCGGGACGGCTGGACATCCGGCTCAGCCGGCTGAGGACCGCGCTGCCCCGGTGTGCGCGGGTGTCCGGATGGCCGGTGCCCGGTTGACCCGCCCGGGGGCTCTCAGCGCGCCAACTCGTAGGCGTACGACGGCGTGAACGTCCCCGGTGCCCCCTTGCAGCCGTCCGACTCCCCCGGCAGTTTCACCCAGAGGTAGCCGTCGATCCGCGCCTCCCCGGTGTTCAGCGTGGGTGTACGGCCGAGCTTGCGGCCGGACGGGTCGCACCACTCGCCTCCGGGCGGGGCGCCGTTGCCGTTGCGGCTGGTGTCGATGACGGCGCCGAGGCTCGACGGGCCGCCCAGGGCGTCGAGGACCTGTCGGTCGTAGGCGATCTCGTCGTTTGTGCGGTGGAAGTTGGAGACGTTGCTGAAGATGCCGTCGGAGGAGTCGGCCGAGGCGGCGCCGGCCTGTCGCAGCCGGCCCGCCTGTGTCGCGGGGGTGTTCCAGCCGGAGTGGCCGGCGTCGTAGTAGACCCGAGCCTTGGGATTGGCGGCCTTGAGGACGCGGCCCGCGCGCGCCAACGAGGCGAAGCGGCGGCCGCGTTCGTCGGAGGAGAGGCACTCGCTCTGGGCGACCGAGTCGGGCTCCAGGATCACGATGACCTCGCCGGAGCCCAGCCCGGCGGCGAAGGCGTCGATCCAGCCGTCGTAGGCCCCGAGGTCGGGCGCACCGCCCTGCGAGGCGCCGCCGCAGTCGCGGTCGGGGATGGCGTACGGCACGACGACGGGCGCCCGGCCCTGTGTGCGGCCGCCTGAGGTGACCGCACGGACCCGGGAGGTGATGTTCGACGGCGTGAAGTCGGCGAACCAGACGGCCGCGGGCTGATCGGCTATGCGGGACGCTATGACGGCATGCCGCGGGTCGCCGCTGTGGGAGCGCACCCAGTCGAGCACCTGGGACTCGGGGTATCGGTAGAGCCGGGTGGAGGCGGCGGGAGCCTGCCGCTTCTCGGTCTTCGTGGGGGACGGAGACGGACTCGCCTTCTTCTTCGGGGACGGCGAGGCGGAGCGGCTCGCACTGGGCGAGGCCGAGGCCGAGGGCGTCGGTACGGCGGGCAGCGGCGCCAGGTACGGCGAGCTGGTCACCTCGGGCCTCGCCTCGTCGGCGTCGGGCCGGTCGCCGAGGGCGGACAGCATCCCGGTCGCGGTGCCTATCGCGACCACCACGGAGGCCACCGCGACCATGGCGCCACGCCGCGCGGTCCGCCTGCGCTCGGCCCTGCGCGCGGCCAAGCGCTGCGCACGTGAGCCTGACACGGTGCAGCTCCCCCCTGTTGCTCTCCCCCAACGACGGGCGCCCGTTCCCCCGTTCTGGGGAAGCGTCGGGCCCGCCGGTACCCGGGCCAGCCTAAAGGTGCGACTCTGCCCCCATGGTGCAATGCGAACAAGTCACCACCCCCGTCGAACGACTCACTCCTCTCGCCGATCCGGTCATCACTCCCGTCGACGGGGTCATCTCCCGTATGCGCGCGCTCGACGCGACCCTGCCGGCACGCGACGGCCTCGCGGTCTTCAACCGCGTCTACCTCGCCGTCACCGAGGCGGTCGACCGGCGTATCGACAGCGGGCGGTTCGGGGACGCTCGGGCCGCGATCACGCTGGATGTGCGGTTCGCGGAGCGCTACCTGGACGCCGTCGCGGCGGTGGCCGACGAGCGGCGCCCGCCGGCCTGCTGGCGGCCCCTGTTCCAGATGCGCCGTCATCCCGGCGTACGACCGTTGCAGTTCGCGCTCGCGGGCATCAACGCGCACATCGGGCACGACCTGGCGCTCGCCGTCGTGGACACCTGTCGTACGCTCGGCTGCGAACCAGCCGACGTGGAGGACGAGTTCGACCGCGTGGGCGATCTCCTCGTCTCGCTGGAGGAGCGCATCCGCGAAGAGCTGATGCCGGGCCCCGACCTTCTCCAGATCGCCGACCCGCTCACCCATCTGCTCGGCTCGTGGAGCCTGGAGCGCGCCCGGGAGGCGACGTGGACCGCGGCGCGGGCCCTGTGGGTGCTGCGCCGACTGCCCGATGTCGCGGAGGAGTTCACCGAACGCCTGGACGCCGCCGTGGGCCTGGCCGGACGCATGCTACTCACGCCGTTGCCCGACCGGTGAGCTAGTCCTCCGGGAGTTCCACGGGCTCGATCTCGTCGTACACGTCTCCCGGGCCGGGGTTCGTCGCGTCGGTCGTCCCGCCGAAGTGGTGCATGACGCCCCATACCGCGTTCAGCGCGGTCTGTACGGCGCCCTCGGCCCAGCCGGCCGTCCAGGAGATGTCGTCGCCGGCGAGGAAGATGCCCCGCTTGTCCTCGGGCAGCCGGTCCTGCATGAAGTGGGTGAACAGGCGCCGCTGGTAGCGGTAGTGGCCGGGCAGGTTGGCCTTGAACGCGCCCATGAAGTACGGCTCGTTCTCCCAGGAGACCGTCACCGGGGTGCCGATGATGTGCTTCCGGATGTCGACCTTCGGATAGATCTCACCGAGCGACTTGAGCATGACCTCCATCCGCTCGTTCGCGGACAGCGGCAGCCACTTCAGGCTGTCGTCGCACCAGGTGTACGACAGGCAGATGACGGCCGGCTTGTCCGGACCGTCGTCCAGGAGGTAGGTCCCGCGCGTCATGCGGTCGGTGAGGGTCATAGACATGACGTCCCGGCCGGTCTGCTCGTCCTTGTCCAGCCAGAACGGCCGGTCGACGGGGACGAACAGCTTGCTCGACTCCATGTAGTGGGTCCGCTCGATCGCCGTCCAGTGGTCGATCGGGAAGAGCGAGTCGTCGCAGGCGATCTTCGACAGCAGCATCCAGGACTGGGCGGTGAAGATCGCCGCCTGGAAGGTGCGGATGTCGCCGCCCGCGTCCGTCACGGTGATCCCGTTGCCCGCGGTGCGGTGCAGCCGGGTCACGGCCGGGCGGGGCTCGCCGCCCTCGTGGAGGCTCGCGAGCGAGGTGCCGTAGGGCCAGTGGACGATCTTCTCCGGCTCGCGCTCCCACAGCCGCAGCGGTAGCTGCTGGGAGCCGCCGACGATGCCGCGGTGGTGGTCGTCGGCCTCGGTGTAGACGACGCGGAGGATTTCGAGGATGGAGTTGGGGAAGTCCGTGTCCCAGCCTCCCGTCCCGAATCCGACCTGGCCGAAGATCTCGCGGTGCCGGAAGGACCTGAAGGCCTCGGAGTCGCAGAGGAAGCCGTAGAAGGTCTGGTTGTCGAGCTTCTCGACGAGCTTGGCCCAGATCTCGCGGATGCGCGGCACGTCCCGCTCCCGCATGGCCTGGTTCATGTCGGAGAAGTCGGCGCCCTCTTCGAGGCACTTGCTCCAGGCGGCGGCGACGTCCCGGTAGACCTGCGGCAGGTCGTCGACCGTCTCGGCGTAGTGGGACTCGCCCTTGAGGTCGACGACGGTCGAAGGGGTCGTCTCCGCGAGGGGGTTGGGGAAGGGCCGGGTCTCGAGGCCCACCAGGTCGATGTAGTGCTGGAGGGCCGTGGAGGAGGGCGGGAAACGCATCGCGCCCATCTCGGCGGTGAGGGACGGGTCGCAACCGTCGAAGCCGACCGTGCGCAGTCGGCCGCCGATCCGGTCGGCCTCGTAGACGACCGGTTTGAGGCCCATCTTCATCAGCTCGTACGCGGCCACGATGCCGGACAGGCCGCCGCCGATGACCGCGACCTCGGTGCCGTGCTCGGTCGCGGGTATCTGGCCGAGCCCCGCCGGGTGGGCGAGGAAGTCGTCGTACGCGTACGGGAAGTCCGGGCCGAACATGGTGATCGGCGGCTGCTGCTCGTCTGCGTGCTCGACGGCGTTGGGCACGGTGGACGTCATGGGGTACGGACTCCTTGCACAGAAAAAGGCGTTGCAGAAAAAGGCGCTGCACGAAAAGACGTTGCAGGAAAAGACGTGGTGACTCAGACCAGGGACCCGTAGAGCCCGGGGCGGCGGTCCAACAGATACGGGTTCGCCTCGCGGGACGCGGCGAGGAACGCGGGGTCGGCGTCGGCGAGGAGAAGCTCCTCACGGCGTCCGGCACGGGTACGGGCGACCCCGTCGGGCCCGGCGAGGGCGGAGAGTCCGACGAAGTCGAACTCCCCCTCCTGGCCCACCCGGTTGACGTACGCCACGTACATCTGGTTCTCGAAGGCTCGCACCGGCACGACCGACTCGGCGACGAACTGGAACGGGTGCATCTGCGCGGTCGGCACCAGCAGCAGGTCGGTGCCGGCGAGGGCGTGGGCGCGGACGTTCTCCGGGAACTCGACGTCGTAGCAGATCATCAGGCCGACCCGCAGACCGTCGAACTCGGCCTGTACGACGGTCTCGTCGCCCGGCGTGAAGTGGTCGCGCTCGAAGCAGCCGAAGAGGTGGGTCTTGCGGTAGTTGGCGAGGCGGGTGCCGTCGGCGGAGATCAGCTGGGCGGAGTTGTACACCACGTCCGCGGCGCGCTCGGGATAGCCGTAGGCGATCGCGAGGCCGTGCCGGCAGGCGATCTCGGCGACGGCGTGCGCAGCCTCACCGTCGGCGGGCTCGGCGAGGCGGCCGACGTCGTCGCCGATCGCGTACCCGGTGAGGAACATCTCCGGGGCGGCGAGCAGCCCGGCGCCCGCGGCGGCGGCCCGGCCCGCCGCCTCGTCGAGGACCTTGAGGTTCTCGACGCTCGAGCCGGGGCGGCCGGAACTCTGGAGCAGGGCGGTGCGCATGCGTGTTCCTCACCGGGCGGAAGAGTGGTTGTGGGAGCCATGTAGACGGTACGGGCGGCGGGCTCGGGCGGACAAGGAGGAGCCGTTGCGCGTCCGTGAGCGGTTCGTTGCGCGCGCCGGGCGTGCGGCGGCGATTCGTTGCGCGCGCCGCACCCCGCCCACCAGCACCGGCTACAACACGCCCACTTTTCCACCGACCGAGACGGGTGGTGGGCGGGCAAGGCCGGGGGTCCAGGGGGCGAAGCCCCCTGGGGATGGGACGGGTAGCGCGGCGGGGGCGAGAAACCTACCGGTGCCGAACCACCCCACCCGCACCCGCCCGCCGGCAGGGCTGAGCCACGGCCGGCCGCGCCCTGCCGGCCAGTACCACCGCCGTCACCAGATAAGGCACCGCGAGCATCGAGAACACAGTGCCGTGCGAAGCCACCGTACCGAGCGTCGCGTACACCCCGAACACGGCGACCGTGGCCAGTTCGGTGCCCAGGCCGGCGACCGAGGTGAGGGTGGCCCGGCCGGTGCTGTCGATCCGGTGCTGGAGCCGGACGTCGGCGAGCACCTCGGCCAGCTGGAAGCCGCCGAAGGCGACGGCCACCAGCACGATGCCGGCCGGCGTCCGGGCCACGGCACCCGCGGCCAGGGCGAGCGCGGCACCCGCGAGCAGCGCGGCGAATCCGGTCGTGCCCAGGCGTTCGGCCGCTCCCGTCAGCAGGCTCGCGGCGGTGACGCCCGCCCAGATCAGCAGGACGAGATAGGGCACCGTCTCGTCCGCCACGCCGAGATCCCGGATCAGGAGCGGCGTGTACTCGTCGAGCGCGCCCCACACCGCGGCGACGGCCGGCACCAGCAGGAGAGCGCCGCGCACGGACCGGTCGCCGCGCGCTTCGGCGAGCCCGGCCCGCAGGGTCGTCGCCCAGCCGCCGTCGCCGGAGGCCGACGGCACCCGGTGCTCCGGGAACCGCGTCGCCGCCGCCGCGGTCAGCAGGCAGGCCAGGACGCTCGCCGCACCCACGGCCGGGTAGCCGCCCAGCGCGAGGACCGGTCCGGCGAGTCCCACCGAGGCCATCGTCGCCAGCAGCCGCGCCGCCCGGGCCCGGCCCATGACACGCGCGTACCGGTCGGCGGCGCCGAGCCGGTCCAGTTCGTCGTAGACCAGCGCCTCCTGGGCGCCGGAGCCGAGCGCTCCCCCGGCGCCCCACAGGACGAACCCGAGCGCGAAGGCCCCGTACGACGGGACGATCACCCACAGGGCGAAGCCGACGCCGGTGAGCATCGGGCCGAGCCACAGCAGCGTGCGTCGGGACACGGCGTCGGCCCAGGCGCCGGAGGGAACCTCAAGGAGCACGGCGGTGAGGGACCAGAGGGCGAAGAGGGAGGAGATCTGCCACAGGGACAGACCGGTGTCGGCGAACAGCAGCGCGTACACCGGGTAGAGCAGGACGAGGTCGTCGAGGAACGCGTAGCCGTACAGCGTGACCGTGAGCCGCCGCACACCGGTGGTGTCGGGCACGCGCGCAGATGAGAGTGTCATGAGGCCTTCCCGCAGGGACGAATCGGACGCCGGAGGTACGGCGTCCGAGGCGGCCCTCGGGCGGCACGGCTGCGTGAGGCACTGCTGGTGGATCAATGTCGCCAGGTCATGGAACCGATGTTAGACGGGCTCCGTCCCGCTGCCCAGCGAAAATGTGGTGATCACGGCCGCGTGGTCGGACGGCCAGTCGTTGTCCTCGACGTCCGGCCAGGGCCGGGGACGGCCGCTGACGTACGTCCGGGAGTCGAGCACCGCGAGGCCCCGGTGCAGGACGAAGTCGATGCGGTCCTGCGGCTCCGGGCGACCACTGCCGTCCTCGTGCTCGGCATGGAGCGGGGACCAGGTGTGGCCGGGGTCGCGTACGGGGTCCGGGTGGGCCTCCCGGTAGGAGTCGCGCAGGCCCGCCCGCTCGGCCGCCCTGGTCACCGGCCAATCGACGTCCGGCCGGTCCAGGTGGGAGGGGCTGTTGAAGTCGCCCACGAGGACGACCGGCACGGCGCTGTCGATCCTGCGCAGGGTGTCTTGCAGCTGTCCGAGCCGCACGTCTTCGTGTGCGATCAGCTCGTCGGCCGCAAGCCCGTCGAAGGCGGACTCGTAGGGCCCGTACGGCTCGCAGTCGAGGTGCGTCGTCCAGATGTCCACCTGGTTGCCCGCCCCGATCCGGATCCGGACGCCCGCCGCCCCGTAGAAACCGACGTCCGGGTCGCCGAAGCGGGCTGTGATCGGGTGGCGGCTGATGATGCCGAGGTTCTCGCCGGCCCGGTGGTGGTACCAGCCGAGGGCGTCGGCGAGTTCCTGGGCGGCGGTGCCGTACGTCTCCTGGAGGCCGACCACGTCCACGCCGGTCTCCGTGATGACCTTGAGCTGCTTGGCGCGGTGGTCGCGGACCTTGCTGCCGCCGTACCAGAGGTTCCAGGTCATGACGCGGAGTTCGTACGGCAGCAGGGCGCGCAGACGTGCCGGTGTCACGTCCTCCAGGCTGGCCAGCACGGTCCGGCCGGGTGCCGCCTCGATCGGGGCGAGCGAGGGCACCGCGAGCACCGCGCAGCCGGCCGCCTCGGCGGAGGCGACACCGGTCTGGGTGTCCTCGACGGCCACGCAGGCGGCGGGGTCGACGCCGAGGGCGTGGCAGGCGGCGAGGTAGGGGTCGGGGGCGGGCTTGGTGTGCTCGGTGTCGTCGGCGGTGACGGAGACGGCGAAGCGGCTCGCGCCGAGCGCCGCCAGCACGGTGTCGGCGACCGCTCGGGGCGACGCGGTCACCAGGGCGGTGGGTACGCCCTCCCGGGCCAGGGCGTCGAGCAGGTCGAGCGCGCCGGGGCGGGGCACGATGCCGGTGCGCACCCGGTCCGCGAACTCCCGGTGGAGGGCGTCGGCGAGGACCGCGGCCGGGGTGCCGGTGGCCGCGGCGAGCCAGGCGGCGGTGTGCTCGACCGGACGGCCGAGCACCTCCGGCTGGTCCGCCGGAGTCAGGGCCCGTCCGGCGACGCTCTCCACCGCCTCCCACCACAGCCGCTCGGTGTCGACGAGCGTGCCGTCCATGTCGAACAGGACGGCCTGGAGCGGGAGTCGAGTCACAGTGTTCTCTTTCCACGTGGGGGGGAGTTCAGCGGGTGCGTTCCGCCACCAGCACCGGACGCTCCGGCAGCGACACGCTCACGGCGGCCCCGGCACCGAGCCCGGTGGCCTCGTGCGCGGGCAGGTCGGCCTTCACCTCCGTGCCGTCGACGAGCCGTACGGTGACCCGGGTGGCGGCGCCGAGGAACGCGGTGGCGACCACGCGGGCGTCCCCGTCGTCGTCGGCCCGTACGCCCATCGCCTCGGGCCGCACCAGCACGTCCACCTCGGTCACCGACGGGGCCTGGCCGTCGACCGGCAGCCGCTGTCCCAGCACCTCGACGACGCCCTGGGACAGGTGCCCCGGGATCCGGCTCATCGTGCCCACGAACTCGGCGACGAAGGCGGTGGCGGGGCGGCCGTACAACTCGGCGGGGGCGGCGCACTGTTCGAGGCGTCCGGCGTGCATCACGGCGACCCGGTCCGCCATGGACAGGGCCTCCTCCTGGTCGTGGGTCACGAACAGGGTGGTGATGCCGAGTTCCTGCTGGAGCCGCCGGATCTCCTCGCGGAGCGTGAGGCGCACCTTGGCGTCGAGCGCGGAGAGCGGTTCGTCCAGGAGCAGGACGCGGGGGCGCAGGGCGAGGGCGCGGGCCAGGGCGACGCGCTGCTGCTGGCCGCCGGAGAGCTGGTGCGGGTACTGCCCGCCCTTGTCTGCGAGGCCGACCAGCTCCAGCAACTCGGCGGCCCGCGATCGCCGTGCGGCCGTGCGCACCTTGCGCATCCGCAGCCCGAAGGCCACGTTGTCGAGCGCGTCGAGGTGCGGGAAGAGGCTGTACGACTGGAAGACCATCCCGGCGTCGCGCCGGTGGGCGGGGACGCGGGTGACGTCCTCGCCGTCGACGAGCACCTCGCCGGAGTCGGGGTGCTCGAACCCGGCGAGCATGCGCAGCGCGGTGGTCTTGCCGCAGCCGGAGGGGCCGAGCAGGGCGAGGAGTTCACCCGGCTGGACGGTCAGGTCGAGGCCGTCGAGGGCGACGGTCGGCCCGAACTCCCTTCGCAACCCAAGGAATTCGACGGTGGCGGCCTTGTCGGTGGCCGTCTTCTCAAGCGTGGTCGCGGTCATGATTCATCCCCGGGACTCGGTACGGCCGCGCCCGCCGACGCCGGCGAGCGCGAGGAGCAGGGCCCATGTGATGAACAGGCTGAGCACGGACACGGCGACGGACAGCTGGGCCTGCGATCCGGCGACGCTGTAGATCCACACGGCGAACGGCCGGAAGCCGAGCAGCTGGGCCACGGTGAACTCGCCGAGCACCAGGGCCAGGGTGAGGAAGGCGGCGTTCATCAGTGCCCCGCGCAGATTGGGCAGTACGGCCCGGACCAGGGCCTGCGGCCAGGACGCCCCACAGCTGCGGGCGGCCTCGACGAGGGTGGGCACGTCGACGGCCCGGAGCCCTGCGTCCAGTGCCCGGTACACGAACGGCAGGGCCATCACGACGTACGCGAGGACGAGCACGAACGGGAAGTCCGGGTTCTGGATGGCCACGAACGTCTGGAACAGCGGGGTCCGTGACAGGTGGTCGGGCCCCCACTTCAGGACGGTCGAGAGGCCCGCGACGAAGGCGATCGGCGGGACCACCAACGGCAGCGAGCACACCACCTCGACGACCGGCCGCAGCCGGGGCGTGCCGAGCCGCAGGGCGACCATGGCGGGCACCATCAGCAGCAGGACGAGCACGATCGTCGCGACGGCCAGTTCCAGTGACAGCAGCAGGCTGGCGACGAACCCGTCGGCGGAGACGATCTGCGTGTAGGCGTCGAAGGTGACGCCCTGCCCGGGCACGTCGACCGTGAAGACCACGGACGCGGCCAGCGGCACCAGGAAGTACAGCGCGGCCAGGCCGAACACGACCCAGCGCCAGGTGTTCAGGCGAGCCATCGGGCGCTCCGTCGTTGCAGGGGCAGGTACACCGCCATGACCAGGCCGGCGACGAGGACCATGTCGAGGCTCAGGGCGAGCGCCACGTTCTCCTGGCCGACCAGGACGTTGCCGGAGATGGCGTCGGCGATCTGCAGGGTGACCAGCGGCACCGAACTGCCCACCATGGCCGCGGCGGTGGCGTAGGCGGCGAAGGCGCTGCCGAAGAGCAGCACCAGCCCGCCGAGCAGGGAGGGCAGCAGCACGGGCAGGGCGACGTGCCGCCAGTACTGCACGCCGGTGGCGCCGTTGTTCTGCGCCGCCTCGCGCCACTGAACGCGCAGCCCCTCCAGGGCCGGAGTGATCGTGAGCACCATCAGCGGAATCAGGAAGTACAGGTAGACGATCACCAGTCCCCAGAAGCTGTACAGGTCCCAGCCCTTGTCGGTCAGGTCGAAGTACCGGGTCAGCACACCGGCGTTGCCGAGCGTGGCGACGAAGGCGAAGGCCAGCGGGACACCGCCGAAGTTGGCGAGCACCCCGGACGCGGTGAGCACGGCCTCGCGCAGCGCTCGGAAGCGGGAGGTCACGACGGCCTGCGCGATCGGCAGCCCGAACAGCGCCCCCAGGGCCGCGGACACGGCCGACAGCTTCACGCTCCCGATCAGGGCCGTCAGATACGCCCCTTTCAGCGAGGCGGTCAGGTTGTCGGCGGTATAGGAACTGACGCCCGTGGCCGGGTCCTTGGCGGTGAAGGCACCGTCGAGCATGGCCAGGGCGGGCAGTCCGAAGGCGATCGCGGTGAAGGCGAGCAGCGGGACCACGGCGAGCCAGCCGAGGGCACGGCGCCGCCGCTTCACCGGAGCGGCGGTCGCCGTGTCGACCCGCGTGAGCGTGGCCGTCATCCGGAGACGGCCTTCGCCCAGCCCTGTCCGAGGACCGTCTTGGCCTTGCCCTGCTGGGCCTCGGTCGGGAAGGAGGGCGTCCCGGAGACCTCGGGCAGCTTGGCGGCGGCGGTCTTGTCGAGGGTGCCGGCCTTCTCCATGGCGGTCATCAGGGCCGGACGGGCGTACCCCTTGAGCCAGAGGTTCTGGCCCTCGGTGCTGTAGAGGTACTCCTGCCACAGGCGCGCGGTCGCCGGGTGCGGGGCGTCCTTGTTGACGGCCTGCGAGTAGAACTGGGAGAACTGGCCGTCGCTCGGCACCGTCACCGTCCAGTCGACGCCCTTGGACTTGAACTCGTCGGCGTACCCGGCGTTGAGGTAGTCCCAGTCGATGCTGATCGGCGTCTCGCCCTTCTCGACGGTGGCCGGGGTCGACTCGACGGGCGTGTAGTTGCCGTTCTTCTTGAGCTTCGCGAAGAAGTCGAGGCCGGGCTGGATGTCGTCGAAGGAACCGCCGTCGGAGAGCGCGGCCGCCCAGACGCCGCCGAAGGCGGAACCCGACTTGGTGGGGTTGCCGTTGAGGGCGACCTTGCCCTTGTACTCGGGCTTGAGCAGGTCCTTGAAGGTGGTGGGGCAGGTGGCGACCCGCTTGGCGTCGCAGCCGATGGAGATGTACCCGCCGTAGTCGTTGTACCAGCGCGCCTGCGCGTCCTTCTGCGCCGCGGGGATGTCGGCGAAGGCCGCCACCTTGTAGGGCGCGAGCAGCCCCTGCTGGGCCGCGCTGAGCGCGAAGGAGCTGCCGAGGTCCAGGACGTCCGGCGCGCGGTCCTGGCCCTTGCGGGAGGTGACGGCGTTGATCTCGTCCTGGCTGGAGCCGTCCGGGTTCTCGACCTCGACCTTGATGCCGTACTTCTTCTCGAAACCGTCGATGAGGGCGCCGTAGTTGGCCCAGTCGCGGGGCAGCGCGATGGCGTTGAGCGTGCCCTCCTTCTTCGCCGCCTTCACCAGGGCGGCCAGGCCGCCGAAGTCGGCGGCGGAAGTGGCGGTGGCGGCGGTCTTGCCGTCGGCGGTGGTGGACGCGTTCTCGGGGGCGGCGCCGCAGGCGCTCAGGGCGAGTGCGGCGACGACGGCGAGGGCGCCGCCGCGGACGGCTGTTCTCGGCAGGGACACGGTCACGGCTTCTCCAGGGGACGCGCGAGGGTGCAGGAGGCCAAACAAGGGGAACGACGGTCAGGCAAAAGAGAACGACGGTCAGACAGAGGAACTTGTCTGAACAAGTTGGCCTCAGTACGCACGCCGCCGGTGTCGCGCTCGTAAACACTGGCGAAACCCTGGCCCCTGGATTCCTGCACAATCGCGGCCGCCCCCGATCTTCACCGAATCTCGACTACGCTGGTCACGCTGTGCACAGAAGCCGACCCAGAGGGGGAGCATGGCGGCGCGACACGAGGAGATCGCCGACGAACTGCGCCGGGCGATCGACCGCGAGGAGTACACCGTCGGCAGCCTGCTGCCCGCCGAGACGGAGCTCGCGGCCCACTACGGCGTCTCGCGCGGCACCGTCCGCCAGGCCGTCGCGGCGCTCACCGCCGACGGGCTCATCGGCTCGCGCCAGGGCGCCCGCCGCGTGGTCCTGGCCAGCCGGCGCAGCCAGAGCTTCGCCGAACTGCGCAGCTTCGCCCAGTGGGCCCGCGCGATGGGCCGCGAGGCGAGTGGCCGGGTGGTCGCGCAGGAGTACCGTCCGGCGACCGCCGAGGACGCCGTGCGTCTCCAACTGCCCGAGGGCGCCGCGGTGTTGCACGTCCTGCGGCTGCGCGGCCTGGACGGCGAGGCGGTCCTCCTGGAGCGGACCGTGTACGCCGACTGGATCGCCCCCGCCGTCGAGCCGATCGAGCCGGACTGTCCCTCGGTCACCCAGCGACTTCTCGACGACACCGGCCTGGTCTTCGCCTACGGTGAGCACGTCATCGACGCGGTGGCGGCGGGCGCCCGGGACGCGGAGCTGCTGGGCATCCGCCGGACGAGTCCACTGCTGCGCGTCCGCCGGGTGACGACGACCCGCGAAGGGCGCCCGGTGGAGTGGTCCGACGACCGCTACCGCTCGGACGCGGTCAGCTTCAGCGTGCACAACTCGATAGGGAACAACGCGCTCGCCCGCAAGACGGCCGACTGAAGGAGCCCTCATGGAGATCGCCACCCTGCCGTACGTCGACGAACACGCCACCGTCATCGCGGCGGACGCCGAAGCCGTCTGGCGCGGCATCGGCGACGTCCTGGACCACTCCTCACTCGAACCCGGTTACGCGCGCCTCGTGGGCTGCGCGGACCGTACGGCCTCCGGGCCCCGGCCGCTGGCCGAGGGCTCGACGGTGCCCGGCTTCCGGGTGGCCTCCGCGGACCGGGGCCGGGAACTGGTCCTGATCGGCCGCCACTACTTCTCGACGTACGCCCTGGTCTTTCGCCTCGACGAGGCGGGCCCGGGCCGCACCCGGCTGCGGGCCGAGACCCGGGCCAGGTTCCCCGGCCCGGGCGGCGGTCTCTACCGGTTGCTGGTCATCTCCTCGGGCGCGCACGCCGCACTCACCGGACGCCTGCTGTCCGCGATCCGTCGCAAGGCGGAGTAGGTCAGGTCGGCGACCCGGACGAGAACCTCCGCAGCAACGGCGACAGCACCAGCACGGACTTCGTGCGCTCCACGAACGGCTCCCCCGCGATCCGCTCCAGCACCCGTTCGAAGTGCCGCATGTCGGAGGCGAAGACCTGGACGACCGCGTCCGCGTCACCTGTGACGGTCGACGCGGCCACGACCTCCTGGTAGCGCTCCAGGCCCCGCCGGATGGTGTCCGGCGAGGTGTTGTGCCGGCAGTAGATCTCGACGAACCCCTCGGTCTCCCAGCCGAGGGCCGAGGGGTCCACCCGTACGGTGAAGCCGGTGATGGCTCCGGTGGCGCGCAGCCGGTCCACGCGCCGTTTCACGGCGGGCGCGGACAGGCCGACCAGTTGCCCGATGTCCGCGTAGGAGCGACGGGCGTCCTCGGCGAGGGCGTGCACGATGCGTTCGTCGAGATCGTTCAGCACTGCGGGTGGTTCACTTCGCTTCAGGTTGGACAAGACGGGAGCGGCGATGGCCGTACCCGAAGTAGAACACGAGCCCGACGGCCATCCAGACCCCGAAGACCACCCAGGTGATCGCCGAGAGGCTGCCCATCATCCACACGCAGAAGCCGAGGCCCAGGGCGGGCAGGACCGGTGACAGCGGCACCCGGAAGGTGCGGGGCATGTCGGGGTGGGTCCGGCGCAGCACCATGACGGCGATGTTGACCAGCCCGAAGGCGAAGAGCGTGCCGATGCTGGTGGCGTCGGCCAGTTGGCCGAGCGGGACGGCCGCGGCCAGCACACCGCAGAACAGGGACACGATCACCGTGTTGGCGCGCGGCGCGCCGGTCTTCGGGTGGACGCGGCCGAACACCTTGGGCATCAGCCCGTCCCGGGACATCGCGAAGAGGATGCGGGTCTGGCCGTACAGGACGGTCAGGACGACGCTCGCGATGGCGATGACCGCGCAGAACGCCAGCAGGGTGCCCCAGAATGTCTGGCCGGTGACCTCGCGCATGATCTGGGCGAGCGCGGCCTCGGAGTCCGTGAACCGCTGCCAGGGCTTCGCGCCGACGGCGACGGCCGCGACCAGGACGTACAGCGCGGTCACGATGACGAGCGAGAGCATGATCGCGCGGGGCAGGTCGCGCTGCGCGTTCTTCGCCTCCTCGCCGGCGGTGGAGGCGGCGTCGAAGCCGATGTACGAGAAGAACAGCGTCGCCCCGGCCGCGCTGACCCCGGCCATGCCGAGCGGCATGAAGTTCTCGTAGTTGCCGGAGCGGAAGCCCTGGACGCCGATCGCGCAGAACAGCACCAGCGCGGCGATCTTCACGACGACCATGACGGTGTTGGCGCGGGCGGACTCGCGGGCGCCGCCGAGCAGGAACGCCATGGCGAGCAGGACGACGATCAGCGCCGGCAGGTTGAAGACGCCGCCGTCGCCGGGCGGGGCGGACAGCGCGTCCGGGATGGTGACGCCGAGGGTCCCGTCGAGCAGCTCGTTCAGGTACTCGCCCCAGCCGACGGCGACGGCGGCGACCGAGACGCCGTATTCGAGGACCAGGCACCAGCCGCAGATCCAGGCGACCAGCTCGCCCATGGTGGCGTACGCGTAGGAGTACGAGGATCCGGCGACCGGGATGGTGCCGGCCAGTTCGGCGTAGGACAGGGCCGAGAAGAGCGCGGTCAGTCCGGCGATCACGAAGGAGAGGGTGACGGCCGGGCCGGCCTTGGGAACGGCCTCGCCGAGGACGACGAAGATGCCGGTGCCGAGGGTGGCCCCGATGCTGATCATGGTCAGCTGCCAGAGTCCCAGGGAGCGGCGCAGACTGCCTCCCTCGCCCTGGCCGCCCTCCGCGACCAGGCGTTCCACCGGCTTGCGACGCATGAGGCTCGCACCGAGGCCCGGGGACGAGGGCCCGTTCTGACTGCGCTGTTGCGGGGGTGCGCCTTGGTCGAGCACGCGCTGACTCCTTCGTCGCTGCCACTGAGGGCGGCGGGGACCGGCGGCACCCCTGCGAGAGCAGGAACCCACCGAGCGGGGTCCCCGCCACGCCACGTACAGGGCATGACCCTATGAGCCAGGCCATCACGGTCGTAATGCGGCAACCTTGCGCATCTCCGCAAGATCGTTGCGTTGACGGCGGATGAGCGGGCGTTCGTTGCGCGGAGAGTTTCGACCCTTGCACAGGGCCCTGATCAGCACCCTTGTGGCAGCTCTTTGACGAGGAAGGTGCACTGCTCGACGCATTCACGCGTCGTGCCGTCGTGGTCCTCGTACGCGTACCGGTCGACGTAGTCGACGAGGGAGCGGTAGCCGAGCCTGGCGTAGAGGGCGGCCGCGCGCGGATTGTCCCTTCCGACGCCGATGCCGACCGTCGTCAGACGCCGCTCCCGGGCCAGGTCCTCGGCGGCGCGGATCAGCGCCGTGCCGATGCCGCGCGAGCGGAGTTCCTCCGGCCACACGCCCAGCCCGCCGATCTCGGGGCAGTCCACCGTGACGTCGGGCGCCGCGCAGCCGAGCCAGCGCATCTCCGTGTGCCCCACGGGCCGCCCGTCCAGCCAGGCGACGAGGTACGTGCACTCCCCCGCCTCCTGCCGCGCGAAGCGCCGGGCATGGAACGAGGTGACGCCGGGCGAGCCCATGTGCTGGTCGAGCAGCGCCACGTCGGCGGGCGCGCAGACGGTGATCTCCATTCACCCGACGGTAGCGGCCGGCCGCCCGGACGGCCCCCGGTTTTTCCCCGGCGAGCGGGGACAACGGGGGCCGTACCGAAGGGAGCCGCTCACATCCAGCTGGCGTGCAGCGGCTTGCCCTCGGCGTAGCCGGCCGCGCTCTGGATGCCGACGACGGCCTTCTCGGCGAACTCCTCCAAGGAGCCGGCCCCCGCGTAGGTGCAGGAGGAGCGGAGGCCCGCGATGATCGAGTCGATCAGGTCCTCGACGCCCGGGCGGTCCGGGTCGAGGAACATGCGGGAGGTGGAGATGCCCTCCTCGAACAGCGCCTTGCGAGCGCGGTCGTAGGCCGACTCCTCCGACGTGCGGTTGGCCACGGCACGCGCGGACGCCATGCCGAACGACTCCTTGTAGAGGCGGCCGTTCGCGTCCTGCTGGAGGTCGCCCGGGGACTCGTAGGTGCCGGCGAACCAGGACCCGATCATCACGTTGGACGCACCGGCGGCCAGCGCCATGGCGACATCGCGCGGGTGGCGGACACCGCCGTCGGCCCACACGTGCTTGCCGTACTTCTTCGCCTCGGCGGCGCACTCCATGACCGCGGAGAACTGCGGCCGGCCCACGCCGGTCATCATGCGGGTGGTGCACATGGCGCCGGGGCCCACACCGACCTTGACGATGTCGGCACCGGCCTCGACGAGGTCCCTGACGCCCTCGGCGGCGACGATGTTGCCCGCGACGACGGGGACCTGCGGGTCGAGACCCCGCACCAGCCTGATCGTGTTGATCATCGACTCCTGGTGGCCGTGCGCCGTGTCGATGACGAGCGTGTCGACGCCCGCGTCCAGCAGCTGCTTGGCCTTGGCCGGGGCGTCGCCGTTGATGCCGACGGCGGCGGCGATGCGCAGCCTGCCGTGCGCGTCCACGGCCGGTGTGTAGAGCGTGGCGCGCAGGGCGCCCTTGCGGGTGAGGATGCCGGCGAGGCGGCCGTCCTGGTCGACGGCGGGCGCGTAGCGGCGGTTGGCGTGGTCCAGCCGGTTGAAGGCCTCGCGCGGATCGATGTCCGCGTCGAGCAGCAGGAGGTCCTTGGACATGACCACTTCGAGCTGGGTGAAGCGGTCCACGCCGGTCAGGTCCCGGTCGGTGACGACACCGACGGGCCGCTGCTCCTCGTCGACGACCACGCCGGCGTTGTGCGCGCGCTTGGGCAGCAGGGACAGCGCGTCGGCGACGGTCTGGTGCGGGGCCAGCACGATCGGGGTGTCCAGGACGTGGTGGCGGCTCTTCACCCAGGACACGACCTCGGTGACGACGTCGATCGGGATGTCCTGCGGGATGACCACCAGTCCGCCGCGCCGCGCCATCGTCTCGGCCATCCGGCGCCCGGCGATCGCGGTCATGTTGGCGACGACCAGCGGGATGGTGGTGCCCGTGCCGTCCGGCGAGCTGAGGTCCACGCCCTGTCGCGAGCCGACCGCGCTGCGGCTCGGGACCATGAACACGTCGTCGTACGTCAGGTCGTACGGGGGCTGGATGTCATTGAGGAAACGCACGTGCTGCACATCCCAGTCGATCAGAGGTGGCCCCCGGACAGGTCAGCCAGGGGGAAGAGCACGTACTTCATTGTCCCATGTCGGCCGGAACGGGATACACGGGCAGATCATCCAGCCAGGTCAGAGGGTCCTTGGGAGGAACCTCCAAGGGCGAGCGCCACGGTCAGCGCCCGCGTCCGGCCCGCTGCCTCGGAGAACACCTCCTGAGCGATCTCCCGTTCCTCCGGGAGAGCCTTCGCGTACGGCTCCCAGTTCCGTACGACGATCAGCAGAGGAGTCGGGGTGATCGTCGGTGCAGTGGACCACGAAGCGGGGCGGCCGTGGCGGCGTACCACCACGACCGCCTCGTTGCGGACGGGACGTCAGATCCCGTCGGGGTCGGCCCGGTTGAGCGCCGGCTTCGGCGGCGCTCCCGCAGTCATCAGCGAGTCCGCGGCCGAGGTGTCCGTCACCAGGCTGGTGACGAGCCCGGACCGCAGCACCGCGTCGATCGCGGCCGCCTTGCGCTGCCCGCCCGCGATCGCGACGACCTCGGGGATACGGCGGAGCTGGTCGGCCTTGACGGTGATGCACCGCTCGCCCAGGTCCCGTCCGACCCGGCGGCCCTCGGCGTCGAAGAGGTGCGCGGACATCTCCGCGGCGACACCGAGCGAGGCGTAGTGCGAGCGCTCCTCGTCGCTGAGCATGTCGTGCACCGTCGAGATGCCCGGCTCCCACGAGCCGATGGAGACGCAGGCGACCGTGACCTTGTCGAAGTACTCGAAGGCCCGGGCGATCCCGGTCTGATTGCGCAGCGCGGCCGCGGTCGCCGCGTCCGGCAGCAGCATCGGCGCGTAGATGGGGTGGGCGTCGCCGCCCGACACCTGTGCGGCGCGCCGAACCGCCTCCACCGAACCGCGCTCGGCGGTTCCGGCGTCGTACACACCCGTCAACTGGACCACCGTGCACGGCGGCAGCCGGTCCAGCGCCGCCGCCATGTGAATGGTGGACCGGCCCCAGGCCAGTCCCAGCACATCACCTTCGTTCACGAGCTCGCCGAGCAGGTCGGCGGCCACTTCCCCCAGGTTCTCGGGATCGGGCGAATCCTGGGCCTCGGCCGGGGACTCGACCACCACTGCGTGCCTGAGGCCGTAGCGGGCGCGAAGCGCGTCCGAGCGCTCCGCGTCCAGCTCGGCCGGCACGCGGATCTCGATGCGTACGAGATCCCGTTCGAGAGCGGTCTCCAGGACCCGGGCCACTTTGAAGCGGCTGACGCCGAACTCCTCCGCGATCTGGATCTTGGATTTGCCCTCGAGGTAGAAGCGGCGGGCCATGGCCGCCGCCTGCACCAGCTCAGCGGGTCCCATCCGCATGGCTGACCGGCCCGCCGACATACCCGACACGGCGATCTCCTCACTGCTGTTCACATTCTGGATTCGCCGTTCATCCTTGCAGATCCGGCGCACTTGATCAGCCCTGATGAGAGCCGTTCACGTTCCCGTGGTTCAGTGGCCGCATGCCCAGGAGGCCTTGGCCGTTGCCCCCTCCGCCTGCGTGCGCAGTGCACGTACCGCCTCGGCCGGGTCCGATGCCCCGTAGACGGCCGAGCCGGCGACGAAGACGTCGGCTCCCGCGTCCGCGCAGCGCTCGATGGTGGCGGCCGAGACGCCGCCGTCGACCTGGAGCCACAGCTCAAGACCGTGCTTGCTGATCAACTCGCGGGTGCGGCGAATCTTCGGAAGCATGATGTCGAGAAACGCCTGTCCCCCGAAGCCCGGTTCGACGGTCATGATCAGCAGCATGTCGAGCTCGGGGAGCAGGTCCTCGTACGGCTCGATGGGCGTCGCGGGCTTCAGCGCCATGGAGGCGCGGGCGCCCTTGGCGCGGATTTCCCGGGCCAGCCGGACGGGGGCGGCGGCCGCCTCGACGTGGAAGGTGACGGAACCGGCCCCCGCCTCGACGTACTGGGGCGCCCACCGATCGGGGGCCTCGATCATCAGATGGCAGTCCAGCGGAGTGTCCGTCGCACGGGCCAAAGACTCTACGACCGGCACACCGAGCGTGAGGTTCGGGACGAAATGGTTGTCCATGACGTCGACGTGGAGCCAGTCGGCTCCTGCGACCGCCTTGGCCTCGTCCGCGAGACGGGCGAAGTCGGCGGACAGGATGCTGGGGTTGATCTGCGCGGCCATGCCCCAAGCGTGCCATGCCCAGGGACGAATGTTCGCGTCGGTCCACAGCTAAGCCGTTCATCGGATGTTGTGCGGGGCCCGCGCGTGCCATGCTGGGCGGCCGATCCGGTCGATATGCGGCTGCGGGGGTGGCCATGACGGAGATCCGGGAGAACAGGCAGGGACAGCGGTCGGGGCAGCGGGGCAGCGCACATCTGGTGTGCGGGCGGCGTGCCAAGTGGCTGGTGCTGGCGCTGTGGCTGGTGGCGCTGTTCCTGACGGCGCCCTTCGCCCAGAAGCTCACCGACGCGCAGGACAACGACGCGGCCTCTTGGCTGCCCGGATCCGCCGAGTCCACCCAAGTCCTGCAGCTTTCCGAGGATTTCAGGCCGGAGCAGATTCCCGCGGTCGTGGTGTACGCCCGCGAGGACGGCCTGACCGCCCAGGACCGGGCGCAGATCACCGAGGACACGGCCCAGCTCAAGCGGCTGACCGACCACGGCATCCGCGGCGCCGAGACAAGGGGCCCGGTCTACGACCGGCAGACCGACCCGCGCGCCGCCCAGATCCTCGTACCGATCACGATGGACGAGAAGGGCTGGGAGCGGATCGCGCCCGCGGTGGACTCGATCCGCGACATCTCGGGCAAGGGCGGCGACGGGCTCGCCGTGCACATCACCGGCCCGGGCGGTACGTCCGCCGACTTCTCCGAGGCCTTCGAGGGCATCGACTCGACGCTGCTGATCTCGGCGATGAGCGTCGTCATCGTGATGCTGCTGCTCACCTACCGCAGCCCCACCCTCATCCTGGTCCCCCTGCTCTCGGTGATCGCCGCGCTGTTCGCCGCGCAGGCCCTGATCTACTTCCTGGCGGAACACGCGGGCCTGACGGTCAACGGCCAGAGCGCGGGCATCCTGACAGTGCTGGTGTTCGGCGCGGGGACGGACTATGCCCTCCTGCTCGTCGCCCGGTACCGGGAGGAGCTGCGCCGCCACGAGGACCGGCACGAGGCCATGGCCCTGGCGCTGCACCGCGCGGGCCCGGCGGTCCTCGCCTCCGGCGCCACCGTCGTCCTGAGCATGCTGGTGCTGCTCGCCGCCGACATGAACTCCACGCGCGGCCTCGGTCCGGTCGCCGCGATCGGGGTCGCGGTCGCCCTGCTGGCGATGATGACGCTGTTCCCCGCCCTGTTGGTGATCTTCGGCCGCTGGATCTTCTGGCCGGCGATCCCGCACCTGGGCACGCCGAACCCGGCCGACCGGGGCGTCTGGGCCCGCATGGGCCGCCGTATCGCCGTCCGCCCACGCATGGTCTGGGGCGTCACCGCGGCGGTGCTGGTGATCTGCTCGCTCGGCCTGATCCAGCTGCGCGCCGAGGGCATCGGCAACGCGGACGCGTTCACCGGGAAGCCGGACTCGATCGTCGGCCAGGAGGTCTCGGCGCGCTACTTCCCGGCGGGCAGCGGCGATCCGCTCGTCGTCGTCAGCAACCAGGCGCAGGCACGACAGGTCGGCGAGGCGGTCGCCGGCACCCGGGGAGTCGTCCCCGAGTCGCTCGGCCTGCCACCGGGTACCAAGCCGTCCTTCGAGGGCAAGGTCCTCTTCGAGGCCACCATGACCGACCCGGCCGACAGCGAGGCCGCGAAACAGACCGTGGAGCGGGTCCGGGACGCCGTGCACACGGTGCCGGACGCCGACGCCCAGGTGGGCGGCGGTACGGCATCCCTGCTGGACATGGACAGGGCGACCACGCACGACAACATCCTGATCATCCCGCTGGTACTGGTCGTCGTCATGCTGATCCTGTGCCTGCTGCTGCGGGCGCTGATCGCCCCGCTGCTGCTGGTCGGGACGGTCATCCTGTCGTTCGCGGCGGCGCTCGGCATCAGCGCGCTCGCCTTCCGGTACGTCTTCGACTACGCGGGCGAGTCGACGGACTTCCCCCTGTTCGTCTTCGTGTTCCTGGTCGCCCTGGGCATCGACTACAACATCTTCCTGACCACCCGCATCCGCGAGGAGGCCGCCCGCCAGGGCACGCGCAAGGGCGCGCTGACCGGCCTGGCCGCGACCGGTTCGGTCATCACCTCGGCGGGCCTGGTCCTCGCGGGCACCTTCGCCGCCCTCGCCACCCTCCCGATGGTCGCCTTCGCGGAACTGGGCTTCGCGGTGGCCCTGGGCGTGCTGCTCGACACGTTCATCGTGCGGTCGGTACTCGTGACGTCCCTGTTCCTCGACGTCGGCCCGAAGGTGTGGTGGCCGCACCGCCTGGCACGGGAGGACGGCGGCGCGGCAGCGGTGACCGAGACGGAGAAGGTGAGCCAGTCCGGCCCGAGGGGATAGGACGACCCGACCCGACCGCGTACAGGACCCGACCCCATGTTTGAACGCATCACATGAGACCCGCACCCCCCTTTGCATGATCATGCGCGATTATGCATACTCTTCCTATGTCTAAGGTCCTCACCTCCCTTCCCGCCGGCGAGCGCGTCGGCATCGCCTTCTCGGGCGGGCTCGACACCTCGGTCGCGGTCGCGTGGATGCGCGACAAGGGTGCCGTCCCGTGCACCTACACCGCCGACATCGGCCAGTACGACGAGCCCGACATCGCCTCGGTGCCCGGCCGCGCGAAGACCTACGGTGCCGAGATCGCGCGCCTGGTCGACTGCCGCGCGGCGCTGGTCGAGGAGGGCCTGGCCGCGCTCACCTGCGGGGCGTTCCACATCCGCTCGGGCGGGCGCGCCTACTTCAACACCACGCCGCTCGGCCGTGCCGTCACAGGCACCCTCCTGGTGCGGGCGATGCTCGAGGACGACGTCCAGATCTGGGGCGACGGCTCGACCTTCAAGGGCAACGACATCGAGCGGTTCTACCGCTACGGCCTGCTCGCCAACCCGCACCTGCGGATCTACAAGCCCTGGCTGGACGCGGACTTCGTGACCGAGCTCGGCGGCCGCAAGGAGATGTCGGAGTGGCTGCTCGCCCACGAGCTGCCCTACCGCGACAGCACGGAGAAGGCGTACTCCACCGACGCCAACATCTGGGGCGCCACCCACGAGGCCAAGACGCTTGAGCACCTCGACACCGGCGTGGAGACCGTGCAGCCGATCATGGGCGTGCGGTTCTGGGACCCGGAGGTCGAGATCGTCACCGAGGACGTGACGATCGGCTTCGACCAGGGCCGCCCGGTGACGATCAACGGCAAGGAGTTCGCCACCCCCGTCGACCTGGTGATGGAGGCCAACGCCATCGGCGGCCGCCACGGCATGGGCATGTCCGACCAGATCGAGAACCGGATCATCGAGGCCAAGAGCCGCGGCATCTACGAGGCGCCCGGCATGGCCCTCCTGCACGCGGCGTACGAACGCCTGGTCAACGCGATCCACAACGAGGACACCCTCGCCCAGTACCACAACGAGGGCCGTCGCCTGGGCCGGCTGATGTACGAGGGCCGCTGGCTGGACCCGCAGGCGCTCATGGTGCGCGAGTCGCTGCAGCGCTGGGTCGGCACGGCCGTCACCGGCGAGGTGACGCTGCGGCTGCGGCGCGGTGAGGACTACTCGATCCTCGACACCACGGGCCCGGCGTTCAGCTACCACCCGGACAAGCTGTCCATGGAGCGCACCGAGGACTCCGCGTTCGGCCCGGTGGACCGGATCGGCCAGCTCACCATGCGCAACCTCGACATCGCCGACTCCCGCGCCAAGCTGGAGCAGTACGCCTCGCTCGGCCTGATCGGCACCGCCAACACCGCCATCGGTGCCGCCCAGGCGGCCGCGACCGGGCTGATCGGCACGATGCCGGAGGGCGGCGCCGAGGCCATCGCCTCCCGCGGCGAGGTCTCCGACGACGAGGCGATGCTGGACCGCGCCGCGATGGAGTCCGGCACGGACTGACCGACCGCACCCACGGAGAAGGCCGGCTCGGCAGCGAGCCGGCCTTTCGCGTCACCCGGTCGTCAGCCGGTCCTGCGGATGAGCGCCAGATACATGGCGTCGGTCCCGTGCCGATGCGGCCACAGTTGTACGTCGGGGCCGTCCCCGAGATCCGGTACGCCGGGCAACAGCGGCCGGGCGTCGATGAACTCGGCCTCGGGGTGCCGCTTGAGCACGTCGTCGACGACGGCCCGGGTCTCGGCGAGATGCGGCGAGCAGGTGGCGTAGCCGACGATCCCGCCGACCCGCACGGACTCGAGCGCGTTGTGCAGCAGGCCGCGCTGCAGCGGCGCGAACCCCTCGAGGTCCTCGGGGCGCCTGCGCCACCGCGCCTCGGGCCGCCGCCGCAGGGCGCCGAGCCCGGTGCACGGCACGTCCATCAGCACCCGGTCGAAGGAGCCGGGCCGCCACGGCGGCCGGGTCCCGTCGGCGGCGATGACCTGATAGGGCCCGGGGTTCCCGTCGAGTGCCTTGGCGACGAGCCCGGCCCGGTGCGGCTGCTTCTCGGAGGCGAGCAGGAAGGCGCCACGTTCGGCGGCGAGGGCGGCGAGCAGGGCCGCCTTGCCGCCGGGTCCGGCACATCCGTCGAGCCACTTCTCGTCACGCCCTTCGAGGGGCGCGTGGGCCAGGGCCAGCGCGACGAGCTGGCTGCCCTCGTCCTGCACGCCCGCCCGGCCTTCCCGTACGGCCTCGATGGCACCGGGCTCGCCGCCCTCGGCCAGCCGCACGGCGTACGGCGACCAGCGCCCCGCCACCGCGGCCTCCTCCCGGAGCAGCTCGTCGGTGGTGGACCGGCCCGGCCGGGCGACGAGGGTCACCTCGGGCCGCTCGTTGTCGGCCTCCAGCAGTTCCTCGAGCCCGGCGCGCCCGCCGCCGAGCGAGTCCCAGAGGGCGGAGACGACCCAGCGGGGATGCGAGTGCACCACGGCGAGGTGGTCCTCAGGATCGTCCTCGTAGGGCGGGGCCACCTTGGCGATCCACCCGTCCAGGTCGTCCTGCGCGACCTTGCGCAGCACGGCGTTGACGAACTTCGCCCGCCCGTCGCCGAGTACCACCCTGGCGAGCTCGACGGACGCGGACACGGCGGCATGGGTCGGGATCCGCGTTCCGAGCAACTGGTGCACACCGAGGCTGAGCACGTCGAGCACCGGCGGGTCGACCTCGCGCAGCGGCCGGTCGACACAGGCGGCGATGACGGCGTCGTACGTCCCCTGGCGCCGCAGCGTCCCGTACACCAGCTCGGTCGCGAGCGCCGCGTCCCGCGCCTCGAAGTCGCCCTTCTCCCGCGCCTTCCGCAGGAGCGGCGGCAGCACGAGGTTGGCGTACGCGTCCCGCTCGTCCACGGCCCGCAGCGCCTCGAAGGCGAGGATGCGGACGGGGTCCTTCTGGGGCCGACGGTAGGGCTTGCCTGCGGGGCGGGGCCGACGGGGTTGGTCACTCACGAAAAAGGTGCTCCGGGTTCAGAGGTGGATACGCACCAAGCGTAAGTCCGCGGCCCCCCGCCTCACGCGCCGAGGGTCTCGCCCTCTGCGATGCGCACCCCGCGCGCCCAGTCGGCGGCCTTCATCGGCTTCTTGCCCTGCGCCTGCACCCACAGCAGCTCGACTGCGTACGACCCGGTGCCGACATGGACGTCGTTCTTGCCGACGGACAGCGCACCGGGAGTCAGGTCGGTCCGCTCGGGCACGGGCCGGGCCTGAATGAGCTTGAGCCGCTCGCCCCGGAAGGTGGTCCAGGCGCCGGGCGCCGGCGTGCACCCGCGCACCACCCGGTCCACCCGCAGCGACGGGGTCGCCCAGTCCACCTGGGCGTCCTCGACGGTGATCTTCGGGGCGAGGGTGATGCCCTCCGTGGGCTGCGGTACGGCCTTCAGCGTGCCGTCCTCGATACCGTCCATGGTGGCGGCGAGCAGCCCGGAGCCCGCGAAGGCGAGCCGGGTCAGCAGGTCGCCGCTGGTGTCGGTGGGCCGGATCTCCTCGGTCACCGTCCCGTACACGGGCCCGGAGTCGAGCCCCTCCTCGATCAGGAAGGTCGAGGCGCCGGTGATCTCGTCGCCCGCCATGATCGCCTGCTGCACGGGCGCGGCTCCGCGCCAGGCGGGAAGCAGCGAGAAGTGCAGGTTGACCCAGCCGCGAACGGGGATGTCGAGGGCGACACGGGGCAGCAGCGCGCCGTAGGCGACGACGGGACAGCAGTCCGGGGCGATCTCGCGCAGCCGCTCGAGAAACTCCGGATCCCGCGGCCTGACGGGCTTCAGCACCTCGATCCCGGCCTCCTCGGCCCGTTCGGCGACGGGAGACGCGACCAGCCTCCGCCCACGACCGGCCGGCGCGTCGGGCCGCGTGACAACAGCGGCCACCTCGTGCCGCCCGGAGGCGAGCAGAGCGTCCAGAGCGGGAACGGCGACCTCGGGGGTACCGGCGAAGACGAGCTTCATGGGTGGGATCGGGCCTCTCGGGCGGAGTGGGACACGGGCAACGCCCAAGTCTATGACCACACACGGAACAGCCGCCGACGGCGAACCACCCCACAGGAGAGGCCCACTTGTACCCAACTGGAAACGGATGGTGCGCTGGTGGGAGACCAAGCCGAGGCCGAAGGCCAAGGCGCAAATCCCCCACCCCCGGCGCACGCATAGACCCATACGCCCCCCGGCCGTGACCAGCGGAGCGTAAACGCGTTGGTCAAGACAGAGTTGACCTCACGGGCCGCACATAGCGCGGCCCGATCCTTTTCATCGCCGGTTCGAGAGGCTTGTTCATGGCCGACCACGCAACCCACGACGCCCAGGCTCGGGCCAGCCTGCACTTGCTGGTGCGGGACATCGAGCGGGTCCGCCGGCAGGTGGACGCACTGCGCACCCTCACCGCCCAGTTGGGCAACGTCTACCGCCCGCGCCGCTCCGGCCCCTCCACGGGCTTCGTCGTGTACGGACGCGCCCCCGCCCCCACGGTCCGTCTCGCCCAGGAACTACGGGACAGTGTCGAGACCCTGGTCACGGCCGCCGTGGACTTCGACCGCTCACTCGGCTTCTCGTGGGACGCGGTGGGTTCGGCCCTCGGAGTCACCAAGCAGGCGGTGCACCGCCGTTACGGCGCCCGCCGCGCCACGGCCCAGGCGGCGACGGCCGAGCCCCAGCGGACCACGGAACCCGCGGCCTCCCGCACGGTCAACGTGGGCACCGGCATCTCCACCGTGCCCACGGTCCCCGCCGCCCGCTCGATGCCGACCCAGCCGACGGCGGGCAGCCCGTCCCTCCGCGACGAGGCCAGGCCGACGGCCTTTCCCACCCCGCGCAACGGCTGACGGCTGACGGCTGACGGCACCCCACCTCTGCCCTCCCGGCACATCCGGGAGGGCAGCCGCATGACACCCGGGCCGTGGCCGATAAGCGAAGCACCCCTGTCAGCCGCTATCAGCCGCTACCTCAGCCGATATCGGGCGGATCGATCCGCACCCGAACCGCCGCCTCGCCACCCCCACGCGCCATCCGTGCCGCCTGCGCCGCCTTCAGCGCGGCCGCCAGTGCCGCCCCCGTCCCCGGCGGCACTCGGATCAGCGCCCGCTCCCACTGCTCCCCGGGAGGCGGCGCCCCGGCCCGTCGCGGACGCCCGGCGGTCGTGACCGGCACCGGCACGGGCCCCAACACCTCGGCCTCCGACGGCATTTCCACCGCTCCCAGAAACTCGGCGAGCGCCTCCGCGGGCGCCGACACGGCCGCCATCCGCGACACCGGCGGAAATCCCAGCTCGGCCCGCTCCGCGAGCTCGCGCACCGCATGGCCGACGGGGTCCCACCGCACCAGGGCCTGCACGGGCCGCAACGTGGGCTCGGCGACGATCACGACGGTGCCACCCGCACTCTGCGGCCGAACCAGCGCTGCCGCCCCGATCCACCGCCGCAACGCGTCCTCGCCGGCGCGCAGATCGGGCCGCCCGAGCATGGCCCAGCCGTCCAGCAGCAGCGCGGCCGCGTACCCGCCCTCTGCGACGGGCTCGGCCCCCGGTGTACTCACCACCAGTGCGGGCGCGGACGCCACGGTGTCCAGCACCTGCTCACGCCCGGAGGTCCGCACAGGCACGGCCGGGAAGGCCCGCCCGAGCTCCTCCGCGGTCCGCCGCGCCCCCACGACCTGCGCCCGCAACCGGAACGCACCGCACTCCGGACAGTGCCAGCCCCCTCCGTCGCGCCCGCACCACCCACACCGCAGCGCGGTCTCGGACTCCTGCGCCTCCAGGGGTCCGGCGCAGTGCCGACAGCGCGCCGGCGCCCGGCAGTTGGCGCACGCCATCCGCGGTACGTAACCCCGCCGGGGAACCTGCACGAGCACCGGCCCGTGCCGCAGCCCCTCTCTGACGACCTGCCAGGCGAGGGTGGGCAGCCGGGCGGCCCGGGCGGCCTCGTCCCGCGCGAGATCGCCGTCGCCGACGGTCCGGACGAGCGGAGCGGTGGCCCGCACCTGCTCCCGACCGGCGACGATCGGCCGGGCCCACCCGCTCTCCACGAGCTGCGCCGCCTCGACGGTGCAACTCCAACTCCCCAGAAGGAAAGCGCACTTGTCCTGCGCGGCCCGCAGCAGCAGCACCTCCCGGGCATGGGGCTGGGGCGCATGCTGTTCGCTGTGGCTGTCGTCGCCGTCCTCCCAGATGGCGACCAGCCCGAGATCCTGAACGGGCGCGAACATGGCGGCCCGCGTTCCGACAACGGCCCGTACAGCCCCCCGTCGCACGGCCAGCCACTCCCGATACCGCTTCTCGGGCCCGGCATCGGCGGTGAGGACGGCATGCCGCCCCTCCCCCAGCAACGCCGTCAGCGCGGCGTCGACCCGTGCGACCGCCCGCCCGTCCGGCAGCACGACCAGCGCACCGCGCCCGGACGCCAGCGTCGCCCCCACGGTCCGCGCCAGCTCCTCGCTCCACTCCGGCCTGGGCAACGCGTTCCACACGGCTCGCGGCGCACCCCCGGAGGCCAGCGCCTCGAGAAACGCGGCTCCCTGCTCGTACCGCCCCCAGGACCCTGCCTCGGGTGCACTCGGCGGCGGCAGCGGCGCGGGCGACGGCCGCTGCTCGGCCCGCGCGCTGCGCGGCGGCACGGCGAGCTGCAGCACATCGGCAAGACTCCCCGCGTACCGATCGGCGACAGCACGAGCCAGCCCCAGCAACTCCTCACTGAGCACCGGCTCTGGCGACACCACCTGGGCCAGCGCGGCAAGCGGCCCTGAGTAGTCCGACTCGGCGAGCCGCTCGACGAGAAACCCGTCGATCAGCCCGCCGCCCTCACGCCGCCCGTCCCGGACCCGGTGCCGCCCGGCCCCGAAACGCACCCGCACCCGCACCCCGGGCTGCGCGTCCGCATCGAGTTCCTCGGGCACGGCGTAGTCGAAGTACCGGTCGAGGTGCAGCACACCCTTGTCGACCAGCACCCGAGCGACAGGCAGTTCCTTGGCGAGCGCGGCCCCCCGCCAGGTCCGCGGCTTGGCCCGCGGCGCCTTCGCCTGCCGCACGGTCTCCCGAATGAGCGCAAGCTGCTCGGGCGGCGCCCCCTCGGCCCCACCGTCCACCGACCCGTTCTCGCTGCTCACCCTTGCATTCTTACCAAACCCCACTGACAACCGACGGCGCCCGAGGTCTCCCGACGGCGACGGCGCGCACTCTGCCTTGGACCACTCGGCCACACCACCGGGGACTTGCCCCGGCCGGCGGCGGGATTCGAACCCGCGGGGGCTCGCGAGCCCCGAAGTATCCGTCACCTTCGCACCGGACGCCCCCGGCCTCAGAACCTCCCGAGATCAAAAGCGGCAGCGGTACGCAAAGCTCGGCTTCACCGCGCGCCCCTGGGCGCACTCCACAGAAGTACCCGCGACCATCGCACCGGGAGGATCCCCAGCCTACGAATCCACAAGCCCACGCGGCCAGCCAATTTCACCCGCCGGAACGCGACCGAGGCCCGGCTACCACAGGGTAGCCGGGCCTCGAACAGAAACAGGGTGCCCTTCGGTCCTACAGACCCGCAGCCTTGCGCAGGGCGTCCACGCGGTCCGTCTTCTCCCAGGTGAACTCGGGGAGCTCGCGGCCGAAGTGGCCGTACGCCGCGGTCTGGGCGTAGATCGGGCGGAGCAGGTCGAGGTCGCGGATGATGGCGGCCGGACGGAGGTCGAAGACCTCGTCGATCGCCTTCTCGATCCTGTCGGTGTCGACCTTGGCGGTGCCGAAGGTCTCCACGAACAGGCCGACCGGCTCGGCCTTGCCGATCGCGTACGCGACCTGGACCTCGCAGCGGGTGGCGAGGCCCGCGGCGACGACGTTCTTGGCGACCCAGCGCATCGCGTACGCGGCCGAACGGTCCACCTTGGACGGGTCCTTGCCGGAGAACGCGCCACCGCCGTGACGGGCCATGCCGCCGTAGGTGTCGATGATGATCTTGCGGCCGGTCAGGCCGGCGTCGCCCATCGGACCGCCGATCTCGAAGCGGCCGGTCGGGTTCACCAGGAGGCGGTAGTTCTCGGTGTCCAGCTTGATGCCGTCGTCCAGCAGCGCCTTCAGCTCCGCCTCGACGACGAACTCGCGGATGTCCGGGGCGAGCAGCGACTCGAGGTCGATGTCGCTGGCGTGCTGCGAGGAGACCACGACCGTGTCCAGGCGGACGGCCTTGTCCCCGTCGTACTCGATGGTGACCTGCGTCTTGCCGTCCGGGCGCAGGTAGGGGATGGTGCCGTTCTTGCGGACCTCGGACAGGCGCTTGGACAGGCGGTGCGCCAGGAAGATCGGCAGCGGCATCAGGGTGGGTGTTTCGTCGCACGCGTAACCGAACATCAGGCCCTGGTCACCCGCACCCTGGCGGTCCAGCTCGTCCTCGTCGCCCTCGACGCGGGACTCATAGGCCGTGTCGACGCCCTGCGCGATGTCCGGGGACTGCGCGCCGATGGACACCGAGACGCCGCAGGAGGCGCCGTCGAAGCCCTTCTTCGAGGAGTCGTAGCCGATCTCGAGGATCTTGTCGCGCACCAGCTGCGCGATGGGGGCGTAGGTCTTGGTGGTGACCTCACCGGCCACGTGCACCAGGCCGGTCGTGATCAGCGTCTCGACGGCGACCCGGGACGTCGGGTCCTCCTTCAGGAGCGCGTCGAGGATGGTGTCGCTGATCTGGTCAGCGATCTTGTCGGGGTGGCCCTCGGTGACGGACTCCGAGGTGAACAGGCGACGGGACACAACGCTCCCTGGGGTTGCAGCGGCTGCTGGCTGATCATTGGCGGACGGGACGGAGGCTGCGCCCGGCGTCGTCCGGTGAACAGTTTATCGGTCGCGCTCGGCCACCCGCCTCCCTGTCTCGCCTCTCGGGAGTGCTGTGACCTGCGGCACGGGCATTCTGCCCAATCACGAGTGGGCTTGGCCAGGGGCGCCACGCCCCAATCTCGGGGCACCAACGATCCTTGAGCCGAAGGAAGCACTCAGCTCAGGCGTTCGGCCACCAAGTCCCACACGGTTTCGGCCAGGGCTTCCTTCGGACCGTACGGGACCGGGGTCTCGCTGCCGTCGGAGCCCAGCACGACGGCCTCGTTCTCCTCAGAGCCGAACGTCTTGCGCTCCCCCACCTCGTTCACCACGAGGAGGTCGCACCCCTTGCGGCGCAGCTTTGTACGGCCGTTGGCCAGCACGTCGTCCGTCTCGGCGGCGAAGCCGACGACCACCTGGCCCGGGCGGGCCCGGTCGGCCGATATCTCCGCGAGGATGTCCGGATTCCGTACGAGCACGATGGGGTCCGGGTCCTGGTCGTCCTTCTTCTTGATCTTCCCGGCCGCGTACGTCTGCGGCCGGAAGTCGGCCACCGCGGCGGCCATGACGACCGCGTCGGCGTCCGCGGCAGCCTTCAGCACCGCTTCGCGAAGTTGTACGGCCGTCCCGACTGGGACGACGTCCACGCCCGCCGGGTCGGGCAGGCCGGTGTTCGCCGCGACCAGGGTGACCCGGGCGCCGCGGGCGGCGGCGGTACGGGCGAGGGCGTAGCCCTGCTTGCCGGAGGAGCGGTTGCCGAGGAAGCGCACGGGGTCGAGGGGTTCGCGGGTGCCACCGGCGCTGACGACGACATGCCGCCCGACGAGGTCCGGTTCCCTCACTCCCCTGGCGAGCACACGGCGGCAGACCTCGAAGATCTCGGCGGGGTCGGGCAGCCGACCCTTGCCGGTGTCGACGCCGGTGAGGCGGCCGACGGCCGGCTCGATGACCACGGCGCCCCGGCGGCGCAGCGTCGCCACGTTCTCCTGGGTGGCCGGGTGCTCCCACATCTCGGTGTGCATGGCGGGCGCGAAGACGACCGGGCAGCGCGCGGTGAGCAGGGTGTTGGTGAGGAGGTCGTCGGCGAGGCCGTGGGCGGCCTTGGCGAGCATGTCCGCGGTGGCCGGGGCGACGACCACCAGGTCGGCGTGCTGGCCGATGCGGACGTGCGGTACCTCGTGGACGTCGTCCCAGACCTCGGTCGAGACCGGGTTGCCGGAGAGCGCGGACCAGGTGGCGGCGCCGACGAAGTGCAGGGCGGAGGCGGTCGGCACCACCCGGACGTCGTGCCCGGACTCGGTCAGTCTGCGCAGCAGCTCACAGGCCTTGTACGCGGCGATGCCACCGCTGACGCCCAGAACGACCTTCGGCTTGTCCACCATCACTCCCCGCACCTCGGAAAACGTGCGCCGCGGCTCCCGGCGCACACCCCCATCACACACCACAGGCCCGGCAGTCGCGCTGCCGGGCCTGTGGGAAAACTCACCGCAAGCTGAAAATACTACTGAGCCGGGCCCTCGACGGCCTCGGACGTCAGCAGACCCGCGTTGATCTCGCGCAGGGCGATCGACAGCGGCTTCTCGTGGACGTGGGTGTCGACGAGCGGACCGACGTACTCGAGGAGGCCCTCGCCGAGCTGCGAGTAGTACGCGTTGATCTGGCGGGCACGCTTGGCCGCGTAGATCACGAGGCTGTACTTCGAGTCCGTGGCCTCGAGAAGCTCGTCGATCGGCGGGTTGATGATGCCCTCGGGCGCGGAGATGGAAGAGGACACGCTCTACCTTCCGATGGATGGGAAAAGATCGGCCGTGATCACATCAGTCGTGATCGCACCATTCGCGATCACATCAGTCGTGATCACATCAGTCGTGATCACACAACATCCATCAAAGATAGCAGCTCACGAGCCACATCCTCGACGGAGGTGTTGACCAGGGTCTCGTCGAACTCCGGCTCGGCCGCCAGTTCGACCTTCGCCGCCTCCAGGCGGCGCTCGATCACCTCGGGCGGCTCGGTGCCACGACCGGTGAGTCTGCGCACGAGCTCCTCCCAGGAGGGAGGAGCCAGGAACACCAGCTGGGCGTCCGTCATGGACTCACGGACCTGCCGGGCGCCCTGGAGGTCGATCTCCAGGAGCACGGGCTCGCCCGCCTCCAGTCGCTCCAGCACGGCCGCACGCGGCGTGCCGTAGCGATTGCCGGCGAACTCGGCCCACTCCAACAGCTCACCGTTGGCGATCAGCTTGTCCATCTCCTCGTCGGTGACGAAGAAGTACTGGACTCCGTGCTTCTCGCCGGGGCGGGGCTTGCGGGTCGTCGCCGACACCGAGAGCCAGACCTCGGGGTGTTCCTTGCGCATATGGGCGACGACCGTGCTCTTGCCGACCCCGGAGGGGCCGGAGAGCACGGTCAGCCGCGGACGTACGTCCGGGGGTTCGGGGGTCGTCCCCCGGAGTGTTGCAGCCATGCAGCGATTATTCCAGCAATCCCGGAGTGCCCGGGACTCCCTTCCCCGAGTAGCCGGGATCAGGAGCCGGTGCTGCCGAACTCACGCTCCAGTGAGGCGATCTGGTTGGAACCAAGGCCGCGCACTCGGCGGCTCTCGGAGATGCCGAGTCGCTCCATGATCTGCTTGGCGCGGACCTTGCCCACGCCAGGGAGAGACTCGAGCAGCGCGGAGACCTTCATCTTGCCGATGACGTCGTTCTCCTGGCCCTGCTTGATGACCTCATGCAGGGAGGCGCCGGAGTGCTTGAGTCGATTCTTGACCTCGGCCCGCTCCCGGCGAGCCGCGGCGGCCTTTTCGAGCGCGGCTGCGCGCTGTTCAGGGGTAAGGGGCGGAAGAGCCACGCCTACGTCACCTCGGATGTCGAACTGTCGGATACGGACCGGTGAGGAACCTAGTCGCCCCACACCTGGGGAGCTACGAGCAACACGCTTGCCCGTTCACTCTCGTCGGAGACTAGCGGCCAAGTGCGCCAGAGTCAGCGAGAACAGCGGAAAAGTCCTGGTCAGCCTGCGCCAGGCCGTACATTTCAGACATACTGCCCCGGATTTGAGGATGTATTCAGACTCAAGTCGGCCTCGAAGCACTCATCGGGTGTCCCGAGCGACGGAGGTGAGTGTCTCAGGCGGCGGCCACCGCGACCCTGATCTCGTCCGCGAAGCGGTCGGCGGCGTCACGCAGAGCGACCGAGTCGGGACCGTGGCGCAACACCCCACGACTCACGTTCGGCACGACGTTGCGCACCGCCGCGCCGAAAACGCCGGGAAGATCGGCCGGAGTGGCCCCCTGCGCACCGATCCCGGGCGCCAGCAGCGGCCCGCTGATGCCGAGGTCGTACGAGGACAGGTCGCCGAGCGTGGCGCCCACGACCGCCCCGAAGGAGCCCAGGGGCCCCTCTCCCGCGTTCTCGGCGGCCAGGTGGGCCAGCATGGTCGCTCCGACGTTGCGGCCGTCCGCACGGACGGCGTGCTGGACCTCGCCGCCCTCCGGGTTCGAGGTCAGCGCCAGCACGAACAGACCGGTGCCGGTCTCCCGCGCCAGCTCCACGGCCGGCCCGAGCGATCCGTAGCCGAGATACGGCGAGACGGTCAGCGCGTCGGAGAAGAGCGGGGCGTCCTTGTGGAGGAAGGACTCGGCGTACGCGGCCATGGTCGAGCCGATGTCGCCGCGCTTGGCGTCCATGACGACCAGTGCGCCGGCCTCCCGGGCCTCGGCGACGGACTTCTCCAGGACGGCGACACCACGCGACCCGAAGCGCTCGAAGAAGGCGCTCTGCGGCTTGAGGACGGCGACGCGGTCGGCCAGCGCCTCGACGACCGTGCGGCTGAACCGCTCCAGGCCGGCCACGTTGTCGTTCAGACCCCACTCGGTGAGCAGGGAGGCGTGCGGGTCGATGCCGACGCACAGGGGGCCGCGCTCGTCCATCGCCCGGCGGAGGCGTGCGCCGAAGGGCTCCAGAGTCATGCCGTCTTCCTTACGTCGGCGCCGACCGCGTCGGCAAGGGTGGCGTACGGGCTCGTCCGCAGGCGCGCGGCGAGTCCCTTGTGGATGGCGCGGGCCCAGAAGGGCCCCTCGTAGATGAAGGCGCTGTACCCCTGGACCAGCGTGGCGCCGGCCAGGATGCGCTGCCAGGCGTCCTCGGCGTTCTCGATGCCGCCGACGCCCACGAGGGTGATGCGGTCGCCCACGCGCGCGTAGAGGCGACGCAGCACCTCCAGGGAGCGTGCCTTCAGGGGTGCTCCGGACAGGCCCCCGGTCTCCTTCACCAGGCCAGGATCCGCCTTCAGGCCGAGGCCGTCGCGCGCGATGGTCGTGTTGGTGGCGATGATCCCGTCCAGGCCGAGCTCGACGGCCAGGTCGGCGACCGCGTCGACGTCCTCGTCGGCCAGGTCGGGCGCGATCTTCACCAGGAGCGGGACACGGCGCGAGGTCACCCTGCGGTCGGCGGCCTCGCGCACGGCGCTCAAGAGGGGACGCAGATGTTCGACCGCCTGCAGATTGCGCAGCCCCGGCGTGTTCGGCGACGACACGTTGACGACCAGGTAGTCGGCGTACGGTGCCAGCCGCTCGGTCGACTTCACGTAGTCGCCGACGGCCTCCTCCTCCGGGACGACCTTGGTCTTGCCGATGTTGACGCCGACGACGGTGCTGAAGACAGGCGTACGGGAGGCCAGGCGGGCGGCGACGGTCAGGGAGCCCTCGTTGTTGAAGCCCATGCGGTTGATCAGCGCGCGGTCCTTGACGAGCCGGAACAGCCGCTTCTTGGTATTGCCGGGCTGCGCCTCCCCCGTGACCGTGCCGATCTCGACGTGGTCGAAGCCGAGCATCGACATGCCGTCGATGGCGACGGCGTTCTTGTCGAAGCCGGCGGCGAGCCCGAAGGGGCCGTGCATCCGCAGCCCGAAGGTCTCGGTGCGCAGCTCCTTGTGGCGGGGCGCGAGGGCTGCGGCGACGAACGTCCGCAGGACGGGGATCCCGACGGCGAGCCGGATCCAACGGAAGGCCAGGTAATGAGCCTTCTCGGGGTCCATCCGTGTGAAAACCAGACGGAAGAAGAGCTTGTACATCGCGAGAGTCCTCTGGGGTCCTCATGAAGAGGGGGACACCTTCCGGTGTCCCCCTCAGGGCTGCTAGTCGCGGGCCGCGGTCAGGTGTTCCGCGTGTTCCTGGAGCGAACGGACACCCACGTCTCCGTGGTTGAGGGCGTCGATGCCCTGGACGGCCGCCGCGAGCGCCTGGACGGTCGTCAGACACGGCACGGACCGCGCCACGGCCGCCGTACGGATCTCGTAGCCGTCGAGGCGGCCTCCGGTGCCGTACGGGGTGTTGACGATGAGGTCCACCTCGCCGTCGTGGATGAGCTGGACGATGGTCTTCTCGCCGTTCGGGCCGGTGCCCTCGGACTGCTTGCGCACGACCGTGGCGTTGATGCCGTTGCGCTTGAGGACCTCGGCCGTGCCGGAGGTGGCGAGCAGTTCGAAGCCGTGCGCGACCAGTTCGCGCGCCGGGAAGATCATCGACCGCTTGTCGCGGTTGGCGACCGAGATGAAGGCGCGGCCCTTGGTCGGCAGCGGACCGTAGGCGCCGGCCTGCGACTTGGCGTACGCCGTTCCGAATACCGAGTCGATGCCCATGACCTCGCCGGTGGAGCGCATCTCCGGGCCGAGGACCGTGTCGACGCCCCGCCCGTGGATGTCGCGGAAGCGCGACCACGGCATGACGGCCTCCTTGACGGAGATCGGCGCGTCGAGCGGGAGTTCCCCGCCGTCGCCGTTCGCCGGAAGCAGTCCCTCCGTGCGCAGTTCGGCGATGGTCGCGCCCAGGGAGATCCGGGCGGCGGCCTTCGCCAGCGGCACCGCGGTCGCCTTCGAGGTGAAGGGGACGGTGCGGGAGGCACGCGGGTTGGCTTCGAGGACGTACAGGATGTCGCCCGCCATCGCGAACTGGATGTTGATCAGGCCGCGGACGCCGACTCCCTTGGCGATGGCCTCCGTCGAGGCCCGCAGGCGCTTGATGTCGAAGCCGCCCAGCGTGATCGGGGGCAGCGCGCACGCCGAGTCGCCGGAGTGGATGCCGGCCTCCTCGATGTGCTCCATCACACCGCCGAGGTAGAGCTCCTCGCCGTCGTACAGGGCGTCGACGTCGATCTCGATCGCGTCGTCGAGGAAGCGGTCGACCAGGACCGGCCGGGAGGGGCTGATCTCGGTCGACTCGGCGATGTAGGACGACAGCCGCGTCTCGTCGTACACGATCTCCATCCCGCGCCCGCCGAGGACGTACGACGGCCGTACCAGGACCGGGTAGCCGATCTCGTCGGCGATGGCCTTGGCCTCGGCGAAGGTGGTCGCGGTGCCGTGCTTGGGGGCCGGGAGGCCCGCCTCGGCGAGCACCCGGCCGAAGGCACCGCGGTCCTCGGCGGCGTGGATGGCCTCGGGGGGCGTTCCGACGATGGGCACGCCGTTGTCCTTGAGCGCCTGCGCCAGGCCCAGCGGGGTCTGGCCGCCGAGCTGCACGATCACGCCCGCGACCGGGCCGGCGAGGGACTCCGCGTGGACGATCTCCAGCACGTCCTCCAGCGTCAGCGGCTCGAAGTACAGGCGGTCGGAGGTGTCGTAGTCCGTGGAGACGGTCTCCGGGTTGCAGTTGACCATCACGGTCTCGTACCCGGCGTCGCTCAGCGCGAAGGAGGCGTGGACGCAGGAGTAGTCGAACTCGATGCCCTGGCCGATGCGGTTGGGGCCGGAGCCGAGGATGATGACGGCCGGCTTCTCGCGGGGCGCGACCTCGCTCTCCTCGTCGTAGGAGGAGTAGAAGTACGGCGTCTTCGCGGCGAACTCAGCGGCGCAGGTGTCGACCGTCTTGTACACCGGGCGCACGCCCAGGGCGTGCCGCACCTCGCGCACGACGTCCTCGCGCAGGCCCCGGATCTCGCCGATCTGCTGGTCGGAGAAACCGTGCCGCTTGGCCTCGGCGAGCAGTTCGGCGTCCAGGCGCTCGGCGGCCGCGAGTTCGTCCGCGATCTCCTTGATCAGGAACAGCTGGTCCACGAACCAGGGGTCGATCCTCGTGTACTCGAAGACCTCCTCGGGCGTGGCACCGGCGCGGATCGCCTGCATGACCGTGTTGATCCGGCCGTCGGTCGGGCGGGCCGAAGCCTGAAGGAGCTCCTTCTTGTCGCCCGTCTCGCCGACGAAGGTGAACTGCGAGCCCTTCTTCTCCAGCGAGCGCAGCGCCTTCTGGAACGCCTCGGTGAAGTTGCGGCCGATCGCCATGGCCTCGCCGACCGACTTCATGGTCGTGGTCAGCGTGGAGTCGGCGCTCGGGAACTTCTCGAAGGCGAAGCGCGGGGCCTTCACGACCACGTAGTCGAGCGTGGGCTCGAAGGAGGCCGGGGTCTTCTCCGTGATGTCGTTCGGGATCTCGTCGAGGGTGTAGCCGACGGCCAGCTTGGCGGCGATCTTGGCGATCGGGAAGCCGGTGGCCTTCGACGCGAGGGCCGAGGAGCGCGACACGCGCGGGTTCATCTCGATGACGATGATGCGGCCGTCGTCCGGGTCGACCGCGAACTGGATGTTGCAGCCGCCGGTGTCGACGCCGACCTCGCGGATGATCGCGATGCCGATGTCGCGCAGTCGCTGGTACTCGCGGTCGGTCAGTGTCATCGCGGGCGCGACGGTGATCGAGTCGCCGGTGTGGACGCCCATCGGGTCGAAGTTCTCGATGGAGCAGACGACCACGACGTTGTCGTTCTTGTCGCGCATCAGCTCCAGCTCGTACTCCTTCCAGCCGAGGATGGACTCCTCCAGGAGCACCTCGGTGGTCGGGGAGAGCGTGAGGCCCTGGCCGGCGATCCGGCGCAGCTCCTCCTCGTCGTGGGCGAAGCCGGAGCCGGCGCCGCCCATGGTGAAGGAGGGCCGGACGACGACCGGGTAGCCTCCGAGCTGCTCGACCCCCTTCAGGACGTCGTCCATCGAGTGGCAGATGTAGGACCGGGCGGACTCGCCGTGCCCGATCTTCTCGCGGACGGCCTCGACGACGTCCTTGAAGAGGTCGCGGTCCTCGCCCTTGTTGATCGCCTCGACGTTGGCGCCGATGAGCTCGACACCGTACTTCTCCAGCACACCCTGCTCGTGCATGGAGATCGCGGTGTTGAGGGCGGTCTGACCGCCCAGGGTGGGCAGCAGCGCGTCGGGGCGCTCCTTGGCGATGATCTTCTCGACAAACTCTGGAGTGATCGGCTCGACGTAGGTGGCGTCCGCGATCTCCGGGTCGGTCATGATCGTCGCCGGGTTGGAGTTGACCAGGATGACCCTGAGGCCCTCGGCCTTGAGGACGCGGCATGCCTGGGTGCCGGAGTAGTCGAACTCGGCGGCCTGGCCGATGACGATCGGGCCGGAGCCGATGACCAGGACGGACTGGATATCGGTGCGCTTAGGCACGCTGGCCCTCCATCAGGGATACGAAGCGGTCGAACAGGTAGGCGGCGTCGTGCGGGCCGGCTGCCGCTTCGGGGTGGTACTGGACGCTGAAGGCCGGTCGGTCGAGGAGCTGCAGCCCCTCCACCACGCTGTCATTGAGGCACACGTGGGACACCTCGGCGCGGCCGAACGGCGTGTCGGAGACCTTGTCGAGCGGGGCGTCGACCGCGAAGCCGTGGTTGTGCGCGGTGACCTCGACCTTGCCGGTGGAACGGTCCTGCACCGGCTGGTTGATGCCGCGGTGGCCGTACTTCAGCTTGTACGTGCCGAAGCCCAGCGCGCGGCCCAGGATCTGGTTGCCGAAGCAGATGCCGAAGAGCGGGGTCCCGCGCTCCAGCACCGCCTGCATCAGCGCGACCGGATGGTCGGCGGTGGCCGGGTCGCCGGGTCCGTTGGAGAAGAACACGCCGTCCGGGCCGGCCGCGTAGACCTCCTCGACGGACGCCGTCGCCGGCAGCACGTGCACCTCGATACCGCGCTCGGCCATGCGGTGCGGGGTCATGCCCTTGATGCCGAGATCGACGGCGGCGACGGTGAACTTCTTCTCGCCGATCGCCGGGACGACGTACGTCTCCTTGGTGGCGACCTCCGCGGAGAGGTTCGCGCCCTTCATCTCGGGGGCCTGGCGCACCTCGGCGAGCATGGTGCCGTCGTCGGGCAGTGCCTGGCCGGAGAAGATGCCGACGCGCATGGCGCCGCGCTCACGCAGATGGCGGGTCAACGCGCGCGTGTCGATGCCGGAGATGCCGACGACACCCTGCTCGCGGAGCTCCTCGTCGAGCGGGCGGCGGGAGCGCCAGTTGGACGGCACGCGCGCGGGGTCGCGCACCACGTATCCGGCGACCCAGATCCGCTTCGACTCGGGGTCCTCGTCGTTGACGCCGGTGTTGCCGACGTGCGGGGCAGTCATCACGACGACCTGTCGGTGGTACGACGGGTCGGTGAGGGTCTCCTGGTAGCCGGTCATGCCGGTGGAGAACACCGCCTCGCCGAAGGTCACCCCCACGGCCCCGTAGGCACGGCCGCGGAAGATCCGGCCGTCCTCCAGGACGAGTACCGCGGGAGACACGCCTTTCCTCTGCGAGGCGTTCCCCTTCGTGGAGGTCGTCATCGTGCGCCTTCCGTTTCCGTCTTGTTGATCATTGAGTTGATGGCGTCGACCCACTCGTTGTGCTCTGCGGCACGCTCGGAGCGGAACCCGGAGTCGAGCAGCCTCTCGCCGTGCGCCCAGGTCACGACGAGCAGCCCGCCCTCGGTGAGGACCTTGCCGGCGATGCCTTTGTCGAGCCGGGCCTCGCGCAGCGCCTCGACGGGGACGAAGAAGTCCGTCGCTCCCGGGCGTACGACGTCGAGTCCCGCGTCCGTCAGCGTGAGCTCGACCCGGCTGCGGGTGCCCAGGCCGTGCGCCACGATGCGGTCGAGCCACTGCCCGGCGGTGGTGGAGCCGTGGTAGCGGCCGCTCATCGTCAGTCTGGCGGCACCCGGCTCGGACGGCGCGGTGGGCAGCTCGGGCAGGTCGCCCTGGAGCGTGCCGCGCCACTTCCAGCCCTCGCGCATCAGCCAGTAGACGAGCGCGACGAAGAGGGCGAGCCCGACGAGCCAGCCGATGCGGGCGGCCCAGTCGGTGACCTGAGCCGATTCCTTCTCGGCGGCCAGCAGAATTACAGGTGTCACGTGAGCTTCCCGTCGACGAGCGTGGCCTTGCCCCGGAGCCACGTGTGCGTGACACTGCCCGGCAGCTCGCGACCCTCGTAGGGGGTGTTGCGGCTGCGCGAGGCGAAGCCCGCGGGGTCCACGGACCCACGGTATTCCGTGTCGACGAGCGTGAGGTTGGCGGGCTCACCTGCCGAGACGGGACGGCCGTGGCCCTTCGCCTGCCCGATCTGCGCGGGCTTGAACGACATGCGGTCGGCAACGCCCGCCCAGTCGAGCAGTCCGGTGTCGACCATCGTCTCCTGGACCACCGACAACGCGGTCTCCAGGCCGACCATGCCCATGGCGGCCGCGGCCCACTCGCAGTCCTTGTCCTCGTGCGGGTGCGGGGCGTGGTCGGTGGCGACGATGTCGATCGTGCCGTCGGCGAGGGCCTCGCGCAGGGCGAGCACGTCGCGCTCGGTGCGCAGCGGCGGGTTGACCTTGAAGACCGGGTTGTACGTCCGCACCAGCTCGTCGGTGAGGAGGAGGTGGTGCGGGGTCACCTCGGCGGTGACGTCGATGCCGCGGGACTTGGCCCAGCGGACGATCTCCACCGAGCCCGCGGTCGACAGGTGGCAGATGTGGACGCGGGAACCGACGTGCTCGGCGAGCAGGACATCCCGGGCGATGATCGATTCTTCGGCCACGGCCGGCCAGCCCCCGAGCCCCAGCTCGGCGGAGACGATGCCCTCGTTCATCTGGGCGCCCTCGGTCAGCCGCGGCTCCTGCGCGTGCTGGGCGACGACCCCGCCGAAGGCCTTCACGTACTCCAGCGCCCGGCGCATGATCACGGCGTCGTCGACGCACTTGCCGTCGTCGGAGAAGACGGTGACGCCGGCGGCCGACTCGTGCATGGCACCCAGCTCGGCGAGCTTCCTGCCCTCCAAACCGACGGTGACGGCACCGATGGGCTGCACGTCGCAGTAGCCGTGCTCCTGGCCGAGCCGGTAGACCTGCTCGACCACTCCGGCGGTGTCGGCGACGGGGAAGGTGTTGGCCATGGCGAACACGGTGGTGTAGCCACCGGAGGCGGCCGCCCGCGTGCCGGTCAGCACGGTCTCGGAGTCCTCTCGGCCGGGCTCGCGCAGATGGGTGTGCAGGTCCACGAGACCCGGCAGCAGCACCTTGCCGGCGGCCTCGACGACCTCGGCGCCCTCGGCCGACAGACCGACGCCCACCTCGGCGATGGTCACGCCGTCGATCAGCACGTCCTGCGGCTCGCCGCCGAGCACCTTCGCACCACGGATCAGGATCTTGCTCATCTGTCTTTACTTCTCCTCGGTACGGGTGTGGCTGACGGCGGGCTCGTTGCCGCCCAGAAGCAGGTACAGGACGGCCATCCGGACGGAGACTCCGTTGGTGACCTGCTCGACGACGGTGCAGCGCTCGGAGTCGGCGACCTCGGCGGTGATCTCCATGCCGCGGACCATCGGACCGGGGTGCATCACGATGGCGTGCTCGGGCATCCTCGCCATGCGCTCGCCGTCGAGGCCGTAGCGCCGCGCGTACTCGCGCTCGGTCGGGAAGAACGCCGCGTTCATACGCTCTCGCTGGACGCGCAGCATCATCACCGCGTCGGACTTCGGCAGCGTGCTGTCGAGGTCGTACGAGATCTCGCAGGGCCAGGTCTCGACGCCGACCGGTACCAGGGTGGGCGGGGCGACGAGGGTGACCTCGGCGCCGAGGGTGTGCAGCAGGTCGACATTGGAGCGGGCGACCCGGCTGTGCAGGATGTCGCCGACGATCGTGATCCGCTTGCCGGCGAGGTCCTGCCCGAGTCCGGCGTCGCGGCCGACGAGCCGGCGGCGCATGGTGAAGGCGTCCAGCAGGGCCTGGGTGGGGTGCTGGTGGGTGCCGTCACCGGCGTTGATGACGGCCGCGTCGATCCAGCCGGAGTTGGCCAGGCGGTACGGGGCTCCGGAGGCGCCGTGCCGGATGACGACGGCGTCGACGCCCATGGCTTCCAGGGTCTGTGCGGTGTCCTTCAGGGACTCGCCCTTGGAGACGCTCGACCCCTTGGCGGAGAAGTTGATGACGTCGGCGGACAATCGCTTCTCGGCGGCCTCGAAGGAGATCCGGGTCCGGGTGGAGTCCTCGAAGAAGAGGTTGACGACGGTACGGCCGCGCAGGGTCGGCAGTTTCTTGATCGGCCGGTCCGCGACCCGGGCCATCTCCTCGGCTGTGTCGAGGATCAGGACGGCGTCGTCGCGGGTGAGGTCGGCGGCCGAGATGAGATGACGCTGCATCTGTCAGGCTCCGTAAGGCAGTTCAGGTCGGGAGATTTCGCGCGCGGGCGTGCGGGGGCGCACTCGGGGACGTACGACCGAGTGCCGCTACTGCTCGCGCGTCGGGGAGGTCTTCACACCGAGCAGCACGGTGTCGCGACCGTCCTCCTCGGCGAGCTGGACCTTGACCGTCTCCCGCAGCGACGTGGGGAGGTTCTTGCCGACGTAGTCGGCGCGGATGGGCAGTTCGCGGTGGCCTCTGTCGACGAGGACCGCGAGCTGGACCGCGCGGGGGCGCCCGATGTCGTTCAGGGCGTCGAGTGCGGCTCGGATGGTGCGGCCGGAGAAGAGCACGTCGTCGACGAGGACGACCAGCCTGCCGTCGATGCCGTCACCGGGGATGTCGGTGCGGGCCAGCGCACGCGGCGGGTGCATGCGCAGGTCGTCGCGGTACATGGTGATGTCGAGGGAGCCGACCGGGATCTTGCGCTCGGTGATCTCCTCGAGCTTGGCGGCGAGCCGCTGGGCGAGGAAGACGCCCCGGGTGGGAATGCCGAGGAGCACCACGTCGTCGGCGCCCTTGGCGCGCTCGACGATCTCGTGGGCGATGCGGGTCAGTACCCGCGCGATGTCAGGGCCTTCGAGCACCGGCCTTGCATCGGACGCTTGAGTGTCCATAGAAAACGGACCTCCTTCTCCGCCTCACGGGACGGACCTTAAAGGACGTCGGATTTGCGCCATCCACGGTAGCAGGCCGCAGCGACTCCCCTGATCACCCCCTTGGCCCAACCGGTCACGGAAACCACGGAAGAGTCGGTGCGGACCATTCGGCTTGACGCGGCAGAGTAACGCTGCGTAACCTCACAGTGAGTTACCAGCCGCGCGGCACGGAAAAGACCCAGCCGCGTCGACACAGTGTCCGGGGAGCTATATGTCCAGCGAATACGCCAAACAGCTCGGGGCCAAGCTCCGGGCCATCCGCACCCAGCAGGGCCTTTCCCTCCACGGTGTCGAGGAGAAGTCCCAGGGGCGCTGGAAGGCCGTCGTGGTCGGTTCGTACGAGCGTGGCGACCGCGCCGTGACCGTGCAGCGACTTGCCGAGCTGGCGGATTTCTACGGCGTTCCGGTGCAGGAGCTGCTGCCGGGCACCACTCCGGGCGGGGCCGCCGAGCCGCCGCCGAAGCTGGTCCTCGACCTGGAGCGCCTGGCCCACGTGCCGGCCGAGAAGGCGGGCCCCCTCCAGCGGTACGCCGCCACGATCCAGTCGCAGCGCGGTGACTACAACGGCAAGGTGCTCTCGATCCGCCAGGACGACCTGCGCACACTCGCCGTCATCTACGACCAGTCGCCCTCGGTTCTCACCGAGCAGCTGATCAGCTGGGGCGTCCTGGACGCGGACGCGCGCCGTGCGGTCGCCTCCCACGAGGACAGCTGAGCCGCTGCTCACCTGAGCAGAAACGTGGGGGGGGGGGGGGGGGGGGGGGGGGGGGGGGGGCGGGGGGGGGCCCCCCCCCCCGGGGCGCGGGCGGGGGGGGGGGGGGGCG
>NZ_JBIAHG010000008.1:0-202503 GCF_042870385.1 Streptomyces sp. NPDC006602 | reverse complement strand
CCCCGCCCCGCGCGCGGTGGCCCCCCCCCCCCCCACTACCCCCGCCCCGGCCCCCCCCCCCCCGCCCCCGCCCGGGGGGGGGGCCCCCCCCCCCCCCCCCCCCCCCCCCCCGGCGGCTTTCTGCGGGGCTGAAGGGGCCCTGGGGTAGCTGGACGCCGGAGGGCCCGCAGCGTCACCGCTGCGGGCCCTCTGTGCGTACCTCTTGCTCGGTCCTCATGTGCCTCGTCGGCGGCTCATGCCTCGTCGCGACTCATGCCTCGTCGCGGCGGAGCGAGGGCTTGAGGTCCTTGAGCCGGCCGAGCAGGCCGTTCACGAACGAGGGCGACTCGTCCGTGGAGAACTCCTTCGCCAGCTGCACCATCTCGTCGAGGACGACGGCGTCCGGCGTCTCGTCCGCCCAGATCAGCTCGTAGGCGCCAAGGCGCAGGATGTTGCGGTCGACGACGGGCATGCGGTCGAGCGTCCAGCCGACCGAGTACTGGGCGATCAGCTCGTCGATGCGCGTCGCGTGCTCGGCGTACCCCTCGACCAGTTGCATCGTGTACTCGCTCACCGGCGGCTGCCGGGTGTCGCCCCGGGAGAGCCGGATCCAGTCCGCGAGGACCGTCAGGACGTTCGCGTCGCGCTGGTCGCCCTCGAAGAGGATCTGGAAGGCGCGCTTGCGGGCCGTGTTGCGGGCAGCCACGGTTAGCTGTTCACCCGGCCGAGGTAGTCGCTCGTGCGGGTGTCGACCTTGATCTTCTCACCGGTGGTGATGAAGAGCGGGACGTTGATCTGGTGACCGGTCTCCAGGACGGCGGGCTTGGTGCCGCCGGTGGAGCGGTCGCCCTGGACGCCCGGCTCGGTCTCCTGGACGACGAGCTCGACGGCCGCGGGCAGCTCGACGAAGAGCACCTCGCCCTCGTGCTGCGCGACGGTGGCGGTGAAGCCCTCGATCAGGAAGTTGGCGGCGTCGCCGACGGCCTTCCGGTCGACCATGAGCTGGTCGTAGGTCTCCATGTCCATGAAGACGAAGTACTCGCCGTCCATGTAGGAGAACTGCATGTCGCGCTTGTCAATCGTGGCCGTCTCGACCTTGACGCCGGCGTTGAAGGTCTTGTCGACGACCTTGCCGGAGAGCACGTTCTTGAGCTTGGTGCGCACGAAGGCCGGGCCCTTGCCGGGCTTGACGTGCTGGAACTCGACGACGGACCACAGCTGGCCGCCATCGAGCTTGAGCACCAGGCCGTTCTTGAGGTCGTTCGTGGAAGCCACGGTTGCGGAATCTCCTGGACTGACGTGGACGACCCCGGCGCACGCACCTGTCTAAAGGGCGAGCAGCTCCTTGGTCGTGATGGTGAGTAGCTCTGGGCCGCCGTCCGCCTCGGGGCGGACGACGAGCGTGTCATCGATCCGGACGCCGCCCCGTCCCGGGAGGTGGACTCCCGGTTCGACGGTGACCGGCACGCAAGCGTCCAGTTTACCCATGGCCGCGGGGGCCAGCTGCGGGTCCTCGTCGATTTCCAGTCCCACACCGTGTCCGGTCAGGGCAGGAAGGCGCTCCGCGTACCCCGCCGAGTCCAGCACCTGGCGGGCGGCGCGGTCCACGTCACGGTAGGCGATGCCCGGGGCCAGGGCTTCCCGGCCGGCCCGCTGGGCGGCGAAAACGAGGTCGTACAGCTCGATCTGCCAGTCCGCCGGGGACGTACCGATGACGAACGTACGGCCGATCTCGCACCGGTAGCCGCGGTAGGTCGCCCCGAGGCAGACGGAGAGGAAGTCACCCTCCTCGACCCGCCGGTCGGTGGGGCGGTGGCCGCGTCGGCCGGCGTTCGGGCCGGTGCCGACGGACGTCGCGAAGGCGGGGCCGTCGGCGCCGTGGTCGACCAGGCGCCGTTCCAGCTCCAGGGCGAGGTGACGTTCGGTGCGGCCGACCAGGATGGACTCGAGCAGTTCACCGAGGGCCTGGTCGGCGATTTCGGCGCCGATCCTGAGGCAGGAGATCTCCTCCTCGTCCTTCACCACGCGCAGCTGCTCGACCCCGCCGCCCAGATCCGCGAGGCGCAGCCGGGGCACGACCGAGCGGATGGCACGGTACCGGTCGACGGTCAGGTGGTGCTCCTCGACGGCGAGGGACTCACCGCCCTGCGCTGCCGCGAGGCCGGCGGCGGCGACGGCGGGATCGCCGCCGGGGCCGGGCAGCCGCTGCACGCGCAGCGCCTCGTCGGGCCGGCCTTCCGCGGGGCGGTCGTCCGGCGGGCCGGGGCACAGGAGCAGGTCCTCGGTCCTGCCGAGCATCAGGACGGCGCCGTGCGGGGCGGTGCCTGCGAGGTAGCGGACATTGGCGGGGCGGGTCACCAGCGCGGAGGCGCTGCCGCTCGCTTGGCAGCGTTCCCGTAGGCGGGATCGGCGGGCACCGTAGACCTCTGACATGACACGAGCGTAGGAGGGGTGCCCGGATTGTGCCGGTTGGGAGGGTGCCGTTTGGGGGATCGGGGTGCGACTGAGTGAAGTTCGCCGGGTGCGCGCCCGGTGGAGGCTGGTCGCAGCCCACGCGGCGGAGCCGCATATCGATACAGCCCCGCGCCCCTGGAGGTCGGCTACCACTGAGGAGGGCTGGCAATGGACCGGGCCAGTACGTCGTCCAGGATCTGGGCCGTCTGGGGTACGTCCAGCTGGGAGTTGTCGATGATGGGGAGGCCCGAGCCGTACCAGCCCGCCATGCGGCCGTGGATGCGGGCGACCTCTTCGTCGGTGAGGCGGCGGTTTCCGGAGCGTTCGGCGTTGCGCTCGAGGACGATCTCGAGGCCCGGCAGCAGGACCACCGGCAGCAGGCCGGGGCCCACGTGGCGCTTCCAACCGCCGAGACCGACGACCGGGCGGTCGGGGAAGACGGCGTCGTCGAGGATGCAGGAGATGCCGTTGGCGAGGAAGTTGCGGGCGGCGAAGCCGCAGGTGCGGCGGGCGAGGCGGTACTGGGCCTCGGAGTGGTCGTTCCACCCGGACTGCGGGTCGGCGAAGCCCGAACGGACCCATTCGCGTACGTCGTCGAGGCTGATGTGGGCGGTGGGGGCCCGGCGGTGGTCCGCCCAGTACTTGGCGACGCTCGTCTTCCCGGCGCCGGCCGGTCCGATGAGCAGGACCGCGAGGGTGGTGGCGGCCGGGTCGGCGGCGGCCGTGGCGGTCGGCGCGCTCGGCATGCCGACCGGGCGGCCGGGCGGCAGCGGCACATGACCGGTGGTGTCCGGCGCCGGCGGGGCCGGGGCGTGCTGCGGTGCGGGCGGTACCGGCGCCGAGGGCGCGCCGGTGAAGCCCGGAGCGGGAGCGGGGGGCGGGGGCACGGGGGCGGAACCCTGAGGTGCGCCCGGGTGGTGCGGACCCGGGTGGTGTGCGGCCGGCGACCAGCCGGCGGCCGGTCCGTGCCCCGGCTGGTGGGGCGGCGGCAGCGGAGAACCCACTGCGTGCTGCATCCGGTGCCACTCCGTCTCGTACAGGCAATGGGCGCTGACAGTGCGGGTGATTCCCGCTCCCTACCGAAAGGTACCGTCCCCCGCCGTCGTTTGGTGAAACGGCCGGGGGCGGTCCGAAGTGCCCGGTGGCCAAGGCGAATCGGGCGGATGGAGCACCCGGGAGCTACTCGCCCACTTCGCCGTACGCGGCGAGGAGGACAGCCGGGTCGGGGCCCTCCAGGACGGTGGGCTTGGCGAGCCCGTCGAGGACGATGAAGCGCAAAAGGTCGCCGCGGGACTTCTTGTCGACCTTCATGGCTTCGAGCAGCTTGGGCCACTGGTCGTAGCGGTAGTGCAGGGGCAGGCCGACGGATTGCAGGACCGTGCGGTGACGGTCGGCCGTGGCGTCGTCCAACCGGCCCGCGAGACGGCCGAGTTCGGCGGCGAAGTGCATGCCGACCGAAACCGCGGCGCCGTGCCGCCACTTGTAGCGCTCGTTCTTCTCGATGGCGTGCGCGAGCGTGTGGCCGTAGTTGAGGATCTCCCTGAGGCCCGACTCCTTGAGGTCGGAGGAGACGACCTCGGCCTTGACCCGGATGGACCGCTCGATGAGCTCCGCGGTGTGCGGGCCCGCCGGGGTGCGCGCCGCCTCGGGGTCGGACTCGATCAGCTCCAGGATCGTCGGGTCGGCGATGAAGCCGGCCTTGATGATCTCGGCGAGCCCGGAGACATAGTCGTTGACCGGGAGGGAGTCCAGGGCGGCCAGGTCGCACAGCACGCCGGCCGGCGGGTGGAAGGCGCCGACGAGGTTCTTGCCCTCGGCGGTGTTGATGCCGGTCTTGCCGCCGACGGCCGCGTCCACCATGGCCAGCACGGTGGTGGGGATGGCGATCCAGCGCACCCCGCGCAGCCAGCTCGCGGCCACGAACCCGGCGAGGTCGGTGGTCGCGCCACCGCCGACACCGACGACGACGTCGGTGCGGGTGAAGCCGGACTGGCCGAGTGCCTTCCAGCAGTAGGCGGCGACCTCGGCGGTCTTGGCCTCCTCCGCGTTCGGCACCTGGATGGCGACGACCTCGAAGCCCTGCCCGGCCAGGTCGCCGCGCAGCGCGTCGCCGGTCTCGGCCAGCGCCTCGGGGTGGACGATCGCGACCCGCTTGGCCTTGTCGCCGATCAACCCGGCGAGCTCGCCCAGCAGTTGCCGACCGACCAGGACCTCGTAGGGCTCGCTGCCCGCGGTGCCGCCTACCTGGATCCGGGTGACTGCCTCGCTCATGCTTCCTTCAACTCCAAAGCGTCCAGGGCGACTTGGGTGACCTCTTCGGGCGTACGGCCGTCCGTGGACACGACCGCCGTGGCGATCTGCTCGTACAGGTGCCGCCGCGCCTCCATCAGCTCGCGCCACTGCTTGCGCGGGTTGACCGCCAGCAGCGGCCGGGCGGCATTCAGGCCGGTGCGCTTGACCGCCTCCTCCACGTCCATGGAGAGGTAGACGACCCGCTGCCCTGCGAGCAGCGCGCGCGTGTCCTCGTCGAGGATCGCGCCGCCGCCCAGCGCGAGGACGCCGTCGTGGTCGGCGAGTGCCTTGCGCACCGCGCGCTTCTCGATCGCGCGGAAGGCCGGCTCGCCCTCGTCGACGAAGATCTCGGCGATGGTCCGGCCCTGCTCCGCGACGATGTCCTCGTCGGTGTCCCGGTAACCGACGCCGAGCCGCTCGGCGAGCAGCTGGCCGACGGTGGACTTGCCGACGCCCATCGGGCCGACCAGGACGACCAGGGGCACCGCGCTCATCGGACCGGCAGGTTGTCGAGGTACGACCGCACGTTACGGCGGGTCTCGCCCACCGAGTCGCCGCCGAACTTCTCCGCGACGGCGTCCGCGAGGACCAGCGCGACCATCGCCTCCGCGACGATGCCCGCGGCCGGGACCGCGCACACGTCCGAGCGCTGGTGGTGGGCCTGCGTGGCCTCGCCGGTGACGACATCCACGGTCTTCAGCGCCCGCGGCACGGTCGCGATCGGCTTCATCGCGGCCCGCACCCGCAGCAGCTCACCGGTGGTCAGACCGCCCTCGGTGCCACCGGAACGGCCGGTGACCCGCCGGATGCCCTCGTCGGTCTTGACGATCTCGTCGTGCGCCTTGGAGCCCGGCACCCTCGCCAGGTCGAAGCCGTCGCCGACCTCGACGCCCTTGATCGCCTGGATGCCCATGAGGGCGGCGGCCAGCCGGGCGTCCAGCCTGCGGTCCCAGTGCACGTGCGAGCCCAGGCCCACCGGTACGCCGTAGGCCAGCACCTCGACCACGCCACCGAGGGTGTCGCCGTCCTTGTGGGCCTGGTCGATCTCCGCGACCATCGCCTTCGAGGCGTCCGCGTCCAGGCAGCGCACCGGGTCGGCGTCCAGCTTCTCGACGTCGGCCGGCTTGGGGTAGACACCGTAGGGCGCCTTCGCGGCGGCCAGCTCGACGACGTGCGAGACGATCTCGATGCCGGCCGTCTCCTTCAGGTACGACCGGGCCACCGCGCCCAGCGCGACCCGCGCCGCCGTCTCCCGGGCACTCGCGCGCTCCAGGATCGGCCGGGCCTCGTCGAAGCCGTACTTCTGCATGCCGGCCAGGTCGGCGTGGCCGGGCCGCGGCCGGGTCAGCGGGGCGTTGCGGGCGAGGCCCGCGAGGATCTCGGGGTCGATGGGGTCGGCCGCCATGACCTGCTCCCACTTCGGCCACTCGGTGTTGCCCACCATGATCGCGACCGGCGAGCCCAGGGTGAGGCCGTGCCGCACACCGCCGATGAACGTGATCTCGTCACGCTCGAACTTCATGCGGGCACCGCGTCCATAGCCGAGCCGGCGCCGGGCCAGGTGGTCCGCCACCATCTCCGTGGTGATCGGCACGCCGGCGGGAAGGCCCTCCAGCGTCGCGACGAGTGCGGGACCGTGGGACTCCCCCGCGGTCAGCCAGCGCAACCTGCTCAACGGTGCTCCTCAGTGCTCGCGCCCTGGTACTGCCCTTCGTACGCGCGTCCTCGCGTACGGCGACGGCCCGACCAGGTGCGCGGCCCTGGCCCGCCACCCACGATCCTCCCACGTCCGGCCCCCTGACCCGGCCGCCGGTCCACAAGGCGGACGGGACCCGGCCGTCCCCGACCGGGACCGAGCGGGTCCTAGCGCGCCGCGAGGGCGTGCTCGCCGGCCTTGCGCATCGCGTCCAGCGGGGCAGGGGTGCGCCCGGTCATCTGCTCCACCTGCAGTACCGCCTGGTGCACCAGCAGGTCGAGTCCGCTGACGACGGCCCCGCCGTACGCGGACCAGCGGGCGGCGAGCTCGGTGGGCCACGGGTCGTAGAGCACGTCGAAGAGGGTGGCGGGCCGTGCCGGCAGCGCGGAGGAGAGCGCGTCGGTCGTACCGGCCGGGGTGGTCGCGACGACGAGCGGTGCGCGCAGGGCCTGCTCGGCGTCCGCCCAGTCCGCCGTACGGACCTCGACGTCCAGGCGCTCGCCCCACTGCCGCATCTCGGCCGCCCGGGCCTCGCTGCGCACATAGGCGACGACCTCGCCGGTGCAGATCCGGGCGAGTGCGGCGAGCGCGGAGGAGGCGGTGGCTCCGGCGCCGAGGATCGCGGCCGAGTCGACCTGCTCGATGCCGTGTTCGCGCAGGGCGGCGACCATGCCGGGGATGTCGGTGTTGTCGCCGACCCGGCGGCCGTCCTCGGTGAACACCACCGTGTTGACCGCGTCGACCGAGGCGGCCGTCTCGCTGATCCCGTCGAGCAGCGGGATGACGGCCCGCTTCAGCGGCATGGTCACCGAGAGCCCGGCCCACTCCGGCCCGAGCTCGGCGAAGAACCCGGGCAGGGCGGCCTCGTCGAGCTCGAACCGGTCGTACGACCAGTTCGTCAGGCCCAGCTCCTTGTACGCGGCGCGGTGCAGCACCGGCGAGAGGGAGTGCGCGATGGGCTTGCCGAGCACCGCGGCCCGGCGGGCGTCAGCTGCCCGAGCTGGCATCGAACTTTTCCTTGAGCTTGAGGAATGCGGCGTGCGTCTTCGCGAACTCGGTCTTGCTCACGCCGTCGGTCGCCACGAAGTAGTACCAGCCGTCATCCGTCGGATTCAGTGTCGCCTTGATCGCACTGTCGCCCGGGTTCCCGATCGGACCGGGTGGCAGACCCTTTTGCGTGTACGTGTTGTACGGGTCCTGGTTGCGGTTGATCTCCGACTCACTGATGTTGATGTTGCTCTCGTTCTTCAGGTAATTGAAGGTCGAGTCGAACTGCAACATCCCATAGGTCTCGGGGTTCGCCAGATCGAGGCGGTTGTAGACCACTTCCGCCATCTTCCGGTAGTCGTCCTCGGTCTTGCCCTCCGCCTGGACGAGACTCGCGACCGTGATGACCTGGAGTGGATTGTCCAGCTTCAGCGCCTTGGCCTTGGCAGTCAGGTCGAGCGCCTCGTACTTCTCGGCGGCCTGGCCCACCATCTCCTTCAGGACCGTCTCGGGCTTCATGCCCTTGGCCGCGGGATAGGTCCCCGGGTAGAGGAAGCCCTCCAGCGGGTCCTTGATGTCCTTGTCGCTGTTCGCCCAGTTCGGCAGACCGAGGCTCTTGTACCCCTCGTCGGCGGCCTTCCTGGTGGTGCCGGACGACAATTCGAGCTGCTTGTCGATCGCCTTGTAGACGTCGATATTGCGCTCACCCGGCTTGACCAGCACGTTGTTCTGGCTCTTGGGGTCGAGCATCATTTCGATGGCGCTCGCGGCGGACATCTCCTTCTTCAGCAGGTAAGCGCCCGCCTGGATCTTGTCGCCGTCAGGATTCTGCGACTGCGCGGAGACAAAAGCGTCGACGCTCTTGACGACCCCCGCCTTTTTCAGCTCCTGACCGATCGTCGATCCGAAGGCACCCTTGGGGATGACGACCGACACCATCTCGCTCGTGCCGTCCCCCGCGTAGTCCGGAGCCGCGCCGAAACGATCCTTGTAGAACTGGTAGCCGAAGTAGCCGACTCCGCCCAGACCTCCGCCGAACACCAGCAGGACCACCAGACAGGCGCACCCGCTGCGGCGTTTCTTGGGCTTGCCGCCGCGGGCTTTGCGGTCGCCGCGGCCGCCGCCCTTCGGGTCGTCCGCGTCCGGGTCGTCCTCGGCGTCGTCACCGTCCGAGAAGAACGCGTGTTCGCCCTGATCGGGACCGGGGTCCCAGTCGGTGTGCTGCGGTTCGGGTTCGGCGCGCCGACGGGTGGGCGGCTCCGGCGGCGGGTAGGCGTCCGGGGTGCCGTAGAAGTCGGGCTGCTGCTCCCCGCGGTACGCCATGCCCTGCTGCTGCCCGTACGGGCCCGACGGGTCGGTGTACTGGACATGCGTGTGCGTCCCGGTGCCCCAGGCGCCGTTGTCGTACTGCTGCTGAGGCTGGGGCGCGTACTGCTGCTGGTCGTACTGCTGCTGGCTGTGCCGCTGGTCGTACTGCTGCTGGCTGTACCGCTGGTCGTACTGCTGCTGATCGAATTGCCGCTGATCGAATTGCTGCTCGCCGTACTGCTGCTGCTCGTACTGCTGCGCCTGACCGTATGCGGCCTGTTGGCCGTCGCCCCAGCCTCCATTGTCGTACTGCGGCTGCTGCGGCTGCTCCGGATGGTGCTGCGGCTGGCCGCCGTAGGGGGACTGCTGGCCCGCCTGGGCCTGCTGTCCGCCCCATCCGCCGTCCCCGTACAACGGGTCCTCCGGATGCCACGGTTCGGAGCCTTCGCCCCGGCCATACTCAGTCATCGATCCCCTAGAGCCGCGAGGCGGCGGTCGCGCGGCTTTCGGCTCCCGTTCCGCCTCTCTTTGTGCGGTGGCTGTTCGAACACCTCCGCATCGCGCGGAACGTTACCGTATCGCGATCAGATGACCACTTCGATGCCCTCGCCGGGTGCTTTACCTGACACTCGTTCGGATTCCAGGGCCTGCTGAAGGATGATCACGGCAGCTACCTGGTCGATGACCGATCTGCCCTTTTTCGACTTCACTCCCGAGGCGCGCAGTCCCTGACTGGCCGTCACCGTCGTCATCCGCTCGTCCACGAGCCGGACCGGGACCGGGGCGATCCCCCGGGCGAGCTCCTGGGCGAAGCCACGAACCTTGACCGCGGCCGGGCCCTCGCCCCCCTTGAGGGAGCGCGGCAGGCCGACCACGACCTCGATCGGTTCGTACTCCTCGACCAGCTGTTTCAACCTGCGGTGAGCTGCGGGGAGGTCCCGGCCGGGGACCGTCTCCACCGGGGTGGCGAGGATCCCGTCGGGGTCGCACGAGGCGACCCCGATACGGGCGTCCCCGACGTCGATCGCGAGGCGACGGCCGCGGCGCATGCCCCGGCCGTCGCCACTCGACTGAATGTCGGCGCTCACTTGGCCGTTTCCGCCACGAGCCGCTCGACGGCGTCGACGGCCTCGCCGACCGCGGCCGGGTTCTGGCCGCCGCCCTGGGCGACGTCCGGCTTGCCGCCACCGCCGCCGCCGAGGGTCTTGGCGGCCGCACGGACCAGGTCGCCGGCCCTGAGGCCGCGCTCGCGGGCGGCCTCGTTGGTGGCGATGACCGTGAGCGGCTTACCGTTCCCCACGGCGAACAGGGCGACCACCGCGGGCCGACCGCCCTGAATGCGGCCGCGCACGTCGAGGACCAGCTTGCGCAGGTCGTCGGCGGTCGTGCCGTCCGGGACCTGACCGGTCACCAGAGCAACGCCGCGTACGTCCTTGGCCGACCCGGCGAGACCCGCGGCAGCCTGCAGGACCTTCTCGGCGCGGAACTTCTCGATCTCCTTCTCGGCGTCCTTCAGCTTGCCGAGCATGGCGGAGACCTTCTCCGGGAGCTCCTCCGGCCGGCCCTTGATCAGCTCCTGGAGCTGGGCGACGACCGTGTGCTCACGGGCGAGGAAGTTGTAGGCGTCGACACCGACCAGAGCCTCGATACGGCGCACACCCGAGCCGATCGACGACTCGCCGAGCAGCTTCACCAGGCCCAGCTGGGCGGTGTTGTGGACGTGCGTGCCGCCGCACAGCTCCTTGGAGAAGTCGCCGATGGTGACGACACGGACCCGCTCGCCGTACTTCTCGCCGAACTCGGCGATGGCGCCCTGCTTCTTGGCCTCGTCGATGCCCATGACATCGGCGCGGACGTCCAGGTCGCGGGCGAGCACCTCGTTGATCTTCTGCTCGACGTCCGTCATCACGGCCGTGGGAACGGCGGACGGCGAACCGAAGTCGAAGCGGAAGCGGCCGGGCTGGTTCTCGGAACCGGCCTGGGCGGCCGTCGGGCCGAGGGCGTCGCGCAGGGCCTGGTGGGTGAGGTGGGTGGCCGAGTGGGCGCGGGCGATGGCCGTGCGGCGACGGTTGTCGATCGAGGCGTGGGCCTTGGAGCCGACGGTGACCTCGCCGACCTGGACGACGCCCTTGTGGACGTACACGCCGGGCACCGGCTTCTGGCAGTCGCGGATCTCGATGACGGCACCGGTGTCCACCTTGATGCGGCCGGTGTCACCGATCTGGCCGCCGCCCTCGGCGTAGAACGGGGTGCGGTCCAGGACGATCTCGACCTCGTCGCCCTCGGTGGCGGCCGGGGAGGAGGCGCCGTCGACGAGGATGCCGACGATCGTGGACTCGCCCTCGGTGTCCGAGTAGCCGATGAAGTCGGTCTCGCCGGCCTTGTCGGCGATCTCGCGGTAAGCGCCCACGCCGGCATGGCCGGTCTTCTTGGACTGGGCGTCGGCCTTGGCGCGCTCCCGCTGCTCCTTCATCAGGCGCCGGAAGCCGTCCTCGTCCACGGACAGGCCCTGCTCGGCGGCCATCTCCAGGGTGAGGTCGATCGGGAAGCCCCAGGTGTCGTGGAGCAGGAAGGCCTTGTCGCCGGCGAGGACCTTGCCGCCGCCGGCCTTGGTCTCGGTGACAGCGGTGTCGAGGATGTTGGTACCGGCCTTCAGCGTCTTGAGGAAGGCGTTCTCCTCGGCGACGGCGACCTTCTCGATGCGCTCGCGGTCGGTGACCAGCTCCGGGTACTGCTGGCCCATCATCTCGATGACCGTGTCGATCAGGTCCTTGACGACCGGGCCGGCGGCACCGAGCAGACGCATGTTGCGGATGGCGCGGCGCATGATGCGGCGCAGGACGTAGCCGCGGCCCTCGTTGCCGGGGGTCACTCCGTCACCGATGAGCATCACGGACGTGCGCATGTGGTCGGTGACCACGCGCAGGGAGACGTCCGAGTCGTGCGCCTCGCCGTACTCGACACCGGTCAGCTCGGTGGCCTTCTTGATGACGGCCATGGAGGTGTCGATCTCGTACATGTTCTGCACGCCCTGCAGAATCATGGCGAGCCGCTCCATGCCGAGGCCCGTGTCGATGTTCTTGCTCGGCAGGTCTCCGAGGATCTCGAAGTTGTCCTTGCCGATGCCCTCGCCGCGCTCGTACTGCATGAAGACGAGGTTCCAGATCTCCACGTACCGCTCGTCGTTGACGGCGGGGCCGCCCTCGACGCCGAACTCGGGGCCGCGGTCGTAGTTGATCTCGGAACAGGGGCCGCACGGGCCGGGTACGCCCATGGACCAGTAGTTGTCCTTCATGCCGAGGCGCTGGATGCGCTCCTTGGGCACGCCGACGATCTCGTGCCAGATGCGCTCGGCCTCGTCGTCGTCCTTGTAGACGGTGATCCAGAGCTTCTCCGGCTCCAGGCCGTAACCACCCTTGTCCTGGGGCGTGGTGAGCAGCTCCCAGGCGTACTTGATGGCGCCTTCCTTGAAGTAGTCGCCGAAGGAGAAGTTGCCGCACATCTGGAAGAAGGTGCCGTGCCGCGTGGTCTTGCCGACCTCTTCGATGTCGGGCGTGCGCACGCACTTCTGCACGCTGGTGGCGCGCGCGAAGGGCGGCTTGACCTCACCCAGGAAGTAGGGCTTGAAGGGCACCATGCCTGCCGGGACGAGGAGCAGAGTCGGGTCGTCCGCGATGAGCGACGCCGAAGGGACGACGGTGTGCCCGCGCTCCTCGAAGAAGCTCAACCAGCGGCGACGAATCTCGGCCGACTCCATCAGTGGTCCTCATTCCGGTTGTACGAGTACGTCGTCCTGTCGATGTACTTCGAGTTGGTCTTCGGGTTGTTGCGGTTCTCGATGGCGGCGTACCGCCGGGGAGAGGGAAGTTCGGGGTTCTCGTTGATCCCGAGGGCGTCGCCCAGCTCCGCCTCCCGCTGGGCCATGTTGTCGCGGACGTCCAGCGCGAAGCCCACCGCGCGGTCCTTGATGCGGTGACCTGCCTCGAGCGCCTTGTTCGCCGCGGTCACGGCGAGGTTCTCGGGCGTCAGCTGCCTCAGCTTGCGGTTGACCTTGGTGGTGGCCCACACACCGGCGGCGACGCCCGAGGTGAACCAGAAGGTACGGCGGAACATCGCTGGCTCTCAGTCCTTCTTTTTGCGGAGGTCTCGCTTGTCCCGCCGAGAGACCGTGCGGCCCACGATCACGGTACGCCGGGGCGCCTTTACGGGCACGTCGTCCTTGCGGCCGCCCAGGGCCCGGCGCACGCCGTAGCCGAAGGCGGCGACCTTCACGAGGGGGCCGCCGAAGGTCGAGGCGACGGTGGTCGACAGCGCGGACGCGTTCGACGTGACCTCCTGGACGTCCGACGCGATCGCGTCGACCCGCTCGATCTGGGTCTGCGCGGAGCGCACCGCGGAGGAGGCCTCGGCCAGTAGCGGGACGGCCTGGTCGGTCACGTCCGCCACGAGCTTGGTGGTCGCCCTGAGCGTCTGGGCCAGCCTCGCCAGCGCGACGGCGAGGAAGGAGACCAGGATCGCCCAGAAGACGGCCACCAGGATCCCGGCCACCTCTCCACCGGACACTTGTGCACCCGCTCCCTGAAACGTGCCTGCATATCGAAAAAGTCGTAGGCCGAGCCTATCGCGCCGGGGGTCACGCTCCGAACCGGATTACCGCCCGCGCGCGGACCGGGATGCGCGAAGCGCTTGTACGGACTGAATACGGCTCAGTACGCTCCGTGTTCCATGTGCATTCCTCAGCGCGGCGACAATGCGGCGCACGGCAACCTGCCCCTGGAGCTCGACGCGTTCGTGGGCCGCACGGCCGAACTCTCCGGGCTGGCGCGGGCGCTGGGCTCAGCGCGGCTGGTGACGGTCACGGGCGTGGGCGGGGTGGGCAAGTCGCGACTGGCGGGGCACGCTGCCGCGCGGTCCGCCGCCGGTGACGGCGTCTGGCGCGTCGAACTGGCGCCGGTGCGCGATCCGGAGTTCGTCGACCATGCCGTCGTGGAGGCGCTCGGCCTGACGGATCACACCGCCCGGCTGCCGCGCGAGATCCTGCTCGCCCATCTCACCGGGCGCCGGCTCCTGCTGGTTCTCGACGGGTTCGAGCACCTGGTGGACGCGTGCGCCGAGCTGGTGACCGAGCTGCTGCGCCGAGTGCCGGGCCTCAGGGTGCTCGCCGTGGGGCGCAGGCCGCTGGCCGTGGCGGGCGAGCGCGTGTTCACGCTGGGGCCGCTCGACGAGGACGACGCGGCGCGGCTCTTCCTGGACCGGGCGGACCGGCAGGGGCTCGCGCTGCGGGACGATCCGGACGTACGGGAGCTGTGCCGGCGCCTGGACGGCATCCCGCTGGCGGTCGAGCTGGCCGCGGGACGGCTGCGGGCCCTGTCCCCCGGGCAGCTCCTCGAGCGGCTCGACGACCGGTTCCGGCTGCTCACGGGCGGCGGGCGGGAGGCACTCCCCCGCCATCGGACGCTGCGTACGGCGATCGGCTGGAGTCACGAACTGTGCACGCCCGAGGAGCGGTTGCTGTGGTCGCGGCTGTCGGTGTTCGCCGGTCGGTTCGACCTTGAGGCCGCCGAGTACGTGTGCGGCGGGGACGGCCTGCACTCCGACGACGTGCTGGACGTCCTCACGGAGCTGCTCGCCCAGTCCGTGGTCACCCGTGAGGAGACCGCGGCGGGCGTGCGCTACCGCATGCTGGACACGGTCCGGGCGTACGGCGCCGACTGGCTGGAGGCGACCGGCGACGCCCTCCGGATGCTTCGGCGGCACCGCGACTGGTACCTGGGCCTGGCCACCTGGTGCGAGCTGGACTGGTTCTCGCCGCGCCAGAACGAGGTGGCGGCGCGGATCGAGGCGGAGCTGCCGAATCTGCGCCGCGCCCTGGAGTACTGCCTGTCGGAGCCGGACGAGGTGCATCTGGGCCAGTACCTGGCGGGCTCGCTCTGGTTCCACTGGGCCGGCTGCGGGCGGCTGTCGGAGGGGCGGCACTGGCTGGAGCGCAGTGTGGAGCTGGAGTCCGACCACGAGCAGCCGCGCCTCAAGGCGCTGTGGGTGCTCGGCCATGTGGCGATCCTGCAGGGCGACACGATGCCCGCGCTGGCGGCGCTCCAGGAGTGCCGTGAGGAGGCGGAACGCACCCAGAACCCCACCGCGGTGGCGTACGCCGAGCACCGCACCGGCTGTCTGGCCCTGGTCAGCGACGACATGGCCGGCGCGGAGACGCTGCTGCGCTCGGCGCTGGCCCGCTATGAGGAGATCGGCGAACTCAACAGCAATGTGCTGATGGGCCAGGTCGAGCTGGCGATGACGCTGGCGTTCCAGGGCGATTTGGTGGAGGCGGTACGGCTGTGCGAGGACGTCCGCCAGGTCTGTGAGGACCACGGCGAGCGCTGGGCGCGCACCTACGCGCTGTACGTCCTGGCCTACGCGGCCTGGCGCGGGGGCGACCCGTCGGGCGCCCGCGAACTGCTGACGGACTGCCTGTCCGGTGCCCACGCCTTCCACGACCTTCTCGGCACGGTGCTGACGATCGAGTTACTGGCCCTGGTCACAGCCACGGAGGGTGACCCGGCGGAGGCCGCTGTGCTGCAGGGCGCCGCCGCCGCGATGTGGCCGTCGGTGGGGCTGCCGCTGTTCGGTTCGGCGTACTACAACGCGCCGCACGAGCTGTGTGAGGCGATCACCCGGGAGCAACTGGGCGACGTCTTGTACGAGGAATGCGTACGGCGGGGCGCGGAGGCCGGCCGGGACGCGGCGGTCGTCCGGGCGCTGGGGCGCGGCCGGCAGCGGTCGTTGGACGCGGTGCCGACACCGCGCGGGCCGGTGCGGCACGCGACGGCGACCCTGGCCCTCGACACGCACGAACCCGCCGCCTCACCCACCCGGAAGGGCGGGGAGACGGCGGGCTGAGAGGTGGGCTACAACCTGCTGGTGGTGATCAGCGGGCGTAGTACTCGACGACGAGCTGCTCGTCGCAGATCACCGGGATCTCCTTGCGGTTCGGCTCGCGGTCCAGGCGGAAGGCCAGGGCGCGGAGGTTCACCTGGAGGTAGCGCGGGGTCTCGCCGTCGGGGGCGAAGCCGCCCTCGCGCGCGATCGAGAACAGGGTCTTCTCGCGGCTGCGCTCGCGGACCATCACGACGTCGTCCGGCTTGACACGGAAGGACGGCTTGTCGACCTTCTGGCCGTTGACCTCGATGTGGCCGTGGACGACCATCTGGCGGGCCTGGTAGATCGTTCGGGCGATGCCCGAACGCAGGACCAGCGCGTCGAGACGACGCTCGAGCTCGATGACCAGGGCCTCACCGGTCTTGCCCTGCGTCTTGGCGGCACGCTCGTAGGCGCGGACGAGCTGACGCTCGGACACGTCGTACTGCGCGCGCAGGCGCTGCTTCTCGAGCAGACGGACCTTGTAGTCCGAGTTCTGCTTGCGGCCACGACCGTGCTCACCCGGCGGGTAGGGACGGGCCTCGAAGTACTTGACGGCCTTCGGGGTCAGCGCGATGCCGAGGGCACGCGACTTCTTGACCTTGGGGCGGGACTGATTCGCCACTGTCTCTGTCTCTCTGTCTGTTTCCGGCTCACCAGGGTTAAGGGAGGTCGCATCCGCAGCCGGGGAAACCCTGCGGGTCCTGACGGACCTGTCGGGCAGCCGCTCCCTGGTCTGGGCACATACGTGCAGCACGCGAGTGGCCCACCGACCTTTCCCGGGAACCCGGGTGGTGGTGGGCTGCCCGCGACACCGTTCGACGGTGCGCGACGCTCCTGGAGATCCTGGCGAACCAGGCCTCCGGCTGGATGTCCCGTTCTGGTGAACCGACCGGGGCCGGACACGGGACTCAGCGCTCCGAGCAAGTCTACAGGGTGCTCAAGGCCGCTTGCGACCGAGGTGCTTCCTGGTCCACTCCACCGCGTCCGCGTAGCGGGCTTCGGCGCCGTGCCGGGTGGGGGTGTAGTACGTGCGGTCCTGGATCGCGTCCGGGGCGTACTGCTGGGGGGCGATGCCCTCGGGCAGGTCGTGCGGGTACACGTACCCCTGCGCGTGGCCGAGCTTGGCGGCGCCCTTGTAGTGCCCGTCGCGCAGATGCGGGGGCACGGGACCGGCCAGTCCCTTTCGTACGTCGTCCAGGGCGGCGCCGATCGCCATGGTCGCGGCGTTGGACTTGGGGGCCAGGGCGAGGGCGATGGTGGCGTGGCTGAGGGTGAGGGCGGCCTCGGGGAAGCCGATCATGGCCACAGCCTGGGCGGCGGCGACCGCGATCGGCAGGGCGTTGGGATCGGCCAGGCCGATGTCCTCGCTGGCGGAGATCATCAGGCGGCGGGCGATGAAGCGGGGGTCCTCGCCGGCCTCGATCATGCGGGCCAGGTAGTGCAGGGCCGCGTCGACGTCGGAGCCGCGGATGGACTTGATGAGGGCGCTGGCCACGTCGTAGTGCTGGTCGCCGTCCCGGTCGTACTTCACGGCGGCCCGGTCGACCGTCTCCTCCAGCGTCTGGAGGCCGATCTCCGTCTCGCCCTTGTCGAGTGCGGCCCCGGCGGCGGCCTCCAGGGCGGTCAGGGCGCGGCGGGCGTCGCCGCCGGCGATGCGCAGCAGGTGGTTCTCGGTGTCCTCGGGGAGGGTGACGGCGTCCTTGAGTCCGCGCTCGTCACCGACCGCGCGCCGGACGAGGCCGCGCAGGTCGTCGTCGGTGAGCGGTTCGAGGGTGAGCAGGAGGGAGCGGGACAGCAGCGGGGAGATGATCGAGAAGTACGGGTTCTCGGTGGTCGCCGCGATCAGGGTGACCCAGCGGTTCTCGACGGCCGGGAGCAGGGAGTCCTGCTGGGCCTTGCTGAAGCGGTGGATCTCGTCGAGGAAGAGGACGGTCTCCTTGCCGTAGCCGCCGGTGGCGCGGCGGGCTCCGTCGATGACCGTGCGGACTTCCTTGACGCCGGCGGTGATCGCGGACAGCTCCACGAAGCGCTTGTTGGTGGCCTTGGAGACGACGTACGCCAGGGTGGTCTTGCCGGTGCCGGGCGGGCCCCAGAGGATCACCGAGGAGGGTCCGGCGGGGCCGCCCCCGCCCTCGCCCACCAGTCTGCGCAGGGGCGAGCCCGGCTTCAGCAGGTGCTGCTGGCCCACGACCTCGTCGAGGGTGCGCGGGCGCATCCGGACCGCCAGGGGGCTGCTGGACGGGTCCTTCTCCTGGCGTTCTTCTGCCGCGGCGGTGAACAGGTCGGGCTCCACACGGAAAACCCTATGTCACCGCACTGACAATCCACTCCGGGCCGTCGGACGGCCCGGAGCGCGGGCGGTCAGCCGGTCCAGAAGTCCCACCAGCGGGTCAGGATCAGCATGCCGATGATGCCGATGTGCATGACCGGCATGACCCAGGTGAACTCGCCGAAGAAGCTCTTCAGCCAGCGCGGGGCGGGCAGGAAGCCGTTGCGGATGTTGAACGACGTCACGTACCAGAACATGAGGATCGTGGCGACCCAGGCCAGGGAGCACCACAGGCACAGCGCGTTGATCCGGTACAGCGACTGGAACATCAGCCAGGCGCAGAAGCCGACACCGAAGAGGGTGCCGGCGTTGAAGGTGAGCCAGTACCAGCGGGGGAAGCGGGCCCGGGCGAGCAGGCTCATGCCGACGCCGATCACGATGCCGTAGCAGACGAGGCCGAGCATCGGATTGGGGAACCCGAAGGCCGAGGCCTGGTCGCTTTCCATGACGCTGCCGCAGGAGACAACGGGGTTCAGGCTGCAGCCGGGAGTGAAGGACGTGCCCGCGACCTTGGCCTCGAGCAGCTTGAACTTGTCGATCGTGATGACCCACGCCGCGAGCAGACCCGCCGCGCCGGTGATCACCAGCAGCAGGGCGAACGCACGGCTGCCGCCCACCGAGTGCGGCGCGGCCTCGGCGCGCTCCGGCTCGGGTTCGGTGGAGACGTCTTTGACTGTCGTCTTGCTCATCACGCCGATTCCGTCTTGAGAGGTGGACCTTCCGCGGACAGCGCTCATTGTGCCGCACTGAGACGCGTGTCCACCGTTCGGTGGACATAAGGAAGTACGCACGGTCGTCCCGGAGCGTTCGGTTCCGGACGAGGCTCAAGGGCATGACAACACACGCGAACGAACTCGCGGTGGACGTACGGGGGCTGCGCAAGCAGTACGGCGACGTGATCGCGGTCGACGGCATCGATCTCGGTATCCGCAGGGGTGAGGTGTTCGGCCTGCTGGGACCCAACGGGGCGGGCAAGAGCACGACGGTGGAGATCCTCCAGGGCAACCGCGACCGGGACGCGGGCGAGGTGTCCGTCCTGGGCGCGGATCCGGCGCACGGCACGCGCGCGTGGCGCTCTCGCGTCGGAATCGTCTGGCAGGACGAATCAGCGCCCGCGGAGTTGACGGTCCGCGAGACCGTGCGGCACTTCGCCCGCTACTACCCGAGGCCCCGGGACCCGGAGGAGGTCATCGGCCTGGTGGGCCTGGAGGCCAAGGCGGGCAGGCGGATCAAGGCCCTCTCCGGCGGGCAGCGCCGACGTCTCGACGTGGCCCTCGGGGTGATCGGCGGCCCAGAGCTGCTGCTCCTGGACGAGCCGACGACCGGCTTCGACCCGGCGGCGCGGCGCCAGTTCTGGGACCTGATCCGCAAGCTGTCCGCCGAGGGCACGACCATCGTGCTGACCACGCACTACCTGGAGGAGGCGGAGTCCCTCGCGGACCGGCTGGCGGTCGTCGCCCAGGGGCAGGTCGTCGCCGAGGGCGAGCCGGCCAGTCTGCGGGAGCGGTACGGCACGGGCGCCACCGTCGAGTGGACCGACCCGGACGGCACCCCGCGCGCGGAGCGCACGGACACCCCCACCAGGACGGTCGGCGCGCTCATGAGCCGCTTCGACGGCGAGATCGCGGGGCTGCGGGTGAGCCGCCCCACCTTGGAGGACGTCTACCTCCGCCTGACCGGACAGGAGGACGCGCGATGACCACGACCGCCGTACGACCACGGGCGGACGCCCTCGTCGACAGGCTGCCCGGCGCCTGGGGCATCGGCCTGAAGCGGGGCGCCCTGGAGCTTCGGCAGTTCTTCCGGCAGCGCGACCATGTGGTGTTCACCTTCGCCTTCCCGGTGGTGTTCCTGTTCCTGTTCGCGTCGATCTTCCGCGACGACGTGCGGGGCGCGGGCATCAACGCCTCGCAGCTGTACGTCCCGGCGATGATGGCCGCCGGCATCATGTCGACGAGCTTCCAGTCCCTCGGCATCTCGATCGCGATCGAGCGGGACGAGAAGGTGCTGCGCCGGCTGCGCGGCACACCGATGCCGCCGGCGGCGTACTTCCTCGGCAAGATCTGGCTGGTACTGGTCACCGGACTGCTGGAGACCGCGATCCTGCTGCTCGTCGGCACGGCCTTCTACGACATAGACCTGCCCTCGGACGCGGGTCGGTGGTTCGACTTCGCCTGGATCTTCGTGCTCGGCCTGACGGCGTGCGCGCTGCTCGGCATCGCGGTCAGTTCGGTCCCGAAGACCGGCAAGAGCGCCACCTCCGTGGTCGTACTCCCGTTCCTGGTCCTGCAGTTCATCTCCGGGGTGTACATCGCGATCGACACCATTCCGGACTGGATGCTGAACATCGGCGCGCTGTTCCCGCTGAAGTGGATGTGCCAGGGCCTGCGGGGAGTGTTCCTGCCGGAGTCGGCGCAGGTTCTGGAACAGGCCGGGGGCTGGGAGTTCGGGCGGATCGCCCTGGTGCTGGGGGCGTGGTGCGTCGGAGGATTGCTGCTGTGTCTGCTGACCTTCCGGTGGAAGAACCGGCGCGACGGGTGACCGGTCCCGACGATGTCGTCGGTGCCTACACCTGGGCGCGGTCGTTCCGGATCTGGGACGTCTACTTCGCGCTCATCTGGCTGGCCACCCTGGTGTTCGTGCTCGGCGCGGGAACCCCGGGGTGGCCGGTCCGCATCACCGCGGCGGCGCTGCTCGTCCCCCTGATCCCCCTGTTCGTGTGGGTGGGGCGGCCCATCCTGCGGGGCGATCCGCCCGAGGAACGGCAGGCCCTCGGCTACCTCGTGGCGGCGATGGCGCTGTTCCTGCCGTCGGCGATCCTGGTGGGCGAGACCCGGCTGATGACCTTCGCTCTGGTCCCCCAGTGCTTCATGTCGCTGCGGATGCGGCAGGCCTTGGTGGCGGTGGGCGTCATCAATCTCGCGCCGGTCGCCGGCTGGGCCCTGCTGTGGTGGCCGAGCGACCAGGACGTCTTCTTCAACGCGCTGTTCGCCGTGGTCACCCTCGTCTTCTCACTGGCCGTCGGCACCTGGATCATCCGGATCATCGAGCAGAGCCAGGAGCGCGCCGAGCTGATCGCGGAACTCGATGCGAGCCGCCACGAGATCTCCCGGCTGTCGGCCGCGCACGGCGCCGTGACCGAGCGGGAGCGGATGGCCCGGGAGATCCACGACACACTCGCGCAGGGCTTCACCAGCCTCCTGATGCTGACCCAGGCCGTCGAGGCGGAGCTCGACCACGACGTGGCTCAGGCCCGCCGGCATCTGGCGCTGATGGACGAGACGGCCCGGCTGAACCTCGCCGAGGCCCGTGCCCTGGTCGCCGGGGGCGCACCCGCCGACCTGGCCGGCGCCTCCCTGCCGGATGCGTTGCGCAGACTGGCCGCCCGCCACGAGGCGACGCTGGAGGTGACCGGTGCCGTACGCACCCTCCCAGCCGGCCCGGAAGTGGTCGCCCTGCGCTCCTGCCAGGAGGCGCTGGCCAACGTGCGCAAGCACGCGGGGGGTTCGACGGCGGTCGGCATCACGGTGGCGTACTCCGACGCCACACTCACGGTGTCCGTACGCGACGACGGCTGCGGCTTCGATACGTCCACCGCCGGCCTCGGCGGCTACGGTCTGGCGGGGTTGCGGGCCCGGGCCGCCGAGGTCGGCGGGACGGCCCAGGTGCGCAGCACCCCCGGCGACGGCACGACGGTGACCGTCCGCCTGCCCGTACCGCCCCCGAGGAGTTCATCGTGATCCGGATCATCCTGGCCGACGACCATCCCGTCGTACGGGAGGGACTGCGGGCGATGCTGAGCGCGGAACCGGACCTGGAGGTCGTGGCGGACGCGTCCAGCGGCCCGCAGGCCGAGGCGCTGGCGGCGGAACTCCGGCCCGACATCGTGCTGATGGACCTGCGGATGCCGGGCGGCGGGGGCGTGGACTCCATCGTGCGGATGAGCGAGGCCGGGCTGCCGTGCCGGGTGATCGTCCTGACGACCTACGAGACCGACCGGGACATCCTGCGGGCGGTGGAGGCGGGGGCGGCGGGCTATCTGCTGAAGGATCTGCCGCGGGGAGAACTGGCGGAGGCCGTGCGGGCGGCAGCTCGCGGCGAGACGGTGCTGGCCCCCTCCGTCGCCGCCCGCCTGGTCGACCAGCTCCGCACCCGCCCGGAGCGGCCCCGGCTGTCGGACCGGGAGACGGCGGTGCTGCGTCTGGTCGCCGAGGGATGCACGAACGCCGAGATCGGGCGCCGGTTGTTCATCGGCGAGTCGACAGTGAAGACCCATCTGCTGCGGGCCTTCGGCAAGTTGGGAGTGGACGACCGGACGGCGGCGGTGACCAGCGCCATGCGGTACGGCTTGCTGGACTGAGGCCGTACTGGGGGCTCCGCCCCCTGGGGATGGGACGGGTAGGGGCGGCGGGGGCGAAGAAGCACCCCGCGCGCACCCCCGTCACCCCCCTCAGCCCAGCCTCGACTCCAGCTCCGCCACGATCTCGTTGACCCCGATCGCCGTCTGCTCGCCGGACTCCATGTCCTTGAGCTGGACAACGCCCTCGGCGAGGTCACGCTCACCGGCCACGATCGTGTAGCGCGCGCCACTGCGGTTGGCGTTCTTCATCGCGCCCTTCAACCCCTTGGCACCGTAGGAGAAGTCAGCCGCGATACCCACCTTCCGCAACTCGGTGACCTTCGCGAACAGCACCCGGCGGGCGTCCTCGCCGAGCGGCACCGCGAACACGCTGGTGGAGGAGGACAGTTCGAGCGAGACGCCCTCCGCCTCCAGCGCCAGCACCGTACGGTCGACACCCAGCGCCCAACCGACCGACGGCAGCGCGGGACCGCCGATCATCTCGGACAGACCGTCGTAGCGGCCGCCGCCGCCCACCGCGGACTGGGAGCCCAGTCCGTCGTGGACGAACTCGAAGGTCGTGCGGGTGTAGTAGTCCAGGCCGCGCACCAGCTTCGGGTCGTCCTCGAAGGAGACGCCCGCCGCCGTGATCAGCTCGCGCACCTCCTCGTGGTACGCCTTGCAGGCGTCACAGAGGTAGTCCCGCAGGAGTGGCGCGTCGGTCAGCTGCTTCTGGACGTCGGGACGCTTGTCGTCGAGGACGCGCAGCGGGTTGATGTCCGCGCGGCGCAGGGTGTCCTCGTCGAGGTCGAGCCCCCGCAGGAAGTCCTGCAGGGCGGCCCGGTACACGGGACGGCATTCCTTGTCGCCCAGGCTGTTGAGGAGGATCCGGAAGTTCCTGAGCCCCAACGAGCGGTACGCCTGGTCCGCCAGCATGATCAACTCGGCGTCCAGCGCCGGGTCCTCCGCGCCGATCGCCTCGGCGCCCACCTGGGAGAAGTGGCGGTAACGGCCCTTCTGGGGGCGCTCGTAGCGGTAGTACGAGCCGGAGTACCAGAGCTTGACCGGGAGGTTGCCCGCCTTGTGCAGGTTCGCCTCCAGTGCGGCGCGCAACACGGAGGCCGTGCCCTCGGGGCGCAGGGCCAACTGGTCGCCGCCCTTGGTCTCGAAGGCGTACATCTCCTTCGTCACGATGTCGGTCGACTCGCCGACACCGCGGGCGAACAGTTCGACGTTCTCGAAGCCGGGCGTCTCGATATAGCCGTAGCCGGAGGTGCGCAGGGGCGCGGCGATCGCCTCACGGACCGCCAGATAGGTGGCGCTGTCCGGCGGGATCAGGTCGTACGTGCCCTTGGGGGCCTTGAAGGTGCTCACGGAAGGTCTCTCGTCACATTCCTCGTCGGGGAGCGGGGTCGGAACCCGCGCCCTGGCCGGCGGCCACCTCCCGCAGATACGGGTTGGTGGCGCGCTCCTGGCCGATGGTCGTCTGGGGGCCGTGGCCCGACAGCACCACGGTCGAGTCCTCGAGCGGCAGGCACACGCGGGCCAGCGAGTCGAGCATCTCGGCCATGTCACCGCCGGGCATGTCGGTGCGTCCGATGGAGCCGGCGAAGAGCAGATCGCCCGAGAAGAAAACCGACGGTATGTCAGCGGTCTCGGGCATCCGGAAGGTCACCGACCCCTTCGTATGGCCGGGCGCATGGGCGACGGACAACTCCACGCCCGCCAGCTCCAACTTCACGCCGTCGGTCAGTTCACGGACGTCGTCCGGCTCCCCCACGGTCAGCTCGCCCATCAGTTGCGTACCGATGGAACGGCCGAGACCCATCGACGGGTCGTTCATCATGTACCGGTCCTCGGGGTGGATCCACGCCGGTACGCCGTGTGCGCCGCACACCGGGACGACCGAGGCCACGTGGTCGATGTGGCCATGTGTGAGGACGACGGCGACAGGCTTGAGCCGATGCTTCTTCAGCGTCTCCTCGACTCCCTGGGCGGCCTGGTGGCCCGGGTCGATGATCACGCACTCCTCACCGGCGGCGGGGGCGACGAGATAACAGTTCGTCCCCCAGGCCCCGGCTGGGAACCCGGCAATGAGCACGATCGTCCTTCGTTTGTGTCGATACGGGTGGACTGCTCGGCGACTGCGCCTGTGGTCAGAGCCTACCGGCGCTGCCGATTCCTCAGCGAACCCATATACGGTACGGGGCACACGCAGGCGGTCGGCTCACAAGACGCACGCGTCCCAGCAGGCGTACGAGACGCATGAGGAGAGAACCCGGTGGTCACCCAGGAACAGCGGAAGCGGCAGCTCGCGCGGGAGAAGTTCTTGCGGCAGCAGCAGCGGCGCACGGCCGCTCGACGCAAGGCGCGCATGCGCAACTCGGTGATCGCGTCGGTGCTCGGCGTGGTCGTGATCGGCAGCGTCGCGCTGTACACGACCGGCGCCCTCAAGGACGACGACAAGACCAACGCGAGCTCCGAGACGACCCCGAGCGCGGCGGCGACCAGCAAGGCGCCGGACCCGTGCGAGAAGGCCGCCGCGGGCAAGGTCAAGACGGCGACCTGGAAGAAGGAGCCGGCGATCACCATCGACAAGTCGGCGAAGTACACGATGAACCTGGCGACGACGTGCGGTGACGTAGACATCGCGATGAAGACGTCGGCGGCACCGCACACCGTGAACTCCTTCAGCTTCCTCGCCGGCAAGGGCTACTTCGACCACACCAAGTGCCACCGGCTCACCACCAACGGCATCTATGTGCTGCAGTGCGGCGACCCGACCGGCTCCGGCAGCGGCGGCCCCGGCTACACGATCCCGGACGAGAACCTGAAGGACAAAAGCCTGAAGGACAACGTCTATCCGGCGGGCACGGTCGCGATGGCGAACACCGGCCAGGCGCACACCGGCGGCAGCCAGTTCTTCCTCGTCTACCAGGACAGCCAGTTGCCGCCCAGCTACACACCGTTCGGCACGATTTCGGAGGCCGGTATGAAGGTCCTGAAGAAGATCGCCGCCGCCGGCGAGAGCACCGGAGCGGGCGACGGAGCGCCCAACGCAACGGTCGTCATCAACAAGGCAACCGTCACCAAATCCTGATCCCCAACTGCGAAATTTCGGTCGCGCGGGATGCGGACAGGCAACCCGCCGGTCGCCTATGTTGGCCGTGACGAAACTGTGGACGATGCTCGGGGGCGCTGAGGCCCTCGCAGGCATCATGTGGAGGAGGCGCTGTGAGCAGCGACCCGTGGGGCCGCGTCGACGAGACGGGGACCGTGTACGTGCGTACGGCCGACGGCGAGCAGGTCGTCGGATCCTGGCAGGCCGGCTCCCCTGACGAGGCGCTGGCCTACTTCGAGCGCAAGTACGAGGGCCTGGTTGTCGAGATCGGCCTCCTCGAGAAGCGAGTGAAGACCACCGATCTGTCGGCGAAGGACGCGCAGGCCGCGATCGACCACATTCGTGAGCAGGTCGACGCGCATCACGCGGTCGGCGACCTGGACGCCCTGCGGGTGCGGCTGGACAAGCTCGTGGAGACCGTCGAGAAGCGCCGCGAGGAGCGCAAGCAACAACGCGCGAAGCAGTCCGACGAGGCGCGTCACGCCAAGGAGGCGCTGGTCACCGAGGCGGAGGAGCTGGCGCAGTCGGACCAGTGGCGGGCGGCCGGCGAGCGGCTGCGGGCCCTGGTGGACACCTGGAAGGGCCTGCCGCGCCTGGACCGCAAGTCGGACGACGAGCTGTGGCACCGCTTCTCGCACGCGCGCTCGGCGTTCTCCAAGCGTCGCAAGGCCCACTTCGCGTCGCTGGACGCGCAGCGCGAGGAGGCCCGGAAGACCAAGGAGCGCCTGGTCGGCGAGGCCGAGGCGCTGTCCGGTTCGACGGACTGGGGTCCCACCGCCGCCCGCTACCGCGAGCTGATGGCCGAGTGGAAGGCCGCCGGGCGCGCCCAGCGCGAGCACGAGGACGATCTGTGGAACCGCTTCCGCGGCGCCCAGGACGTCTTCTTCGCCGCCCGCAGCTCGGTCTTCGCCGAGCGGGACGCCGAGCAGTCCGAGAACCTGAAGCTGAAGGAGGAGCTGGCCGAGGAGGCCGAGAAGCTCCTGCCGATCGGTGACCTCAAGAGCGCGCGTGCCGCTTTCCGCTCGCTCAACGAGCGCTGGGAGGCCATCGGCCACGTGCCGCGCGACGCGCGGCCGAAGGTCGAGGGCCGGATGCATGCGGTCGAGCGGGCCCTGCAGGAGGCCGAGGAGACCGAGTGGCGCCGGACGAACCCGGAGGCACGCGCGCGTGCCGAGGGTCTGACCGGTCAGCTCCAGGCAGCGGTCGACAAGCTGAAGGGCCAGATCGAGCAGGCGCGGGCCCAGGGCAACAACGCCAGGGCCGACAAGCTCGAGAAGGAGCTGGCGGGCCGCGAGGCCCTGCTGGAGCAGGCGCTCAAGGGGCTGCAGGAGTTCGGCGGCTGAGGCTTCACGGACATACGTGGCGGGGGGCCCCCAACCGCCAGGGAGGGGGGGCCCCCCACGGATTGGGGGCGACCAGGGGCGGGGGGGCCGCACCCCGTACACCTCGTATACCCCGCCCTCGCCGCCGGCCGTGCTGCGCCCCCCCCCCCCCCGGCGGGCCGCGCCCCCCCCCCCCCCCCCCCCCGCCGCGGCCCCCGCGCGCCCCCCCCCCCCCCCCCCCCCCCCCCCCCCCCCCCCCCCCGCCACGTATGCGGTGCTACCTGCTGCGGGCGGACGTCACCCGGTACACGTCGTACACGCCCTCGACTCCCCTGACCGCCTTCAGGACGTGCCCGAGGTGTTTCGGGTCGCCCATCTCGAAGGTGAAGCGGGAGGTCGCGACGCGGTCGCGGGAGGTCTGGACGGCCGCGGAGAGGATGTTGACGTGCTGGTCGGACAGGACGCGCGTGACGTCCGACAGGAGCCGGGAACGGTCCAGGGCCTCCACCTGGATGGCCACCAGGAAGACCGAGGACTGGGTGGGCGCCCACTCGACCTCGAGGATGCGCTCGGGCTCGCGGGACAGTGAGTCCACGTTCACGCAGTCGCTGCGGTGAACCGATACACCACTACCGCGCGTGACGAAGCCAATGATCGGGTCGCCGGGGACCGGCGTACAACAGCGCGCGAGCTTGACCCACACGTCGTCGACACCCTTGACCACGACACCCGGGTCGGTACTGGTGCGGCGTTTACGGCCGCGACCGCGGGACGGCGGAACCGACTCGTCGATCTCCTCGGTGGCCGCCTCCTCGCCGCCGAGCGCCTGGACGAGCTTCTGCACCACGTTCTGCGCGGAGACATGCCCCTCGCCGATCGCCGCGTACAGCGCGGAGATGTCCGGGTAGCGCATCTCATGGGCGAGCGTCACGAGGGAGTCGCCGGTCAGGATGCGCTGGATCGGGAGGTTCTGTTTGCGCATGGCGCGGACGATGGCGTCCTTGCCCTGCTCGATCGCCTCGTCGCGGCGCTCCTTGGAGAACCACGCCCGGATCTTGTTGCGGGCGCGCGGCGACTTCACGAAGTTCAGCCAGTCCCGGGACGGCCCGGCCCCGGCCGCCTTGGACGTGAAGACCTCCACCAGGTCGCCGTTGTCCAGGGTCGATTCCAGCGGTACGAGGCGTCCGTTGACGCGGGCTCCTATGGTGCGGTGGCCCACCTCGGTGTGCACCGCGTACGAGAAGTCCACCGGCGTGGCACCGGCCGGCAGCGCTATCACGTCGCCCTTGGGCGTGAAGACGAAGACCTCGTTGCGCGACAGGTCGAAGCGCAGGGACTCCAGGAACTCGCCGGGGTCCTCGGTCTCCTTCTGCCAGTCGAGGAGTTGGCGCAGCCACGCCATGTCGTTGAGGTGGTCGTCCTTGCCGGTGGTCCTCGGCTGGTCGGAGCGCACCTTGGAGGCGCCGGCGACGGCCTCCTGCTTGTACTTCCAGTGCGCGGCGATGCCGTACTCGGCGCGGCGGTGCATGTCGAACGTGCGGATCTGCAGCTCGACCGGCTTGCCGTTGGGCCCGATGACCGTCGTGTGCAGCGACTGGTACATGTTGAACTTGGGCATCGCGATGTAGTCCTTGAACCGGCCGGGGACCGGGTTCCATCGCGCGTGCACGGTGCCGAGAGCCGCGTAACAGTCGCGGACGGTGTCGACAAGTACCCGAATACCCACCAGGTCGTAGATCTCCGCGAAGTCACGGCCGCGGACGATCATCTTCTGGTAGACGCTGTAGTAGTGCTTCGGGCGGCCGGTGACGGTCGCCTTGATGCGGGCGGCGCGCAGGTCGGACTGGACCTCGTCGGTCACTATGGCGAGGTACTCGTCGCGCTTGGGGGCGCGCTCGGCGACCAGGCGGACGATCTCGTCGTACATCTTGGGGTAGAGGATCGCGAAGGCGAGGTCCTCCAGCTCCCACTTGATGGTGTTCATGCCCAGCCGGTGGGCGAGCGGCGCGTAGATCTCGAGGGTCTCGCGTGCCTTCTTCTCCTGCTTCTCGCGCTTGAGATAGCGCATGGTGCGCATGTTGTGCAGGCGGTCGGCGAGTTTGATGACCAGGACGCGCGGGTCCTTGGCCATCGCCACGACCATCTTGCGCACGGTCTCGGCCTGCGCGGCCTCGCCGAACTTGACCTTGTCGAGCTTGGTGACGCCGTCGACGAGGAGGGCGACTGAGTCGCCGAAGTCGCGGCGGAGCTGGTCGAGGCCGTACTCCGTGTCCTCGACGGTGTCGTGCAGAAGCCCGGCCATCAGGGTGGCGGGGTCCATGCCGAGTTCGGCGAGGATCGTGGTCACCGCGAGCGGGTGGGTGATGTACGGGTCGCCGCTCTTGCGCTTCTGGCCGCGGTGCCAGCGCTCGGCGACCTGGTAGGCCTTCTCGATCTGCCGCAGCGTCGCGGTCTCGATCTTGGGGTCGGGGGGGGGGGGGGGGGGGGGGGCGCGGCGGGGGCGGGGGGGGGGGGCGCCGCCCCGCCCCCCCCCCCCCCCCCCCCCACGGCTCGAGGACCGGGTTGTACGGGTTGGAGCGCTGCACGCCGAGACGGGCGAGGCGGGCGCGGACGCGGTTGGAGGAGCCGGTGCGGGCGGGCTGCTGGCCTGCGGTGGGCCGGACCGCGGACGAGTTCGTGGGCCGCGGGGCCCCTGCGGGTCCCCCCGCTTGAGCGGAGTCGGGAGTGGGGGACGGCGGGACGGGCTTGGGGCGCGTCTGCTCGGCCGACTTGTCGACGGGCGCGGATTGGGCGTGCTCGACCGGCCCGCGGGAGTCGTTCTTCGCGTTGTTCGCGTGCGGCGCGGGCTTTGCCGTGGCGTCCGAGACGGGCTCGGGCTTGGCGGCGGTGAGTGGCTGGGCCTCGTCTGGCAAGAGGGCTCCTCGTGCACGATCCGGGTCCCCCGGTCAGGCTCCGGACACCCCATGGTAGCGATCCTTTGCCTGCGGATCGCCTTCAGGCCACTGTGAGGACCGTCAACCCGAGAAACACGAGAGGCGGGCACCGGGTTCCTCCGGGCCCGCCTTCGCGGTCTCGTACACATGGCGCGCGCCTTGACCGCGCCGCCGGTGCCGGTGCTCAGACCTTGAGCAGCGCCTCCAGCGGGGCGCCGGCCAGGGCCGGCTCCAGGCGGGCTCGGCCGCCCAGGAAGCCCAGTTCCATCAGCACGGCCAGGCCCGCGACCTCGGCGCCCGCCCGGCGGATGAGCTGGATCGACGCCTCGGCGGTGCCGCCGGTGGCGAGCACGTCGTCGACGACCAGGACGCGGTCGGCCGCGCTCAGGTCCTCGGCGTGCACCTCGATCTCGGCGGAGCCGTACTCCAGGTCGTACGCCTGGCTGAGGGTCGCTCCGGGGAGCTTGCCCGCCTTGCGTACGGGGATGAAGCCAAGGCCGGCGCGGACGGCCGCCGGGGCGCCGAGGATGAAGCCGCGGGCCTCCAGGCCGACGATCTTCGTGGCGCCGGCGTCCGCGGCGATGGCCGCCAGGGCGTCGGTGAGTGCAGCGAACGCCGCCGGATCCGCCAGGAGCGGGGTGATGTCCTTGAACATCACGCCCGGCTCCGGGTAGTCCGCCACGTCACGGATCCGGCTGAGCAGCAGTGCCGTGATGTCGGTGACCTCGGTCATCGGCGCTTCCCCGACGGTCGGCCGCGGCCGCGATTGCGGGACGCGGGCTGACTGCGGGGGCCGACGACCGCGGGGGTGGCGTCCTCCGGCTCGTCGTCGTACTGCTCGTCGACGACCTCGTTCTCCGGCGTCTCGCCCTTCGCGGCGGACTGCGCCCGCTTGGCGAACACGCGCTTCTTGAGGCCCTTCATCTGCGGCTCGCGTTCCTTGAGGTCGGCGACGAGCGGCGTGGCGATGAAGATCGAGGAGTACGCACCGGCCGCGAGGCCGACGAAGAGCGACAGCGAGATGTCGTTCAGCATGCCGGCGCCGAGAACACCGCCACCGATGAACAGCAGGGCGCCCACCGGCAGCAGTGCGACCACCGTGGTGTTGACGGAGCGGACCAGGGTGCTGTTGATCGAGCGGTTGGCGACGTCGCTGTAGGTCCAGCGGGTCTGCTTGGTGATGTCTCTCGTCTGCTCCTTGAGGCTGTCGAAGACGACGACCGTGTCGTAGAGCGAGTAACCGAGGATGGTCAGCAGACCGATCACCGTGCCCGGTGTGACCTCGAAGCCGACGAGGGCGTAGATGCCGACCGTGATGGTGATGTCGTGGATCAGCGCGACGAACGCGGCGAGCGCCATGCGCCACTCGAAGGCGATCGCCAGATAGATCACGACCAGGACGAGGAAGATGCCGAGGCCCTGCCAGGCCTTGTTGGCGACCTGGTCACCCCAGCTGGGACCGACCAGGTCGGCGTTGATCTGCTCGCTGTCGAGCTTCAGGTTCTCGGCGAGGTCCTTCTTGATCTGGTTGGACTTGTCGGTGTCGATGCCCGCGATCTGGATGCGCATGCTGCCGTCGCCGAGCTTCTGGACGATCGCGTCGTGGCCGGAAGCCTCTTCCGCGTACGTCTCGGCCTGCGTCACGGAGACGCTGGTGTGCTTCGGGGTGGTGAAGACGGCGCCGCCCTCGAACTCGATGCCCATGTTCAGGCCGCGCACCGCCAGGCCGACGATGGCCGTGATGGTGATGAGGATCGAGAGGCCGTACCAGATCTTGCGGTTGCCGACGAAGTCGTAGCCGACCTCGCCACGGTGCAGTCGGGCGCCGATGTTGCCGAGCTTCGACATCTCACGCCTCCTTCGGGTCGACAGGGCCGGCGGCAGGCTGGACGGGACGGCGGGTACGGCGCAGCGGAGGCTTGGCGCCCAGTCGCTTGGGGTCGAGACCGGACCAGCTGTGGCCGCTCGAGAAGAACGTGTTGCGCGCGATGAGCGTCAGCAGCGGCTTGGTGAACAGGAAGACGACCACCACGTCCAGGAGGGTGGTCAGGCCCAGCGTGAACGCGAAGCCCTGGACCTTGCCGACGGTGACGATGAAGAGCACCGCGGCGGCGAGGAACGACACGAAGTCGGAGACCAGGATGGTGCGTCGGGCTCGCGGCCAGGCCCGCTCGACGGCGGGGCGCAGCGAGCGGCCCTCGCGGATCTCGTCCCGGACCCGTTCGAAGTACACGATGAACGAGTCCGCTGTGATGCCGATCGCGACGATCGCACCGCAGACGGCCGGGAGGTTCAGCGCGAAGCCGATGGCCGGGCCGAGCAGCGACATGATCACGTACGTGAGGGCCGCGGAGACCAGCAGCGAGGCGACGGCGATGAGCGCCAGGCCGCGGTAGTACGCCACCAGGTAGATGACGACCAGGGCGAGGCCGATCGCGCCGGCGATCAGACCCGCCTTCAACTGCTCGCCTCCGAGCGCGGCGGTCACCGTGGTGACGCTGTCCTCCTTGAAGGTCAGCGGCAGAGCGCCGTACGACAGCATGTTGGCGAGGCTCTGGGCCGACTCCTGGTTGAAGTTGCCGGAGATCTCCGCGTTGCCACCGGTCAGCGCCTGGCTGACGGACGGGTCGGAGACCACGTCGCCGTCGAGGACGATGGCGAACTGGTTCTGCGGGGGCTGGTTCTGGGCCAGCTTGCCGGTGATGTCGCCGAACTTCTTGGCGCCGCTGGACGTGAAGTCCATGGTGACGGTCCAGCCGGCGCCCGTCGTCGTGTTGAGGACAGCCTTCGCCTCGTCCACGTCGGTGCCGTCGACCTCGGCCGGGCCCAGGACGTACTTCTGCCACTGGCCCTGCGAGTTCTGGCCGCAGGCCACGGTGGAGTCGGTGGGCTTGGCACCGTCGCCGGCCTTGGCACGGGCCTTCGGGTCGGTGCAGTCCAGGGCGGCGTACTGGGCCTCGAGCTTGGTGGCCGCCGCGCCGGCGTCGCTGCTGCTCGCGGGCGGGGAGGCCGAGGCGCTCGCGGAGGCCGAGGCGCTCGTCGACGGTGTGGGGTCGGCCTTCAGGGCGTCGGTGACCGCGCGGCCCTGCGAGGTGGCGGTCGCCGAGGGGGTGGTGGAGCTGGAGGGAGAGGACGACGAGGTCGCCTTGTCCGTGTCGCTGCTCGACGCGCTGCTGGAGGCGCTCGGCGACGGGCTGGCCGTCGCGGCGGCGCCCGAGACCTCGGTGGCGACGACCGGACGGAAGTACAGCTTGGCGGTGGTGCCGACCTGCTTCTGGGCCTCCTCGGAGTTCGTACCCTTGGGGATGTTGACGATGATGTTCTTGTCGCCCTGGGTTTGAACCTCGGCCTCCGAGACACCAAGACCGTTGACACGGCGGTTCATGATGTCGACCGCGGTGTCCATGTTGGTCTTGTTGATCGCGGATTCCTGGCCGGCCTCGGGGACCGCCCGGAGCGTGATGCTCGTACCACCGGCAAGGTCGATGCCGAGACGCGGAGTGGTGTGCCCGGAGAGGAACATTCCTCCGGTGAGCGCCACGATGGCGATCAGGATCAGGGCCAGCGAGCGCCATGGTTTGCTCTGGGCGCTCGCGCTCCGGCCCTTCTTAGGTGCTGCCACCTTCTCGTACTCCCTCTCGGGCCGCCTCGCGCCGGATCGGCGGGCGGGCGGCCATGACATGGTGTCGGGATCCCGTGCGAGCCGTGCACGTCCCTCGGCGCGCGGAGTCGGCCCGCGCGCCCGGGAGTGCGGCTACTTCGCCTCGGTGTCGCCGTCGGTCTTCTTCGGCTCCTCGTCCGTCTTCGCCTCGGCGGCCTCGGTGTCGGCCGGGGTCTCGGCAGGCTCCTCGGCCTTGTCCTCGGCCGTGTCCTTCTTGCCGAGGTCGACGGGCTTGTCGTCGGAAGCGGCGGCAGCGTCGGCGGCGGGCTCGTCGGTCTCGGTGAGGGAGGAGGCGTCGTCCGGGACGACGTCGGAGTCGGACTTCAGGTCGTGCTCGACGCCGTGGACGATGCGGTTGTACTCGTCGTCCGACAGGACGGCACCGATCGCGTTCTTCGCGAAGAGAAGGTCGACGCCCGGACCGGCATCGACGAGGACCGTGTCCTCATTGACTTCCTTGACCGTCGCGTACATGCCCCCGATGGTGCGGATGCCACTGCCGGGCTGCATGTCGTTCCGCATGTTCGCGGCCGCCTGCTGCTTCTTCTTGGCCGAGCGGGTCATCAGGAACATGGCCCCGATGAGCACGATGAACGGGAGGAGGGTCACGAGACTCACGGGTCGGTACTTCCTTCACGTGACCGCGATGGTGAGCGGCCTGATGGTTGGGGGTATGTACACCGCCGACAAAGGCGGCATCGGCGGAGTCTAAGCGAGTCCGCGCGCATGGAACAACGCTCAGCATGGCACCAGGGTTCCTGACCCGGCCACCGCCCTCGCCGTCACGCCCCGAACAGGTCCTGTTGTCCGTTTCCTGTGGCCGTGGAGCGGGGCGGGGTGAGGCCGAGATGCGCCCAGGCGGCAGGCGTGCCGACCCGTCCGCGCGGGGTCCGGGCGAGCAGGCCCTCCCGGACGAGGAAGGGTTCGGCGACCTCCTCCACGGTCTCGCGCTCCTCCCCCACCGCGACGGCGAGCGTCGACAGGCCGACCGGGCCGCCGCCGAACAGCTTGAGCAGGGCCTCCAGAACCGCGCGGTCGAGACGGTCCAGGCCGCGGGCGTCGACCTCGTACACGGCGAGGGCCGACTTGGCGATGTCCCGCGTGATCAGGCCGTCGGCCTTGACCTGGGCGTAGTCGCGCACGCGCCGCAGCAGACGGTTGGCGATACGGGGCGTGCCGCGGGAACGGCCGGCGATCTCGGCTGCGCCGTCGGCCTCGATCTCCACGTCGAGCAGGTTCGCCGAGCGGTGGATGACGCGCTCCAGCTCGGCGGGCTCGTAGAACTCCATGTGCGCGGTGAAGCCGAAGCGGTCGCGCAGCGGCGGCGGCAATAGGCCTGCGCGCGTGGTGGCGCCGACCAGGGTGAAGGGGGGCAGTTCCAGGGGGATGGCGGTGGCGCCGGGGCCCTTTCCGACGATGACGTCGACGCGGTAGTCCTCCATCGCCATGTAGAGCATCTCCTCGGCGGGCCGGGACATGCGGTGGATCTCGTCGAGGAAGAGGACCTCGCCCTCCTGGAGGGAGGAGAGGATCGCGGCGAGGTCGCCGGCGTGCTGGATCGCGGGGCCGCTGGTGATACGGATCGGGGCGTTCATCTCGGCCGCGATGATCATCGACAGGGTGGTCTTGCCGAGGCCCGGGGCGCCGGAGAGCAGCACGTGGTCGGCCGTGGCTCCCCGCGCGCGTGCGGCGCGCAGGACGAGGTCCAGCTGCTCGCGGACCTTTTCCTGGCCGATGAACTCGCCCAGGTCCTTGGGACGCAGGGCGGCCTCCACGGCCTGGTCCTCGCCGCCGGCGACAGAGTCCACCAGCCGCTCTGCGGCGGGGGTGTCGGTCGTGTCGTCCCAGTTCACTGAGATCTCCTAGCTGGGGTGGCGCAGGTGGGTCAGCGGGCGCGGTTCAGAGTCTGCAGGGCCGCCCTGAGGAGTTGACCGACCTGGGGTGCGCCCTCGGCGGCCTCGGCCTGGGGCGCCACCGCGGACACGGCCTCTTCGGCCTCCCGAGTCGCATAACCGAGGCCGATCAGGGCGGCGTGCAACTGGTCGCGCCAGCCGGCGGTGACCGCCGTACCGATGGCGGGCGCGCCGATCGGCTCGCCGAGGCGGTCCTTCAGCTCCAGAAGCAGCTTCTGGGCGCCCTTCTTGCCGATGCCGGGGACGGCGACGAGCGCTTTCTCGTCGCCGGTGGAGACGGCCCGGCGCAGGGCGTCCGGCGAGTGCACGGCGAGCATCGCCTGGGCGAGCCTCGGCCCGACGCCGCTCGCGGTCTGCAGCAGTTCGAAGGTCTGCCGCTCGTCGTCGTCGGCGAAGCCGTACAGGGTCAGCGAGTCCTCGCGGACGACGAGCGACGTGGCCAGCTTGGCCTGCTGGCCCATGCGAAGCCCTGAGAGCGTGTTCGGCGTGCACTGGACGGCGATGCCGATCCCGCCCACCTCGACCACCGCGGAGTCGGGGGCGAGGGCGGCGACCGGACCGCTGACGAAGGCGATCATGCCGTACGGCCTTTCGATGCGTGCAGGGCGACGGCCTGCTGGAGTCGGTTCTGGGCGGGGGCGCGCCAGATGTGGCAGATGGCGAGCGCGAGGGCGTCGGCGGCGTCCGCCGGCTTCGGGGGTGCCTCGAGCCGCAGCAGGCGGGTGATCATGGCACCGACCTGGGCCTTGTCGGCACGTCCGCTGCCGGTGACGGCAGCTTTGACCTCGCTCGGGGTGTGCAGGGCGACGGGGATGCCGCGGCGGGCGGCGCACAGCATGGCGACGGCGCTGGCCTGGGCGGTGCCCATCACGGTGCGGACGTTGTGCTGGCTGAACACCCGCTCCACGGCCACGCATTCGGGCCGGTGCTCGTCCAGCCACCGCTCGATGCCCTGCTCGATGGCGACGAGGCGCTCCCCCAACTCGGCGTCCGCCGGAGTGCGTACGACACCGACGCCGAGCATGGTGAGCGGCCGTCCCGCGACCCCTTCGACCACACCGACACCGCATCGCGTGAGTCCGGGGTCCACCCCGAGTACGCGCACCGCGCCCCTCCCTTCGATCGCCTGTTTGTGCAGGCTATCGGGTGCCACTGACAGCGGCCGACATGTCGACGGGCCGACGGGGCGTGTCCCGTCGGCCCGTTGAGACCGTTCAGCCCGCGGCAGCCTTACGCGTCGACCTTCTCCATGACCTCGTCGCTGACGTCGAAGTTGGCGAAGACGTTCTGCACGTCGTCGCTGTCCTCGAGCGCGTCGATCAGCTTGAAGATCTTCTTCGCGCCCTCCTCGTCCAGCTCGACCTGCATGGTCGGGACGAAGTTGGCGTCGGCGGAGTCGTAGTCGATGCCGGCCTCCTGGAGGGCGGTGCGGACCGCGACCAGGTCGGTGGCCTCGCTGATGACCTCGAAGGACTCACCGAGGTCGTTGACCTCCTCGGCGCCCGCGTCCAGGACGGCGCCGAGCACGTCGTCCTCGCCCAGCTCGCCCTTGGGGACGATGACGACGCCCTTGCGGTTGAAGAGGTACGACACCGAGCCCGGGTCGGCCATCGAGCCGCCGTTGCGGGTCATGGCGACGCGGACGTCGGAGGCGGCGCGGTTGCGGTTGTCGGTGAGGCACTCGATGAGCACCGCGACACCGTTCGGGCCGTAGCCCTCATACATGATCGTCTCGTAGTCGGCGCCGCCGGCCTCGAGACCGCCGCCGCGCTTGACCGCGGAGTCGATGTTCTTGTTCGGGACCGACGACTTCTTCGCCTTCTGGATGGCGTCGTAGAGAGTCGGGTTGCCCTCGATGTCGACGCCGCCCATCCGGGCCGCGACCTCGATGTTCTTGATCAGCTTCGCGAAGAGCTTGCCGCGTTTGGCGTCGATCACGGCCTTCTTGTGCTTCGTCGTAGCCCATTTAGAGTGGCCGGACATCTGCCTGTCTCCTTCGCGTAACCCAACTCCGTACGAACCCCAGAGATCCTACAAGGACTCCGCCGTCCGGTTCGCGCGCACCATGTCGACGAACAGGGCGTGCACGCGGTGGTCGCCGGTCAGTTCCGGGTGGAACGACGTGGCGAGCGCGTTACCCTGCCGGACCGCGACGATGTGGCCCTCGTGCTCGGCGAGCACTTCGGTCTCGGCGCCGACGGACTCGACCCAGGGAGCGCGGATGAACACGCCCTCCACAGGATCGCCCGCGATGCCCAACACGTCGAGCGAAGCCTCGAAGGACTCGTTCTGGCGCCCGAAGGCGTTACGGCGCACGATCATGTCGATGCCGCCGATCGTCTCCTGGCCCGAGCGCGGGTCGAGGATCTTGTCGGCGAGCATGATCATGCCCGCGCAGGTGCCGTAGACGGGCATGCCGTCCCGCACGCGCGCGCGCAGCGGCTCCATCACGCCGAACAGGACGGCCAGCTTGGAGATGGTGGTGGACTCGCCGCCAGGGATGACCAGGCCGTCCACCTCGGCGAGCTCTTCGGGGCGCCGCACCGGCCTGGCCACGGCGTCGGCCGCGGCCAGGGCGATGAGGTGCTCCCGTACGTCGCCCTGGAGGGCCAGGACGCCTATGACAGGTGCGTCAGTCATGTAAGTGCAGTCCTAAGGGGGTGACTTACCAGCCGCGGTTGGCGTAGCGCTCGGTCTCGGGGAGGGTGTCGCAGTTGATGCCGACCATGGCCTCGCCGAGGTTGCGGGACGCGTCCGCGATGATCTTCGGGTCGTCGTAGAAGGTGGTCGCCTTGACGATGGCGGCGGCACGCTTGGCCGGGTCGCCGGACTTGAAGATGCCGGAGCCGACGAAGACGCCCTCGGCGCCGAGCTGGCGCATCAGCGCGGCGTCGGCGGGGGTGGCGACGCCACCGGCGGAGAACAGCACGACCGGGAGCTTGCCGAGCTCGGCGACCTCGCGTACGAGCTCGTACGGGGCGCGCAGCTCCTTGGCGGCGGCGTACAGCTCGTTGTTGTCGTAGCCGCGCAGGCGGGCGATCTCGTTCTTGATCTGGCGCAGGTGGCGGACGGCCTCGACGACGTTGCCGGTGCCGGCCTCGCCCTTGGAGCGGATCATCGCGGCGCCCTCGGCGATGCGGCGCAGGGCCTCGCCCAGGTTGGTGGCGCCACAGACGAAGGGGGTCGTGAACGCCCACTTGTCGGAGTGGTTGACCTCGTCGGCCGGGGTGAGGACCTCGGACTCGTCGATGTAGTCGACGCCGAGGGACTGCAGGACCTGGGCCTCGACGAAGTGGCCGATCCGGGACTTGGCCATGACCGGGATGGAGACGGCCTCGATGATCTCTTCGATCATGGTCGGGTCGGACATCCGGGCCACGCCGCCGTCCTTGCGGATGTCGGCCGGGACCCGCTCCAGCGCCATGACGGCGACGGCGCCCGCGTCCTCGGCGATCTTCGCCTGCTCGGCGTTGACCACGTCCATGATCACACCGCCCTTGAGCTGCTCGGCCATGCCGCGCTTCACGCGCGCGGTGCCGGTCTCGGGGGTCTGGTTGTCGGAGAGCGTGCTGGACACGGGTGACCTCGCTGAAGTGAAAGAGGGATCTGCAGCACCGAGGAAACGCGAGGGGAGCAGTCCACAGCAAGGGCCAATGGAAAGGCGGTGGATCGTTTTTCGGCCGCGGGCGGGTGCGAGTGGCCCAGGCTGGACTAGGTCGGGCGATCGGCCAGTGCCGCCGGCGGCTCGTCGTCCATCTCGAACGCCAACGGGAACGGCGCGTGTCCCGCCAGCCGGAACCAGCGCACCTTGCGGTGCCGACGCAGCGCCCGGGCCGCCCGTACGGAGTCGTTGTGGAAGCGCCGGGCCATCGGCACCCGGCGCACCGCCTCGGTGAGTTCCCGGGCGGCCTCCTCTCCCCCGGGCGCCGCTCGTACCGCCTCCACCTGCTGCGCGTCGGCGAACACGGCCCGCAGTGCCTGGCTCAGCTCGCTCTCGGCGACCTCCCGCTGCTCCTCCTCGGCCTGCCGGGCGGCGTGCGCGGCCTCGTACAGGACGATTGAGGCGGCCGGGTCGAGCACACCGGAGGTGGCCAGTTCCTGCGCCACCGAGGCGCGGCGCAGCAGTTGGGCGTCAAGGCCGGCGCGCGAGGCGTCGATGCGGGCGTGCAGCCGGTCGAGCCGCCCGGCCGTCCAGCTGAGGTACAGGCCGATCGCGACGAACGCGACGAGGATCCAGATGAGGGTTGCGGTCACGGGCGGCAAGGCTACCGGGGCGCTCCGCTGGGCTTGGCGGGGTGTCGTGCGGGGCGTCGGTGTGGACGCGGGCCGCCGCCCCCGTACCCCCGCTTCGGCCCTGAACGGGCCCCGTCCTCAAACGCCGGACGGGCTGGGTGAAGCGGACCGGCGCTGAAAAAGTATGCCGCCCCCTCCAGCTCAGTCCCGCGCCAGCCCCAGCCGTGCCCGCAGGCCCGTCGCCCGCTCCTCCTCCGCCGCGGCGACCGCTGCCGCGCCGGACGTCACCGTCTCGTACACGGACAGGATGTCCGCGCCGACCGTAGACCAGTCGAACCGCCGTACGTGCGCCCTGCCGCGCTTTCGCAGCTCGGCCAGCCGCGCCGGGTCCCCGAGCAGCCGTACGGCGGCCACGGCGAGCGCGTCGGCGTCCTCGTTGGCGAACAGTTCGCCCGCGGCGCCCCGGTCGAGAACCTGGGCGAAGGCGTCCAGGTCCGAGGCGAGCACCGGGGCGCCCGCCGACATCGCCTCGACCAGGATGATCCCGAAGCTCTCGCCGCCGGTGTTGGGAGCGACGTACAGGTCGACGCTGCGCAGGAAACGGGCCTTGTCCTCGTCGCTGATCATGCCGAGGAACTCGACGCGCGGCCGCAGTTCGGCGGGCAGCGACTCGACCGCCTCCTCCTCGTCGCCGCGCCCGGCGACCAGCAGCCGGGTCTGCGGGCGCTCGGCGAGGATCTTCGGCAGGGCCTTCATCAGCACCGGCAGGCCCTTGCGGGGCTCGTCGATGCGCCCCATGAAGCCGATCGTGTCGCCCTGCCACTCGGTCTTGGGCTCGGCCCGGGCGAAGAAGTCGACGTCGACGCCGTTGGGGATGACCACGGCGTCGCCGCCGAGGTGTTCGACGAGCGTGCGGCGGGCGTACTCGCTGACGGCGATCCGCGCGCTGATCTTCTCCAGGGCGGCCTGCAGGATCGAGTACGCGGCGAGCATGGCCCGGGAGCGCGGGTTGGAGGTGTGGAAGGTGGCGACGATGGGCCCCTGCGCGGCCCAGCACGCCAGCAGGCCCAGGGACGGCGAGGCCGGCTCGTGGATGTGGATGACGTCGAACTCGCCGTCGTGCAGCCAGCGCCGCACCCGGGCCGCCGACAGGAAGCCGAAGTTCAGGCGGGCCACCGAGCCGTTGTACGGCACCGGCACCGCGCGGCCGGCCGAGACGACGTACGGCGGCAGCGGGGTGTCGTCGTCGGCCGGGGCGAGGACGGAGACCTGGTGGCCGAGGCGGATGAAGTACTCGGCGAGATCGCGGATGTGGAACTGGACGCCACCCGGTACGTCCCAGGAGTACGGGCAGACGATGCCGATCCTCACGCGGTCCCTCCGGCGGGAGAACGCGCGGGATCAAGGTCCTTGAGCCACAAGCGCTGCAGCATGTGCCAGTCCTCCGGATGTTCGGCGATCCCTGTGGCGAAGGCATCGGCCAGCGCCTGTGCCATGACAGACGTCTTCTCGGCCCGCGTGCCTGACTCGGGGACCTCGACCGGGGGATGCACCCGGCCCCGCATGACGGGTGAGTCGTCGTACCAGAGTGTCACCGGCAGCAGCAGCGCGCCGGTCTGCTGGGCGAGCAGCGCCGGGCCGGCCGGGATCCGGGTGGCCTCTCCGAAGAACTGGACCTCGACGCCGGAGGAGGACAGATCCCGTTCGGCGACCAGGCAGACCAGGCCGCCGTCGCGCAGCCGCCGGGCCAGCGTGCCGAACGCGGTGCCGCCGCTGTGCGGCAGGACCTCCATGCCGAGGCCCTCACGGTAGGCGACGAAACGGTCGTACAGCGTCTCCGGCTTGAGGCGCTCGGCGACCGTGGTGAAGGGCGTGTCGAGCTTGGTGGTGACCCAGGCGCCGGCGAGGTCCCAGTTGGCCATGTGCGGCAGCGCGAGGATGACGCCCTTGCCGGCCGCGAGGCCGTCGGTGAGGTAATGCAGATCCTTGGCCTCGAAGCCGCTCCTGACGCGCTCGGCGCTCCAGGCGGGGAGCCGGAAGGACTCCATCCAGTAGCGCAGGTACGACCGCATGCCCGCGCGCGAGAGCTCGGCCAGGCGCTCGGGACTCGCGTCGGGCACCACGCGCGCGTAGTTGCTCTCCAGCCGCCGGACGCCCTTGCCGCGCTGCTTCCAGGCGAGGTCGGCGATGCTCCGGCCGAGGCGCACGGCGACCGGCTCGGGGAGCTTCTTCACGACCCCCCAGCCGAGGCCGTACAGCGCGTCGATGACCCGCTCCTGGGCGCTCACTTCGCCGCCTCACTCCCCTGCGACTCCTGCTGCGCGGCGGCCGCCTCCGCCTCGGCGGACTCCCGTCGGACCGTGACGACCCGCTGGATCAGCGTGACCAGACTGCCTACGGCCACGATCCACAGCGCGATCGGCAGCAGGTACTGGATACCGGGTACCCCGAACTTGTGCAGGCCCGCGAGGCCCGCCAGGGTCAGGGCGATCACCAGGCGCTCGGCGCGCTCGACGAGTCCGTTGACGGCGACCGGCAGTCCGATCGACTCACCACGGGCCTTGGTGTACGACACCACCTGGCCGCTTGCCAGGCAGAAGATCGAGACGGCGCACAGGACGTTGTCGTCGCCGTTGCCCGCGTACCAGAGCGCGAAGCCGCCGAAGATCGCGCCGTCGGCGACCCGGTCCAGTGTCGAGTCCAGGAAGGCGCCCCAGCGGCTGGTGCGGCCGAGCTGGCGGGCCATGTTTCCGTCGACGAGGTCGGAGAACACGAACAGTGTGATCACGATCGTGCCCCAGAAGAACTCGCCCCTGGGGTAGAAGACCAGCGCGCCCGCGACCACACCGGCGGTGCCGAGGAGGGTCACCGTGTCGGGGCTGACGCCCCGCCGGATGAGAAACGCGGCGAACGGTGTGAGGACACGCGTGAAGAATGCACGCGCGTACTTGTTCAGCATGGCCTTCCCGAGGGTCGGTGTGGCCGTGCGGCCCCTGCTGGCCACCGGCTGGCCCATCGTAGCCACGCGCGCGCGTGGGCGACGGCCGGGCACCGTCAGGCCCGTGTCACGGCCCGACGGCATCCCGGTCACGGCGGGGTCTCGCGACTCGTACGGGGCCGAGCGGCGGGCGATCCGGCGGCCCGCTCCGGGCCGGGCGGCAGGATCTCGTCCGCCGTATGGACGCACCGTGACGGGAGTGGAAAGCTCGAAGAACACCGCGGGCGTCACCGGAGCCGCCACCGCACGCGGGTCCGCACGTCCGCGCCCACAGTGACCTCACCGTGCACGGGAGGCAAGGCCATGGGCGACAAGGCGAACGCACACCCCGGAGCCGCCGGCAGGGCAACAGCGGCCGACCAACCCGCGTCCGTACGGAATGTGGTGCTGGTCGGCCACTCCGGATCGGGCAAGACCACATTGGTGGAGGCTCTCGCACTCACGACGGGAGCGGTGAACAGGGCGGGCCGTGTGGAGGACGGCGGCACCGTCTCCGACTACGACGAGATCGAGCACCGGCAGCAGCGCTCGGTGCAACTCTCCCTGGTCCCCGTCGAATGGGACGGGTACAAGATCAACCTTCTCGACACTCCCGGATACGCCGACTTCGTCGGAGAGCTCAGGGCCGGTCTGCGAGCGGCGGACGCGGCCCTTTTCGTCGTCTCGGCCTCCGACGGGGTGGACGGCTCGACGCGCATGGTGTGGGAGGAGTGCGCGGCCGTCGGCATGCCGCGCGCGATCGTCATCACGCACCTGGAGTCCGCCCGGGCGGACTTCGAGGACATGACGCGGACCTGCGCGGAGGCCTTCGGCGGCGACGACCCCGACGCCGTGCTGCCGCTGTACCTGCCGCTGCGCGGCCCCCAGGCACCGGACGGGCACGCGCCCGTCACCGGGCTGATCGGGCTGCTGTCGCAGAAGCTGTTCGACTACTCGACCGGGGAGCGCAAGGAGTCCGAACCGGGCGAGGACCAGCTGCCGCTCATCGAGGAGGCCCGCAACCGGCTGATCGAGGGGATCATCTCCGAGAGCGAGGACGAGACCCTCATGGACCGCTACCTCGGCGGCGAGGAGGTCGACGTCAAGACGCTCATCGAGGACCTGGAGCGGGCCGTCGCACGCGGCGTCTTCTTCCCGGTCCTGGCAGCCGCTCCGGCGGCCGAGGGCGCCCGGCACGGGCTCGGCACCGCCGAGCTCCTCGAACTGGTCACCCGCGGCTTCCCGACCCCGCTGGAGCGCGCGGCACCGAGGGTCACCACGGTCGACGGCAAACCGCGTGAGCTGAAGCTGTGCGACCCGGACGGCCCGCTGGTCGCGGAGGTCGTGAAGACGTCGTCCGACCCGTATGTGGGCCGGGTCTCGCTGGTGCGGGTCTTCTCGGGCACCCTGCGCCCGGACCAGACCGTGCACGTCTCCGGACACGGTCTCGCCGACCGGGGGCACGAGGACCACGACGTCGACGAGCGCATCGGCGCGCTGTCCGCACCGTTCGGAAAGCAGCAGCGGGTGCTCACCCACTGCATCGCCGGCGATCTCGCGTGCGTGGCGAAACTCGGCCGCGCGGAGACCGGGGACACCCTCTCGGCCAGGAACGACCCGCTGCTCATGGAGCCGTGGGAGATGCCCGACCCGCTGCTGCCGCTCGCCATCCAGGCGCACAGCAAGGCGGACGAGGACAAGCTCTCGCAGGGCCTGTCCCGGCTGGTCGCCGAGGATCCGACCATGCGGCTCGAGCAGAACCAGGACACCCACCAAGTGGTGCTGTGGTGCCTGGGCGAGGCACACGCCGATGTCGCCCTGGAGCGGCTGCGCAACCGGTACGGCGTCCAGGTCGACGTCGTACCGCACAGGGTCTCCCTACGGGAGACGTTCGCGGCCAAGTCGGCGGGCCGCGGCCGCCATGTGAAGCAGTCCGGCGGCCACGGGCAGTACGCCATCTGCGAGATCGAGGTGGAGCCGCTGCCGGGCGGCTCGGGCATCGAGTTCGTGGACAAGGTCGTCGGCGGGGCCGTGCCGCGCCAGTTCATCCCGTCCGTCGAGAAGGGCGTAAGGGCCCAGGCGGCCAGGGGAGTTGCGGTCGGCCATCCACTCCAGGACATCCGGATCACCCTGCTGGACGGCAAGGCGCACTCCGTGGACTCCTCCGACGCCGCGTTCCAGACGGCCGGCGCGCTGGCGCTGCGGGAGGCGGCGGCCGACGCGAAGATCCATCTGCTGGAGCCGGTGGCCGAGGTGACCATCCTGGTCGGCGACGACTACGTGGGCGCGGTGATGAGCGACCTGTCCGGGCGGCGCGGCCGGGTGCTCGGCACGGAACAGATCAGCGGCGGCCGGACGCTGGTGCGCGCGGAGGTGCCCGAGATCGAGATCGACCGGTACGCCGTCGACCTGCGCTCCCTGTCCCACGGCACGGCCCGCTTCAGCCGCGCGTACGCCCGGCACGAGCCGATGCCGCCGCAGATCGCGGAAAGGATCCGTGAAGAGGTGGGAAGCGCCTCGTAGTTGGACGTCTGCGGAACGCTCCCCTCCGCGTCGGCGGACGGCTTCGGCCGTCCGCCGGCGGAATGTTGGGCGTCGGACCGACGGGATGTTCTACGTCCGCCGACGGATGTCCGTGCCTGCGGATACGCTGATGACCTGATCAACAGGTGTGCGAAGCACGGAAGTCGGGAAGGCCGCATGAGCAGGGTGCCGGCGGCGATCGGGGGGCGGGAATGACCGTTGACAGCGGCTACGCGGACATCTTCGGTCCGCAGGTGCCGCGCACGGGCGACGGAGAACAGACGGCGACGTTCGCGCTGGCCTCCGCGGCCTATCGCGACAATCCCGTCAAGGACATCCTCGCTGCCAACAGCGAGTGGCACGAGACGATCGTCAAGGACGGTCGTAAATGGGCGCGGATCTTCCGGCCCAACCTGGGCGAGGCCTTCTCCGGGGCCGTGATCGCCCGCATGCTGGGCGCCGGCCGCAAGCCGCTCATCCAGTCCTTCGGCGCCGAGCCGCAGGTCGTGGTCGAGCACTGCCTCGCGGCGAACAACATCCGCAGGGACCGCGACAACCTGCTGACCATCGTCATGGTCCTGTGCGGTCTGCTGTTCCTGCCCGGGCTCCTCATCTGGCTGCTGGTCTTCCAGATCCGCACCACCGTGGCCAAGACCGAGAACAAGCAGGCCGGGGCCCTCGCCACCGCCCTGCTCGTGGGCGTCGGCGCCCTCGCCGTGATCTTCCTCGTGCGCACGCCGTTCGGCGGCTTCTGGGCGTGGTACGCGCGAGCGGCGATCGTCATGCCGGTGGTCGGCTGGTTCTGGGCCAAGCAGATCTGCGAGCGCACGGCGACGGACCTCCGGGAGCGCTGGAACAGCCTGCTGTCCGGAAGCAGCGTCGGGGCCAAGGTCCCCGAGGCGGTGCCGAGCAGCCCCCGCGAGACCGCGGCCGAGCAACTGCGCCAGTCGCTGGCCAAGTTGAGCGCCGAGCAACAGTCCAACTCGGTGTTCTACGCCGGGCCCAAGGGCATACTCGGCATGGGCACCCGCTGGGGCAGCTGGCAGCTCGCCGAGGACCTGGTCTCACGCCATCCGGACCGGGAGATCCACCCCTTCCGCAGCTGGGACGTCATACGGTCCATCCACGACCGGTTGCGCATGCTGGAGCGGAACACGCTGAACACCGGCGGCTTCCCGAAGGCGTCCGTACGGCACTGGATCGTCACCCCGGTCGGGGAGAACGCCAATGCGGTGTCCCGTCCCGAGGGCACGGACGTGGACGCGTACCAGGTCAAGTCGCACGCCATACAGGACATCTGCAACAAGCAGCAGTTCGGCGCGGGCGACCGGCACTACCTGGGCGTGCAGTGGACGCTGTGGGACGGACAACTGGTCATCACCATGCTGATCACGGTGACCGTGCTGCACGAGACGCTGCGCATCGAGGTGACCGGGCATGCGCTGGGCCCGGTGCACTCGCTGTTCACCTCAAAGCCGGAGGCCAAGGAGAAGGAAGTCGCCAAGCAGCTCAAGTTCTGGGAGACGCGGAAGGTGAAGCTCCCGCTGGTCGACGCGGACGAGGTGGTCCGCCTGGCCGCCCGGGCGCCCCTGACCTGGTATCCGCCGCTGCTGAACTGGCTGGGCGGCACGCTGACCCTCCCCGAGCCCTTCGGGCTGCGGCACGCCTGGGCGGACAAGCCGTGGCGGCACCGCTTCATGGCCGACGACGCGCTGCGCGCGGCCACGCCGGTGCTGCGGGTCGTGCACGCGGCGGCGATCCGGGTCCTGGAGGAGAACGGAGCGGACACGGAGAAGTTCGGCACCCGGTCGGCGTTCCTCAGCACGGCGGTGCAGGACGTGGCACCGCGCAAGGCGGACGTGTACGACGCGTAGGCCTCCGGCGGTGGGGCCTACGGGCAGCGTGCGGCTGGGGTGGGTCTGGGCGGCCGTCCCTGGGGGCTGCGCCCCCAGACCCCCTTCAGCCCTGAACGGGCCTCGTCCTCACACGCCGGACGGTCCGGGTTCTGCCGGCCAGGCCTCCGCCAGCATCTTCCGGGTGTCCGCCAGCAGCTGGGGCAGCACCCGCGTGTGCCCGACCACCGGCATGAAGTTCGTGTCGCCGCCCCAGCGCGGGACGATGTGCTGGTGGAGGTGGGCCGCGATACCCGCACCCGCAACCGATCCCTGGTTCATGCCGATGTTGAAGCCGTGGGCGCCGGACGCCGTGCGCAGGGCCGTCATCGCCTGCTTGGTCAGCGCGGCGAGCTCGACCGTCTCCGCGTCCGTGAGATCCGTGTAGTCGGCCACGTGCCGGAAGGGCACCACCATCAGGTGGCCGCCGTTGTACGGGTACAGATTGAGCACCGCGTAGACCTGCTCACCGCGCCGGACGATCAGACCGTCCTCGTCGGACTTCGCCGGTAGCGAGCAGAAGGGGCAGCCGTCGTCGGCACCCGGGCCGGTCGGCTTGTTCTCGCCCTGGATGTAGGCCATCCGATGGGGCGTCCACAGACGCTGGAACGCGTCCTGGGTCCCCACGCCCCACTGCTGCTCCGGCTCACTCGTCATGCAGTGCAGCATATGACTTCGCCCGTTCGCGCCGTGTCGCCGGGTTGTGGGAAAAGCGTCCCGGGCCAAGCTGGGCCGGTGGACGACGACAGCCGCAAGGACAGCTTGGAACAGCGCACTGAGATCCCCCTCGCCGTGGCGTCCCTGGTCTTTCTCGCCTCGTACGCGGTCCGTGTGCTCGCCCACGGTCTGCCGGACGGCTGGCGGGACCTGTGCCTGGCGGTGACGCTGACCGTGTGGGCCATGTTCGCCGTCGACTACGCGGTGCGCTGGCGGCTGAGCGGGCAGCGGCTGCGCTTCCTGGCGACGCACTGGCTGGACACCGTGGTACTGGTCCTCCCCTTGCTGCGGCCGCTGCGGGTCGTCAAGGTGCACGAGGCCGTGCGGCGGCGGGGCGGCCGGCCCCGGCTGTCCCTGCAGGCGCGGGTCATCGTCTACGCCGGTCTGAGCACCGCGCTACTCGGCTTCACCGGAGCCCTCGCCGTCTACCAGCAGGAGCGTGCGGCGCCGCACGCGACCATGCGGACCTTCGGGGACGCCGTGTGGTGGACCTGCGCGACGCTCGCGACCGTCGGCTACGGCGACATCGCCCCCGTGACGCCGCTCGGGCGCCTGATCGCGGCGGGCATCATGGCCTGCGGGCTGGCGCTGCTCGGCGCGGTCACCGGGTCCTTCTCGTCCTGGCTGCTCCAGGTCTTCGCCCGCGAGGACGACGCAAGGCCCCCGGGAAGCTGACCTCCCCGAGGGCCTTGGCGGAAGCGCCGGATCAGACCTGCGCCCGCTCCGCCACGACCTTCGCGATCTTCGCGATGGCCTCGTCGAACGGGATGCCGTTCTCCTGTGAGCCGTCGCGGTAGCGGAAGGACACCGAGCCGGCCGACATGTCCTCGTCGCCCGCGATGACCATGAAGGGCACCTTCTGCTTCTGGGCGTTGCGGATCTTCTTCTGCATCCGGTCGGAGGACGAGTCGACCTCGACCCGCAGCCCCTTCTGCTTGGCCGCGGCGGCGAACTTCTCCAGATAGTCCACGTGCGCGTCCCCGATCGGGATGCCGACCGCCTGCACCGGAGCCAGCCACGCCGGGAAGGCGCCCGCGTAGTGCTCGAGCAGCACCGCGAAGAACCGCTCGATCGAGCCGAACAGCGCGCGGTGGATCATGACCGGACGCTGCTTGGAGCCGTCGGGCGACGTGTACTCCAGCTCGAAGCGCTCCGGCAGGTTGAAGTCGAGCTGGATCGTCGACATCTGCCAGGTACGGCCGATGGCGTCCTTCGTCTGAACGGAGATCTTCGGGCCGTAGAAGGCCGCGCCGCCCGGGTCCGGGACCAGGGGCAGGCCCTGCTTCTCGGCGACCTCACGGAGGGTCTCGGTGGCTTCTTCCCAGACCTCGTCGGAACCGACGAACTTCTCCGGGTCCTTGGTCGACAGCTCCAGGTAGAAGTCGGTCAGACCGTAGTCCCGCAGCAGGCCGAGGACGAAGGTGAGCGTCTTGTCGAGCTCCTCCGACATCTGCTCACGCGTGCAGTAGATGTGCGCGTCGTCCTGGGTGAAGCCACGGGCGCGGGTCAGGCCGTGCACGACGCCCGACTTCTCGTACCGGTACACGGTCCCGAACTCGAAGAGGCGCAGCGGCAGTTCACGGTAGGAGCGGCCGCGCGCGTCGAAGATCAGGTTGTGCATCGGGCAGTTCATGGGCTTGAGGTAGTAGTCCACGCCCTCGTCGAGCTGCATGGGCGGGTACATGCCGTCGGCGTACCAGTCCAGGTGGCCCGAGGTCTCGAAGAGCTTCCCCTTCGTCGCGTGCGGGGTGTAGACGAACTCGTAGCCCTCCTCCTCGTGGCGGCGGCGCGAGTAGTCCTCCATGACCCGACGGACGATGCCGCCCTTGGGGTGGAAGACGGCGAGGCCGGAGCCGATCTGCTCGGGGATCGAGAACAGGTCGAGCTCGGAGCCGAGCTTGCGGTGGTCGCGCTTCTCCGCCTCGGCGAGGAAGTCGAGGTGCGCCTTCAGCTCGTCCTTGGTCGGCCAGGCGGTGCCGTAGATGCGCTGGAGCATCGGGTTCTTCTCGCTGCCGCGCCAGTAGGCGGCCGCGTTGCGCATCAGCTTGAACGCCGGGATGTTCCGGGTGGTGGGCAGGTGGGGACCGCGGCAGAGGTCCTTCCAGCACAGGTCGCCGGTCTTGGCGTCCAGGTTGTCGTAGATCGTCAGCTCACCGGCGCCGACCTCGACGGCCGCGCCGTCGTCCGTGGAGGCGGAGCCCTTGATGCCGATCAGCTCCAGCTTGTACGGCTCGGACGCCAGCTCCTCGCGAGCCGCCTCGTCGGACACCACACGGCGGGAGAACCTCTGCCCCCGCTTCTGGATCTCCTGCATCTTCTTCTCGATGGCCTTGAGATCCTCGGGCGTGAACGGCTTCTCGACGTCGAAGTCGTAGTAGAAGCCGTCCTTGACCGGCGGGCCGATGCCCAGCTTGGCCTCGGGGAAGAGCTCCTGCACGGCCTGCGCCATGACATGCGCGGTGGAGTGGCGCAGGATGTTCAGGCCGTCCTCGGAGGAGATCTCCACCGGCTCCACGACCTCGTCCTCGCCGGGTGCGTACGCGAGGTCCTTGAGCTCGCCGCCCACGCGCGCGGCGATGATCGAGCGCTCGCCGGCGAAGAGCTCGGCGGCCGTAGTGCCCGTCGTCACCGTGCGCTCTTCCCGCTCGGAATCGCGTTGGATGATCACACGGACGTCTGACACCGGTCTCTCCTGACTGAAGGTGGATGCGCAACCCATAACCTATTGCGTGCGCAATAGGCGATCGTACCGACCCAGGGCCGCCCTCCGCGAAATCAGTCCCCGCCGCAGGCCTCCTCGAAGAAGGCCGTGATCTCGGCGGTCTCCTGCAGCGACTTCATCAGCCGGTCCCGCTCGGCCTCGTCCACCTGCACCGGTTCGACCCCGGAGGCGTCCATGAGGCGCCGGAAGCCGCCCCTGCTCTCGAGCCGCCCGTACACCCGCACCGGCAGTCCGACGAGGTGCGCGTGCCCGGCTATCCGGTACGACTCCTCGTCCAGCGTCAGTCGTATGTGCGGGATCTCGGCGCCCGCGATCACCCGCAGCCGTACCGATCCCTCCCCGCGCGGCCCCGACCTGCGCATCCTGACCACCGCACCCGTGATCCGCACCGGCACGGAGGGCTCCTCGCGCAGATAGCGGGCGCCGGCCTCGCGCAGCACGGGCAGGTCGCCGGGCGAGAACTCGACGGCCTCGGCGGGCGCCGCGCATCCTTCGGGAACACCGGCGGCCGGTGCCCACTCCACGCCGATGCACGCCCCCTCCGTACCGCGCACGAGGGCGATCAGAGCCTCGGTGAGCTCGCGGCTGACGCCCGCCGCGACGGCGCCGTCGAAGGCGTCCATGCCGCCGGTGGCCCGCTGGTAGTCGATGGCCTCGCGGGCGGCGTACAGGGCCTGGTGCAGGCGTACGGCGAGCGGGCGGCCGGTGCCGACGGGCACGAAGGCGGTCAGACGGCGGCCGCCTGCCGCGGAGCCGACGAGGACGTTCTCCAGGACCGCGGCGGCTGAGCGGCGGTAGCGGGCGCCGTAATAGCCCGCCCGCGCGCGTGTGGCGAGTGCTCCGGCGAGCAGCGTCTGGCGGGCGGCCGAACGCAAGTGTTCCTCGACCGTCCAGGGGACGGTTCCGGCCGGACCGGTCGGGACGTCGCGCCACCAGCGGATCTCGTCGCTGGGCACGGCGAGGGAGAGCAGCACCTCACGCGCGGAGGGCGTCCCACTGCGGGACAGCGCGAGGAGCGCCTCGCCGAGCAGGTCCTCGCTGTCGGGGAAGGCCCGGCTCTCGGGCACCAGCAGACTCGTGCCGCCGCCGCCCGGTCCCGGCGGGGTCCATCGGCCGTACCGCCCGGCCGCTCCCCCGCGTCGCTCCCAGCCGTGCCGGTGCAGCAGGGCGCCGAGCACGGCGGGGTCGACCTCGGCGGGGTCGGGGGAACGGTTCCAGGCGAGGGCGGCCTGGTCGACGGGGTGCGGTCGTACGGGCCGTAGTGGCCCTTCCAGCGGGCGGTGCGTCATGGTCTGCCTCCCGTCCCGACGCGCGTCATGATCTCGCAGAGCGCCCGGTCGTCGAAGATGCGCGAGGTCGGTATCCGCACGGTGGTCCGGTTCCGGCCGGTGATGGCGTGACCGGCGAGGTTGACCCAGTAGCAGCAGTGTCTGAGGTCGAGCCGGTCGTGGCCGGCCCGCAGCCATTGATCCTGTGACCGTGGGACGAGCATCACGACCAGGATCTTGTGGACCGAGACCGGTGTGCGGGCGAGCTTGCGCAGGTGGTCGTTGTCGAGCGTGAAGGAGAAGGTGCGGCCGGGGGGATTCGGCGGGACCTGGTAGGTGCATTTCAGCTGCACCTTGATGGTGACCTCGTCATCGACGGTGTGCCCGGGTGAGCCGTGACTGACGTGCCAGTCGATGCCGTTGTCCGGAAAGGGTTGCGACAGCGAGCAGCCGGCCGCAGCGGCGACGGCATGCAGATAGCCCACCTGCAAGGTCTCCATGCAGGCCGTGGTGGCGAGTGTGCCGCGCTGGGGGCCCGCGCGTTCGGGCAGCAGCCCGCCCCGCTCGGGCTGGGCTATCGCCATGACGAACAGCCTTCCAAGCCAAGTGAATTGCCCACACCAGGGCCGAGTGAATCCCGCGTTCGGGCCACTGAACTGCAAAGACCCGTACTCCTGTTGTGTCCTTCCGGCGTACGGCGCAAACAGCCCGGGTATCACCAAACGGGGCAGACGACGGGGCGTCAGCTGCCGTGGGTGAACGAGGGGTTGTGTAGGTATGACGTGTTGGTACGAAGGGCCCCTGGCCGCTTTCGACACGGAAACAACGGGTGTCGACGTCGAGACCGACCGGATCGTGTCGGCCGCCGTCGTCGTCCAGGACGCACCGGGCACCCGGCCGCGGGTGACCCGGTGGTTGGTCAACCCGGGCGTGCCGGTGCCGGCCGGGGCGACGGAGGTGCACGGACTGACTCAGGAGCATCTGCAGCGCAACGGCCGATGGCCGGCTCCGGTGATGTACGAGATAGCGGAGTCGCTGGCCGAACAGGCCAGGGTGGGCCGCCCGTTGGTGGTGATGAACGCGCCGTTCGATCTGACGATCCTGGACCGGGAGTTGCGCCGCCATCGCGCCTCGTCCCTGGACCGCTGGTTCGAGCCCTCGCCACTGCTGGTGCTCGACCCACGGGTCCTGGACAAGTACCTGGACCGCTACCGCAAGGGCCGCCGCACCCTCACCGACCTGTGTGAGCACTACGGCGTCTCGCTGGAGGGCGCGCACGACGCGGGCGCCGACGCGTTGGCCGCGATGGACGTCGTACGGGCGGTGGGCCGCCGGTTCGCGGCCCGGCTGGAGCGCCTGAGCCCCGCCGAACTGCACACCCTGCAGGCGGTGTGGCACGCGGCGCAGGCGCGCGGCCTGCAGGCATGGTTCGCGCGCAGCGGCACGGAGGAAGAGGTGGACCCGGCGTGGCCGCTGCGCCCGGATCTGCCGGCGGCGGCCGCGTGAGGGCAACAAAAAAGCCGGTCCGTCTGGGACGGACCGGCCTTTCCCGGTGGGCGATACTGGGTTCGAACCAGTGACCTCTTCGGTGTGAACGAAGCGCTCTCCCACTGAGCTAATCGCCCGGGAACGCCCTGAACAATACAGGTCCCCGCGGCCTTCCTTCAAACCGCTTCCAAGTGCCCGGCGAGACCGCGCCGCCCGGCCCGCATCATCAGCCAGTGGTTGGCGCGGAACACCGGCCGTCCGGGCACGGCGAACCGCCGCAGCAGCGGCTTCCGCACGTCGACTACCTGCTCGTAGCGGGCCAGGCTGCCCGTACCGTCCGCGGTGATCGTCCAGCGCGCCCAGCCGTCGAGGTCGCCGGACATGGCGATCTCCAGGACCCCGGCCGCCGGATCGCGCCGCACCTCACGGGCGGTGAAGGTCACGTCGTACGGCAGGAGGGAGCGGACCCTGACCACTCCGGTCGTGTCGTCGATCCGGTTCACCTCGCGCACCTGCCGCCACCAGCGCGGATAGTCATCGGCCCGTTCCAGCGCCTCGTACACGGCGGCGGGCGGGACGGGCAGATTCCACCGGCTGAGGAAGCGGTAATGGGTCCAGTCCATGGACGGAGTCTGCCCGCAGGCAGGCGCGGTGAGGCGTATTTGAGTACGCCCTGAGTACGCGCACTCATGGCGTACGACGTGACGCCGACCACACTCGACGGCATGACGCACATTCCGCCCCCGGCCGAGGAGTTGCGGCTCCTCGATGCCGAGCTGTGGCATTTGGACGCCCGCCGGGCCCAGCTGCTGACCCGCCGTGCCTGGCTGATCGCGGCCCTGCACCAGGCACCGCCGCCCGCGCCTGTCGCGCCGCCCCGCCCCGAGGCTCCCGCACCGCGCGTCCAGAACGTGCTGCTCCTGCTCGGCGGCGTCCTGCTCACCATCGCCGCGATGGTGTTCACACTGGTCAGCTGGGGTCATCTGGGCATCGCCGGGCGGGCCGTGGTGCTCGGCGCGGTCACGCTGGCCGCGCTCGCGGCGCCGGTGCCCCTGCTGAAGCGGGGCCTGCGCTCGACGGCCGAGTCGGTGGCGGGCCTCGGGCTCGCGCTGACGGTGCTCGACGCGTACGCGCTGCACGAGGTGGCCCTTCCGGAGGTGGACGGCACGGGGTACGCGGCGCTCGCGTCGGCCGCACTCGCGGTGCTGTGGGCCGGGTACGGCCTGCTGCCGACGACGTCCGACCTGCGTCTGCCCCTGCCCGCCGCCCTGGCCTCGGCCCAACTCCCGCTGCTGCTCTGGTCGCTGGCCGCCGACGCCGTTCCCTACGGGGTCACGGCCGCGCTCCTGGTGACGGCCGCGTTCGACACGGGTGTGGCACTCCGGGCGACTGCCCGGTCCGTACGGATCGCTGCCACCGTCGGCGCGTACGGCACAGGCGCCTGGGGCGTACTGGCCGCCGGCTGGCTGTCCTGGACGGCCACCGGCACGAGCGCCGCCGCCCGTGCGGCGGCGCTCCTTCTCCTCGGAGCGGCGATCGCGCTGGGCGCGGCGTGGCGGAGCCAGGGCGAGCAGCGAGCCGTCCCTCTCGCCGTCACCGCGGGGCTGCTCACGGTCGCCGCGTTCGGCGGGGCGGCACGCCCTGTGCTGCCGGAGGCGTGGACGGTTCCGGTCCATCTGGCCTGCGGGATCGCCCTGTTGGCGGCGATGCGGGCCGGGCGGCTGCCGGAGGCGGTGCGGCACGGCTTCGCCTGGGCCTCGGGCGCCGTACAGGCGCTGGCCCTGCTGTGGACACTGCCCGTCGTCACTCTGGCGGTGCTGGGGCCGGTCGGCTGGGCGGAGCGGGCGTGGGCCGGCACACCGTCGGACGCCCGCGCCGCGGTGACGCTCGACGCGCCGTGGCCGCAGCACGCGGAGACGGTTCCGGTCGTCCTGGCGGCCGTCGCGGCCGTGCTCGTCCTCGCGGTCCGTGACGCGGTGTGGCGCCCTCGGGCGCTGTGTGGCGCGTCGGGCCTGACGTGGGCGACAGTCATCGTGCTTCCGTCGGTGCTCGAACTCCCCTATGCGATGGGCCTACTGGCTCAGGGCACCGTGGCGGCCGGGGCGCTCGGGGGTGCGGTACACGTACGCCGAGGCGCGGCCGTGCCGACCGGAACGCCGTCCCGTCCGCTGGTTCCCACTCGGCTCACCGCCCTCGTCCTCGCCCTGGTCACCTCCCTCAGCCTCACCTTCCTCGCCCTCGCCTCGCAGGCCGCGACCCTCACCGTGCTCTCCATCCTCACCGTGCTGTTCGCGACGGCCTCGTGGCAGTCGCGCCTCGCCCCGGCCACAGCCCCGGCCGCACTCGCGTACGCCGCCGCACTGGCCTGCGCGACCGGCGCCGCCATGGACTGGCAGCCGTCGCACACCGCGCTGCTCGTCCTGGCCGTCCCCGTGGCCGCGGCCGCCCTGGCCGCACGGCTGGGCGGCGCCCCGGCCACGGTGCCGGTCGAGATCACGGGAGCCGTTGCCGGACTGCTCGCCATGGGACTCGCCGTCACCGACCCTCCCCTGCTGGCCGTGGTGCTGGCCCTCGGCGGAGTGATCGCCGCGGGTACGGCGATCCGCCCGGACCGCCGCCCCGTCGGCTATGCGGCCGCCGCCCTGTTCGTTCTGGCCACCTGGGTGCGCCTGGCGGCCTGGGAGGTCGAGACGCCCGAGGCGTACACGCTCCCGGTCACCGTGCCGGCGCTGCTGGTCGGCGCCCTGCGCCGGCGCCGCGACCCGCAGGCGTCCTCCTGGACGGCGTACGGCCCCGGCCTCGCCGCCACCCTCGTGCCGAGCCTGGTCGCGGCCTGGGGTGACGCCCACTGGACGCGCCCCCTGCTGCTGGGCGTCGCGGCCCTGCTGGTCACCCTGCTGGGCGCCCGGCACCACCTCCAGGCGCCGCTCCTGCTCGGCGGCTGGGTACTGACCCTGGACGCGCTGCACGAACTCGCGCCCTATCTCGTCCAGGTCACCGACGCCCTCCCCCGCTGGGTGCCTCCCGCCCTCGCCGGACTGCTGCTGCTCGCACTCGGGGCGACGTACGAGCAGCGACTGCGTGATGTCCGGCGGGTGCGGGAGGTCCTGGGGAAGATGAACTAGCCGACGGCTACGGCATCTTGTCCCCCAGCAGGGCCAGGTTCTCGATGGCGGCGAGGCCGTAGAGCGCGGTGTCGTTCGTGGCCACCCAGGTGGCCTCGCTGCCCGGGACCAGCGCGGCCGGGCCGCTCAGCTTCTCGGTCTTCCACGGCGCCGACTCCTTGTACCCGTCGGAGTTGTAGAACTTGTCCCACGCCCGCTTGGCGAGCTTCTCGTCGCCGGTCTGGACGGCGGCGTACGCGTCGAGGCGCGAGTGGCCCTGGAACAGCAGCAGCGAGCCGAAGTTGGAGCCGTAGCGTGCCGCCTGCTCGGCCTTCGTCGCGTTGAAGTAGCGGCAGTAGTCGAAGTAGGCCTCGTTGAACTTCGGCATGTCGACGAGGTCGATGAGCTCGGCGCACAGCTCGTTGAGGCCGAAGACGGCGGACAGGTGCGAGACCCCGACCACGGGCGCCGAGGCGATCGCGAACTTGCCCGTGTCGAGGTCGTACAGCCCGCTGCCCTGGACGAAGCCGTTGGGCTGGGCGGCGATGCCCTCCATCGTCGACAGCACTCGCGCCTTGGCCTTCTCCCACTTGGGGCCCTTGCGCTCCCACTCGGTCAGCCAGGCCGACACCAGCCCGCTCCAGTCGGTACCGAAGCCGACCGACAGGGCGTGCCGGTCGGGGGTGTACGGGTCGGTGCGGACCTTCCGGAGCGGGTCCAGGACGAGGAAGGTCTCGTCGGAGTCGACGTTGGCGTGCATGAGATCGCCGACGCGTTCGTCGGCGGTGAGGAAGTAGTAGTAGCGGCGGTACGTCGTGTTGGCGATGCGCTGCTGCTTGGCGCTGTCGGCGTAGTGCTGCACACCGTGCCGGGTGCCGAGGCCGGCCCACTTGCCCAGGTGGTAGACGTCGACCTCACCGGTGTGCCGGGTCATCGCCTCGGCGAAGCGGAAGATGTCCGCCCGGCCCGAGCGCAGATACGCGAACCACAGCCACAGGTCCGGCGACAGCTCGGAGTTGTCCCAGGCGTATCCGCCGATGTCGTAGCGCCACTGGTGCCGGACCGTGTCGTACGTGTGCATGATGTCGCCGTAGTCCCAGAAGCCGTACCAACGGCGCTGCTCCACCTGGTCCTTGTAGTAGGTGAAGAGGAAGTCGAGGTGGTCCTCGATCTTGGCCTTGGCGGGCGTGGAACGGTCCGGCTCGGAGTACAGACCCGGGCCGAAGACGCCGGCCTTGATGAGCTGCTTGGGCGGGGCGGCCAGCTGCGGCAGCACCCGTACGGCCTCGACCTGTTCGGCGAGCGTCTCGGCGCTCGGCGTCGACTCGTTGGCCCAGAAGAGGAGTTCGGAGGTGCGGGCGATGCCGTAGGGGGTACCGAACTCGGGCTCGTAGTCCTCGTAGGTGATGTTGAGGCCTTCGAGCTGTTCGGCGAAGGTGTCCTGGCCCATGCCGTCGTGGTAGAAGCGCAGGTCCATGGGCTGCGCCTCGGGCGACCAGAGCCAGAGGGTGACCTCGGCCTCGTCGGTCTGGGCGTCGCGGATGTCGAGCTGGGCCGGGAACTTCTCCCAGAAGTCCCTGAGCCCGAAGGAGAACCCGCCGCTCGCCCCGCCGACGTACCCGAACCCGGAGGCGCGCTTGCCGCCGCCGGCGCCGATCCAGCCGTGGCCCTTCTTGGTGCGCTTGCGCAGGCCGAAGCCGTCGGCGGAGAGCTGGGAGAGGGTGTAGTCGCCCCACTCGGGGATGTACTGGAGCCGGGTGGTGACCCGCTGGTCCCAGGTGGAGGGGTCAGGCAGCTTCTTCCCCTCGTACTGCGCCGCCTGCACGGCCGCGCCCGGGTCGCGGCGCAGTCCGGTGATGCCCTTGACGGCCTCGCGCAGCAGACCGGCGCCGTCGCCGCCGATGCGGATGTGGCGGTCGTACGACTGGTCGCGCATCGGCACGGTGAAGCGCACGCCGAGGCCGCGGATGAAGTCGCCGCTTGCCTTGCCGGGCTCCTGGGTGCCGTCGAAGGTGATGGTGTGCACCATCCGGAAGGAGTCGGCGCCCGCGTAGAAGTACAGCCGGATGGAGAACGGCAGCCAACTCCGGCTGCCCTTGCGGTGCTTGCCGTCGATGCGGACGACCGCGCGGACCGGGCCCTCCTGCTCGACCTCGACCTTCGAGATGGCACCCTCGAAGCGCTCGGTCCTGACCGCGCCCTGGTCCTCGTCCTCGATCTCGGGCTGGCGGATCAGCACGAGCCGACCGTTCTTGGCGATCTCTGTCGAGCCGCGGGTGACCGACTTGATCAGCGTGGCACCGGACGTGCCGATCTTCGCGGTGATGACGCCGGTCGAGACGTCGATGGTGGCGCCGCTCTTGTCGACGGTGACCTTCTTGGCGGGGGCGGCTGTCTCGCCCGCGGTCAGAGTGAGCTTGCCGTTGCCCGAACTCACCGCGTGCGCGGTCCACTTGAGCGAGCCGTCGGGCCAGTAGGCGATCGGCCACGACTGCACGGGCACGGCCTTGCCGTCCGCGTCCGTGATCGCGAACTTCTGGTCCTTCTGGTAGGTGCCCTTCGGCCAGGGGACGCCGAGGGTGGAGCCGGGGGCGGCGCCCAGGCCGCCGTCCTCCAGCCAGTCCAGGGTCACCGGATCGGCGTCGGCTTCGGCGGCTCTCGGCGCCGCCTGTACGTCCTTGGCTCCTAGCGCCCAGCTGAACTGCGCGGCGGCTCCGGCGACCGCGGCCGCCTTGAGAAGGGACCTGCGGGGAATGGGGGACATGGCCTTTCCTTTCCGTGCGGGATGCAGAGGGTGGTCAGGGGCATGACAGAGAGAGGTACGACGCCCAGGGCGCCGACCTTGTGCGAGGGCACCGCGTGTCAGCGGTGCCGGTACCGCTCCTCGACGGCGACGGCCGCCGCCGCGACGGCCCCCAGGACGGGGACCGCCAGCGGTGCGATGAACATGCCGGACAGGGTGACGACACCCAGCCCGCAGACGATCAGGAAGGACCCGGCGGGATCGAGCACGGTCCGCCGCCCGGCGTCCGCGAGCAGCGCCCGCCAGGTGGCACCCGGCGTCCAGACGGCGGCGGCCCGCAGCAGCGCCACGGCGAGTCCGACCAGCGCGAAAATGCCGACCGCCCCGACGAACGGCCCGCCGGGAATCCCGGCCCGTGCGGCCAGGACGTCCACCCGGATCGCGGCGGCCGCCACCCAGCCGACGAGCCCGACGATCCACCCGGCGCGCTCGGCCGTACGGAAGTCCGCGACGAACTCCCGCCAGCCACCGGCCTCGTGGGTCGTACGACGCCGCAGATGCCGTGCGCCGGCGGCGAAGGCCGCGGGGTAGGTGACGACCCCGAGACAGGCCACGGCGATCCACACACCGGTGAGCAGGCACTCGGCGAAGACCGCGAACCGTTCGCCGAAGACGGACTCCCTGCGCCGGGAACGAGCCTTCACACGTGCTTCCGCCATGGTGACCGCCTCAGCCCTTTCTGCTCACTTCAGTCCGGACGTCGCCATACCGTCGATGAGGTACCGCTGGAACGCCATGAAGAAGGCGATGACCGGCACCAGCGCCACCAGCGACATCGCGATCATGCTGCCGTAGTTGGAGATGCCCTCCTGGTCGCGGAACATCATCAGGCCGAGCGAGACGGTGTACTTGTCAGGGGTGTTGAGGTAGATCAACGGTCCCATGAAGTCGTTCCACGCGTTGATGAAGGTGAAGATCGCGCTGGTGATGAGGGCGGGGCGGCACAGCGGCAGCACGACGGACCAGTAGGTCCTGAAGTGCCCGCAGCCGTCGAGCTTGGCTGCCTCGTCCAGCTCGCGCGGCAGCCCGCGCATGAACTGCACCATCAGGAAGACGAAGAACGCCTCCGTGGCCAGGAACTTGCCCGCTACGAGCGGGACCAGGGTGTCCGTGAGCTCAAGCTTGCGGAACATCACGTACTGCGGGATGAGCAGGACGTGATAGGGCAGCAGCAGCGTGCCGATCATCAGCGTGAACAACAGGTTCCGCCCGGCGAACCGGATCTTGGCGAAGGCGTACGCCGTCAGCGAGCTGGACAGCACGACACCGACCACGGCGAGACCCGCGTACATCAGCGAGTTCGTGAAGAACGTGCTGATGGAGATGCCGGAGATGCCGTCGGCGAGCCCGGAGAAGTTCTCCGAGACCGGCTTGGTGGGCAGCAGGTCGATGCTGGCGATGATGTCCTTGCTCGGCTTGAACGAGGCACCGAGTACCCAGATCACCGGGTAGAGGACGACCGCGAGGACGACGAGCGCGCCCACATGCCAGGCGATCGAACCGGTGCGCCGCCGCTCGTTGGCCGTGCGCACGGCAGGGGTGCTGACAGTGGTCACTTGGCGGCCTCCTCGTAGTGCACCCACTTCTTCTGCGACCAGAACAGGACCGCCGTCACGAGCGCCACCGCGACCACCAGTGTCCAGGCCATCGCGGAGGCGAAGCCCATCTGGGCCTCCTTGAAGCCCTTCTGGTACAGGTAACAGGTGTAGACGAGGGTGGCGTCGGCCGGCCCGCACTGGGTGTTGGAGACCACATACGCGGACCCGAACACCTGGAACGCGTGGATGGACTCCAGCAGCACGTTGAAGAACAGCACCGGGGAGATCATCGGCAGCGTGATGTTCCAGAACCGCCGGAGGGGACCGGCCCCGTCCATCTCGGCAGCCTCGTACAGCTCCCGCGGAACCTGCTTGAGACCGGCCAGGAAGATGACCATCGGCGCGCCGAACTGCCAGATACTCAGCGCCACCAGCGCGTAGATGACGTAGTCCGGGTTGCCGATCCAGCCGCCCACGTCCAGCCCGAAGACCTTCTGTGTGCGATCCACGACCGCGTCGTCCGAGAACAGCGCCCGCCACACGAAGCCGACGGAGACGCTGGCGCCGATGAGCGAGGGCATGTAGAACGCGGCCCTGTACAGCCCCTGCCCACGCCGCTTCTGCGCGAGCAGCAGCGCGACACCGAGCGCGAGCAGCAGCTTCAGCGGCGTGGCCACGACGACGTACTTCAGCGTGACCTCGACGGACTTCTGCCAGCGCGGGTCCTGGAACATGGTCGTGAAGTTGTCGAAGCCCACCCACTGAGGCGGAGTGAAGAGGTTGTAGCGGGTGAACGCGTAGTACAGCGACGCGATCATCGGCCCCGCCGTGAGCACCAGGAATCCCGCGATCCACGGCGACATGAAGAGATAGCCGGCGATGTTCTCGCGGCGCCGCCCGCGCCGCCCGGCGGCAGGAGCGGCGGACCGCTTCTTCACCGGGCGCGCGGGCGCTTCCTTGACGAGCGTCATGGTGGTACGTCCCCTCAGCCCGCGAACGCGGCCTTGGCCTCGCTGAACAGCGCCTTGGCGGCGTCGGCCGGCTTGGTCTTGCCCTGGGCGACCTCGCCACCGATCCGCAGGAACGCCGCCTCGATGACATCGGCGCCCGACGGGTGCGGCGTGATCTTCCCGAGCACGCCGGCCTTGGCCACCTCTTCCTCGTACGCCTTGACACCCTTGTTCTGGGCGTCGGTGGGCGTGAACGCGTCGTACTGCTCGGTCGTGGCGAGGATGCCGCGGTCGTAGCCCATGATCTTGCCGACCTCGGGGTCGTGGACCATGAAGGAGATGAACTGGGCGACTTCCTTGGGGTGCTTGGTCCCGGAGAAGGCACTGAGCATCAGCGAGCCGAGGTACTGGCCGGTCTGCTTGCCGTCCGTGGTGGGGATCGGCGCGAGCCCGTAGTCCGACTCGCCCTCACCCTCGTAGCGGATGGAGAAGTTGTCCCAGGTGAACTCGGACGCAGCGAGCCCGGCCGACAGACCGGACTTGGGATAGACCTGCTCGATCTTCTTGGGGTCGGCGACGAGCCCGGACTTCACGCGCTTGTAGCCGTCCGTCCACCACTGCGTGAGGTCGTCCTCGGTGAAGCCGAGATCGGAGTCGGTGAAGAAGGCCTTGCCGTTCTGACGCAGGTACAGGTCGTACAGGTACATGATGCTGAAGTAGCTGGTGTCGCCGGCGATCTTCAGCTTGTCCTGGATCGTCTGGAGCGTGTCGAAGTACTCGTCCCAGGTCCAACCCATCTTCGCCTCGACGCCGGCCTTCTTGAAGGCCTTGAGGTCGATGACGAGCGCCATGGTGTTGGCGCCGACGGGGATGCCGAGCTGCTTGCCGTCGACCTGACCGTTCGCCAGAACGCCGTTGCGGAAGTTGTCCAGGCTCAGATTCCCGGCGTCCGCCTGCGTCTTGAGATCGAGCAGGACACCGCGCTTGTCGTACTTCCGCAGGAAACCGACCGCATTCTGGAATACGTCCGGCGGATTCCCGCCGGAGGCCTGTGTCTGGAACTTCTCCCAGAACGCCGCGTAGTCGGTGAATTCAGGCTTGATCTTGATCTTCGGGTACTTCTTCTCGAAGAGCGCGATCGTCTTCTTGATGGCGATGGTGCGCGGCTCGCCGCCCCACCACGCATAACGGAGCGTCACCGTCCCGTCCGAGGAGGTACCGCCGTCTCCCCCGCACCCCGTAGTCGCGGCCAGGCCCAGTGTGGCCGCCGTCGCTCCCGCGGCCTTCAGGATCGTACGCCTCTCAACACTCCTGCTGGTTCCCACAGTCGGACCCTCCCCGCAGCGTCGTTGCCGCCTGCATGAATCGTTTCAAGTAAGCGCTTGCTGGCACAAGTTACGGAGGGGCTCGGGGTGCGTCAATGATTCGGACAGGAATTTCTTGTGGGCCGGCAAAGGGAGTTGACGGTGCGTCGGGTCCTGGTCTCGCCGCCGGGGAGGTGACACCGCAGGTGAGGCGGCTGTGGTCGACAGGCCGAACGTGAACCCGCCTTCAGCGCACGGAGGCGGGTCGGCGGAAATTCGCCTGCGGGCGCGGCCTCCGTCCCACGGCGACCGAAGGGCGCGCAACCGCGCGCAAGCCGACGGCGGCCCGTCTGCGCTGTCGCAGACGGGCCGCCGAATCCGGTGGGCGATACTGGGTTCGAACCAGTGACCTCTTCGGTGTGAACGAAGCGCTCTCCCACTGAGCTAATCGCCCGGATGCAGGAAGAACATTACCCCATGTCAGGGGATGGGCGTGACCGGCGCAGGCCGGCCTGCGCACCCCCGTCGCGGCTCACTGATCCTTGATCTTCCAGGGCATCACGATGCCGAACTTCCACAGGTAGATCCCGACGATGACGCCCACGATCACGAGGCCGACCGACGTCAGGATGATGTTGCGCCGCCGGACCCTGGGGTCGAGGGCACGCTGGGCCGCCTCGGTGACCTTGCGCTTGGTCCAGCGGAGCACCAGCTGGGCCCAGACGAACTCGGTCGCCCAGATCGCCATGCCACCGAAGATCACGACCCAGCCCGGTCCGGGCAGCGGCAGCATGACGATGCCCAGGGCCACGACCGCGAGCCCGATGACGAAGATCCCGACCTGCCAGCTCAGGTGCAGCATGCGGCGTGCCTGGACGAATGCGGGCGCCTTGGAACCGAGCCCCTGCTCGCCCTGCGCCCCGTCGGTGCGCGTCTTTTCCACCGCCGCGGCCACCTCGCCCGGCTGGTCACTCCCCGTATTCATAGGGCCAAACCCTACCGGACGGAAACCGGTCACCGGAATGGTCGTACCGTGCGAACGCACTCTCGGCCGGAAGAGTTACGTAAAGGCACGCAAAACACTCAGAGGGGTTTACAACGGCACCGTAGGTGGCATGTCGATTTCGCCGACGTGCGAATCCCCGAGCGCACACTGAGCGAAAGGCCCTGGCGCTTATGAACACCACGGTCAGCTGCGAGCTGCACCTGCGCCTCGTTGTGTCGAGCGAGTCCTCCCTGCCTGTCCCCGCAGGCCTGCGGTACGACACGGCCGACCCCTACGCCGTGCACGCCACCTTCCACACCGGAGCCGAGGAAACCGTCGAGTGGGTGTTCGCCCGCGACCTTCTCGCGGAGGGCCTCCACCGGCCCACCGGCACAGGCGACGTCCGCGTCTGGCCGTCCCGCAGTCATGGTCAGGGCGTCGTCTGCATCGCCCTGAGTTCTCCGGAGGGCGAGGCGCTGTTGGAGGCCCCTGCGAGGGCCCTGGAGTCCTTCCTGAAGCGAACGGATGCGGCTGTGCCTCCCGGCACGGAGCATCGGCACTTCGATCTCGATCAGGAGCTCTCGCACATCCTGGCGGAAAGCTAGGGGCGAGGCTGTACAGAGCCGCCCGGCGCCGTCCACTCGGGGAGACGGCTCGGGCCCAGACAACCGCATACGGCATGCATCGGCGCCGTCCCCTCACGGGGGCGGCGCCGTGTGCGTTGTCCCGTGAGGGGACGGCGCCGACCTCGAGGGCCCGCGACCCATTACCATCGGCCAGCATCGGCGGGCGTCCGCCCGACCCCCAGGCCAGGGAGCGAAACGTGCTGATCACCCACGACACCCGGTGCGCCCTCGACACCGTGGTGGATCTGGTGAACACCGCACCGGAGGACGACACGGCCCAGGATGCGCTGCCGGATCTCGCCGCCCTCGAGGATTTCGTACGAAACCACGAAATCAGCGATGTCGGAGTGCTCTCGGAGTTCGACCTCTCGGCGGTGCGCACGATCCGCGGGCGGTTCGCCGCGGTCTTCGCCGCTCCGGACGCCCGGGCCACCGCCGGACTGATCAACGAGCTGGTCGCCGCCGCGGGCACCACACCGCGGCTCACGGACCACGACGGCTACGACTGGCACGTGCACTACTTCGCACCCGGCGCCTCGGTCGCCGATCATCTGGCCGCCGACTGCGGGATGGCGCTGGCGTTCTTCGTGGTGGCCGGCGAGGAGGAGCGGCTGCGCCGCTGCGAGGCGCCCGACTGCCGGCGCGCCTTCGTGGACCTCTCCCGCAACCGCTCGCGCCGGTACTGCGACAGTCGGACCTGCGGCAACCGGCTGCACGTGGCCGCCTATCGGGCGCGGCGCAAAGAGGCGGCGGGCTGAGGCCCGGAACTGAGGGCCCGGGCGTATCGGCCGAGACGAGACCTGGACCGGACGCCGGTGTCTTCGTGGTCCCCGGCGGGTGACGCCGGGGACCACGAGTATGGCTCACAGCAACAGCAGGTCGTGCAGCGCAGCCATGAGCAGCAGACACCCGATCACCGCAAGGAAGATCATCAGCGGTGGCTGGGAAAGGGCGAAGAGGCATCCGCGCGGCTCGTCCTGAGGTGGCGCGGCGTCGCTCTGTGTCGTGTCCAGCATCTCGCGGCGATGATGACGCAGACGGGACTCGGGACGCGATCAACACGCCCGCAGTGAGCGGGAGTTCGCCGAATTCCGTGATCTCCGGTTCGGGTCGTGATCATTTCCGCACGCGCAGCGACGCGCTGTGTCGTTTCAGTGCCTCATGCGGAAGTCATATGCCGTGCTTCTTGAGGATGGCCTCGATGTCGCTGAAGTCATCCGTGGCCGTCTCGTTGCGGGGCCGGCCGGCGGGTTTGGCGGTCGGGCGGGCGCCCGGGCCCAGGGAGGGCACCGAGGCCGCCGGTGCGACGGCCTCACGCCGGGCGGCATCCTTGGCCGCCGCCTTGCGCTCCTTGCGGGTGCCTCCTCGGCGGCGCTCCACCGCACGTGTACTCGCGAACAGCAGCCAGGAGACGCCGAGCACCACGAAGCCCGCCCAGGCCGTCGGGCTGAACGCGGTGTCCGCGAGCCACTCGACGACACCGGTCATGACCAGGCCGAGGGGAACGAGGGAGTAGGCGGCGATGCGAACGGCGGAGAGGAAACGCTTCCGGTACGCCGTGACAGCCGCGATGCCCAGGCCGGCCGCGGCGACGGCGGAACAGACGGTCTCGGCAATCATCCGGTCCTCCAGGGCAGGGCTCGGTCGGGCAGGGGCACTTCGTCCCTTCCATCCTGCACCCCCACCACCCTGCCGGGCCATCCTCCGACCGGACATCAGGGACATCTCCGGGTCGACTCCTCCGCAGGTGCCGGTCGGGACCGTACCGTTCCTAAACACTGAGCGGGAGCGAGTCCTGTTGCCAGGACTGCTGCTCGGTGGCGCTGCCCCGAACGGTGTTGGGCAGGCTGGTCCCCCTCAGCAGTTCCCAACCCCTGCGGGTGCCGCCGTCATGTCCGGTACCTCCGCCGACGCGGCCGGGGCGTTCACCGCAGGCGCCGCCGGGGATCGCAGGCGCCGATCGCAGGTGCCGGTCAGAGTCGCCGTCGCAGGCGCCCGCCGAGGTCGCCGTCCCAGGTGGCGGCCGCTGCCGGGGACGAGGTCCGATTGGGGCGTCCGGGCCCGGGCTGGGAGACTGGGGGCATGAGCGACTCCTCCCCCGCGCCTGCCGCCCCCGTTCTCGACGTCTGGTGCGAACTCCAGTGCCCGGACTGCCGCAGCGCCCTGGACGACCTCCGTGCCCTGCGTGCCCGCTACGGCGACCGGCTGGACGTGCGGTTGCGGCACTTCCCCCTGGAGAAGCACAAGCACGCCTTCGCCGCCGCGCAGGCCGCCGAGGAGGCCGTGGAACAAGGGCAGGGCTGGCCGTTCGTCGAGGCGGTGCTGGGCCGGGTGGAAGAGCTGGACCGTAAGGGAGAACCCTTCCTGGTCGAGGTCGCCAGCGAACTCGGGCTGGACGCCGAGGAGTTCGACACGGCGCTGATCGACGGCCGGCACATCCTGATCGTGGACGCCGACCAGGCCGAGGGCAAGGCGATCGGCGTGACCGGCACCCCCACCTATGTCATCGGCGGCGAGCGCCTCGACGGCGGCAAGAGCCAGGAAGGGCTGCGCGAGCGCATCCAGGAGATCGCGGACCGACTGCTGGCCGAGCAGGGCGCCTGAGCCGGCCGCGGCCCACAGCAAGGCTTGGCCTCAGCCAGGGTTGGCCTACAGCAACGGCTTGTAGAGGGCGTACTGCGTCGTCTCGTACCCGAGTGACTCGTAGAGCCGCTCGGCCGGGGTGTTGCCCGCGAACACGTTGAGGCCGAGGATCCGACTGCCGTCGACGATCGCCTGGGTCTCCGCCAGCAGCATGAGCGTACGGCCGTGTCCCCGGCCGCGGTGGGCCTCGTCGGCCTCGACGTCGAAGACGTAGGCCTTCTCGCCGCGCAGGGCGAGCCAGAGAACGCCCACACGGGTGCCCTCGTGTTCCAGGATGCTGAACAGCATGTTCTCGGTGGCCAGGCCCTGCGGCAGGAGCGTTTCGTGGTCGCGCCGGGACTTGGCGTACGCCTCGGCCTCCGGCACACCCCGTGCCATCCAGGTGCGCGCGTAGTCCTCCGACTCGTGTTCCTGCCACGCGTCGAACTCGCCCTCGGTCATGGGGCGCGCCAGGCTGCCGGCGGGCAGTTCGGGCGGGGTGTCGGCGAGCCGCTTCTCCATGCCGCGGTTGCGCAGCACGTAGCCGAGCGCCTTGACGAGCCGCAGTGCCGCCTCGGCGTCCGCGGGTACACCGATCTCGATCTGCCTGCAGCCCCAGCCGCGCGCCACCTCCTCCGCGGCGAGCATGGCCACCGTGCCCCGGCCGCGGCGGCGGTCGGGCTCCTCGATGCGCACCTTGTGGACGCGGGCCACCGAGTCGCCGAAGGACGGAGACGTGCCCAGGTGTATCGCGCCGACGGGACGGCTGTTCACGCACACCTGGTAGTGGCGTGAACGCGTCCCGTCGGCGTTGCGCTGAAGCGGCTCGCTCGGCCGCAGGGTCGTGGTCATCAGGGGAGTTCTACCCTCCGCCGGGCCGTCGGTCAGCCGAATATCGGCCGGACTTAGGGGTCCAGGTCGTTGCCCGACCGCTCGTCGAAGATCCGCATGGCCTTGGCGGTCACCGCGCCCGGTGCGCCCGGCAGTGCGCGGTCGTCGACCCGGTGCACGGCCTGTACGTCCCGCAGGGTGGAGGTCAGGAAGACCTCGTCCGCCCGTTCCAGGACGTCCAGCGGCAGGTCCGTCTCCTTGGCGCCCGTCCACTCGACGGCCAGGGCACGGGTGATGCCGGCGAGGCAGCCGGAGGCGAGCGGCGGGGTGTGGATCTCGCCGTCCAGGACGACGAAGACGTTCGACCCGGTGCCTTCGCAGAGCTGTCCGACCGTGTTGGCGAACAGCGCCTCGGACGCGCCCTCTTGGCGGGCGCGGGCGAGGGCGACGACGTTCTCGGCGTACGAGGTGGTCTTGAGGCCGGTGAGCGCGCCGCGTTCGTTGCGCGTCCACGGGACGGTGATCACGGCCGTGGAGTCGGGGCGGCGGGTGGTCTCGCCGAGGGCGACCACGAGGGTCGGGCCACGCTCGCCGCGGTCTGAGCCGAGCGGGCCGTAGCCGCCGGTGTACGTGATGCGCAGCCGGCCGAGCGGCATCGGGTTGGCCTCGACGACGGCGGCGCAGGCACGGCGGACCTCGTCGAGGTCGGGGTCGGGCAGGCCGAGGCCGCGCGCGGAGCGGGTCAGCCGGTCGAGGTGCCGGGTGAGCGCGAACGGCCTGCCGTGCACCGCCTTCACCGTCTCGAAGATGCCGTCGCCCACGGTCAGCCCGTGGTCGAAGACGGAGACACGGGCGGACTCGATGTCCTGCAGCCCGCCGTCGAGCCAAAGCTTCACTGTCTCTACCTCACTGGAATGTGCCGGCCGCCTGGTTTCGGCCGGGTCTCCGGAGATCGCCCCCCCCGGGTCAGCACAGCACGTCAGGGTCCCTCCAGTCACCTCGTACGATCCCGACGCTACCGCCAGCAGCCGGGACGCCTTCAGTTCGGTCTCCCGCCATTCGGCCCCGGGGTCGGACCCCCAGGTGATGCCGGCGCCGGTACCGAAGCGCAGTACACCCTCCGCACGGTCGATCCAGAAGGTGCGGATGCCCACGGCCAGCTCACCGACGCCGCGGTCCGCGTCCACCCAGCCGATGCCGCCGCAGTACGGCCCCCTCGCCCCCCTCTCCAGCGCATCGATGATCCGCAGCGCGCTCGACTTGGGCGCACCCGTGACCGATCCCGGCGGGAAGGCGGCGGAGAACAGTTCGGGCCACCCGGCGTCCTCGCGCAGCTCGCCACGCACGGTGGACACGAGGTGGACCAGACCTGGGTGCTTCTCGACGGCGCACAGGTCGGGGACGGTCACGCTGCCGGTGACGCAGACGCGCCCGAGGTCGTTGCGGACGAGGTCGACGATCATCACGTTCTCGGCGTAGTCCTTCTCCAGGAGGTCCGCCTCGGTGCGTCCGGTGCCTTTGATCGGGCCGGACTCGACGACCCGGCCGTCGCGCCGCAGGAACAGCTCGGGCGAGGCGGTCGCGATCTCCACACCGTGGCCGGGCAGCCGGATCGTCCCCGCGTACGGCGCCGGGTTGCCGCGCGCCAGCAGTGCGGTGAGGGCGTCCACGTCGGCGTCCGGCGCGACGGGCGCGGACAGCACCCGGCAGAGGTTGGCCTGGTAGACCTCGCCTGCGGCGATGTGCTCACGGATGCGCCGGACGCCCGCCGTGTACGCGGCGCGGTCGAGGGAGGACGTCCAGTCACCGGCGGCCGGCCCGCGCCACTCCCCCGGCACCGGGGCGGGCACCGGCTCCTCCCGTACGTCCCCGAAGCGGGCGCAGGTCAGACGGCCCTCGAAGTCCGCGCAGACTGCCCAGAAACCGGTGGAGTCGAGCGCCGCGGGATCGCTGGTGACGTCGAGGAGACCAGTGGCCACGCGGTCGCCGAACCGGGCGAGGGGAGGGAGGTCGAGCACGCTGTCGAGTCTAGGGTGGGTGTCCGGCAATTGACCTGGCCGTGTCCGTCCGGCAGCCCCGGGCACGTCCCTGAGCAGGCGTAGCGCAGCACGCTGCGCAAACGCGTTTTTGTGCTGGCCCGGGAATCCGCTAGAGTTCAGACGTCACCGGGACGCGCGAGCGGACCGAAACGACAAGCGGACGTAGCTCAGTTGGTAGAGCGCAACCTTGCCAAGGTTGAGGTCGCGAGTTCGAGCCTCGTCGTCCGCTCGAAGGAACAGGGGTCTTCCCGGCCCCCTGCACTCCTGGTGGAGTGGCCGAGAGGCGAGGCAACGGCCTGCAAAGCCGTCTACACGGGTTCAAATCCCGTCTCCACCTCCAAGGACGATTAGCTCAGCGGGAGAGCGCTTCCCTGACACGGAAGAGGTCACTGGTTCAATCCCAGTATCGTCCACTGGATCTTCCCTCACTGCGGCAAGATCCGGACCCGCGCGATTAGCTCAGCGGGAGAGCGCTTCCCTGACACGGAAGAGGTCACTGGTTCAATCCCAGTATCGCGCACGCAGTGCCCACGGCCTCCGGGCTGTGGTCCCGAGGACGATTAGCTCAGCGGGAGAGCGCTTCCCTGACACGGAAGAGGTCACTGGTTCAATCCCAGTATCGTCCACACATCGAAGCCCCCGGCCCTGTGGCCGGGGGCTTCTTCGTGTGCCGGTCGGCTGTCAGCTGGAGAACAGCATGTGGCCGAAGCCCCGGTTGCGCTGGTGACCGTGATGACCCTGGTGGCCGTAGTGGCCGCCCTGCGGGGCACCCCAGGCGGGAGCGGCGGGAGCGGCGTGCCCGCCGGGACCGGCCGGGTACTGCGGGGCTGCCGGGGGCGGCGGGACGGCGGGGGCACCCCACTGGGACTCCAGGCGGGTCAGCGCCTCCAGCTCGCCGTAGTCGAGGAATATGCCGCGGCAGCCGCTGCACTGCTCGATCTGGACGCCGTTGCGGTTGTACGTGTGCATCGGCGCATGGCACTTCGGACACTGCATGGTCGGCTCAACTCCTCGCCGGTCGGTCCTGCTTAGTGTTTCGCCAGGACAGACTCTGTCCGGCTGCGGTCGGTTGCACCCTACTTGGGGAAACCTCACTCGGATTCCGGCAGTGCGGAACCGATCCGGTCGCAGGCGTCGACCAGTGCCTGCTCCACGTCGTCCAGGGGGCGGTCCGCCGCGACGGCCTTGGCGATCGACCGGGCGGCGGTCTGCACGGTGAGGGCGCGGGCCGGCACGTCCAGTGCGGGCCAGGGGTCGCCGTCCGCGGGGACGGCGGGGCCGCCCGCCGTGCGGTAGGCGGTCAGGAAGCGGGTCCACTCCTCGGGCGAGAGCAGTCCACAGGCGTACCAGGCCGCGGGACGGGCGAGGTCCCAGGCCGGGACGCCGACGCCGAGATCGTCGACGTCGATGAGCAGCCACGGGCCGTCGGGCGCGGGATGGCGGACCAGTTGGCCGAGGTGGAGGTCGCCGTGGCAGAGCGTGGCGGTGTCCGGCATGGGGCTCTCGGCACGGGCCCAGGCGGGGAGGGTGGACCAGGCGTGCAGGACGGAAGCGGCGGCGGGGTGGTGTGCGGCTGTCGTACGGAGGCGGGTGACCGCGAGGGCGGCTTTGGCGGGGCCGCGCATGGGGGGCAGGGCGAGAGGCGCAGGTGTCGGGGATGGAGATGCCGGCAGGGCCGTGGTGGGAGTTCGGTGGAGCAGGGCGAGGAGGGTGGCGGCGTCCTCCCAAGGGGCCGCGTCTGGATTCTCCGGGTCCACGGGAGTGCCGTACGGCCAGAACGTCACGAGCCTGCCGTGCAGGTGGGCCGGGGTCGGGCTGAGTGGGGGAAGCAGGATGCCGGGGAGATGGGTGGCGGCGATGAGCCGGGGGGTCAGCTCGGTGCGGGTGGTGTCGGGGGCGTGGGCCTTGGCGACGGTGTCGGCGTGCCGGACGACTGTGGCGTCGGGGCGGTCGGCGAGGGTGGCGGTCGCTCCGCAGGGGCAGGCGGCTGCCGCCGAGTGGGCCTCGGCCCTCGCTCGGGTGGTGAGGTCGGAAAGCAGGGCGTGGGTCACTGGGCTCCTGGCGCGTGCGGGCGGTTCGTTCGCGAGGGTACGCAAGTTTTCAGCGGCTCCGGAGGTGTCGGCCGTGCCGCCGGCTGTCCAGTCACCCGGCGCCGGTGCGGGCGTCGGCTGGGGGCTCCGCCCCCAGACCCCCGGCCTATGCCCACCCACCACCCGACTCGGTCGATCGAGGAGTAACCGTCGCCCCGGGGGCTGCGCCCCCAGCGGGTGGGTCCGGGTCAGGGACGGCCGCTGCCCACGGCCCGACTCGGCCGCTCTGGAGACGGGCCTCACCCCCCCGGAGGCCGGGGGCCCCAGCGGGTGGGCGGGGGTTGGACGGCCGCTGCCCACCGCCCGACTCGGTGGGTCGGGAGGCGGGCCTCGTCCTGGGGGCTGGAACCCAGTGGCAGGTGGGTGGATTTGGGACGGCCGCTGCCCACCGCCCGACTCGGTGGTTGAGGGGACCGTCGGAGGCGTAGGGGCTCCGGCACCCGCGTACGGCGGGAAGGGGGCGTGTCGGGGGTGTTCGCCCGCAGGATTGGCGCGTCAACGCCGGTGCGTTGGTGAGGGACCGATTTCGCGCCGTTGCGAGGACGGACACCCCCGACGCGCCCCCGCCCCCCAACGGAACCGAAGGCGCAACGCGCACGCGCCACCGGTTCCGGGCAAAGCAATGCCGGCGCAGCTCCCCAGCTGCGCCGGCATTTTTGCCGTCCGCCGCACCCCCGTCCCCACGGGGTTTCATGGGTGGATGTCCCCGCCCGGACCGCTCTTCCGGGCCTGGGGTCGCCGCTCAGCGCCCCAGCATCACTCCCACGGACGACGCTTGTGTGGCCACTGTCTCCCAGCCGTCGAAGACGAGGAGGAGCAGTGCCGCCAGGGGAAGGGCCATGAGTGTCGCCACCAGCGGGTGGCGACGGCCCGTGCGGCGGGGGCGGAGCGCGATGCGCTCCTGGGTGCGGACCAGTGTCCGCGGTGCCGTGTAGGCCATGGTCCCTCTCCTGACCGTCTCTGTTGTGGTTGGCAGCGGCGGGTGTCTGACCTCGGGGGACGAGTGCTGCACCCGCCGCTTGACCTCAAAGTTAGGCGTCCTGCGCTCGGCGCACGTCATGCCCTCGTACCGATTGCCGGGCCTCCCGGAGGATGAGCCATGACCTGCGGAGTACTCCCGTGGGTGGAGAACGCGTCCTAGGTCTCGGGGTCTTCCCGGAGGGGGCGCCCACTGTGCCCCGATTTCTCCGAGTTGTCCTCTCGCGGGATCGGCTGCTCGACCAGCGCCAGCACCCGGTTCGCCATGAAGCGGGCCGTGCGGACGACGGAGCCGTTGCGGGTGACTTCGCTCACTTCCACCACACCTCGGCGTACCGCTGTCTCCACCCGGCGGCCCGCCCTGCTCGCCACCACCTCGTACGTACGCGTCGTGTCCCCGGCGTCCACGACTATCTCCACACGATCACCCTTCACGGGTTCAATCCCCCTTCTGCGACGGGTGGTTGGGATCACAGACCAGCCCAAGTCGCCCTGCCCGCGAGCTCCCTGACCACTTCTCAAGTCTCCCATCCAGCACTGACAATCCATCGCCCCGAGAGGGCGCGGCCTCTGCGCGCGGCGGCCCGTGGAAACGTAAGCTGTGGCACGTCACACGGACCGGGCAGCGGGGATGAACATGGCGATGATGCGCCTGAGGCGCGAGGACCCGCGCGTCGTCGGCTCGTTCAGGCTTCACAGACGGCTCGGCGCGGGCGGGATGGGCGTTGTCTATCTGGGCTCCGACCGCAAGGGCCAGCGAGTCGCGCTCAAGGTGATCCGGCCGGACCTGGCGGAGGACCAGGAGTTCCGCTCACGCTTCGCACGCGAGGTCTCGGCGGCACGGCGGATCCGCGGCGGGTGCACGGCACGGCTCGTCGCCGCCGACCTCGACGCCGACCGGCCGTGGTTCGCCACGCAGTACGTGCCCGGTCCCTCCCTGCACGACAAGGTCGCCGACGAGGGGCCCCTGGGCGCCGCCGACGTGGCCGCCGTCGGGGCCGCCCTGTCGGAGGGGCTCGTGGCGGTGCACGAGGCCGGTGTGGTGCACCGGGACCTCAAGCCGTCCAACATCCTGCTGTCCCCCAAGGGACCGCGGATCATCGACTTCGGCATCGCCTGGGCGACGGGTGCTTCGACGCTCACGCACGTCGGTACGGCCGTCGGCTCCCCCGGTTTCCTCGCCCCCGAGCAGGTGCGCGGCGCCGCGGTGACGCCGGCCACGGACGTGTTCTCACTCGGCGCCACCCTGGCGTACGCGTCGATGGGCGACTCGCCCTTCGGGCACGGCAGTTCCGAGGTGATGCTGTATCGCGTGGTGCACGAGGAGGCGCAGTTGCACGGCGTGCCGGACGCACTGGCCCCGCTGGTCCGGGCCTGTCTGGCGAAGGACCCCGGGGAGCGGCCCAGCACGCTCCAGCTGTCGCTGCGGCTGAAGGAGATCGCGGCCCGGGAGACGCAGGGCCTCGCGGACGTACGGCCGCCCGCGCCGCGCGGCGGTGAGGCGGACCGGCCCACCGGGCGGCTCGCCGACACTTATCCGGAGCGGGCGCCGCAGCGGCGGCCGCAGGGGCAGCAGGGCACCCCGGGTCCGCAGGGAACTCCCCCGCCGCGAGGTGGCGCGCGCGGCCCCGCTCCGGTGCGGGGCGGGACCCCTTCGCGGGGTGGCAGTACCTCGCGCAGCGGCGGTTCGTCGTCGCGGTCGGGGTCGGCGCGGAACACGACGCGGTCCGGCGGCGGGAGTCGTCCGGCGTCGCGCGGTGGTGCCGGGCGGCCGACGCCGAGGGGTACGGGTACCGGGCGGCGGCCCGCCAATCCGCGGCTTCTGCGCCAGCGGCTGTTCGTGTTCGTCGTGGTCACGCTGCTGGTGGCGCTCGGCATCGCCGCGGCGCAGGGCTGTCAGGGGCCCCCGCGAGGTCTCGGCGGCGAGGGTGACGTCGTAGGGAATCAGCGGGAGCAGTCGGTGCGGCATGGGCAGCCGGGCTACGAGCCGTTGGACGCGCCGCTGATGTCCGAGCGGTACGAGTCGACGCTCACGGCATCGGACTAGGCGCGTCCCGCGGATCGGCGGCGGCCGTCTAGGGCGCGGGTCGGCCCGTCGCCACGGCGTAGAAGGCGACCGCTGCGGCCGCGCCCACGTTGAGGGAGTCGACTCCGTGGGCCATGGGGATGCGGACCCATTCGTCGGCGGCCACCAGGGCCTGGGTGGAGAGGCCGTCGCCCTCGGCGCCGAGCATCAGGGCCACCCGGTCCATCTTGTGGGGGGCGGCTTCGTCGAGGGTCCTGGCCTTGGGGTCCGGGGTGAGGGCAAGGAGGGTGAAGCCCGCCTCACGGACCGACTCCAGGCCCTTGGGCCAGGTGTCGAGGCGGGCGTACGGCACGGAGAAGACCGCGCCCATGGAGACCTTGACGCTGCGGCGGTAGAGGGGGTCGGCGCAGTCCGGGGAGAGCAGGACCGCGTCCATGCCGAGGGCAGCGGCCGAACGGAAGATCGCGCCGATGTTGGTGTGGTCGTTGACCGACTCCATGACGACGACCCGGCGGGTGGAGTGGAGCAGGTCGGCCGCCGTGGGCAGCGGCTTGCGCTGCATGGAGGCGAGCGCGCCGCGGTGCACGTGGTAGCCGGTGACCTGCTCGGCGAGCTCCGGGCTGACCGCATAGACGGGGGCCGGGAGTTCGTCGATGACGTCGCGCATGACGTCGACCCACTTGGCGGACAGCAGCATCGAACGCATCTCGTAGCCGGTGTCCTTGGCCCGTCTGATCACCTTCTCGCCCTCGGCGATGAACAGGCCCTCGGCCGGCTCGCGCTTGCGGCGCAGCTCGACGTCGGTCAGGCCCGTGTAGTCGTGCAGGCGCGGGTCGTCGGGGTCCTCGACGGTGATGAGATCGGCCACAGGGTGATACTGCCTTGTCCTGGGTGCGGTGCCAACGGCTTGGGACGGGTGGGTTACCCGGGGTTACGCGGGGGTTCGCGGGCCTACGCCCACGACCTCGCCGACGACGATGACCGCCGGAGGCTTGACCTCCTGCGTGCGGACCGTCTCGGCGACCGTCGCGAGGGTCGCGTCGACGCGGCGTTGCGCGGCCGTCGTGCCCTCCTGGACGAGGGCGACCGGAGTGTCCGGGGACTTGCCGTGGGCGACCAGGGTCTCGGCGATCCTGCCGATCTTGTCGACACCCATGAGGATCACCAGCGTGCCGGTCAGCTTGGCCAGCGATGGCCAGTCGACCAGCGAGCGCTCGTCGTCGGGGGCCACATGGCCGCTGACCACCGTGAACTCGTGCGCGACCCCACGGTGGGTGACCGGGATGCCGGCCGCGCCCGGGACGGAGATCGAGCTGGAGATGCCCGGGACGACGGTGCAGGGGATGCCGGCCTCGGCGAGCGCCTGGAGCTCCTCCATGCCGCGACCGAAGACGTACGGGTCGCCGCCCTTCAGCCGTACGACCGACTTCCCCTGCTTGGCGTGTTCGATCAGGGCGTTGTTGATGGCCTCCTGGGCCATGAAACGGCCGTAGGGGATCTTTGCCGCGTCGATGACCTCGACGTGCGGCGGGAGTTCGGCGAGGAGGTCGCGAGGGCCGAGGCGGTCGGCGATGACGACGTCGGCCTCGGCGAGCAGGCGGCGGCCGCGGACCGTGATCAGGTCCGGGTCGCCGGGGCCGCCGCCGACCAGGGCGACGCCGGTCGTGCGCGTGCGGTGGTGGGGGGCGACGAGCGTGCCGTCGCGCAGGCCCTCGACGACCGCGTCGCGGATGGCGGCGGTGTGGCGGGGGTCGCGGCCGCGCGCACTGGTGGTGAGGACGGCCACCGTGACGCCCTCGCTGGTGCCGGTGGCCGGGGTCCAGGCGGTCGCCGCCTCGGCGTCGTCGGAGCGGACGCACCACACGCGGTGCGTCTCCGCCTCGGCGGAGGCTCGGGCGTTGGCCTCCGGGTCACTGGTGGCGATCAGGGCGTACCAGGCGGCGGCGAGGTCGCCGTCGGCGTACGGGCGTCGCTCCCAGGCGATCTCGCCCGCGTCCGCCATCGCCTCTACCGAGGGGGTCGCTTCGGGGGATACGAGGAGAATGTCCGCGCCTGCCGCGATCAGCGCCGGGAGGCGGCGCTGGGCGACCTGGCCGCCGCCCAGGACGACCACTCGGCGGCCGGTGAGGCGGAGGCCTACGGGGTAGGCGGGGTGTTCGGCCATGAGGGTGCGGCTCCTCGGTGCTGGCAGTGCGGTAGTCCTGACGTGCGGATTTTACGGGGCTGTGGGATCGGGCGGCTCAGGCGGTCCACTGATACGAGCGTTGCCGGGTGCGGGGCCGTGGGCGGTTGCGCCCACGGCCCCGCACCCGTTCCGCGGTGCGGAACGCCTGCCCACAACCGCGCGGCGCGTCAACAAGGGACCGGGACTTTCGCCACGGAACCCTTCCCACCTCCCGGCAACCGCTACTTCTCGGTTACCCCCGCCGAGTCGAACGTCGCCACCTCGTGCATCGCTCTCGCCGTGCTCTGCACGAGCGGGAGTGCCAGGAGTGCGCCCGTGCCCTCGCCCAGACGGAGGTCCAGGTCGACCAGGGGGCGCAGGCCGAGCTTGTTGAGGGCGGCCACGTGGCCGGGCTCGGCGCTGCGGTGGCCGGCGATGCAGGCCGCGAGGACCTCGGGGGCGATCGCCCGGGCGACCAGGGCGGCGGCGCCGGCGCTGACGCCGTCCAGGATCACCGGCGTACGCAGGGAGGCGCCGCCGAGGAGGAGACCGACGATGGCGGCGTGTTCGAAGCCGCCGATCGCGGCGAGGACGCCGATGGGGTCGGCCGGGTCCGGCTGGTGGAGTTCGATGGCGCGGCGGACGACCTCGGTCTTGCGGGCCAGGGTCTCGTCGTTGATGCCGGTGCCGCGGCCGGTCACCTCGGCCGGGTCCGTGTCCGTGTAGACCGAGATCAGGGCGGCGGACGCGGTGGTGTTGGCGATGCCCATCTCACCGGTGAGCAGGGCCTTGTTGCCCGCTGCCACCAAGTCGCGGGCCGTCTCGATGCCCACCTCGATGGCCTGCTTGGCCTCCTCGCGGGTCATCGCGGGGCCGGCGGTCATGTCGGAGGTGCCCGCGCGGACCTTGCGGGGCAGCAGACCGGGGGTCGCGGGGAGGTCGGCCGCCACGCCCACGTCGACGACGCAGACCTCGGCGCCGACCTGGGCCGCGAAGGCGTTGCAGACCGCGCCGCCGCCGAGGAAGTTGGCCACCATCTGGGCGGTGACCTCCTGCGGCCAGGGGGTGACGCCCTGGGCGTGCACACCATGGTCGCCGGCGAAGATCGCGACGGCCGCGGGCTCCGGGATCGGTGGCGGACACTGCCGGGACAGTCCGGACAGCTGCGCGGAGATGATCTCCAGCATGCCGAGCGAGCCGGGCGGCTTCGTCATGCGCTTCTGCCGCTCCCACGCCTCGCCGAGCGCCTTGGCGTCCAGCGGGCGGATCTGAGCGACGGTCTCACCGAGCAGGTCGTGCGGTTCCTCGCCGGGCAGCGCGCGACGCCCGTACGTCTCCTCGTGGACGACCCACGACAGCGGGCGGCGCTTGGACCAGCCGGCCTGCATCAGTTCGGGCTCGTCCGGGAACTCGTCGACGTAGCCCACGCAGAGATACGCGATGACCTCTAGGTGATCGGGCAGGCCCAGGGCGCGGACCATCTCACGCTCGTCGAAGAAGCTGACCCAGCCGACGCCGAGGCCCTCGGCGCGGGCGGCGAGCCACAGGTTCTCGACGGCGAGCGCGGCGGAGTACGGGGCCATCTGCGGCTGGGTGTGCCGGCCGAGGGTGTGGCGGCCGCCGCGGGTCGGGTCGGCGGTGACGACGATGTTCACCGGGGTGTCGAGGATCGCCTCGATCTTCAGTTCCTTGAACTGTTTCGCCCGGCCCTTGGGGAGGGACTTCGCGTAGGCGTCACGCTGGCGCATGGCCAGTTCATGCATGCTGCTCCGGGTCTCCGCCGAGCGGATGACGACGAAGTCCCAGGGCTGCGAGTGGCCCACGGAGGGGGCGGTGTGGGCCGCCTCCAGGACGCGGAGCAGCACCTCGTGCGGGATGGGGTCGCTGCGGAAGCCATTGCGGATGTCGCGGCGCTCACGCATGACCTTGAGGACGGCCTCGCGTTCGGCGTCCTCGTAGGCGGGCGCGGCCGGGCCGGTGGACTGTCGTACGTCTTCCACTTCCACTGGCGCCGTGCTCATTTCTTCCTGGTCCTGCCGGTTTTGCTGGTCCTGCCGGTCCTGCCGGTCTTCCTGGTCGGCGGCCCTGGTGTCCAGGTCCTCCGCGTGCTGTACGAGTTCCGGGGCGCCCTCACGGGGGGCGGGTACCGCCGTGACGGCTTCCGGGGCCTGCGGGACCTCCGGGGGGAGGGCCATGGCGTGCGGGGGTGTCGGCGCGAGGTGCGGAGTGGTCGGCACCGAGCCGTCGACCTGGACGAACCGACCCAGGGGCTGGTCGGCGCGGGGCGCCGGGACGGTGCTGTCGCGGGCCGCGAACTGAGGCTGGGCCTCGGGGACTTCGGCTGCCTGTGGCCGAGGGGCGGCGAGGGACGCGTCCGGGATGAGTTGAGGGCCCTGCGCGTCCGCGAGGAGTGCCTGGCTCGGCTCCGGCACGGACTGGTCGGCTGCCGCGTACTGGGGAGACGGCTCGGGGATCACGGCTGCGGGGACCTCTTCGCCGGGGTCCGCGGAGCCGTCGGCGAGCTGCGGGGCCTGCGTGGCGTCCGCAGCGGGTACGGCTTCGGCGGCGGTCTGCGCGTGCTCGGCGACCGTGGTCTCGGAGGACTGCGGCTGTACGGCGCCCTGGGCGGCGGCTTCCGGAAGCTGTGCCGCGTTCACGGAGGAATCGGGGGCCGGAATCTGCGCGGCGTCCAGGGGGACGTCGACCCCGGCGGTCGCGGGCTGCCCGGTGGCCGCCTCGAAGCCCGGCGCGAAGTCAGGGGCGTCGGTCTCGGACAGCTGTGCGGTCACGGACGCGGGGTCGGCCTCGGGGAGGGGCTCTGCCTCCGGCCCCTCTACGGAGTCCGGAGCGGGAGCGGCTTCCAGGACCGGCTCGGCGTCCGCGGCGGGGTTGGCCGCCGGTACCTGCCCGGCGTCGGTGACCTGTTCCTGGCCCAACTCGGTGCCCGGCTCATGGTCGGCATCGGCAGCAGCGTCATCAGCGGCGAGCGTTGCCGCCTGTTCGGCCTCCACCGTGGCAGCGGCCTCGTCCTGTACGGCGCCCAGCACCTGGCCCTCGTCCGAAGCGGGCGCGGTCACCGGGACCTGCACCGCGTCCGGGGCCTGGACGGCCTCCGGCATCTGCGCGGTGGCCGGGGACGGTTCGGCCTCCGGCATCTGCCCGGCAGCCGAGAACGCCAGGACCTCCGGCATCTGCCCCGCATCGGGAGCATGCGTCTCTCCGGCGACCTGCGGGAGGTCACCGTCCAACGCGGCCTCGCCACCGGGCGCGACAGCGCCACCGTGCGGAGCCTCCGCGGCGTACTGGCCCTCTTGGACCTCCGCAGTCGGCGCGCCAAGCCCACCGGCATCCTGGACCGAGGGTGCGAATCCCCCGTCCTGGCCGTCTGGAGCCTGTGCCATCGCGTCTCCCTGAGCCTCCGAAGACTGGGCGTACCCACCGCTCCGATCCTCCGGGGGCTGCACGAACCCACCGCCCTGACCCTCCGGCCCCTGCGCGACCGCGCCGCCCTGAGTCTCCTCGGCCTGAGCGACCCCGCCACCCTGCGTCTCCGCAGCCGCCGCGTCGATCCCATCGCCCGGCGCCTCGACAGCCGCCGCGTCGACCCCGTAGCCCGGCGCCTCCGCCTCCGCACCGGCCTCCGCGAGCTGCGGTGCCTGCGCGACATCCGCCGCCTGCGGAGCCGTCGTCGTGCCGGCCTCCGTGGCGAGGCGGGTCACCGCGGCCTGGGCCGCGCCCGCAGGCTCGGCTTCCTGGACCGGCGTCGGGACAACCGTTTCGGCAGCCGGGGCCTCGGGGCTCACCGGTGTCCGGACCGCGCCGTGGGCGGAGGCCGCGCTCCAGGGCGTCGCGCCCTGGGAGGTCATCTCACGGGGCTGCTGGGGGACGTCGAGGTACTCGGGGCCGGTCGTGAGCGGGCCGGACTGCCGTACCGGCGCTCCGACGGCGCCGCGGTCGGCGAGGGAGCGGACCGGGCTCGCGGAGGTGTCCGGGATGGGCGGGCCGAGGTGAAGGGGGCGGCGGGGCTGAGCCGACATCGACTGCGGGACGGGGTTGGGGAGGCGAAAGCCGTTGAGGTCGACCGAGCCGCTGTCGCGGCCGGACATCTCGTGCGGGCCGGGCTCGTGCACGGTCTCGACGACCGGCTCGGGCGCGGGTGGGGCGACCTCGTTGCCCCACGCGCCCCGGGCGCCCGGCAGCAGCAACAGGTCTTCGTCCTCGGCGGTGGTCTCGGAGAGGTAGGTGTACGCACCGTGCGCCGGGGCGCTCGGCTGCTCCACCATGCCTGCGCTCTCCGGCAGCCCCTCGCCCGGGACCTGGCCGGTGTCGGTCATGCGTAACCCCTCGCCCATCGGTTAGTGCTTCTTCGGCCGGCTCACCCGGAACGGCGCACCGACCGCCCCGCAGTGAAGAACGAGCGTGCGTGCCCAGCGGCACGAACGACCCGTCGCCGAAAGACGACAAAGCCATTAACTGGCATTGTCGCGGCCGTTGCTCCGTCGCGACAGCTTGATCCGCGACGGCCCGCTGTGGACTGCGCCACGTTGCGCGTCCTCCGGTTCTGCCGTACCACACCCACCCCAAAAGGGGCGTGTTTTCCGGACATTGACGAACGAAGCGCCGGGCATCCGAGTGCGGTACAACGATCGGCCAGCCTACCGCGCGCAGTACGACAACAGGATCACGGGGACAGGATCCGGGACGGAACGGGAATCAGGCCGTACGGTCCGGCAGCAGGCCGCTGAGCAGGAACGCGACGCTCCGCTCGGTCTCCGTCCAGGCCCGGGTGTCGAGTTCGACGGACTGAACGAGGGCGCACTCGACTCGGTAGCCGTGCTCGGTCAGGTCGCGGCCGACGAGTTCGGCCGCGTCACGGGTCGCCGCGTGCGTCACGATGCGCTGGGGGCGGCGGTCGGCCACGGCCGAGACCACGGCCGCTCCCCCGCCGCCGACGCGGACGACGTCCGGTTCGGGCAGGTTCTCCAGGACGTGCGGGGCGGTGCCGCGCACGATCTGCAGCTGCACCCCGAAGCCGCGTGCGGCGGCCTCGGTGCGGGCGCACGCCTCCAGGTCCCGGTCGACGGCGATGACGGCGGCTCCGGCCCGTGCCGCCTCGGTGGCGAAGGCGCCGCTGCCGCAGCCGATGTCCCACACGAGGTCGCCGACGCGCGGTCCGAGCCGGGCGAGTTGGGCGGCGCGGAGCAGTTCCCCCTCGCCTTCGCCCAGGTCACCGCCGTACGCCTCGGCGGGCAGCGCCCAGCCGCGCGGTGCGATGTCCGGGGCGCGTCCGGCGATCCAGCCGCCGTCCTCCGCCGCGACGCCGGGGCCGACGGTTCCACCGATGACGATGACCAGGTTCGGGTCGCGCCAGGTGTGGTCGGCGGCCTTGTCGGAGGTGACGACGGTGACCTGCTCGCGATCGGTGCCGAGTTCCTCGCAGATCACGAAGGTGCGGTGGACGCCATCGAGGAGGAGTCCGAGTTCGGCGGGGCCGGCGCCCGGCGAGGTGAGGACGGCGACCTTGGTGTGGGCGCGGCACACGTTCACCGCGCGGCGCAGGGTGCGGCGGTGGGCGACGACCACCTGTGCGTCGTCCCAGGGCATGCCGGCGCGGGCGAAGGCGGTGGCGACGGAGGAGACGCCGGGGACGACCTCCACCTCCAGGCCGAACTCGGGGGCGCGCAGGGTCCGTACGACTCCGAAGAAGCCGGGGTCGCCGTCGGCGAGCACGACCGCGGAGCCGCGGTGACCGGCGATACGGCGGGCGGCGAGGGCGACGCTGCCGAGGCGGATGCGCTCGGCGCCGGGCGGCACCTCGGGGAGCGCCAGGTGGTGGGCGGCCCCTGCCACGAGCGTGGCGGCGCCGAGGGCGGCGCGTGCCGCGGCGGTCAGCGGCGAGCCGTCCCAGCCGATCACCGTGACCCGGTCGGCCATCGTCTCTCAGTCTCCAGGGGGGGTTGCGCAGGTTGTCAGGGGCCCGGATGCCGGGCTCCGTGAGAGTACCTGGTGGAGGCGACCGAGCCGGTGGCCCCCTGCTTCAGTTCCAGTCCGAGAACGACGTGAAACCATCGGAGTCGGCCAGCTCTTCGCCCGCCCCATCGAGGTCCTCCGGGAGGAGGCTCCACACGATGAAGTCGGTGCGGACATCGGCCCAGGTGCCGTCCTCGGTGCGGACGTGCGCTATGCAGGCGTTGCGCAGGACGCCCTCGCTGATGCAGCCGATCTTCTGGGCGACCTGCTGGGAGGCGGTGTTGTCGGCGGCCGTGCGCAGCTCGATGCGCTCGAGTTTCTGGTCGCGCAGGAGCCACTGGGCGGTGGCGAGGGCAGCCTCCGAGGCGTAGCCCTCGCCGCGGGCCCAGGGAGCGATGACGTACGACAGCTCGGTGGACCTGATGTGCCAGTTCGTCTTGGCGAGCTGGACGATGCCGACCAGTCGCTGGGTGAGGAACTCGGTGACGGCGAGGTCGAGTCCGCGGCCCGACTCGCGTTCGGCGGGCGCGTACTCGGTGATCCAGGTGCGGGCCCGCTCCTCGGTGTAGGGCTGGGGTACGTCGGTCCAGGCGGCGACCTGCTCGTCGTTCATCATCTCGGCCAGGGCAGGCACGTCGTCCTCGTCGAGGGGACGCAGCACCAACCGCTCCGTGCTGATGGAGATGTTGGGGAAGGTGCCACTCATGCGCCGCTCCGTAACCGTCGGGAAACCTTCAGCCTGCTGAGCTGCCCAGCATGCAGCATGTGAGCACCGAACCGCACGACGGGGTCCACTCCTTGTGAAGGAGCGGACCCCGTCCGTGGCGATACGCCGTATACGCCCCGTCAGGACGTCAACCGCTCAGAACGACGGGAGCACGGACCCGGCGTACTCGTCCTCGATGAACTTCTTGACCTCGGTGGAGGTGAGGAGCGACGCGAGCTTCTTGACACGCGGGTCGTCCTCGTTGCCCTTCTTCACGGCAAGGAAGTTGCCGTACGGGTTGTTCTTCGCGGACTCCAGGACGAGGGCGTGCTTCGCGGGCTTGAGGTCGGCCTCGATGGCGTAGTTGCCGTTGATGACGGCCGCGTCCACGTCGTCCAGGGAGCGCGGGGTCTGGGCCGCCTCCAGCTCCTTGAACGTGAGGTTCTTCGGGTTCTTGACGATGTCCGAGGGGGTCGCCTCATTGCCCGCGCCGGCCTTCAGCGTGATGATGCCGTTGGCGTCGAGCAGCTTGAGCGCCCGGGCCTCGTTGACCGTGTCGTTCGGGACGGCGACGGTGGCACCGCTCTTCAGGGCGTCGACGCTCTTGACCTTGTGGGAGTAGAGGCCGAGCGGCTCCAGGTGGACCGTGACGACGGGCACGATGTCGGTGCCGTTCTTCTTGTTGTAGTCGTCGAGGTACGGCTTGTTCTGGAAGTAGTTGGCGTCCACCGAGCCGTCTTCGGTCGCGGGGTTCTGCGTCGTGTAGTCGGTGAACTCCTTGACCTCGAGGTCGAGGCCCGCCTTCTTCGCCAGGTGGTCCTTGACGAAGGTGAGGATCTCGCCGTGCGGGGTCGGGCTCGCGGCGACGACCAGCGGTCCGCTGGTGTCGGAGGCGGAGTCCTTGTCCGAACCGCATGCGGTGAGCCCGAGGGTGAGGGTTCCGGCGGCGAGGACGGCGGTGGTGATTTTGGTGGTGTTACGCACGAAAAGTGCCTTTCCTTATGGGTGGAGCGACCCCGCGATGGGTGTGCGGGGAAATCTGCGGGTGGGGGCGGTCAGGGCTCGCGAGGTTCAGGCGACCTTGCTGATGTCGGCCGTCGCCGGTTCCTTCGCCTTCAACAGGCGCAGCCGCGGCGCGGGACCGGACGAGCCGCCGCGTCGGTGCAGGGAGCGGGCCGCGTAGTCGCCGGCGAACTGGATGACCGAGATCACCACGGCGAGGATCGCCACGGTGATCCACATCAGTTCGGTCTCGAAGCGCTGGTAGCCGTAGCGGATGGCGATGTCACCGAGGCCGCCGGCGCCGACCGTGCCGGCCATCGCGGAGTAGCCGATGAGGGCGACGACCGTGGTCGTGGTGCTGGAGATCAGGGACGGCAGGGACTCGGGTACGAGGACCTTCCGTACGACCGTCCAGGTGTTGCCGCCCATCGACTGCACGGCCTCGACGAGTCCGCCGTCCACTTCCCGGACGGCCGTCTCGACCAGGCGCGCGAAGAACGGGATGGCGCCGATGGCGAGCGGCACGATGGCGGCCTCACGGCCGATCGTCGTCCCGGTGATCGAGCGGGTGAAGTTCATCAGCGCGACCATGAGGATGATGAACGGCATCGAGCGGGCGATGTTCACGACCTGCCCGATGACCTTGTTCGCGACGACGTTCTGGAGGAGTCCGCCCCGGTCGGTGAGGACGAGCAGCACGCCGAGCGGGAGGCCTCCGGCGACGGCGATCAGCGTGGACCAGCCGACCATGTAGAGGGTGTCCCAACACGCCTGCTCCAGCAGGGGCTGCCTCGCCGAAAATTCAGACCAGGTCACTTGGCACCTTCCTTCACCAGCAGGGGCTCCTGGCCCTCTTCACCGACCACGTCGATCTGCAGACCCCGTTCGCGCAGGAACCCGATCGGCACGACGTTGTCCTCGTAGCGGCCGGGCAGTTCGATGCGCATCCGGCCGAGCTGGAGTCCGCCGACGGTGTCGATGGCGGCGCCAAGGATCGATATGTCGATGTTGTAGGTGCGCGATAGCTGGGAGATGACCGGCTGGGTGGCGGCCTCGCCCTGGAAGGTGACGTCGACGACGGTGCGGTCGTCGCCGGACGCCTCGCCGGCCACCGGGAACAGTGCGGAGGCCAGCTCGGAGCCCGGGGTCGCGAGCAGTTCGCTGACGGTGCCGGACTCGACGATGCGGCCCTTGTCCATCAGGGCGGCCGAGTCGCAGATCGACTTCACGACGTCCATCTCGTGGGTGATGAGCAGGACGGTCAGCCCCAGCTGCCGGTTGAGGTCACGCAGCAGCTGGAGGATGGAGCGGGTGGTCTCCGGGTCGAGGGCGCTGGTCGCCTCGTCGGACAGCAGGACCTTGGGGTCGCCGGCCAGGGCGCGGGCGATGCCGACGCGCTGCTTCTGGCCGCCGGAGAGCTGGGCCGGGTATGCCTTCGCCTTGTCGGCGAGGCCGACGAGGTCGAGCAGCTCCAGGGCCTTGCGGGAGCGCTCCTTGCCCGACGTGCCGAGGATTTCGAGCGGCAGCTCGACGTTGTCCTGCACGGTCCGTGTCGACAGCAGGTTGAAGTGCTGGAAGACCATGCCGATACGGCTGCGCGCCCGGCGCAGCTCCCGGCCGGCCCGGGGTCCGCGGCCGGCGAGGGCGGTGAGGTCCTGCCCGGCGACGGTGACCGTCCCGGCGGTGGGGCGCTCCAGCAGGTTGACGCAGCGGATGAGCGAGGACTTTCCGGCGCCGGACTGGCCGATGACGCCGTACACCTCGCCTTCGCGGACGTGGAGATCGACGCCGTCCAGGGCGGTGATCTCGCGGCCGCGGGATCGGTAGACCTTGGTGAGGCCCGATGTGGTGATCACGTGGGTTTCCGTCACTGTCGTGCGCAGGGCGTGGGTGTGCCCTGGCGCGGGGTGCATTCGGTTGGGAACGCGGCACGGTTCTCGTGCGGTGGCATGGGGAACCAGGGAGAACATGTGCGCGGGGGGCTGTTGTCACGTACGGCCTACGGCGTACGGACATGCCACAGCGGCTCGCTTCGGGGCGCGAGACTCAGGGTGGTGCAGGGGCCCTCTAGAAGGCGCACATTCGACACATACAACGAGCACCGGGCGTCAGGGTCGCCTCGGTCGCAAGGGTGCGGCAGCTCGTCGTGGTCATGTGATCAGTAAACCAGACCCACGGTCCTGACAAAGCACCGCTGTCCGGATGCTGGACAGCGGCGGACGCCCGTCAGCCGCGTGCCGAGATCTCGACTCCCCGGTCGGTGACCAGCGCGGACAAGGCCGACAGGTCCGTCACCACGAGGTCGGCGACCAGCTCGTGGACCTGGTGGGTTGTGGTCAATGCCACGGTGGTCATTCCGGCGGCGCGGCCGGCCTGGAGACCTGCCGGGGCGTCCTCGAAGACGACGCAGTGGGCCGGGTCGACGCCCAGTTCGCGGGCGGCGAGCAGATAGGGCTCGGGGTCGGGCTTGCCGCGTGTGATGTCATCCGCGGCGATCAGCGTCTTGGGCAGGATGCCGACGGCGTCGAGGCGGGCCTCGGCCAGGCGCCGGGTGGCGGAGGTGACGACGGCCCAGCGGTCGGCCGGCAGCGCGTCTAGGAAGGCCCGGGTGCCGGGCAGCAGCTTGACGCCACCGTTGGGCACGTCCTCCACCTCCAGCTTCTCGATCCGCGCGACGGCCTCGGGGACCAGGTGCGCGGGCAGCAGGTCGGCGGCTATCTCGGCGGCCGGCCGGCCGTGCAGTTCGACCCGCGCGAACTCCTCGACGGTGATCCCGTACTCCACGGCCCACTGCGTCCAGCAGCGGTCCACCGAGGCGAGGGAGGATACGAGGGTGCCGTCGTTGTCGAACAGGAGGGCTTGTGCGTGGATCTTCATGCCTTCGACCCTACGGTGCACTCCGGGGTCGGCCGCATCGGGCCTTTTGGCCCGTAATAGGGTCGCGGCATGCTTGATGCCCTGACGCTCGTGACCGGCGTCGCCGCACTTCTGCTCGCCGCGTGGTGCGGCTGGGCCGCGTACCGCGATCAGCCGACCAAGGACTGGCACTTCATGGGGATGGCCGTGGTGTCCGTGCTGGCCCTGATCCAGCTGGTGGTCGGGATCGTGCAGTTGACGCGGGGCGAGAAGCCGGACCAGGGAACGACGATCTTCGTGGCGTATCTGCTGGGTGCGTTCGCGTGCATCCCGGCGGCGGGATTCATGTCGCTGGCCGAGCGGACGCGGTGGGGCTCGGTGACGGTCGCCGCCGGCGGTGTGGTGCTGGCGGTGCTCGAAGTGCGTCTCTATGACATCTGGGGAGGCTGAGGTGGCCGTGACGGAGGAGAAGCCCACGCGACAGCGGTTGATCAGCGGGCCGGGCATGCTGCTGGTCTGGCTGTACGGCGTGATGGTCGTCGGGGCGGTGTCGCGCTCGGTCGTGCAGATCTCCACCGATTTCGACCGGGCGCCGCTCGCGTATTCGCTGTCCGCCGTGGCGGGGCTCGTCTACGGGTTCATCACGTACTCGCTGGTGCGGGGCGGGGAGACGGCCCGTAAGGCGGCGTTGGTGTGTTGTGGCGCCGAGCTGGTGGGTGTGTTGGGCGTCGGCACGTGGACGCTGGTCGAGCCGTCCGCGTTTCCCGACGCGACGGTGTGGTCGGACTTCGGGATGGGGTACTTGTTCATCCCGGTGCTGTTGCCGTTGTCCGCGATGTACTGGTTGCGCAAGGCTGCGCGACACAGGGATGCCGCCTGAGGTATTCAGGCGGCCGCAGGCCCCTTGTGGCTTGTCGCGCAGTTCCCCGCATCCCTTAAAAGCCCTGATCACGCCGTGGCTGCATAAGTTCCCGCCAGCTTCTCCAAGACGATCATCTCTACCCCGTCCGCGCCCCTCGACGTGCCCACCGTCTCGTATCCCACCCGACGGTACAGGCGCAGGTTGCCCTCGCTGCGGTGGCCCGTGTGGAGGCGGAACTTCTTGGCGCCGCGTTCCTCGGCCAGCGCCGACTCGGCCGCGCGCAACAGCCTCGCGCCGATTCCGTGGCCCTGGAGGCGGGGGTGGACGCAGAGCTTGCCGATGGCGGCAGAGCCGTCCTCGGTCACCGCGCCGCGCACCGAGCCGACGACCTCCTCGCCCAGCCGGGCCACGAAGACACAGTCGGAGACGACCTCCTCGCGAACGGAGTCCAGGCTCTGGACGAGCGGGTCGATGCGGTAGTTGCCGTACAGAGCGGCCTCCCTCTGGAAGCACAGGTACTGCAGCCTGAAGATCTGCTCCGCGTCCTGCTCGGTCGCCGCAGAGATGGTCACGCTCATGCCCATGTGCGCACGCCTCCCGCTCACCTGATCGCCTGTTGTCCCTCACTCCTATCCCCGCGCTCCGCGGGCCGCAACCTCCGGCGTGAGCAATCGGCGCAGACATCCCAGACATCTGGAACGTTCCGGTCCAAGACTGCCCTGTGACATACCCAACTCCCCCGCGATTTCCCGGTATGTGAGGTCCCTGGGCGACAGCAGGGCCTCCATCAGGCGGGGGCAGCGGCCGGGCAGGCGGCGTACGGCGTCGCGCAGGGCGCGGCGGCGGGCCGAGGCGAGGGCGAGGTGTTCGGGGGTGTGGTCGGCGTCGTCGGCCGGTTCGACGCCGTACGGCCGTTCGAGTCGGGTCGTACGGCGGGTACGGCGGGACTCGGCACGGACGGCCCGGCGGAGCCAGCCATGCGGGTCGAGGGGCGGGCCCTGGGTCTCCAGGAGCTCCAGGAGGCGGAGCCAGACCGCCTGCTCCAGGTCGCCCGGCTCCGTACCGGTGGCATGTGCCTCGGCGGAGGCTTCGGCGGTGAGCAGGGGGCCCAGGGTGGTGACGAGGTCGTGCGTCATATGCAGAGCAACGCGGCCGCCCGGGCCGTGGGTTGCCCGGGCGGCCGACTGTCACCCCAACCGGGGCCGCCGGCTCAGCCGTTGACGAAGTCCTCTCGTGCCAGCAGGCCGGTGTCCGGGTTGTCGGTGAAGACGCCGTCGATGCCGGTCGCGAAGTAGACCTGGAAGGCGCCGAAGGCATCGCCGTAGGCGTCCGCGTCCGTGCCCTTGCGGAAGTCGGCGGGCAGGAAGGGGTTCTCGTTGCGCATGGTGTACGGGTGCAGGATCAGGCCCGCCGCGTGGGTGTCCTTGACCAGAGTGGTCGGCGTGGTGAGCTTGCCTGCCGCGTCGCGCGGGGTGACCAGGTCGAGGGTCGGGCCGATGCCCTGGGCGTAGGAGGCGATCTCCCTGAGGCCCTTCGGGGTGATGAGGTCGGCGACCGTGCGGGGGTCGCCGGTCTCGACGAAGTCCCAGGGGCGGCTGCCCGCGGAGGACAGGAGCACCACAAGGGGGGTGCCGACGAGCTTGTTCAGCCGCTGGATGCTCGTCGGTTCGAAGGACTGCAGGATGACCGGAGAGTTCTTCTTGTCCTTGCCGTACTTGCGCAGCAGCCTGGCGACCCGCTCCTCGAGGCCGAGGCCCAGCTTGCGGAAGTAGGTGGGGTGCTTGGTCTCGGGGTAGATCCAGACCTGCTTGCCGCGCTTGCGGGTCTGCTCGTCCTGCCACTTCAGGACCTCTTCGAAGGTGGGGATCTCCCAGCGGCCGTTGTACAGGGTGTTGTGCGGGCGGTTGGCCGGGATGCGTTCGATCGCGCGGAGCGTCTTGAGCTCGGCGAGTGTGAAGTCCTCGGTGAACCAGCCCGTGGTGGAGACGCCGTCGAGGACCTTCGTGGTCCTGCGGTCGGCGAACTCGGGATGGTTCGCGACGTCGGTCGTGCCGCCGATCTCGGGCTCGTGGCGGCAGACGATGTGGCCGTCCCTGGTGGGCACCAGGTCGCCCGCCTCGACGATGTCCGCGCCCATGTCGAGGGCGAGCTGGTAGGAGCCGAAGGTGTGCTCCGGGCGGTAGCCGCTGGCACCGCGGTGACCGATGATCGTGGGCACGGGCAGGCTGTTCACCCCACTGCTCCCGTGCCCCGCGCCGGCAGCTCTCGCGGTGCCGGACAGTCCCAGGACCGCTCCGCCGGCCCCGAGCACCGCCGCGCCGAGAAGCGCCCGACGCCCGGTCCCGCCCGTCTGCTCGTTCGCCCCCTGCGACCCTTGTGACCCCTGCGTTCCCATGAGCGCCCTCCTGCCATCGGCCCGACCGTGCGCGCCGATCGTAGGGGCGGGTCCATGGCGGACGGGAGACCGGCGGCGGAACACGCGGGTGACGCATGATGTCGTAAGGGAACAGATGTCTGATGCTCTGTCGGCTTCCTGGCCGCGGCGCGGGGTAGGCGACTTGTGTCACATCGTTCCGTTCGGGTTACCACCGCGCAACGCGGTGCCACCGCAGGTGAACGGGCGTCAACAGTGCGTAAGACCTCGGTGAATACGTCGTGCCGGATGTGCGCGACCCCCCGGGCCGCGAGTAATGTCCTCACCTGCACAGACTCATACAGATTCCCTCACCATTCTCTTGACACAGGAGGGCCCGTTGTCCCGCTTCGCGCTCATCAAGGCAGTGCTCGGACCGATCATGCGCCTGATGTTCCGCCCACAGGTGGAGGGCGCGGAGCACATTCCGGGCGACGGTCCGGTGATCCTGGCCGGGAACCACCTCACGTTCATCGACTCGATGATCATGCCGCTCTTCTGCGACCGGCAGGTCTTCTTCATCGGCAAGGACGAGTACGTCACCGGCAAGGGCATCAAGGGCCGGCTGATGGCCTGGTTCTTCACGGGCTGCGGCATGATCCCGGTCGACCGGGACGGCGGCCGCGGCGGTGTCGCGGCGCTGATGACCGGCCGCCGGGTGCTGGAGGAGGGCAAGGTCTTCAGCATCTATCCGGAGGGCACGCGCTCCCCCGACGGCCGCCTCTACCGCGGTCGTACGGGCATCGCCCGGCTGGCCATGATGACCGGCGCGCCCGTCGTGCCGTTCGCCATCATCGGCACGGACAAGATCCAGCCCGGCGGCGCCGGCATGCCGCGCCCCGGCCGGGTCACGGTCCGCTTCGGCGAGGCGATGGAGTTCTCCCGGTACGAGGGCATGGACCGCGACCGCTATGTGCTGCGGGCGGTGACCGACTCCGTGATGACCGAGGTCATGCGGCTGTCCGGGCAGGAGTACGTGGACATGTACGCCACCAAGGCGAAGGCCGCGTAAACGGTTTTCCGTACGGCTGTACGGCGGGCTGCTCCTCTGGCGGTCCGCCGTTGGTGTGTCCGGCGCCGGACACCGGGAACCACAGCGCGAACGTCGAGCCCACGCCGACCCGGGAGAACAGCCGGACCTGCCCGCCGTGCGACCCCACGATCTGCCGGACGATGGCGAAGCCGGGTCCGGTGCGAGCCCGGTGATGTGTGGGAGGGGAAAGCCCCGCGCCCCTAGGCGGCGCTGTCCAGCCGTTGGCCTCGGAGCAGGAACCATGCCGCTACCGCCGCAGTGAGGAGCACCGCCGCGCCTGCCCCCGCCGCGAGGGCGAGTCCATCGACGAAGGACGCCCGCGCCGCGTCCAGCAACGCCTCCGACGTCCGGGCCGGTAGACCCGCCGACGCCTCCACCGCCCCGCCCAGCGACTCGTGCGCCTGGGCCGATGTGCCCGCCGGGCCCGTGAAGTCGCGGTAGACGCCCGTCACGATCGAGCCCAGCACGGCGATACCCAGAGCCGCGCCCAGCTCGTACGCCGTCTCGGACACCGCCGAAGCCGCGCCCGCCTGTTCCTTGGGTACGGAACCGAGGATCACGTCGGCGGTCACCGTGAAGGAGAAGCCGGCTCCGATGCCGACGAACAGCAGCGCGGTTCCGAGGAGCGGGTAGCCGGTGGACTGGTCGATCACCGTGAGCGCGGCCAGGGCGAGGCCGACGGCCGCGAGGCCGCCGGAGACGACGGCGAGGCTGCGTTCGCGCGGGTCGTGGAAGATGTTGCGGATCAGGGCGAGCGTGGCCGGCATCAGGGTCGCGCCGGCGACGCCGAGCAGCGCCCTCGCGAAGATCATGAATTCCGGCGTCGTGGCATAGGCGTTGAGGACGGAGATCGCGCCGAACGCGGTGGCACCGACGAGCAGGATCCGCTTGCGGCCGATGCGGTCGCCGAGGCTGCCCATGGAGACGAGCAGACCGGCGATGACGAAGGAGTAGACGTCACCGATCCACAGGAGCTGGGTGCCGGACGGCTTCAGGTCCTCGCTGATGTACGGGGTCGCGAGGCCGAGGACGGTCGCGTCCACGGCCACCAGCAGCACGGCGAGCACGAGGACGGACAGCGCCAGCCAACGTCCGGGACGCTTCACCGCCTCGATGGGGTTCGCCGGCTGCAGGGTGCTGGTCATGATTCCTCTCTCTGTCGTGCGGGGTGCCCGACCGCGGGATGCCGTAGGGCGCCGCCGAGCAGCAGCTCGGCGATCATGTGCTGGAAGTCCTTGGGGGCGCCTTTGCCGCTCTGGATCATCCAGGCGCCGGAGGCCAGCAGGCCGTACAGCGCCTCGGTGAGCCAGGCCGGCGTGAGGTCGATGCGGAACTCGCCGCCGAGTTGTCCGCGCCGGAACAGGGCGGAGATCCGGTCGTCGATGCGGGACCAGCCCGCGTTCTGCGCCTCGCCCTCGAACAGCTGGTTCTCGGTGTAGAGGAAGGCGAGCAGGCCGGCGGCGGACTCGAGCTCGCGCACCAGGCGCCGCACGGCGTCGCTGGCGGAACCGTCGTCCAGGCGGGCAGCGTCCAGGGCCGCCTCGCACTCCACGATGCCCAGCGCCTCCAACGCCCGTACGAGCGCGTCCCGCCCGGCGAAGTGGCGGTGCAGCGTCGCCCGGCTGATCCCGGCCGCCTTGGCGACCTCATCCATGGTCGCGGTGGATTTGCGGGTCAGCAGGGCTGCGGCGCTGCGCAGTACGTGGTCACGATCGACGGTCATGAGACAACCATAGCCCAAATGAGACACTTCTGTCTCACCACGGGCATGGACGTCTCACGTATGCGTGCCCATCAGGGGCTTCTCAGTGCCAGGGCAGCTGCCCGCGCTTCTCCCAGTACGTCCGCGGCTCCTCGACGAGTGCGGCCAGCCGGGTCAGCTGGTCCTCGTCGAGGTCGACGACCGCCGCGTGCAGGTTCGAGGAGAGCTGGTTTACGGTGGCGGCGCCGGAGAGGACGACGCCGGCCCAGGGGAGGCGCAGAACGAGTGCGAGGGCGACCGCGTCGCACCCCAGAGACGTTTCTTCGGCTACGGCCTTCAGCGCGTCCGGCGCGTGCGGGGCCGCGAGGCGCCCGTTGGCCATGGCCTCCTTGACGATCACCGTGAGTCCGGCGTCGTGGGCCTCGGCGAGCGCGGGGGCGGCCGAGGTCTCCAGGGCGTTGTACGTCGACTGGACGGTACGGAAGAGGGGCTCACCGTCGACCGTCACGGCGAGCGCGGCCCGGATCGCGTCGGCCTGGGCGGGGCCGCTGGTGGAGAAGCCGACGGTGAGGCCCTGCGCGGCGGCTTCCGCCAGCCTCACGTGCAGTTCCTTGTCGGTGAGGGCCGGGCTGTCCGGGGTCACGGAGTGGATCTGGTAGAGGTCGAGACGGTCGCCCAGCAGTTCGTCGCTCTCGGCGCGCTGCCGCTCGTACGTGGCGAGCGTGTGGTCCTTGACCTCGTGCCGGTCGGCGTCGGTGCTCCACGCCGCCGTGTAGGTGTAGCCCCACTTGCTGCCGACGACGATGTCGTCGATGTCGGGGCGGGCGTTCAGCCAGTCGGCGAGGAACTCCTCGGAGCGGCCGTAGGAACGGGCCGCGTCGAAGTAACGGACGCCCTGGGCGTAGGCGGCGTCGAGGAGTTCGTGGGTGCGGGTGCGCAGCGTCTCGACGCTGCGGTTGTCTCCGAGGTCGTGGTCCCGGCCGAGGTTGATGTAGCCGGGGCGGCCGACGGCTGCGAGGCCCAAGCCGATGTGGCAGGTGGGGGTCGTGGCGGTCGCGAGACGTGCGAAGGGCATCGCGGGCTCCGTTCGGTCGGCTCCGGTACGGCTTTTGACCAACGTATCCCGCGATGACCTTCGCCCCAGAGCTCGGCTCGTGCGGTGTTTCGGCGAGTGCGGGCGCGTGGTGGTTACTCGCGCAGTTCGCCGCGCCCCTTACGGGGCGCTGTCCTCACGCCTTCTTCTTTGCGTCCGCCCACTCGTGCTGCGCCGCCACGTCCGCCTTGACCTCCGCCAGCTGCACGGCCACCGCGCTGGGTGCCGTACCGCCGCGGCCGTTGCGGGAGGCCAGGGCGCCGGCCACGTTGAGGACGGACCGGACCTCGGGGGTGAGGTGGGCGGAGATCTTCGCGAACTGCTCGTCGGTGAGGCCGTCCAGCTCCTTGCCCTCTGCCTCGGCGACCTTCACGCACTCGCCGGCGACCTCGTGCGCGACCCGGAACGGCACGCCCTGCTTGACCAGCCACTCGGCGATGTCGGTGGCGAGCGAGAAGCCGGCCGGGGCCAGCTCCTCCATGCGCTCGCGGTTGACGGTGAGGGTGGCGATCATGCCGGTGAAGGCGGGGAGCAGGACCTCCAGCTGGTCGCAGGAGTCGAAGACGGGCTCCTTGTCCTCCTGGAGGTCGCGGTTGTAGGCGAGCGGGAGCGCCTTGAGGGTCGCCATGAGGCCGGTCAGGTTGCCGATCAGGCGGCCCGACTTGCCGCGCGCCAGCTCCGCGATGTCCGGGTTCTTCTTCTGCGGCATGATCGACGAGCCCGTGGAGAACGCGTCGTGCAGGGTCACGAAGGAGAACTCCTTCGTGTTCCAGATGATGATCTCCTCGGAGATGCGGGAGAGGTTGACCCCGATCATCGCCGTGATGAAGGCGAACTCGGCGACGAAGTCACGGGAGGCCGTGCCGTCGATGGAGTTGCCGACGCTACCGTGCTCGAAGCCGAGGTCCTTGGCGACCGCTTCCGGGTCCAGGCCGAGGGAGGAGCCCGCGAGGGCGCCCGAGCCGTACGGCGACACGGCCGTCCGCTCGTCCCACTGGCGCAGGCGTTCGGCGTCCCGGGACAGGGACTGGACGTGCGCGAGGACGTGGTGGGCGAAGAGCACCGGCTGGGCGTGCTGGAGGTGGGTGCGGCCGGGCATCGCCACGTCCGGGTGGGCCTCGGCCAGGCCGATCAGGGCGTCCTGGAGGTCGGCGATCAAGCCGCCGATGATGCGGGCGTGGTCGCGCAGGTACATGCGGAAGAGGGTCGCGACCTGGTCGTTGCGGGAGCGGCCGGCGCGGAGCTTGCCGCCGAGGTCGGGGCCGATGCGCTCCAGGAGGCCTCGCTCCAGGGCCGTGTGGACGTCCTCGTCGGCGATGGTGCCGACGAGGTCGCCCGATGCCACGTCCGTCGCGAGCTGGTCGAGGCCCGCGAGCATCCGGGCCAGCTCGTCCTTGGCGAGGAGTCCCGCCTTGTGCAGCACGCGCGCGTGGGCACGCGAACCGGCGATGTCGTAGGGCGCGAGCCGCCAGTCGAAGTGGACGGACGCGGACAGCTTCGCCAGGGCCTCGGCGGGACCGTCGGCGAAACGGCCGCCCCAGAGCCGTACGTCACCGCTGTTGCTGCTCACTTGCGTTGCTCCTCAAAGGCATGTTCGTGGATGTGCCACCGCCTCCCTGCCGACCGGCGGTCAGGGAGGCGGCATTCACGCTACTGCTTGTGCAGGGTCCCTACTGCCACGCCAGGTCGCGCTGCGCGGCGATCTTCGACGACAGGCTGTAGATGTCGATGAAGCCCTTGGCCGCGGCCTGGTCGAAGGTGTCGCCCGTGTCGTACGTCGCCAGGTTGAAGTCGTACAGCGACGACTGGGAACGCCGGCCGGTGACGACCGCGCGGCCGCCGTGCAGGGTCATCCGGATGTCACCGGAGACGTGCTGGTTGGCCTCGTTGACGAAGCCGTCCAGGGCGCGCTTGAGCGGGGAGAACCACTGGCCGTCGTAGACCAGTTCGCCCCAGCGCTGCTCGACCTGCCGCTTGTAGCGGGCGAGTTCACGCTCGACGGTGACGTTCTCCAGCTCCTGGTGGGCGGTGATCAGGGCGATCGCGCCGGGAGCCTCGTACACCTCACGGGACTTGATGCCGACCAGCCGGTCCTCGACCATGTCGATCCGGCCGATGCCCTGGGCACCGGCGCGCTCGTTGAGCTGCTGGATGGCCTGGAGCACCGAGACGGGCTTGCCGTCGATGGCGATCGGGACACCCTCCTTGAAGGTGATGATCACCTCGTCGGCCTCGCGCGGGAGGGCCGGGTTCTGCGTGTACTCGTAGATGTCCTCGATCGGGCCGTTCCAGATGTCCTCCAGGAAGCCCGTCTCGACCGCGCGCCCGAAGACGTTCTGGTCGATGGAGTACGGGGACTTCTTGGTGGTCGCGATCGGGAGGTCCTTGTCCTCGCAGAACGCGATGGCCTTGTCGCGGGTCATCGCGTAGTCGCGGACCGGGGCGATGCACTGGAGGTCGGGGGCGAGGGCGACGATGCCGGCCTCGAAGCGGACCTGGTCGTTGCCCTTGCCGGTGCAGCCGTGGGCGACGGTGGTGGCGCCGTGCTTCTTGGCGGCGGCGACGAGGTGCTTGACGATCGTCGGCCGGGAGAGCGCGGAGACCAGCGGGTAGCGGTCCATGTAGAGGGCGTTGGCCTTGATCGCCGGGAGGCAGTACTCCTCGGCGAACTCGTCCTTGGCGTCCGCGACCTCGGCCTCGACCGCGCCGCACGCGAGGGCGCGCTTGCGGATGACGTCCAGGTCCTCGCCGCCCTGGCCGACGTCGACCGCGACCGCGATGACCTCGGCGCCCGTCTCCTCGGCGATCCAGCCGATGGCGACGGAGGTGTCCAGACCGCCCGAGTAGGCGAGTACGACGCGCTCGGTCACGGGGTTCTCCTCACAGTGCTTCGCTGACATGCATGAGTATGCAGGAGTCTGCATGATTCGTCAATCTCGCCCGGGGTTTGAACACCGGAAACCGCTTTCCCGTATCTCTCGCCGAACGCAGGCGCCGCGTTTGTCACCACTGAGACCACCTGACCCGAGTGAGGCATCCGCATGTCCAGGGCTCTTCCGAAGTACAACAAGCGTCGCGTCGCGTTGATCGGCGGCGCCGCCGCGGTGGTCATGACCGGCGCGGTCATCGCCGGTTCCGCCCTCGCCGGGGAGTCGGCGGGATCGAAGAGCGGCACCACGAACGCCCGGACGCTGGCCGGCCCCGGCACCATCAGCTGCCCGGACGTCGCGTCCCAACTGCCCGCGATCCCCGCCTCCGCACAGGCCGAGGTCGACCGCAACCTCACCCTGCTCCAGACCCAGATCGACGAGGCCAACAAGCGACTCGTCGACACCGTCGGCCAGGGCGGGGCCAACTTCGTCCAGAACGCCATCCTCGGCCCGCTGGAGGACAAGCGGATCGCCACCGTCAACCGCATCGCCACCGCGATCGGCCGTACGGCGGAGAAGCCGGTCGGCCTCGACGCGCTCGCGCCGTGCGCCCTCAACGCGGACGGTGCCGCCGAGACCGGCGAGGAGGCCGGTGCGGGCGAGGAGCAGGCCGGCGGCGAGGCCGAGGCCACGCCGAGCGCGACCGCCACCGAGGGGGCCGGCGGGGACACCGGCGAGGCGGGCGACACAGGGGAGGCGGACGACGCCGGCGCGGTGGGCACCATCAGCTGCCCGGACGTCGCGTCGGAGCTGCCCGCGATCCCGGCCTCCGCACAGGCCGAGGTCGACCGCAACCTCACCCTCCTCCAGACCCAGATCGACGAGGCCAACAAGCGACTCGTCGACACCGTCGGCCAGGGCGGCCCCAACTTCGTCCAGAACGCCATCCTCGGCCCGCTGGAGGACAAGCGCGTGTCGACCATCGACCGCATCGCCATCTCCATCGGCCGTACCGCCGAGAAGCCCGAGGGCCTGAACTCCCTGGCCGCCTGCACGGTCACCGAGTGACGTGACAGGCGCTGTGGCCGCCCCGCGTGAGCGCCGGCCGGGGCGGCCACGGAGGGTCTCGGAGTCTCTCCGAGGCCGCCAGGTCTCGAAGCTCCCAGCAGAAGCGGACGCCGGAATTCATTAGACAGGCGAAAGACTTGCGCCCATAATCGTTAGACATGGGAAAGACTTATGAGCGCATAGACGGCCGGCTCCGCAAGTTCATCGAGGAACAGCCCCTCTTCTTCACCGCGTCGGCCCCCTTGTCCGGGGACGGCACGGTGAACCTCTCCCCCAAGGGCCTCAAGGGCTCCTTCGTGATCCTCGACGAACTCACCGTGGCCTACCTGGACTTCGCCGGGTCCACCGCGGAGACGATCGCGCATCTGCGCGAGAACGGCCGGATCACCCTGATGTGGTGCGCCTTCCAGGGCCCGCCGAACATCGTGCGCGTCCACGGCCGCGGCGAGCCGGTCTTCCGCGACGACCCGCGCTTCAAAGAACTGCTGGCGCACTTCCCGGACATCGACCCGGCCTCGCACGGCCTGCGCGCCATAGTCGTCGTACGGGCCGAACTCATCCGGGACTCCTGCGGGTACGCGGTGCCGTACATGTCGTACGACTCGGATCGCGAGCTGCACGGCAAGCGCTTCGCGCGCGAGGACGACGAGTCATTGAGCGCGTACTTCGCGAAGAAGGAGCACATCGCCACGAGCATGGACGGCCTGCCCGGACTGCCGTTGCCACTCGGTCCGCTTTAGCAACACCGCGGGGACACCCCCGAACGGGTCAGCCCCGATGCCGTCGCCGTTGCCTCGCCGTAGGTTCGGGATCATGCGCTCTGTTGTCGTCGCCGCCCTGGCGTCCGCGTCCCTGCTCGTTGTCGGTGCCGCGCCCGGTGGTGGGCCGACGGCTCCGCTGCCCGCGCGGATGGCGGACACGGGTGGCGGCAGCCAGCTGATCACGGCGGTGGCCGCGCAGGCCGGTTCGACGTCGGGCACGGTGACGTGGTGGGACCGGCGCAGCGGGCAGTGGGTGAAGGCCGGTTCGGCCGCCGCCCGGTTCGGGGCGAAGGGGCTCGTCGAGGGGGCCGTACGGAGGCAGGGGACGAACACCACGCCTACGGGGCTGTACTCATTGCCGTATGCCTTCGGGATCAAGGGGGCGCCGGGTGGGACGACGTACAAGTACCGGGCGGTGCGGGAGCACTCCTGGTGGTGCCAGGACAACGACTCGCGGTCCTACAACCGGTGGGTGGAGCCGCGGCCCGCGGACTGCCGGGCGGCGGAGGCGGAGCGGTTGATCTCCTACGGCACGCAGTACGCGTACGCGATGGTCATCGGGTTCAACTACGCCGAGCCGGTGCGCGGGCGAGGCGCCGGGATCTTTCTGCATGTCAACGGGCGGGGGTCCACGGCCGGTTGTGTGTCGGTGTCCGCGGCGGCGATGCGGCGGATCCTGCGGTGGGCCGAGCCGGGGAAGGGCCCGCACATCGCCATCGGGACGCGGAGCGGTCGTACGGCGATCACCCGGTACTGAGGTCACCCGGTACTGAAATCATTCGGTGCCGAGGTCACCCGGTACCAAGCCGGACCGTGAACGTCGTCGAGCCCGGGCGGCTCTCCAGTGCCACGCTCCCGCCATGCGCCTCCACCACCGCCGCCACGATCGACAGGCCCAGGCCCGCTCCCCCGCCGGGGGCGTCGGTGCGGCGGTGGTCGGCTCTCGTGAAGCGTTCGAAGACTGCGGGCTGGATGTCGTCGGGGATGCCGGGTCCGTTGTCGTGGACCGTGAGGGTGGCTGCCCGGCCGTCGGTCTCGAGGGTGACCGTCATCTTGGTGCCCAGGGGTGTGTGCAGCCGCGCGTTGGCCAACAGGTTGGCCAACACCTGGTGGAGGCGGTGTTCGTCACCGGTGACCGTCACCGGGTCCTCCGGGAGGTCCAGTTCCCAGCGGTCGCCGGGGCCCGCGGCCCGCGCGTCCGTCACGGCGTCCAGCACCAGGCGGGTGAGGTCGACGGGGGCGCGTTCCAGGGGGCGGCCCGCGTCCAGGCGGGCCAGGAGCAGCAGGTCGTCGACCATCTCGCCCATGCGGGAGGACTCGGCGGCGATGCGGTCCAGCGCACGGGTGACCTCCGGCGGCACCGGGCCCGGGTGCAGCAGGGCCAGCTCGGCGTGGCCTCGAACGGAGGCGACCGGGGTGCGCAGTTCGTGGCTGGCGTCGGCGGCGAAGCTGCGCAGCCGTTCCTCGCTGGCGTGGCGTTTGGTGAGTGCGTCCTCGACGTGGCCGAGCATGCGGTTGAAGGCTCCGGCGACCCGGCCCACCTCGCTGCGCGGGTCCGACTCGGGGGTGCGTGAGGGCAGGGTCACCTCGCCGCTGGCCAGCGGGAGTTCGCTGACCCGGGTGGCGGTGGCGGCCACCCGCCTGAGCGGGCGCAGCGACCAGCGCACCCAGAGCGCGCCGACCACGCCGGTGACGGTGAGGGCGGCGCCGAAGACGATCCCGGCGACCAGTTCCAGGCGGTGGACGGTGGCCTCGACGGGTTCCAGGGGCAGGCCGGTGATCAGTACGTCGCCGTCGATCCCCTCGGACGCGGCGACCCGGTATTCGTGCAGGTGGGAGAGGTCGATGCTGTGCCCGTCGCCGTCGACCGGGATCGCGGCGAGCTCCTTCTTGTCCCGGCCGGTCAGGGGGACGTTCTGGACGCCGGTGGGGCGGACGACCGCCGCGTTGGTCGTGGTGCCGTCGAGCAGGCGGGCGCCGAAGGTTCCCGTGGCCTGTCTGCGGTCGTCGCCGTGTTCGTCGCCGTCGTGGTCGTCCGGCAGCGTGCCGCCGTGTTCCAGGCTCGCCGGGAACCGGTTTCCCACCTCGGCCAGCTGCTCGTCGAGACGGCTGGTGAGGAAGCCGTTCAGCTCCACCACGGCGGCCACGCCGACGGCGGCGCAACTGACCGCCAGCAGCACCACCAGGCCGACGGTGAGCCGCGCCCGGAGGGTGTACGGGCGCGGCAGGCGCCGCAGGAACCTCATGAGGTCACCGGCTTGAGCACGTACCCGGCCCCGCGGACCGTGTGGATCATCGGTTCCCGGCCGACGTCCACCTTCTTGCGCAGATACGAGATGTACAGCTCGACGACGTGGGCACGGCCCCCGAAGTCATAGGACCAGACGCGGTCGAGGATCTGCGCCTTGCTCAGCACACGGCGCGGGTTGCGCATCAGGAAGCGGAGGAGTTCGAACTCGGTCGGCGACAGCTCGATCAGCTCGCCGGCGCGGGTCACCTCGCGGGCCTCCTCGTCCATGACCAGGTCGCCCACGATGAGCCGTGGCCCCTCGTCCAGCTGCCGGGCCATGCCGGCGCGGCGCAGCAGGCCACGGAGCCGGGCGACGACCTCCTCCAGGCTGAACGGCTTGGTCACGTAGTCGTCGCCACCCGCCGTGATGCCGGCGATACGGTCCTCCACCGCGTCCCGCGCGGTGAGGAAGAGGACGCACACGTCCGCCTTCACGCTGTGCAGGGAACGCAGCACGGCGAAACCGTCGGTGTCCGGGAGCATCACGTCCAGGACGACCGCGTCCGGCATCAGCTCCCGGGCCGCGGTGACGGCGGACGCCCCGTCTCCGGCCGTGCGGACCTGCCAGCCCTCGTAGCGCAGGGCCCCGGAGAGCACCTCGGCGAGGTCGGGGTCGTCGTCGACGACGAGGACGCGCAGCGGAGTGCCGTCGGGACGGGTGAGGGCTGGGCGGCCGGAGCGGGTGGTGTTCATGGCCTCTCCAGCATCACCCCTCCCGGCGACCGCGGCCGCCGTCGAAGGCTCTGAGTTTCCTCTGAGTGCGCTCGGAGGGGTGCCGTTTCAGAGCGTGCTGAGAGCTTGCGCCCGCACAGTGGCGTCCTGGACAGACGAAAGGACGCACACATGACCACCGTGTACGAACGGCGGACGGCACCGGCCGTGATGCCGGTCGCGCGCCGCTCCCCCGCGGGAGTGGTGCTCGCCCTGCTGTGGGCCGGGGCGGCGGCCGTCGTGGCCCTGTGGTGGGCCGACACCGGCTCGGTGGTCGGCACGGCGGGGTGGCTGACCGGCGCCGGGCGGATCGCCGGGCTGCTGTGCGGGTACGCCTGCGCGATGCTCGTCGGGCTGATGGCGCGCGTTCCGCTGCTGGAGCGGCGGATCGGATCCGACCGGGTGGCCCGCTGGCACGCGATGGCCGGCCGGTACACCGTGTGCCTGCTGGTCGCGCACATCACGCTGATCCTCCTCGGGTACGCGGCCCAGGACCGCGCCTCGCTCTGGCACGAGACGGTCACGGTGGTCCTGGACTACCCGGACATGCTGAAGGCCGGCTTCGGCACGATCATCCTGTTCGCGGTGGGCATCACCTCGGCGCGCGCCGCACGGCGACGATTGAGCCACGAGTTCTGGTACTACGTCCACCTGCTCACGTACGTCGCCGTCTTCCTCGCCTTCTTCCACCAGCTGACCCTGGGCAACGACCTCAGCGGCAACGCCACGGCCACGGCCGCCTGGTACGCGCTGTACCTGGGCGTCGCGGCCCTGGTGGTCTGGTTCCGGTTGCTGGTGCCGGTGCGGCTGAACCTGCGGCACCGGCTGCGCGTGGAGTCCGTCCACAAGGAGGCGCCGAGCGTGTACTCCGTCGTCGTACGGGGGCGGCGGCTCGACGAACTGGGCGCGCAGCCGGGGCAGTTCTTCCGCTGGCGGTTCTTCGGCGAGGGCATGGGCTGGACGTCGACGCCGTACTCGCTGTCGGCACCGCCCCGCCGCGACCGGATGCGGATCACCGTCAAGGCCCTCGGCGACCACAGCGCGGCGGTCTCCCTGCTGCGGCCCGGCACGCGGGTGTGGGCGGAGGGCCCGTACGGTTCCCTGACCGCGGAACGGCAGAGCGCCCCGAAGTCCCTGCTGATCGCGGGCGGGGTCGGCATCACCCCGCTGCGGGCCCTGTTCGAGACCCTGCCGGGCGAGGTCACCCTCCTCTACCGGGCGCGCAGCGCCGAAGACCTCGCGCTGGGCGGGGAGTTGGAGGCCATCGCGCGGTGGCGCGGAGCGCGCGTGCACTATGCCCTCAACGGGCCGGACGGGCGTCGCCCGAGCCTCACCGCCGAGTCCCTGCGCGCGGCCGTACCGGACCTCGCCGCGCACGACGTGTACGTCTGCGGACCGCACGGTTTCGCCCGAGATGTCTACGAGGCGCTCAGCGCCGCCGGTGTGCCGGACCGGCGTATCCACCACGAGTCGTTCGAGCTGTGAGAGTTGCGAGGCCCGCACGTGCACGCACTGAAGAAGAACCGTCCCCTGCGCCGCATCGTCCTGGCGAGCGCGGCCACCGTCTCCGGCATGGTGCTGCTGCTGTCGCTGAAGCCGCACACCGCCCCGCAGGTCGCGCTCGCGGTACCGGCGCCCTCGAGCAGTTCGAGCAGTTCGAGCGGATCCGGTGGCTCCGCCGCGGTCACGAAGACCGTCAACGGCGAGACCGTGCAGACCCGTTGGGGCCCCGTCCAGGTACGAATCACCCTGAAGAACGGCCGGTTGACCGACGTCACGGCCGTCACCTACCCCACGGACAATCCCCGGGACCAGGAGATCAACAGCTACGCCCTCCCCCGGCTGCGGAGCGAGGCGTTGACCGCGCAGAGCGCCGACATCGACACGGTCTCGGGAGCGACGTACACAAGTGACGGTTACCGCCAGTCACTCCAGTCCGCACTGGACTCGGCAGGCGGCTGAACACACAGGCGTCGCGGCACGTATCTGAGAACCAAGGGACCACGCCACCCCCCTTGCCCCGCCCTCGGAGGAACCGTGACCACCACGCTCGCAGGCGGCCGCGCCGCCCGCCGCCAGACGATGCGCCGCATCCGCCCGCGCCGCTCCCCGGCGACCCTGCTGCTGCTCGCCGTGTGGGCCGGGGCAGCGGGTGTGCTGTGGCTGTGGTGGGCCAACACCCCCTCGATCAGCGACAACAACGGCAAGATCCTCAACGCGGGCCGGATCACCGGTCTGCTCGCCGGCTACCTCATGGCGCTGGTGGTGCTCCAGATGGCCCGGGTGCCCGCGCTGGAGCGCCGGGTGGGCTCCGACCGGGTGGCACGCTGGCATGCGATGAGCGGCCGCTACACGCTCTGCCTGACGGTCGCCCACGTCTTCCTGATCATGTGGGGCTACGCCCTCCAGGCGGGCAAGGGCCTCGGCGACATCGTCCAGCAGACGATGGACTCCATCAACCAGCTGCCGGACATGGGCAAGGCCGCCATCGGCACCGGCCTGCTGTTCTTGATCGGGCTCCTGTCGATCGGCCCGGTGCGCCGCCGGATTCCGTACGACACCTGGTACCACGTGCACCTGCTGACGTACGCGGCGGTGTTCCTGACCTTCTGGCACCAGCTCACCACCGGCAACGAGTTCGCCGTCGAACCGGCCGCAAAAACCGTCTGGTACGGGCTGTACGGCTCGGTGACGGCGCTGGTGATCTGGTACCGGATCCTCACTCCGATCCGCCTGAACCTGCGGCACCGGATGTACGTGGCGGCGGTCATCGAGGAGACCCCGGGCATCGTGTCGGTGCTGATCGGCGGGCGGAAGCTGCACCGGATGGGCGCGGAGGCCGGCCAGTTCTTCCGCTGGCGGTTCCTGGCGCCGGGCATGCGGTTCAGCTCGCACCCGTACTCGCTGTCGGCGGCGCCCCGCCCCGACATGCTGCGGATCACGGTGAAGGCGATCGGCGACCACAGCGAACGGCTGCGCGAGCTGACGGCCGGCACCAAGGTGTGGGCCGAGGGCCCGTACGGCGCGCTGACCGCCGCCCGCCGCAGCCGCGGCAAGGTGCTGCTGGTCGCGGGCGGCGTAGGGATCACCCCGATGCGGGCGCTGTTCGAGACGCTGCCCGGCGCGTCCGGCGACATCACCCTGCTCTACCGGGCCAACAGCACCCAGGACCTGGCCCTGTGGGACGAGCTGGCCACCATCGCGGACGAGCGCGGGGCCCGGCTGATGTACGCGGTCAACAGCCCTGACGGGGAACGCCCCGACATCTCTGCGGAGCGGCTGCGGCAGAAGCTGCCGGACATCGACAACCACGACGTCTTCATGTGCGGCCCGCCCGGGTTCGCGCAGTCCGTGTACGAAGCACTGCGCGGCGCGGGTGTGCCCGCCCGCCGCATCCATCACGAGTCGTTCGAGATGTGAGCGACGGGACTTCAGGAGCTGTAGAAGCGATGAGGAAGAGTCACCCCATCCGACGTGTGATGCTCGCGAGCGCCGCCACCGTCTCCGGTGTCGTGCTGCTGCTGTCACTGAAACCGTCGTCCGACCCGTCCTCCGCGGCCGCCGACGGAGCGGCGTCACAGCCGCCGGCCGCGGGGCAGTCGGCCCAGGGCGGCGCCCAGGCCGCCGGGACCGGCATGGTCACCGGGGACGCGGCCCAGACCCAGTACGGTGCCGTCCAGGTCCGGCTGACCGTCGCGGGCGGCAAGATCACCAAGGCCGAGACCGTCCAGGCACCCAAGGGCGGCCAGAGCGACCAGGTCACCGCCAACGCCGTACCCAAGCTCAACCAGGCGACGGTGGCCGCGCAGAGCGCGGACATCGACGCGGTGTCCGGAGCCACCTACACCAGCGCCGGCTACAAGAAGTCGCTGCAGTCGGCGATCGACAAGGCGAACGCCACGGCCGGGTCGGGGGCCGCCGAGGACGCGGGCAACGCCCAGGCCGCCAAGACCGTCACCGGAGACGCCGCCCAGACCCAGTACGGCGCAGTCCAGGTACGCATCACCGTCGCAGGCGGCAAGATCACCAAAGCCGAGACCGTACAAGCACCCAAGGGCGGCCAGAGCGACCAGATCACCGCCAACGCCGTACCCAAACTCAACCAGGCAGCGGTCGCGGCCGGAAACGCGGACATCGACGCCGTCTCCGGAGCCACCTACACCAGCGCCGGCTACAAGAAGTCGCTGCAGTCGGCCCTGGACCAGGCCGGTGGCTGACACGGTGGCCGAGTCGGCAGAAGCTCCCGCCGCGGTACGTCATGCGGAGGAGGTCATGGGGACGGTCTTCTCCTTCGACGTCCGCGGCGGGGATCCCCTTGTCGTACAGGCGGCACTGCGCGAGGCGGTGGCCGGACTGCATCGCGTCGACGAGGTGTTCAGCACGTACCGCGACGACAGCGAGATCTCCCGGCTGGCCCGGGGCGAGCTGACCGTCGAGGAGTGCGATCCGATGGTCGCCGAAGTCCTCGGCCTCGGCGCCGAGGCCGAGGGGGCCAGCGACGGCTGGTTCAGCATGCGCTACGAGGGCCGCCTCGACCCGACCGGCATCGTCAAAGGCTGGTCCGCGGAGCGGGCCGCCCTGCGACTGGCCGAGGCCGGGGCGACCGGGGTGAGCGTCAACGGCGGTGGAGACGTCCAGATGCTGGGCGTACCGGGACCGGAGCGACCGTGGCGGATCGGGGTGTCGGATCCGTTGCGGCCTGGGGGCCTCGCGGCCGTCGTCTCAGCGGCAGGTGTCCCCGAACTGGCCGTCGCCACGTCCGGCACGGCCGAGCGCGGCACGCACATCGTCGACCCCCGAACGGGCCGCTCCGCGGTGACCGACCTGCTGGCGGTCACCGTCGTCGCTCCTCGCCTGACGTGGGCGGACTGCTGGGCGACCGCGGCCTTCGCGATGGGCTCACGAGAGGCACTGGGCTGGCTGGAGTCCCTCCCGGACGTGGAGGCACTCCTGATCACAGCGGGCGACGAGGTGCGCTGCACGGGAGGACTCGCGGCGCGGCTGGGTTGACCGCCGCGGCAGCGGGGCGGGGGTGGGTCGCGCAGCCCGGCGCTTACGGGGTGCCGCCCGCGCCCACCGGTGACGCCGGCGGCACGACTGCCCGCGGCTGGACGGGGGGCTGATCACGGCGGGCGACAGGGTGCGGTGGACGGGGCGCCCAGCAGCTCGACTCGGGTGAGTGCACCTACCTGGGGGCGCGGGGAATGGCGCGACCAGCCCCCACCCACCGCACCCGGCACACCACCCGAACCCGCCCCCTCAGTGGCCGTTCCCGTGCCCGTTCTGAGCCAACCGCAGCAGATGATCCGCCAACGCCTGCCCCCCAAGAGGATCCCGGCTGATCAACAGCAATGTGTCGTCACCCGCGATGGTCCCCAAAATGTCGTGCAGCTCGGCCTGATCGATGGCCGAGGCCAGAAACTGCGCGGCACCCGGCGGCGTCCGCAGCACGACCAGGTTCGCCGAAGCCTCCGCGGAGATCAGCAGCTCCGCCGACAGCCGCCGCATCCGCTCCTCCTTCGCCGACCCCCCGAGAGGGACCCGCGGCGTACGGAACCCCCCCTCGCTCGGCACCGCATAGATCAGGTCACCGTCGGTGTTGCGGATCTTCACCGCGTTCAGCTCGTCGAGATCCCGGGAGAGCGTCGCCTGAGTGACGCTCAGCCCGTCGTCCGCGAGCAGCTTCGCCAACTGGCTCTGGCTCCGCACCGGTTGCCGGTTGAGGATGTCCACGATCCGGCGGTGGCGTGCGGTGCGGGTCTGCGGTACGGCAGGCCCTGCGGTCTGCTCGTGCTCCTGCGCCTGGCTCATCGTCGTCTCATTCTCCGGATCATCCGTCCCCCTTGGCCACGTCCAGGATGCCGGGCAGTGCCTGGAGCAGCGCGTCCACCTCGTCATCCCCGAGGTTCAGCGCAGGCATCAGCCGTACGACATCAGGGGCGGGCGCGTTCACCAGGAACCCGGCGTCCTGAGCCGCCTGCTGCACCTTCGGCGCGAGCGGCTCGGTGAGCACGATACCCAGGAGGAGGCCCGCACCCCGGACATGTGCGATCAACGGATGGCTGGGGCTGCCGTCGGCTCCCTCGATTCCGTCACGCAGCTTCTCGCCCTGCCGCTTGACGTTCTCCAGGAGGCCCTCGGCCGCGATCGTGTCCAGGACCGCGAGCCCGGCCGCGCAGGCGACGGGGTTGCCGCCGAAGGTCGTACCGTGGTGGCCGGGCTGCAGCAACTCCGCGGCCCGCCCGAAGGCGACCGTCGCACCGAGCGGCAGTCCGCCGCCGAGCCCCTTCGCGAGCGTGACGACGTCCGGCAGGACGCCCTCGTGGGCCTGGTACTCGAACCAGTGCCCGGTCCGCCCGATCCCGGTCTGCACCTCGTCCAGGACCAGCAGCGAGCCGGTCGACGCGGTGATCGCCCGGGCAGCCTTGAGGTAGCCGGCCGGGGGCACCACGACCCCGTTCTCACCCTGGATCGGCTCGATGATGACGAGCGCGGTCTCCTCGGTGACCGCGGCGGCCAGTGCCTGAGCGTCTCCGTACGGCACGTGCGTGACGTCACCGGGCAGCGGCAGGAAGGGCTCCTGCTTGCCGGGCTGACCGGTCAGGGCGAGGGCGCCCATGGTCCGGCCGTGGAAGCCACCGTCGGTGGCCACCATGTGGCTCCGCCCGGTCAGCCGCCCGATCTTGAAGGCGCCCTCGTTGGCCTCGGCACCGGAGTTGCAGAAGTACACCTTGCCGTCGCGGCCGAAGCGCTGGATCAGCCGTTCGGCGAGCGCGACGGGCGGCTCGGCGATGAAGAGGTTGGAGACATGGCCGAGGGCGGCGATCTGCGTGCTGACCGCCTCGACGATCGCCGGGTGGGCGTGGCCGAGCGCGTTGACCGCGATGCCGCCGACGAAGTCGAGGTACTGCTTGCCGTCGGCGTCCCACAGCTTGCTGCCCGCGCCGCGGACGAGGGGCAGGCGTGGAGTGCCGTAGTTGTTCATGAGCGCGCCCTGCCACCGCGCGGTCAGTTCCTCGTTGCTCATGACTCCCCCTGTGCGTCGGTCTTTTCGTCGGGCACGACCATCGTGCCGATGCCCTCGTCGGTGAAGATCTCCAGCAGGATCGAGTGCTGGACCCGGCCGTCGATGACCCGGGCGGTGTTCACACCGTTGCGTACGGCGTGCAGACAGCCCTCCATCTTCGGCACCATGCCGGAGCTCAACTCCGGCAGCAATTTCTCCAGTTGGGAAGCCGTGAGGCGGCTGATCACCTCGTCGCTGTGGGGCCAGTCCTCGTAGAGGCCCTCGACGTCCGTGAGGACCATGAGGGTTTCGGCGCCCAGCGCAGCAGCGAGTGCCGCAGCCGCCGTATCAGCATTGACGTTGTAGACATGGTGGTCGTCCTGGCTCCGGGCGATCGACGAGACGACCGGGATACGGCCGTCCGCCAGCAGCGCCTCGATCGCGCCCGTGTCGATGTCGGTGATCTCGCCCACCCGCCCGATGTCGACCAACTCCCCGTCGATCTCGGGCTGGTGCTTGACGGCGGTGATGGTGTGCGCGTCCTCGCCGGTCAGGCCGACGGCGAGCGGCCCGTGCTCGTTGAGCAGTCCGACCAGCTCGCGCTGCACCTGCCCGGCCAGCACCATGCGGACGACGTCCATGGCGTCCTCGGTGGTGACGCGCAGGCCCGCCTTGAATTCGCTGACGATGCCGGCCCTGTCGAGGGCGGCGCTGATCTGCGGGCCGCCGCCGTGCACGACGACGGGCTTGAGGCCGGCGTGGTGCAGGAACACGACGTCCTGCGCGAAGGCGGCCTTCAGGTCCTCGTCGATCATGGCGTTGCCGCCGAACTTGATGACGACGGTCTTGCCGTTGTGCCTCACCAGCCAGGGCAGCGCCTCGATGAGGATCTGCGCCTTGGGGAGGGCGGTGTGTTTACGAGTGGGGGACTTTCCCTCTTCTGAGTGATTGACCGTCATAGCCGACTTTCGGAAAGATCTCGGATCAGCCGCCGGGCGGGCGGTGCTGGCCTGCGGAGGCGGTGTAAGACTCATCCCGGACTCGTCCGGGACGAGCTGTCGCCGATGAAACAGGAACCCTCGTCGGTGACGGCGAGGACCCGCGACAACCAAGTGGGCACGTCAAGAGGAGTACGCGCTGTTCTCGTGGACGTAATCGGCCGTCAGGTCGTTGGTCCAGATCACCGCAGACTCATTGCCTGCCGCGAGGTCCGCCGTGATGCGGACCTCGCGGTAGCGCATGTCCACCTTCTCCCGGTCCTCGCCGACGCCGCCGTGCTTGCACACCCAGACGCCGTTGATGGCGACGTTGAGCGCGTCGGGGTCGAAGGCGGCCTTCGTCGTGCCGATCGCGGAGAGTACGCGGCCCCAGTTGGGGTCCTCGCCGTGGATGGCGCACTTGAGAAGGTTGTTGCGGGCGATGGTGCGGCCCACCTCCACGGCGTCGTCCTCGCTCGCGGCGTTGATCACCTCGACCTTGATGTCCTTGCTGGCGCCCTCGGCGTCCCGGATGAGCTGCTGCCCGAGGTCGTCGCACACGGCGCGTACGGCCTCGGCGAACTCCTCGTACTGCGGGGTGACTTCGGAGGCCCCGGAGGCCAGCAGCAGCACGGTGTCGTTGGTGGACATGCAGCCGTCGGAGTCGACGCGGTCGAAGGTGACCTTGGTGGCGGCGCGCAGCGCCTTGTCCAGGGTCGCGCTGTCGAGGTCGGCGTCGGTGGTGAGGACGACGAGCATGGTGGCGAGGCCGGGAGCGAGCATGCCCGCGCCCTTGGCCATGCCGCCGACGGTCCAGCCGTCCTTGGTGACGACGGAGGTCTTGTGGACGGAGTCGGTGGTCTTGATGGCGATGGCGGCCTTCTCACCGCCGTGCTCGCTCAAGGCCTCGGCCGCCTGCTCGACGCCCGGCAGCAGCTTGTCCATCGGGAGCAGGATGCCGATCAGACCGGTGGAGGCGACGGCGACCTCGACGGCGCCCAGACCGAGCACCTCGGCGACCTTCTCGGCGGTGGCGTGCGCGTCCTGGAAGCCCTTCGGGCCCGTACAGGCGTTGGCGCCACCGGAGTTGAGGATCACGGCGGAGACCGTGCCGGTCTTGAGGACCTGCTCGGACCACAGGACGGGCGCGGCCTTGACGCGGTTGGAGGTGAAGACGCCGGCGGCGGCGCGGCGCGGCCCGGTGTTGACCACGAGGGCCAGGTCCGGGTTGCCGTTCTCCTTGATCCCGGCGGCGATGCCCGCCGCCTGGAATCCCTGTGCTGCCGTGACGCTCACGGTGCGACTCCGATCGTGGAAAGACCGAGCTCCTCGGGGAGGCCGAGGGCGATGTTCATGCTCTGGACGGCACCGCCCGCGGTGCCCTTGGTCAGGTTGTCGATGGCGCTGATCGCGATGATGCGGCCGGCGGCCTCGTCGTACGCGACCTGCACCTGAACGGCGTTGGAACCGTAGACGGACGCCGTGGCGGGCCACTGCCCCTCCGGCAGGAGGTGGACGAAGGGCTCGTCGGCGAATGCCTTCTCGTAGGCGGCGCGGACGGACTCGGCCGTGACGCCCGCCCTGGCGGAAGCGGTGCAGGTGGCGAGGATGCCGCGGGGCATCGGCGCGAGGGTGGGAGTGAAGGAGACGGAGACCCGCTCCCCCGCCGCCGCGCTGAGGTTCTGGATCATCTCGGGCGTGTGCCGGTGGACGCCGCCGACGCCGTACGGCGACATGGAGCCCATGACCTCGCTGCCCAGCAGGTTCGGCTTGGGCGCCTTGCCCGCGCCGGACGTCCCGGACGCGGCGACGATCACGGCCTCCGGCTCGGCGAGTCCGGCGGCGTACGCCGGGAACAGCGCGAGCGAGACGGCGGTCGGATAGCAGCCGGGCACCGCGATGCGCTTGGACCCCTCCAGCGCGGCGCGGCCGCCCGGCAGTTCGGGCAGGCCGTACGGCCAGGTGCCGGCATGCGCGGAGCCGTAGAACTTCTCCCAGTCACCGGCGTCCTTGAGCCGGAAGTCGGCCCCCATGTCGACGACGAGCACATCCGGGCCGAGCTGCTCGGCGACGGCGGCGGACTGCCCGTGCGGAAGGGCGAGGAAGACGACATCGTGTCCGGCCAGGACGTCCGCGGTGGTCTCCTGGAGCACGCGGGCGGCCAGCGGCAGCAGGTGCGGCTGCAGCGCGCCGAGCCGCTGTCCGGCGTTGGAATTGCCGGTCAGGGCGCCGACCTCGACCTCGGGGTGCGCCAGGAGGAGACGCAGGAGCTCTCCGCCCGCGTATCCACTCGCTCCGGCCACTGCCGCACGTACCGTCATGGGATCCATCCTCCTCTTGGATGGCATGACTATACGTTTCGCTGCACGTTTATGCAATCCGGTTTGTGCATCCCCGTAACCTGCCCGGCATGGGGAGCACGTTCGCGGGGGAGCCGTGCGGGAGAGCGCGGCGTCGGGCCGCCGCCCCCTGGGGACAGCGGCCCACGCCAGATGCGACTACCTCTGCTTGATCCTCAGGAACGTGACCGAGTTCGCCGGGAAGGTGTACGTGAACGTGTCGGCGACCCCCGAGAAGGTGGACGTCACCGGTGCCACCGCCGTCGCGGTCTCCGTGTTCACCGCGTCCGGCGCGGCGGCCAGCGTGGTGACCTTCGCCTTGGACGCGACCCTCGCGCCGCCCAGGTCGATCGCCGTGCGGGCCGCCGAGGACTGGGCGTTGACGACCTTGACGATCAGGTCACCGGTCTTCTTGTCCAAGGTGGCGACCTGCCGGAACGGCTCGGCCGGCTTGTCGTCGGTGAAGCTGCCCCACTCCTGGCCGTCGAGGTAGAGGGTGACCTGCCGGCCTCGCACCTTGATGTCGATGTCGTAGTCACGACCCGTCTCGATCGACCCGGCCTTGGAGATCAGCGTCGACTTGCCGCCGTCCACGGCCTGCTCGACGGCGGACTGGGTGTTGTTCCAGCCGCCCAGGTTCCACCAGTAGTAGTTGCCGGTGTCCTTCACGCCGAAGGCGACGAGGAAGCCCTCCTTGCCTGACTTCTTGGTGGCCTTCACATGCAGGTCGTAGTCGTGCCAGGACGGGTCGCCGGCCGAGACCATGGTGTTCTCGGCGGCCATGTCGGTCTGCACGTACTGCCCGTCCTGGACGCTCCAGCTGCCGCCGCCGGTGTGAGTCCACCGTGAGGCGTCCCCGCTGAAGTCGTCGCCGAGCAGGGTCGAACCGTCCGCGCCGGTGACCTTCACATCGTCGTACGCCGCCGTGGTCGCCCATGTCGACAGACCGACGGCACCGGTGATGGGCCCGAGCAGCGAGGGCGTGCCGGTGGCCGTGGAGGGCACCACCCGGTCGCCGACGTTGTTCATGAACAGCTTCTGGACCTCGTAGTTGGCGGAGTTCCAGGAGGCGTGGTTGTTGAACCACACCAGGTCCGGGCTCCACTGCACATAGTCCTCGTTGGCGAACAGCGGCGCGTACGAGGCGAGTTCGACGACATCGGCGTTGCGCTCCAGGCCGGTCATGAACGCGGCTTCGGCGAGGCCGTTCTTGAAGGCGTTGCCCCAGGAGGCGTACTCGCCGAGGAAGACCTTGGGGCCGTTCCTGTCGTAGGAGTCGTAGCGGTCGTTGTTCTGCAGGAACCACTGCGGGCTGTTGTAGTAGTGCTCGTCGACCATGTCGGCCTTGGCGTCCTTGTTGAGCTGCCAGGCCGTGTCGAAGGTCGAACCGGCGTCGTCCGGGCCGGAGTTGGAGATGACGGTGATGTCCGGATACTTGGCCTCGATGGCGGCGCGGAACTCCTTGAACCGGGCGAAGAACTCGACCGGGAGGTTCTCCTCGTTGCCGACCTCGAGATGGGTGAGGTGGAAGGGCCTGGGGTGGCCCATCTCGGCGCGCTTGCGACCCCACTCGCTGGTCACGGGCCCGTTGGCGAACTCGATGAGGTCGAGGGTGTCCTGGATGTGCCGCTCGAGCAGCGCCGCGTCGTCGACGGCCTTGTTCTGGCCGCAGCCGGTCACCAGCGCCGGGACCACGGGCAGGGGCATCGCGCCGATGTCCTCGGCGAAGCGGAAGTACTCGTAGTAGCCGAGGCCGTACGACTGGTTGTAGCCCCAGAAGTTGGAGTTGGTGGCGCGCTCCTCGACGGGGCCGACGGTGTCCTTCCACTGGTAGGAGCGCTTGCGCTGGTAGCCCGAGGCCTCGCTGTAGTCCTCCATGGACCCGGTGTTGACCAGGCAGCCACCGGGGAAGCGCACGAAGCCGGGGTGCAGGGCGGCGACCTTCTCGGCGAGGTCCTTGCGCAGGCCGTTGGGCTCGTGCCTGTAGGTGTCGCGCGGGAAGAGGGACACCATGTCGAGAGCCGCCGCGGCGGAGGAGGCCACGGTGAGACGGCCGTTGCTGCTGGTGCGGGTCGCGGTGAAGGTGGCGGTGTACTTGGCCCAGCCGCTCTTCTTCACGGCCACCTTGCGGGCGGTGGCCAGCGTGCCGTCGGCATCCTGGAGGGCGACGGTGAGGGCGGTGGTGCCGGTGGCACGGGCCCACACCGAGAAGTCGTACTTCTTGCCCTCGTCCACATGGATGCCGGTGTTGTAGCCGGCGTTCGTGACCGACGAACCCGCGCCCAGGGAGAGGTAGTTGCGGTTGCGCTCGTTGAGGCGGCCGGCGTCGTCCACGACCTGCGCGGCGCCGTCCACCGTCCAGGAGGTGAGGGGCGTGTACGAGGTGTTGTCGGCGGTGGAGTACTCGAAGGACCGGTTCTGCACGAGCTCGGCGTACAGACCGCCGTCGGCAGCCCGGTTGATGTCCTCGAAGAAGACTCCGTACATCGTGTCGTCGATCTTCGCGCCCTCGGCGGACGGGTCGACGGTGATCGCGTAGTCGGTGACGTCCTCGGCGTGCGCGGGTGCCGGGACGAGGCCGGCCGCCACCAGGAAGGCGGTGGCCGTGAGACCGAGTCTCCAGCGGGTGCGGGTGCGTGACATGGATACTCCGCGGCTCAGGGGTGTGGAGTTGTGCGGTTCGAAAGAGGTGCGTTCGATATATCAGACAATGATCAGCACTTCGAACGGCAAGATAGGGAGGGGGCAGGGACGCGTCAATGGATCGCACAACAACCGATGTGACGGAGGTCGGGACGGGATGGGCGAGTTCTGGCCAGTGCCGGACGTACTGGCGTATCTGGCCGGGAGCTGGCGCGTGGAGCGATCCGTACGGGATCTGACGAGCGGCGCGGAGGGCCACTTCTCCGGTACGACGACTTTCAGCCCGCTGGACGACGGCGGACTGCTGCACGAAGAGTCCGGCACCTTCACCTGGCAAGGCGTCCCCCGCCCCGCCGAGCGCACCCTGCGCTTCCTGCCGGGGCCCGGGTCGGGCACGGGACGCTCACGCGGATCGGCGGAGGTGCGCTTCGCCGACGGGCGGCCCTTCCACGACCTGGACCTGACCTCGGGACACCATGTCACCGACCACCCCTGCTCGGCCGACCTCTACCGGGGGGAGTTCACCGTCCGCGGCCCCGACCACTGGCGGACCGTGTGGCGCGTGGGCGGACCCGCGAAGGACCTGGTCCTGACCACCGACTACGCCCGTGAGGGCTGAGCCGACACTCCGTCGAGGCGGAGGTTCCAGCGCCCCGCCCGGCCCGTGACGACGGTCGTCGACAGCGGGCGGACGTCGATGTTCCAGTACGTCGGAGGCGGCGCCTTCAGCACGTACACCAGGGCGGCGCGGATCACCGAGGGCTCGGCCACGGCGACGATCCGGCCGCCGTCCCCGACGGGCCGGGTGTCCAGCCAGCCCCCAACCCGGGAGATGAACTCCCGCAGCGACTCACCGCCGTGCGGCGTGCCGTTCGGGTCGGCGAGCCAGGCATCCACGGCCCCCGGCTCACGGGCCATCGCCTCGCCGAGCGTCAGTCCGCGCCAACGCCCCATGCCACAGTCCCGCAGGGCGAGTTGCACCAGAGGCGAGTAGCCCAGGGCATCGCCGGTGGCGCGGCTGCGCGGGGTCGGCGAGCAGTAGCGCAGCTCGGCCGCCGCGAGCGGGATCAGATCCTGGGCGACCCGCTGCACCTCGTCCCAGCCGGCCTGGTCCAGCGGACGGTCGTCCTCGAAGCGCTCGGCGAGCAGCGGGGAGCTGCGCGCGGCGGCGACGAACGTGACCCGTAGTTGCATGCGGCGATGGTGTGTCGCGAGAGTCCGCAGGTCAAGAGGTGTTACCTGGGAGTTATGCGGGTCGGCCGCTAGAAGACGAGCGCCATCCACTGGTCCGGCTTCTCCAGCGGCGCGAACCCCAGCTTCTGGTACACCCCGTGGGCATCGTGCGTGGCGAGGAGGATCCGCCGCAGCCCGCAGGGCCGCAGGTGCTCCCGTACGGCCCCGACGAGCGCTGTGCCGATCCCCTTGCCGCGCACCGCCGGGTCGACGTACACGTCGCACAGCCACGCGAAGGTCGCCCGGTCCGTGATCACCCGGGCATACGCCACCTGTTCACCGGAAACCGACTCATACACCCCGAAATTGAGCGACCCTTCGATCGCTCGGTCGTGTTTCTCCCGGGGCCGCCCGATCGCCCAGTACGCGTCGGTGGACAGCCAGCGGTGCACGCGCTCGGCGTCGACGCGGTCGGGGTCGGTGGAGATCTCGTAGCCCTCGGCGAGGGTCGGGGTGTCGGTCATGCGGGGAGGTTCGCAGGCCGCGGGCGACGTAGTCGAGCCGTTTTCCGGAGGACCTCCGAAGCACTTCTGAAGCACCTCTAGAGCCCCCGAGAGCCCGACAGAGCCTTCTAGAGCACCTCCTCACAGGCCCTACGAAGCCGCCGTACCCCTTCCGTGATCTCCCCCGTCCCCGCCACCGCCGCGAAGCTCAACCGCACGTGTCCGGCAGGCGGTTCGGCGCTGAAGTAGGGGCGGCCGGGGGTGATCGCGACGCCCGCGCGCAGGGCGGCCGCCACGAGAGCGGACTCTCCCCCGGAGCCGAAGGCCTGGGAGGTGCCCCCAGTGCCCTCGGGGAGGCGGAGCCACAGGTGGTAGCCGCCGGACGGGATGTGCGGGAGGGAGAGTTCCGGCAGGTCGAGCCGCAGCGCGGCCGTCATCGTGTCGCGGCGGGTCTTCAACTCGGCGGAGATCGCGCGCAGATGCCGCGGCCAGGCGGGCGAGCCGACGAGTTCGAGCGCCGCCTCCTGCAGGGGCCGGGGCACGAAGAAGGTGTCGACGACCTGGATGGCCCGCAGCCGCTCCAGCACCGGCCCGTGCGCGGCGAGCGCGCTCACCCGGAAGCTCGGCGAGGTCGCCTTGGTCAGCGAGCCGACGTGGACGACGACGCCGTCGGGGTCGTCGGCCGCCAGCGGGCGCGGCAGCGGCCCCGCGTCCTCGTGTACGAGCCGTCGTACGAAGTCGTCCTCGACGACGAACGCGCCCGCCTCGCGCGCGATGCGCAGCACCTCGCCGCGCCGCTCGGGGGCGAGCACGGCGCCCGTCGGGTTCTGGAACAGCGGCTGGCAGACGAAGACCCGGGCACCGGTGGCCCGGAAGGCGTCGGCGAGCAGGGACGGCCGTACGCCGTCCGCGTCGACCGGCACCGGGACCGGGCGCAGACCGGCCGCGCGGGCGATCGCCAGCATGCCCGGGTAGGTGGGCGATTCGACGAGCACGGGTGCGCCGGGCGGGGCGAGCGCGCGCAGTGCGGTGGTCAGCGCGGACTGGCCGCCCGAGGTGACGAGCACCTCCGCGGCCGTGACCGCACCGCCGATGCTCCGCGCGAACCACTCCCGCAGCTCCGGCAACCCCTCCACCGGCGGCCGTCCCCACGCTCCGGGGCGACGGCCCGCGCGGGACAGCGCCGCGGCCATCGCCCGCTCCGGCTGCAACGACGGATGCAGATAGCCGCCGTTGAACTCGATCACGCCGGCTGCCGGGGCGGCCAGCGTGACCAGCACACCGGAAGCGTCCACCGAGCGCGGGACGAGTTCGGCCGCGCTGTCCGCGCTGAGGGCGACCTCCTGCCAGGACGTGTCACCCACGGCGGCGGCCTGCGGACGCGGTCGGACACGGAAGGCGCCGGCACCGGGCCGGGTGACGACCAAGCCCTCGGCGGCCAGTTGCGCGAGGGCCCGGGAGACGGTCACCGGGCTGACCCGGAAGCGTTCGACGAGGGCACGGCTCGACGGGAGCTTTCCACCTGGTGAGTAGCGCTCCAGCTCCCGACGCAGCTGGTCCGCCAGATCGTCCACACTGCTACGCTCACGCATGAGAGCACAGAGTAGCGCTACTGCACCGACCCGGATAGCGGTAAGCCCGGCGGGCGGGACGACCGGAACCACCGGGACCACGGCCGCCGGCACCCTCCACGCCGCCCTCGGCGTCGTCGCCTTCTCCCTCACCTTCCCCGCCACCGTCTGGGGCCTGCAGGGCTTCGGCCCCTGGTCCCTCGTCGCCGTGCGCAGCGTCCTCGCGGCGCTGATCGCGGGCGGCTGTCTGCTCGCGCTGCGCATACCGGTGCCCGCCCGGCGCCACTGGCCCGGCCTCGCGGTGGTCGCCGCCGGTGTCGTCCTCGGCTTCCCGCTGCTGAGCACGCTCGCGCTGGAGACCTCCACCACCGCGCACGCCGCCGTCGTGGTCGGTCTGCTCCCGCTGACCACCGCCCTGTTCTCCGCCCTGCGCATGGGCACCCGCCCTTCCCGCACCTTCTGGGCGGCGGCGCTCGCGGGCGCGGCCGCGGTGGCCGCCTTCACCGCGCAGCAGAGCGGCGGCGCGCTCACCATCGCCGACCTCTACCTCTTCGGGGCGCTGCTGGTGTGCGCGGCCGGGTACACCGAGGGCGGCCGGCTGGCCCGGGTCATGCCGGGCTGGCAGGTCATCGGCTGGGCGCTGGTGCTGTGTCTGCCGCTCGCCGGGCCCGCCGCCGCGGTGGGGCTGTCGTACGAACCCGCCCACCTCACCCTGCACAGCGTGGCGGGACTGCTGTGGGTGGCGGCGGGCTCGCAGTTCCTCGGTCTCCTCGTCTGGTACCGGGGCATGGCCGCCATCGGCATCCCCAGGGCCAGCCAGTTGCAGTTGGCCCAGCCGCTGCTCACACTGGTGTGGTCGGTGCTGCTGCTGGGCGAGCACCTGACGGTGGCCGCACCGCTGACGGCCGTGGCGGTGCTCGTGTGCATCGCCGTGACCCAGCGGGCGCGCGGCTGAACGGCGCGCACGCACCGGTCCCGACCGGGCCCCGCGCCGTAAACTCGAGGAACACGGACCGCTGCTCCCGCAGATGCTGAGGAGGCCCGACAGATGCGTGCAACCGTGGGCGACCAGCTTGTCCAGCACGGCAGGGTGGTCGGACAGCACGACAAGATCGGCGAGATCGTCGAAGTGCTGGGGCGAGAAGGCAACCCCCCGTACCGCGTCCGCTTCGAGGACGGGCACGAGGGGGTGTGCTCCCCCGGCCCCGACACCGAGATCCGGCACAAGGAGATGAACCGCTAGGGCCTGATCCGCCGGACAGGTCCTAGTCCCCCGGGGTCCTCGCCGGCTGCCCGTAGTGGTCGGCGATCACCCGTGCCATGGCTCCGACGGGGTCCGCCGCCACGTCCTTGGCGGCGAAGAACACGTGCCCGCGCACCTCGGGGTGGTCCTTGGCGAGCGTGAGATGCCGGGAGAGTTCGGCGGGGTCCTGCCAGGCCCTGGACTGCGCCGGGTCGCCCGCCTTGTACAGCGCTTCACCCGCGTACAACCGCGTCTTGGTGCCCCGGGCCACCTCCGCCCACCAGGGCAGCAGCTTCGCGTAGTCGGCGGCTGGGAAGCCGATGTTCCAGTACAGCTGCGGGACGATGTAGTCGATCCAGTTCTTCCGGACCCATGTGCGGGTGTCCGCGTACAGGTCGTCGTACGCCTGCAGCGCTCGGGTCTGTGAGCCGCGCGGGTCGGTGGTGTCGTTGCGCCACACCCCGAAGGGGCTGATGCCGAAGCGGGCGGCGGGCCGGATCGCCTTGATACGGGCAGAGGTCTCGCGCACCAGCAGGTCGATGTTGCCGCGCCGCCAGGCGGCCCGGTTCGGGAAGCCGCCGCCGTGCAGGTCGTAGGCCGCGTCGTCGTCGAAGGTCTGGCCCGGCACCGGATACGGGTAGAAGTAGTCGTCGAGGTGCACGGCGTCGACGGGGTACTTCTTCACCGCGTCGAGCATCGCGTTCTGGACGAAGGCGCGGACTTCGGGCAGCCCCGGGTTGTAGTAGAGCTTTCCGCCGTACGTCACCACCCAGTCCGGATGCCGGCGGGCGGGGTGGGCCTCGACCAGCTTCCCGAGATCCGCGTGGGCCGCGATCCGGTAGGGGTTGAACCAGGCGTGCAGTTCCAGGCCGCGGGCGTGCGCCTCCTGGACGGCCGTGCCCAGCGGATCCCAGCCGGGATGCCTGCCCTGGGTACCGGTGAGGTACTGCGACCAGGGCTCGTACGGCGAGGGCCACAGGGCGTCGGCGGTGGGACGGACCTGGAACAGCACCGTGTTGAGGCCGCTCTGAACGGCCTTGTCGAGATGGGCGACCAGTTCGGCCCGCTGCGCCGCCGCGCTCAGGCCCGGGCGGGAGGGCCAGTCCCGGTTCATCACGGTCGCCAGCCACACGCCCCGCATCTCGGCCACCTTCCGCGGCCGGGCCGCCCGGTGGCCCGGTGCGGCCGACGCACCGCCCGAGGCCGACATGAGCGTCGCCAGCGCTGCCAGCGCGACCGCCCGACGTGACACTCGCCCCATCTGCACACCCCCGAACACCGCGGATCCGCATGGTCACGGACCGTCTCCGCGCCCCAGGATGCCCGACCGATTGCCCGACCCCGGCGATCGATCATCGATACTTGGCGGTAACGTGCACGAACGGAGCAGGCGCACCGGACCAATGGGGCCCTGCGATGCCCGTAGACCAGCGAAAGGGACGATGTGACCGACATCGAGCGCGTCGGAGTGGTCGGCTGCGGCCAGATGGGAGCGGGCATCGCCGAGGTGTGCGCCCGCGCCGGCCTGGAGGTGAAGGTCGCCGAGACCACCGGCGAGGCCCTGGAGATCGGCCGGACCCGGCTGCTGAACTCCCTGGCGAAGGCCGCCGAGCGCGGCAAGATCTCCGAGGAGGAGCGGGACGCCACGCTGGCGCGGCTCAGCTTCACCACCGACCTCGGCGAGTTCGCGGACCGCGATCTGGTGATCGAGGCCGTCGTCGAGAACGAGCAGGTCAAGACCGAGATCTTCCAGGTCCTCGACCAGGTGGTGACCCGGGCCGACGCGATCCTGGCCTCCAACACCTCCTCGATCCCCCTGGTGAAGCTGGCGGTCGCCACCTCCCGGCCCGACCACGTCATCGGGATCCACTTCTTCAACCCGGCCCCGGTGCAGAAGCTCGTCGAGCTGATCCCGGCGCTCACCACCTCCGAGGGCACGCTCGGCCGGGCCCAGGTCTTCGCCGAGAAGGTGCTCGGCAAGCACGCCATCCGCGCCCAGGACCGCTCCGGCTTCGTGGTCAACGCGCTGCTGATCCCGTATCTGCTCTCCGCGATCCGGATGTTCGAGTCGGGCATCGCCAGCCGCGAGGACATCGACAACGGCATGGAGCTCGGCTGCGCCCACCCGATGGGCCCGCTGAAGCTGACCGACCTGATCGGCCTGGACACGGTCGCGTCCGTGGCGTCCTCGATGTACGAGGAGTACAAGGAACCGCTCTACGCCGCTCCTCCGTTGCTGCAACGCATGGTCGACGCCGGCCGGCTGGGGCGGAAGACGGGCTCGGGCTTCTACACCTACGGCTGATTACGCACCGTGGCTCGAAAGGCCCGGCACTCTTCGGAGTGCCGGGCCCACTGCATTCACACGCCGTGTGCGCACCGGGCTCGCATATGCCGCCCGCACACTCTCCCCACCTGCCCACCAGGCGAGTTGACTCTTCATGCGCATGCAAGGGATGAGCCGACTACAGAAAGGAACGGACTCGTGACCACCGACCCTGAGCATCCCGTGGTCCATGGCGAACTCGCAGAGTTACGCCGCCGCCTCGACGTCGCCTACGCGCGGGTGGAGGGAGGACTGGCTCTGCTCAGTCATCGCACCGAGGAGACGGACAAGGAAGTCGACGACCTGAGCAACCGGATCGTCGCCCTCGAGCACGCCCGCTGGCCACTGCCCGCGGTTGCGGTACTCGCCGCCGTGGGCGCGCTCGTCGTGACGGTCTGGCAGGCCCTGGGCCGCTAGTACGGCTCCAGGACGCGGTGGGGGGATCAGGGCATGGCGTCCTGCCCGAGCCGGAGATGATGCAGCAGCAGTAACGCGGCCGCCATGTTCGCGGCCGGGACCTCGCCGCGGGCGACCATGTCGGGGACGAGTTTGAGGGGGACCCACTCCCGGCGGTCCGACTCGAAGTCGTCCACGGGGTGTCCGAGGTACTCGCCCTCGTCGGCCCAGTAGATGTGGTGCCGGGCGTCGGTGAGCCCGTTGGACGGCTCCACGCTCATCAGGTGGTGCAGGGGTCCCGGCCGCCAGCCGGTCTCTTCCTCGAGTTCCCTGGCGGCCGCGACGGCGATGTCCTCGCCGTCCTCGACCACACCCGCCGCGAGTTCCCACCCCCAGCTGTCGGTGATGAAGCGGTGGCGCCACAGGAGAAGGACCTCATTGGCCTCGTTCACCACCGTGGCCACGGCAACGGGCCGCAGCCGTATCAAAAAGTGATCGAGGTGCCGACCGTCCGGCAGCTCGACATCGGCGAGATTGACGCTGAACCAGCGGTTCGCATACACAGTTTGCTCGTTATGTTTCGTCCACTGCACGGTTCTGCCACCTTCCGTCGAGTAAGTGGCAATATCGCAGCAGGGACGATGGGTGTCGGTGGTCGTGCGCCCGTCTACAGCGGTACGCGCAGTGCACCGTCGATGAGTGCGGCGGCCTCGGCCGTGCCCGCACAGCCGCTGCGCACGAGGCGTTCGCGCACCGCCCGGAGTCTGTCGCGCAGGCGCTGGGACTCCATTCCCCGGGCCTGTTCGGCCATCTGTACGGCGATGGCCACCGCCTTGTCGGCGTTGCCCTGGCGCAGTTCGATGGTGCTGAGCATGGCGAGCCGGTGCACCCGGCCGCGGTCGTGGGCGGGGTTGTCGACGGCGGCCATGGCGTGTTCCCGCGCCGCCGCCACTTCACCGAGGCTCAGGAGCGCCTCCGCCACCTGGACGTTGACGAGTCCCGGCTGGACATAGCCCGTTTCGTCCGGCTCGTAACCGCGCCGGATGCGTTCGGCGGCCTGCTCGGCCCGCCGGATGCAGGACAGCGCGCTCGTGCCGTCGCCGAGGTGTGCGTACGCCTTCGCCTGCATCGCGTACAGGTCGGAGGCGAGCGCCGGGGTGATGTGCCGGCCGGCGGCGCGCAGCGCGGCCTCCGCGAAGGCGACGGCCTGCCGGTACTCCCGCATGAACAGCGCCTGGTTGACGAGAAGCGCGATCACGTACGCGCCCAGCCCCCGGTCCCCACTGGCCTTCGCGAGCCTGAGCGCCTGGTGGAAATAGCGCTGGGCCAGGCCGTGCGCGTCGGAGTCGTACGCGCAGATCCCGGCGACCGCCACCAACCCGCCTGTGGCCCGGTGCAGTTGACGGCCCGTCTCGTCGGTGTAGCTGCCGCGCAGCAGCGGGGCGGCCTCGGCGTTCAGGAAGCCGACGATCCGGGTGCGGGTCGCCACGCCGCCGGCCTTGCGGTACATCTGCTCGTAGTGCGTGCGGGCCGCGCGCAGCATCTCGATGTCGGCCGAGGTGACCCGGTGCCTGCCGCCCCGCGACACGTCGACGTCCTCGGGCGGGTTCTCCCACTCCCACACGGGCATGACGGCGGGCGTGCCCGTGACCGCGGGAGCGCCCAGGATGTGCGGGCGCTGCTGCTCGTCGGAGCGCCACAGGGCGGTGGCCCGCTCCACGAAACCGGACAGCGACGTGCCGTGCGGGGCGGAGGGCTCGCCGGGCACGCCGAGACCGATGTCGTCGAGGGTGACGGGGCGATGCAGCCGGGCGGCGAGCACCTCGCAGATCAGGTCGGGCACCTGGCCGCGGGGCCGCTGCCCCTTCAACCACCGTGCCACGGCGGTGTGTTCGTATCTGAGCGCGAGACCGCGCGCCCGGCCGGCCTGGTTGACATGGGCGGCGAGTCCCGCGTGCGAGATGCCCGCCTCGTCGAGGATCGCGTCGAGCAGAGTGTTGGGCTGCATGGGATGCCCCCCGGGTGGCTCGGTGCCGTCAGAGTAGTGGGTCGGCCTTCACACGGGGTGTGAACGGAGTACTCGAATCCGCACCGTGTGCACACTGTCGCGGAGAGTTTCCAGCCGGTTGACTGAAATGCCTCGCAAGAGGCCGGCCGGGCCGCCGGCTCCCCCTCGTACAGTGCGGCGGCCCGGCGTCCGCGTGCGGTGCCGGGTGCTCAACGGTGCGTCGTCGACTGCTGGTTGGTGGTGGCTGGTCCTGCGGTTCCTGAGGCATGGCGTACTGGGCGGCCGTTTCGAAGCACCAGTAAGGCGACGTCATCCGCGGGTGTGCCGCCCGCATGGCGCAGCAGCGCGGTGAAGACCGAGCCCAGGACGACCTGTGGGGGGGCGATCGGGTTGGCGTGGACCGCCTGGGACAGCGCTTCGGACAGGGAGAAGAACCGGCCACGGCTGTCCCTCGCGTCCTCGACGCCGTCCGTACAGAGGACCAATGCCTCTCCCGGCTGCAGGTGTCCGCAGTGCAGCGCGGGCAGCTCGGACGGCAGCGGGAACGGGCCGAGGGGCGGGAGAGGATCCGCACGGGCGAGAAGATCGACGCGGGTACCGCTCAGCAGATACGGCCACGGGTGACCGCAGTTCAGAGCCCGCACCTCTCCGTCCCGGCAGATCTCCAGCAGCAGCAAGGTCACGAACTCCTCGGCGACCGGGTTGGCGGGCGCCGGTCCGGCCGACGGGTGCTCGGCGCGGGAGCGCTCGCGCAGGTGCCGGGCCAGTGCGCGTTCCAGCCGGCGCAGCACACCGTCGAGTTCGGACTCCTCGTGGACGGCCTCGCGGAAGCTGCCGAGGACGGCGGCGGCCGTGCCGATCGCCGCCAGCCCGTGTCCGCGGACGTCGCCCATCACGACCCGGACGCCCTGCTCGGTGGCGACGACCTCGTACAGGTCGCCGCCGATGGTGGCCCCGCGGTCCGCGGACAGTTGGGCGGCGGCGAGGTTCAGCCCCTCGATGCGCGGCGGCAGCGGCCGCAGCAGCACGCTCTGGGCGGCGCCCGCGACCCGACGGGCCTGCCGGAGCTCACGCAGCAGGGTCTGGCGGACGTGGAGGATCAGTCCGGTGCCGACGACGAAGAAGACGGCACTGGTGACGACACGCGCGCCGAAGCCGTCCTGCTGGGCCAGCGGACAGACCAGCTTGTACGTGACCGCGACGGCGCCCCACACCGTGGGCAGCACGAGCGAGAGCGTCGCCCTGCGGGGCACACCAGCCTTGATGCGGATCATGCCGATGGCCCCCCAATTAGGCCTGACAGCGCAATCGGACCGACCCCGAAAGGCCGGTCCGATTCTGTCGACCATATGGCCCCAAGTGGCCAGATCATCGGGAGAAGTCACTCAATCGAGTGAGGTGAACGGATTTGGGGGTGTGCGGGCATGCCCCCCACAAGGGGCGCGGGGCTGTATCGATATGCGGCTCCGCCGCGTGGGCGCGACCAGCCACAACAGGCCCGCAGCCGCGGGCAAACCACAGCCCCCCGCCCCTTTGGCGCCGGGCGCCCTAGCCCCTCAACACAGCCCCGCTCCGCTCACCCGCCAGCGCAACCGCCGCATCCCTCGCCGCCGACGCCTCGTCCACCGTCAACGTCCGATCAGCCGCCCGGAACCGCAGCGCATAGGCCAGCGACTTCTTGCCCTCACCGAGCTGCTCGGCGTTCTCGTACACGTCGAACAGCCGGATCGCCTCCAGCAGTTCACCCGCACCGTCACGCAGCGCGGCCTCCACTTCGGCGTGCGGTACGAACTTGTCGACCACCAGCGCGACGTCCTGCGTGGCGACGGGGAACGTCGAGATGCTCGGCGCCTGCGGCGTACCGTCACCGACCCGCTCCAGCGCGTCCAGGTCCAGCTCCGCCGCACACGTACGCGCGGGCAGCCCCAGCGCCTTCACGACGCGCGGATGCAGCTCACCCGCGTGACCGACAACCCGCTCGGCACCGTCGGCGACGACCACCAACTCGGCGCACCGCCCCGGATGCCACGGCCCGTACTGCCCGCCGCGGACAACCAGTTCGGCACCGGCCTCTCGGGCGACGGCACGCGCCGCCTGGACCACGTCGGCCCAGTCGGCCGGGCGGCCCTTGCCCCACCAGCCGGCCTGCTCGCGGGCGCCCGCGAGGACGACGGCGACGTGACGCGGCTGCTCGGGCAGGACCGCGTCGAGCGACGCGAGTTCCTCGTCGGTCGGACGCCGATCGACGGGCGGCGAGACGGCGACCCCCTGCTCCGCCCGCGGGAGGAAGACCAGCCCGGTCTCGAACAGCGCCAGGTCGTGCGAACCCCGGCCGTCGTTGCGCCGCAGGGCACCGAGCAGGCCCGGCAGCAGCGACGTACGAAGCGCCGGCTCCTCGTCGTTGAGCGGGTTGACCAGCTTGACGACTCGGCGGGCCGGGTCGTCGGCCGCGAGGCCGAGCTGGTCGAAGACCTGCTCGCTGACGAACGGGTAGTTCGGCGCCTCTACGTACCCGGCGCCGGCCAGGGCCCGGCCGACGCGGCGGTGCAGGCGCTGCCGGTGGGTCAGGCCGCGGCCTGACGGCGGCTTGGGCAGCGTGGAGGGCAGGTTCTCGTAGCCCTCCAGGCGGACGACCTCTTCGGCCAGGTCGTTGACCTCGGCGAGGTCGGGCCGCCAGGACGGCACGGTGACGATCAGCTCGTCCTGCCCGTACACGTCGCAGCCGATCTCCTGGAGCCGGCGTACGACGGTCTCACGGCCGTACTCGACGCCCGCGACCTTGTCCGGGTGGTTCGCCGGGACGGTGATGGTGTGCGGCGCCGACGGCGCGATGACCTCGGTGACGCCGGCCTCGGCGGTGCCGCCCGCGAGCAGCACCAGCAGGTCGACGGTGCGCTGGGCGGCGGCGGAGGCGGCCTGCGGGTCGACGCCGCGCTCGAAGCGCTTGGACGCCTCGGAGGACAGCTTGTGGCGGCGGGCCGTACGGGCGATGGAGACCGCGTTGAAGTGCGCGGCCTCGATCACGATGTCGGTCGTGCCCTCGGCCTCGGTGTGATCGGCGATCTCGGTGTTGGCTCCGCCCATGACACCGGCGAGGCCGATCGGGCCGCGCTCGTCGGTGATCACCAGGTCCTCGGCGTGCAGGGTGCGGGTGACGCCGTCGAGGGTGACGATCTTCTCGCCCTCCTCGGCCCGGCGGACACCGATGGTGCCCTGGACGAGCGAGCGGTCGTAGGCGTGCAGGGGCTGGCCGAGCTCCATCATCACGTAGTTGGTGACGTCGACGGCGAGCGAGATCGGCCGCATGCCGACCTTCTGCAGGCGGCGCTGGAGCCAGATCGGGGAGCGCGCCTCCGGGCTCAGCCCGGTGACGGTGCGGGCCGTGAAGCGGTCGCAGCCGACGGGGTCCAGGACCTTGACCGGGTAGCCGAAGGCGTTCGGGCCGGGCACGTCGAGGAGGGCCGGGTCGCTGAGCGGAAGGCCGTAGGCGATGGCGGTCTCGCGGGCGACGCCGCGGATGGACAGACAGTCGCCGCGGTTGGCGGTGACGGCGATGTCCAGGACCTCGTCGACCAGTTCGAGCAGCTCGATGGCGTCCTTGCCGACCTCGGTCTCCGGCGGCAGCACGATGATGCCGTGGCTGCCGTCGTCGCCCATGCCCAGCTCGCCGCTGGAGCAGATCATGCCGTGGGACGTCTTGCCGTACGTCTTGCGGGCGGAGATCGAGAAGCCGCCCGGCAGCGTGGCGCCGGGCAGGACCACGACGACCTTGTCGCCGACGGCGAAGTTGCGGGCGCCGCAGACGATCTCCTGGGGCTCGCCGGTGCCGTTGGCCTGGCCGACGTCGACCGTGCAGAAGCGGATCGGCTTCTTGAAGCCCTCCAGCTCCTCGATGGTCAGCACCTGGCCGACGACGAGCGGGCCCTTGAGGTCGTGGCCGAGCTGCTCGACCGTCTCGACCTCGAGACCGGCCGAAATGAGTTTGGCCTGGACGTCACGCCCGGTCTGAGTCGCCGGCAGGTCGACGTACTCCCGCAGCCAAGAAAGCGGGACCCGCATCAGATCTCCATCCCGAACGGCCGGGTGAACCGGACGTCACCCTCGACCATGTCTCGCATGTCTTCGACGTTGTGGCGGAACATCAGCATCCGCTCGATGCCGAACCCGAAGGCGAAGCCGCTGTACTTCTCCGGGTCGACGCCGCAGGCGGTCAGCACCTTGGGGTTGACCATGCCGCAGCCGCCGAGCTCGATCCAGCCCTCGCTGGAGCAGGTGCGGCAGGGCCGGTCGGGGTTGCCGACGGACTCGCCGCGGCAGACGTAGCACACCATGTCCATCTCGGCGGACGGCTCGGTGAAGGGGAAGAAGTTGGGCCGCAGCCGGGTCTTCATGCCCTCGCCGAAGAGCGCCTGGACCATGTGGTCCATCGTGCCCTTGAGGTCGGCCATGGTCAGGCCCTCGTCGACGGCCAGCAGCTCGACCTGGCGGAAGACAGGGGTGTGGGTGGCGTCCAGTTCGTCGGTGCGGTACACGACGCCGGGGCAGATCACGTAGACCGGCAGGTCCCGCTCCAGCAGGGAGCGGATCTGCACGGGCGAGGTGTGGGTGCGCAGCACGACGCCGGACTCGGTGCCGCCGCCCTGGCCCTGCACGAAGAACGTGTCGGCCTCGCCGCGGGCCGGGTGGTCCGGGCCGATGTTCAGGGCGTCGAAGTTGAACCACTCGGCCTCGACCTGCGGGCCCTCGGCGACCTCGTAGCCCATGGCCACGAAGACGTCCTCGATGCGCTCGGAGAACGTGGTGAGCGGGTGGCGGGCGCCGGCCGGTACGCGGTCGTACGGCAGCGTGACGTCCACCGCCTCCTCGACCAGTACCCGCTGGTCGCGCTCGGCTTCCAGCTCGACCTGGCGGGCGGCCAGGGCCTTGTTCACGGCTCCGCGGGCCTGGCCCACACGCTTGCCGGCCTCGGCCTTTGCGTGCGGGGGCAGGGCGCCGATCTCGCGGTTGGCGAGGGCCAGCGGGGAGGCGCCGCCGGTGTGGGCGACCTTGGCCTCCTGGAGCGCGTCGAGGGAGTCCGCGGCGGCGAAGGCGGCGAGCGCCTCGTCCCGCATGCGCTCGATCTCTTCCGGTTTCAACGCCTCGACCTCGACAGGGTCGTACGACTTGTTCGGTGCCGACATCTCTTCCCGTACTTCCGATTGGCTGGCTGGAGGTCCCCGTCGCCGACGCTCGGGCGAATCGCTCGGCTCAGGACGCAAAGGTGCCAATGGCCGAGTCTAACGGGGTGGAGCTGTACGAATGCGCCCGCGGGCTGCTCAGGTCAGGTAGGCCGGAGCGCTCACGGGCAACGTAAATCGGAACTGGGCGCCGCCGCCTGGGGCGCGGCCGACCGTGATGGTGCCGCCGTGGGCCTCGACGATGCCCTTGACGATGTAGAGCCCGAGGCCGGTGCCGCCGCGCTTGCTGCCCCGCCAGAAGCGGGTGAAGACGCGGTTCATGGACTCCTCCGGGATGCCGGACCCCTCGTCGCTCACCGTGACCGACGTAGCTGCGTTTTCATGGCCTTCCCCTTCGCGCGGGGACGCCGTGGGCGTGATGTCAATCGTGACGGTTCCCTCGCCGTGCCGCACGGCATTTTCCAGCAGGTTGCTGAGCACCTGGTCGATCTTGTCGGGGTCGGCCCACAGGGCGGGCAGCGGCTGCTCCAGCCGCAGCAGGAACCGGTCGGCGGCGAGGCCGGCGGCGACGTACGCCTGGATGTGCCGCCCGACGGCGGCGCCGATGTCGACGGGCTGGCGCCTGAGCTCCAGTCGCCCGGAGTCGATCCGCGAGATGTCGAGCAGCTCGGCGATGAGCCGGGTGACCCGGTCGGCGTCGGCGTCGACGGTCTCCAGCATCAGCCGTTTCTGGTCGTCGGTGAAGCGTTCCCACTTGGCGAGCAGGGTGGCTGTGAAGCCCTTGACCGAGGTCAGCGGGGAGCGCAGCTCATGGGCGACGGTGGCGATCAACTCCGCGTGGCTGCGTTCGGTGCGGCGGCGGGCCTCGGTGTCCCGGAGCGAGACGACGACCCGGCGGACGGGTCCGGTGGGCCGCGTCCGCAGGTACTTCGCCGAGACCAGCACCTCACGCCCCCCGGGAAGCAGCAGATTGCGCTCGGGCTGTCCCACTCTGATGGCGAGACCGCCGTACGGATCGGTCAGCTGCCACCAGCGACGGCCCTCCAGGTCCTCTAACGGCAGGGCCTTCTCCAGCCGCTGTCCGAGGGCGTCCTCGGCGGGGAGGCGGGTGATCCGGGCCGCGGCGGCGTTGAAGCAGATCACGCGCCCGTGCTCGTCCGCGACGACCAGTCCGTCGGGCAGCTGGTCGGGATCGATGCCGAGCTCGGCGAGATCACCGGGCCGGGACGCGGGCGGGCGCCGTACGTCCCGTGCTCCCGGTGCGCTGCTCGTGCCGACGCTCATCCCCGTACCCCACCTCTCAGGCGTCTGAGGGGCCCCCGAGCTGGTCACCCTACTAGCTCTCGGTGACGGAGCGGCACCCTCCGGAGGCGCGCTGTGCACGGGCTGACGCATAGAGACATACGGCGGCGGCTGTGGCGAGGTTCAGGCTCTCGGCCTTCCCGTGGATCGGGACGCGGACCACGGCGTCCGCGAGTGCGCGGGTTTCCTCCGGCAGCCCCCAGGCCTCGTTCCCGAACACCCAGGCGGTCGGACCGCCCATGGTCCCCTTGTCGAGCTCGTCGTCGAGGTCGTCCGTTCCGGCGCCGTCGGCGGCGAGGATCCGCACGCCGACTCCCTTGAGCCCCGCGACCGCCTCCTCCACGGGAACGCCGACGGCGACGGGAAGGTGGAACAGCGAGCCCACCGAGGCACGTACGGCCTTGGGGTTGTAGAGATCGACCGAGGCATCGGTCAGTACGACGGCCTCGGCACCGGCCGCGTCGGCGCAGCGCAGGACGGTCCCGGCGTTCCCGGGATCCCGTACGTTCGCGAGGACGGCGACCAGCTTGGGCCGGGTGGCGAGGATCTCCTCGAAGGGCGTGTCCAGGAACCGGCAGATCCCGACGAGGCCCTGCGGGGTGACGGTGGTGGAGATGTCGGCGATGACCTGCTCGTCGGCGAGATGCACCCGGGCCCCGGCGGCACGGGCCTCCCCGATGATGTCGGCGTACCGCTCCGCCGCGTCCGGCGTGGCGAACAGCTCGACCAGCGTGGCCGCGTACGCCGCCGCCTCCCGCACGGCCTGCGGCCCCTCCGCGAGGAACAGCCGCTCCTTGCCCCGGAAGTTCCGCTTGGCGAGCCGCCGGGCGGCGGATACGCGGGGGGAACGCGGGGAGATCAGCTCGGGGGCGACGGGGGGCATGCAACTCACCTTCGGTTACCGGTCAACACAACGGACCCGCGGGCACCTGCCCACGGGTCCGTTCAGTCACGTCGGCCACAGCCGGCGCGGCGACGCGCAGCGTCACGCCGCCTTGGGCGCGTTGACGTCGCTCGGCAGCGCCTTCTGGGCCACCTCGACCAGCGCGGCGAACGCACCGGCGTCATTCACGGCCAGCTCGGCCAGGATCTTGCGGTCGACCTCGACGTTCGCGGCCTTGAGACCCTGGATGAAGCGGTTGTACGTGATGCCGTTCGCGCGGGCAGCGGCGTTGATGCGCTGGATCCACAGCTGGCGGAAGTCACCCTTGCGCTTCTTGCGGTCGTTGTAGTTGTAGACCAGCGAGTGGGTGACCTGCTCCTTGGCCTTGCGGTACAGGCGCGAGCGCTGACCGCGGTAGCCGGAGGCCTGCTCGAGGATCGCCCGGCGCTTCTTGTGGGCGTTGACTGCCCGCTTGACGCGTGCCACTTGTTAACTCCTTGTAGCTGGGTCACGGGGGTGACCCGAGAACGGCTTGGTCCCGGTTATCGGCTGCGCCCTGCCCACGCAGGGCGTGCACTAGATCCCGAGGAGCTTCTTGGCCTTGGCGGCATCGCCCGGCGCCAGCTCGACGGTGCCGGCCAGGCGGCGGGTCAGCGTCGAGGGCTTGTGCTCCAGGTAGTGGCGGCGGCCGGCGCGCTGGCGCAGCACCTTGCCCGAGCCGGTCACCCGAAAGCGCTTCTTGGCACCGCTGTGCGTCTTGTTCTTCGGCATGGCGCCGTTCTCTCCTCGTCGGTGGCGCTCCGGTGCCCGGTCACGAAAACCGGGCACTGTGGAGCGTCGCTCTTGTATCGGTTACGTCCTGGGGACTCGCGTCCCCCGGGATCACGCCTCGGCGGGAGCCTCGGCCTGAGCCTCGACTTCGCCCTCGGCATCCTCGGACTCCGCGGCGTTCTGCGACTTGCCGGGGTTGGCCTTCGCTTCTGCCTTGCGGGCTTCCTGAGCCTGGCGGGCCTCGGCCATCGCCTCGGTCTTCTTCTTGTGCGGACCGAGAACCATGATCATGTTTCGGCCGTCCTGCTTCGGGTTCGACTCCACGAACCCGAGGTCGGCCACGTCCTCCGCGAGACGCTGCAGCAGTCGGTAGCCGAGTTCCGGCCGGGACTGCTCGCGACCACGGAACATGATCGTGATCTTGACCTTGTCGCCCTGCTTGAGGAACCGAACGACGTGACCCTTCTTGGTGTCATAGTCGTGCGGGTCGATCTTCGGCCGGAGCTTCATCTCCTTGATGACCGTGTGCGCCTGGTTCTTGCGCGCCTCACGGGCCTTCATGGCCGACTCGTACTTGAACTTCCCGTAGTCCATGAGCTTGCACACAGGCGGACGGGCGGTCGCCGCCACCTCGACCAGGTCCAGGTCGTACTCCTGCGCAAGCTCCAGTGCCTTGGCCAGGGGGACGATGCCCACCTGCTCGCCACTGGGACCGACAAGTCGCACCTCTGGAACGCGAATCCGGTCGTTGATGCGGGGCTCGGCGCTGATGGATCCTCCTCGGTTAGCACCACACGGCCATCTGGCGGACGGCCGCGTTTGTCTCTTTTCGACAACAGACCTAACCGCGCCGAAGCACAAAAAATGCCCCGGACGATCACAGGCGGGGCTCCAAGCACTACCGGAGCACCGCCGCGGTGATGCCGCGGGGCGCACATTCGGGCGACTCCATCGTCCGTACGGAACGATGGTGGCCGCCTGACCGGGGTGACCCGCCGTCCCGGGGGACGGTCAGGTGGGAGATCGGAGCCTCCACTTGTGGGCCAGTCACACTACACACGCGTGTCCGGCCGGTCGTCACACAAGGTTAGCAGCTACCCGGGGGTGGTGCGAACCGCCGTACCTCGGGGCCTATCGTGTGGGGCATGAGTGACACCCCTTCCGAGTCCGCCGAGTCCGCCGCGGGCCCCGACTTCGACGAGATGACCCGCGACATCGCCGAGGTCCCCGCCGTCGAGGTGATCGTGACGGTCGCCGTCAACCTGATGAGCGCCGCCGCCGTGAAGCTCGGTCTGACGGAGGAGGGCGACAAGTACAAGGACCTGGACGAGGCCCGCAAGCTGGTGCATGCCCTCGCCGGTCTGCTGGACGCGAGCGCGACCGAGATCAGCTCCTTCCACGCGTCGCCGCTGCGCGACGGCCTGAAGTCGCTGCAGCTGGCGTTCCGCGAGGCGTCCCTCGTCCGGGACGAGCCGGGCCAGGGCCCCGGTGAGAAGTACACCGGCCCGATCTACGGCTGACTCAGGGACAGACTCAGGGACGGACGTACAAGGGCTCGCCAGGCGGCGTCGCCCCGGCCGGCAGCAGTGCCAGGTCGAGGCCGCGCACCAGGCGGGCCCTCAGCGTTTCGTCGGCGGCGAGCCGCTGCGCGAGGGCCCGGGCGGCCTCGGCGGGCGGCGTGGACGGGTCCAGCACCAGGGCGAGGGTGCCATCGGCCTGCCCCGGCCCGAGGTGGGCGCGCAGTACGGCGGGCTCGGCGGCCACGGCGTCCCGTACGGCCTCGATGACGGCCGGGTCGGCGAGCGGGTCCGTGGTCGTACGCCCCTCCGCGAGCGCCAGCAGCGCGGCCCCCGTCAGCTCGAACGCCACCGGACCGGCCATGTCCAGCAGGACGGTGTCCGCCTTCTCGTGCGCGGCGGCCTGGAGGGCCTGGTGCAGCGGTACGGCGACGGGGCGGGCGACCGGGTCCCAGCGGGCCAGCGACTCGGTGGAGGTGAAGGCGGGCAGGGCGGTGCGGGAGCCGGCCTTCAGGGTGGGTACGGCCATGTCGCTGGTCTTCTCGCGGCGCAGCCCGTTCTCGTCCTCCTCGACCTCGCCGAGTACGGCCACCACCGGGACGAGGAGCCGGGCGCCCTTGAGGGCCTCCAGGACGGGTCCCGCGGCGGTGCGGTCCTCGGCCCAGGCGGCGAGCGCCGCGCTCAGCCGGGGGTCGGCCGAGCCGTCGTCGTCGGAGAAGCCGGAGTCGGGAATGTTCTTGTTCGCCACGGTCACCGACCCTATAGGGGGGATGCTGCTGGGCTTGTGCGGGCCCGGAAACCTGCCCGTGACGACTTTCACGGGTTTCTCAGATATCCCTGACACACATCTAACGTCCGTCTAACGGCCCGCACAGCCGGTACCCCGAGCATCGCGGGCATGGAGTCCTTCAGAGCCGCCCGCAGCCTCCGCTCCGGTCTGTCCCGGCGCCGCTCTCTGATGTACACCGCGCTCGCCTCCGTCGCCATCCTCGGCGGTACGGCGGCCGGGACCGTGTACGTGAAGGCGCAGGCGCACTCGGGTGCGGGCGCCGTATCGTCGTCGGCGACGCCGTCGGGGTCGATGCCGTCGGGGTCGATGCCGGACGCGCCGTCGGCGTCGGCATCACCTTCGGCTGCGGCTTCCGCTTCGACGGACGGGGAGACATCGGTGGAACCTGTGGTGGAGCCGACCGTCGACCTCGACGATCTGCTGGCCGACGCCTTGGAGTCGGTCGGCGTGGAGGCCGGCGCGGAGCTGTCCGCGGCCGTGCTCGACCTGGACTCCGGCGAGAGCGCCTCGTACGGCGAGGGCGCCTTCGACACGGCGAGCATCGTGAAGGTCGACATCCTGGCGACGCTGCTGCTCCAGGCGCAGGACGCGGACCGGCATCTCACCGCGCAGGAGAAGTCGTACGCCACCTCGATGATCGAGAACAGCGACAACGCCTCCGCGTCGGCCCTGTGGCGGATCATCGGGAAGGCGGACGGTCTCGACGCCGCGAACGAGCGGCTCGGGCTCACGGACACCGAGGGCGGCGACGACATGCTGTGGGGACTGACCCAGACCACCGCCGCCGACCAACTCGCTCTGCTTCAGCAGGTGTTCGTGGACGACTCTCAGCTGAGCGAAGCCTCGCGGACGTACGTCCAGGGACTGATGGGCCAGATAGCCGTCGATCAGCACTGGGGTGTGTCGGCCGCGGCGGACGGTTCCGCGTGGGCCCTGAAGAACGGCTGGCTGGCGCGCAGCACCACCGGGCTGTGGGACATCAACAGCATCGGGCGCGTGACAGTGGACGGCCACGGCTATCTGGTGGCCCTGCTGTCGAAGGGCAACTCGACGCAGGCGAAGGGGATCGCGCGGGCGGAGGCGGCGGCGAAGGCGGCGGTGTCGGTGTTCACGGAAGGCGGTGCGTCGGCCTCGACATCGGCATCGGCATCGGCATCGGCGACTGCATCAGCGGCTGTCTTCAAGTAGCCGCCCCGAAGGCGTCGTACGCCGCCGTGGGTCGCTCGGACTCAGGAGTCCTCGTACCGCTCGCGGCGGCCGCGCCACAGGACCACCGCCGCGATGAGGAGTACGCCGCCGAGGCCGCCCGCGAGGGGGGCCGCCCAGTCGGCGGTGTCGTTGTCGGACTCGGCGCTGTCGGGGCCGGAGCCGAAGTACTTCTCGCCGTAGGCGGCGGCCTGGAGGCCCTCCGGCTTGAGGCGGTCGGCCTCGGCGAGGGCGGCCGCGGGGTCGACGAAGCCGAAGCCGCGGGAGTCGTCGCGGCCGGCGGCCGGGGCGTTGCGGGCCGTGTCCTCCAGGAGTTTCTTGACCTGGGCGGGTGTCAGACCCGGGTGTGCGGCCCTGATGAGCGCGACCGCGCCGGAGACGAAGGCGGAGGCTGCGCTCGTCCCCCAGCCCTCGTAGTACTTGTGGTCCGGGTCGGCGATGACGACGTGGTCGCCGGGCGCGCTGACCGTGGCGTACCAGCGGCGGGTGGAGAAGGAGGCGCGGGTGCCGTAGCGGTCGACGGCGGTGGCGGCGATGACGCCCGGGTAGGCGGCCGGGTAGGAGATGTGGTCCCCCTCCTCGCCGCCGTTGCCGGCCGAGGCGACGACGACGGAGCCCTTCTTGAGGGCGTACTGGACGGCCTCGTCCTCGGCGGGTTCGGGGTGGGCGGAGGCGGAGTCGTCGCCGAGGGAGAGGTTGATGACGTCGGCGCCGTGGTCGGCGGCCCAGCGGATGCCTTCGGCGAGAGCGTTGCCGCGGGTGCTGCGGGCCTTGGCGCGGGCCGGGTCGTCGTCTTCGAGGATCACGCGGACGGGGAGGATCTTCGCCTCGGGGGCGATGCCCATGACGCCGTCGGCGTCGCCGATGCCGTGTCCGTGGCCGGCGATGATGCCGGCCATCGCGGTGCCGTGGCGGGCCCAGGGGCGCTGGCCTTCCTTCGCCCCGAAACCGATCATGTCCTTGCCGGTGAGGACGTTGCCGTCGAGGTCGGGGTTGTCAGCCTCGACGCCGGTGTCGAGGACGGCGACGGTGACGCCCGCGCCCTTGGTGGTGCGCCAGGCCTCCTGGGTGTGCATGGCGTCCAGGGCCCACTGCTTGGCGCGGATGCCGTCGGCGTGCGCGGCGGTGGGCGGGACGAGGGCGATCGAGGCGGCGAGGAGGACGCTCAGGAGGCCGGCTCGGCGGGTGGTGAGGCTCACTCGACTCACGCGACTCGTGCGGCTCATGAGGGCTTCTCCGAGGGCGAGCTGACGGTCTTGCGCAGTCCGCGTTCTACGCGGTCGGCGAGGCCCTGCGCCTCGTTGCCGAGGCCGGCCTGGGCGGGGGCGGTGGTCGCGCCGGACTTCATGGCCTCGACGGCGGGCTCCGGGGTGTCGACCGTACGGCCGTCCGCCCAGCCGGAGACGGCGTAGACGACGACTGGGGCGTCGGTGAGGACGGAGACGGTCCAGGAAGCGCGCTGCTCGTTGCCGAAGCCGGCGGCGACGGTGTCCTTGGCGGAGTACGGCCGGGGCATGAGGTCGGTGCGGTCGGCGAGGCCCTCGTCCTTGAACCGTTTGCCGAGGGTGCTCATGGCGGCGGCGTCGGCCTTGGTGAAGAGGAGGCCGACGGTGGTGACGTAGCTCCGGGTGGCGTCGGTGTAGGTGGCGCGCAGGAGGCGGGCGCAGCCGACGGTCGACAGGGCCTTGCGCAGCAGCGGGTCGAAGGCGTTCTGGCAGTCGCTGTCGGGGGCGACGGCGATACGCGTCCAGGTCCGGTCGGCGCCGCCGGGGCCGGCGCCCTGGCCCTCGACCGTGGGCGGGAACAACTGATCGACCGGGATGCTGTGCCACAGCCCGCGGGCGGTGGCGAAGGTGTCGCCGGGCCCGGCCTCCCCCGGCTCCCCGATCAGCCAGCTCCCGGTCACGGCACCACCGATGAGCCCCAGCCCGAGCACGACACACGCGGCCACGACGGCGATCCGCGACCGCCCCCTGAGCGCCCGAGGCCACGCCCTCGCGTCGTACCCCTCCGGCTCCCCGAACGAAATCACGGGCCGCCCCGAACCAGCCGTCCCATCCGGCGCCATGGGTGCGCTCCATGAGAGGGCGGGGTCCGGGGTCAGGGTGGTGGTGTCGGGGGGCGGCGAGGAGGTGCGTGGGGTGCTCGGAGGGGCGGTGGGTGGCGAAGGGATACGGGTGGCGCTCGCGGGAGCGGGGGGCGCCGAGGGCATGCGGGCGGCGCTCGGAGGGGCCGAGGGTGCCGAAGGGACGCGGAAGGCGCTCGCGGGAGCGGGGGGTGCAGAAGGGGTGCGCGAGCTGTTTCCGGGGCCGGTGGCCGCCGACGACGTACCCGGGTCGCTTCCCTGGCCCGTGGGCGCCGGGGAAGTGCGCGGCGGGTTGGTGCGGCCCGGAACCGGTGCCTCATGCGCGGGCCGCGGGGGAAAGGCGGGGCGACGTCCGGGCTCGGCGGGCGTCGCACCCCGGCGAGTGTCCACCTCGGGGGGCAGCTCCGCGGGAATCGGACGCAGCCGGAAGGTCGTCTCCGCCGCGGTCTCGGGAGGCGCGCCGGTACGGCGGGGCGGTATCGGCGGGCGATGGCTGGGCCGAGGCGGCACGGAGCCCGAAGCGGGAGGCGCGGCACTCGGGCGAGGCGGCACCGAACCCGACGCGGGAGGCGCGGCACTCGGGCGAGGCGGCACCGAACCCGACGCGGCGGGCTCGGCACCAAGCTGAGGCGGCACGGCGCCCGAACCGGAAGGCCCGGCACTCGGGCGGGACGACACAGGACCCGGCACATCGGTGCCTGCGCCCGACCGGGCCGATGCAGAACCTGACGCAGCGGGCGCTGAACTCGGCGCGCCGGTGCTCGGACCCGCGGGGTCCTCGGGTGTCTCGCGGCCAGCCTTCGGTGGGGTGTCCGGGAAGCGGGCGGATGCCATGGGCGGGGGCGGGGAGGCGGCGGCACGGGGGGACGGGGTGCGGAGGTTCGGGAAGTCGGGCCGGGCGTCCTGGGAACCGGAGGCCGTACGGGCCCCGTCGGCCTCGCTGCCGCGCCGGGGCGATGTCACCGCACCGGAGCCGTCACCGCCTGTCGGAGCGGCCGAGCCGCGTGCACCGGGGAAGCCGTCCCACGGGGAGGTGTCCGCGTGCGCACCCGCGGTCGGAGCCGGCGCCGGCCGCTCGGTCTCGGGGTCCCCCTCCATCGGCGGTTCGGTGGGGCGTTGGGGAACGGCGGGGCGGCGTGCCTCTGTGCTCATGCGGGCCACCCCCCGTTTCCTCGTGCCCGGGCCGTCTCTCGTACGCGGGCCGTTGTCGTGGTGGCCCGGCCCGGTGCGGACTGCCGTCCGGGCACACATACCCGCACGGGGAGACCGGCATCCGGCGCGGGCCTGCGACCGGGGGCGGGACGTCCTCCGTGCGTGCGCGTCACTCTACGGGTTGTTGCTGCGCGAACGGGAACCAGTCCACGAGCCCGGGGCATCTGCCCGGAACATCCCCCTACCCCGCGGTAATCCTGTCTGGCAGGCTGCGTTCATGACTGCGCGCGCTGCCGACCGGGCCCGATACGAGCGGGCCACCGCCCATCTCGACGCCCCCCTCGCGATTGTGGACCTGGACGCCTTCGACGCCAACGCGGAGGATCTCGTCCGCCGCGCCGGCGGCAAGCCGGTCCGGGTCGCCAGCAAGTCCGTACGCTGCCGGGCCCTGCTGGAACGCGTTCTGGCGAAGGACGGCTTCGCGGGAATCATGTCGTTCACCCTCGCCGAGTCCCTGTGGCTGGCGCGGAGCGGGTTCGACGACATCCTGCTCGCCTACCCATCCGCCGACCGCGCCGGCTTCGCCGAACTGGCCGCCGACCCCAAACTCGCCGCAGCCGTGACGGTGATGGTCGACGACCCGGCGCAGCTCGGGTTCATCGACGAGGCGCGCGGCGGCGGGAGCGAAGTCGTGCGCGTCTGCCTGGAGTTGGACACCTCGCTGAAGCTGCTCGGGGGCCGGGTGCGGGTCGGCGCCCTGCGCTCCCCGCTGCACTCCCCCGCCCAGGTCGCCGACCTGGCCCGTGCCGTGGCCCGGCGGCCGGGGTTCAAGGTGGTCGGGATCATGGCGTACGAGGGGCACATCGCCGGTGTCGGTGACGCGGTCGCCGGTCGGCCGCTGCGGTCGCGTGCGGTCCGGCTGATGCAGGCCACCGCCCGCAAGGAACTCGCCGAGCGGCGCGGTGCGGTGGTGCGCGCGGTGCGGGCCGTGGTGCCGGACCTGGAGTTCGTCAACGGCGGCGGCACGGGCAGTGTGCAGCACACCGCCGCGGAGGACGCGGTCACCGAGATCGGCGCGGGGTCGGGGCTGTACGTACCGCGGCTGTTCGACAACTACAGGTCCTTCAGCGGTCGTCCGGCGGCACTGTTCGCCCAGCCCGTCGTACGGCGGCCGGGGGTCGGGATCGTGACGGTCCTCGGCGGCGGCTACCCCGCCTCCGGCGCGGCCGGGCCGGACCGCCTGCCGGTGCCGTATCTGCCCGAAGGGCTGAAGTACGACCCTCAGGAGGGTCCCGGCGAGGTCCAGACGCCCCTGCTCGGCGCCCCGGCCGACGACCTGCTGCTCGGCGACAAGGTGTGGTTCCGGCACGCCAAGGCCGGTGAGCTGTGCGAACGGTTCGACGCGCTGCACCTGATCGAGGGGGACGCGGTGACGGCGACCGTCCCGACGTATCGCGGGGAAGGCCACACCTTCCTCTAGCTCGACGGGCCGATACTGCCGCCCACGCGCCCGCCCGTTTCCGCGTCGCCGATCGGCCGGATTCCCTTGGTGATCCGGTCCATGTCGGCGAGTGGCGGGCCGTCCGGGCCCGCGTCGAAGACGAACCGCACGATGACCGGCGACTCGCTACCGACGCTGGACGGAACGGCCAGGGACTGCACGTAACCGCCGGGTCCGTCGGCGGTCCTCACCCGCCAGCGCACGAAGTACCCGGCGCCTCCCGCCACCGCGACCGGCCCGGACTTGACGGTCCGGTGCGACTCGATGCCGCCGTAGCGGCGCCGGTCGAGGCTGTCACGGTCGTAGGCCGCGCCGGCCGCGTCCGGGATGTCCTGCTCGGCGAGGGTCTCGGGCGACTTCTCGTCGTTCTCGGTGACCGTGCGGGTGAGGACGAGGCCGTGGCGGCAGATGCCGACGCCCGCCGGGCAGTCGTACGTCCCGTCGTCCGTGGTCATGACGGCATCGTCCTCGGCGACGTTCTTCGGCGTGGTCCAGCCGTCGGGCAGCGGCAGGGTGATGCCGTTGAGTTCGTCCACCACGATGTCCGGATCTCCGGCGGGCGGTGCGGAGGTGGTCCGCGTCGGCGTGGGGAGCTCGGTGGGCGTGACGGACGTCGGCAGGGCGTCCGCCGCCGGGCCGCCGCCGTCCTGGCCCAGTACGGCCACTCCCGTGACGATCGCGGCGACCAGGACGACGGCCGCGGTCGTGAGGGCGACGGCCTTCGCGCGCCAGGACGCCCCGCCGGCCGGCCGCGGGGGTCCCGGCATTTCCGGGGCGCGCAGGTGTTCGGTCCACACGGCCCCGTCCCACCAGCGCTCCAGGTGAGGGACCTGGGGGTCGGGGTACCAGCCGGGCGGGGGCGCCATGCTCATCCCGGCACTGTAGGGCGCGGGCTAGAGCGGCGTGACGTACGCCCCCGAGATTCCGCCGTCCACCAGGAAGTCGGTGGCGTTCACGAAGGAGGAGTCGTCGCTGGCCAGGAAGGCGACGGCGGCGGCGATCTCGTCGGCCTCGGCGAACCGGCCGACCGGAATGTGCACCAGACGACGCGCGGCCCGCTCCCGGTCCTTGGCGAACAGTTCCTGGAGCAGGGGGGTGTTGACCGGTCCGGGGCACAGGGCGTTGACGCGGATGCCCTCCCGCGCGAACTGCACGCCCAGTTCCCGGGACATGGCCAGGACGCCGCCCTTGGACGCCGTGTACGAGATCTGCGAGGTCGCCGCGCCCATCCGGGCCACGAAGGACGCCGTGTTGATGATGGAGCCCTTGCCCTGGCGCCGCATGTACGGGATGGCGGCCTTGCAGCACAGGAAGACGGAGGTCAGGTTGACCTCCTGGACGCGCTTCCAGGCCTCCAGGCCGGTCTCCAGGATGGAGTCGTCGTCGGGCGGGGAGATGCCCGCGTTGTTGAAGGCGATGTCGACGCTGCCGTAGGTGTCGTACGCCGTCTTGAAGAGCGCCTCGACCTGCTCGGGGTCGGTGACGTCGACCTTCACGAAGATCCCGCCGATCTCGTCGGCGGCCGCCTTGCCGCGGGCCTCGTCGACGTCGCCGCAGACGACGTGCGCGCCCTCGGAGGCGAGCCGGCGGGCGGTGGCGAGGCCGATGCCGCTGCCGGCTCCCGTGACGACGGCGGTACGGCCGACGAGGCGGCGGCAGATGGTGTGCTGAGACTGTTCAGCCTGCTCGGTCATGGGTGGCTCAGGCCTCCGTACTGATGAAGACGTTCTTGGTCTCGGTGAAGGCGGTCAGGGCGTCCGGGCCGAGCTCGCGGCCGATGCCGGACTGCTTGAAACCGCCGAAGGGCGTCCAGTAGCGGACGCTGGAGTGCGAGTTGACGGACAGGTTGCCCGCGCGGACCGCCTGCGAGACACGCAGGGCGCGGCCGACGTCGCGGGTCCAGATGGAGCCGGAGAGGCCGTAGTCGGTGGCGTTGGCCAGCGCGACGGCCTCCGCCTCGTCCTCGAAGGGGAGAACGACGGCGACCGGGCCGAAGACCTCCTCGACGGCCACGCGCGCGTGCGGGTCGACGCCGGTGAGGACGGTGGGAGGGAACCAGAAGCCGGGCCCTTGTGGGGCCTTGCCGCGGATGCCCCGGGCGTCCGCGGAGACGTACGAACGGACCCGCTCCAGCTGGCTCTTGGAGATCAGCGGGCCCATCTGCGTGCCCTCGTCCGCCGGGTCGCCGACCAGGACCGACTCGATCGCGGGGGCGAGGAGGTCCAGGAAGCGGTCGTAGACGCCGCGTTGGACGAGGATGCGGGTGCGGGCGCAGCAGTCCTGGCCGGAGTTGTCGAGGAAGGACATGGGGGTGGCGGCCACGGCCGCTTCGAGGTCGGCGTCGGCGAAGACGATGTTGGGACTCTTGCCGCCGAGTTCGAGAGTGACGGGTTTGAGCAGGGCCGAGCCCTTCGCAGCCACCTGTCTGCCCACGGCCGTCGACCCGGTGAAGACGATCTTCGCCACGCCCGGGTGCTCGACGAGCGCGTTGCCCGCTACGGGACCGTGCCCGGGCAGCACCTGGAAGAGGCCCTCGGGCAGGCCCGCCTCCAGGGCGAGCTCGGCCAGGCGCAGGGCGGTCAGCGGGGTCGTCTCGGCGGGCTTGAGGATGACCGCGTTGCCCGCTGCGAGCGCCGGGGCGGTGCCCCAGGCCGCGATCGGCATCGGGAAGTTCCAGGGCGCGATGACGCCGACGACTCCCAGCGGTTCGAGGATCGTGACGTCGAGACCGCCGGGGACCGGGATCTGCCGTCCCGTCAGCCGCTCCACTCCTCCGGCCGCGTAGTCGAGCAGATCGCGTACGTTGCCCGCCTCCCAGCGGGCGTTGCCGACGGTGTGACCCGCCTCCCGGACCTCCAACCGGGCCAGCTCTTCGAGGTGTTCGTCGACCTTCGTCGCGAACCGGCGCAGCAGCCGGGCCCGGTCGCCGGGCGCGAGGCCGGCCCACCTGGCCTGTGCCTTCGTGGCATGGACGACGGCCGCGTCCACGTCGGCGGCGGTGGCGGCCGGGACGGTGGCGACGACCTCCTCGGTCGCGGGGTTCAGTACGTCCAGCGTGTACTCGGCAGACAACAGGGGCCTCACAAGCGTTCGAAGGAGCGGCGCAGCTCCCAGTCGGTCACCGCGGCGTCGAAGGCGTCCAGTTCGACGCGAGCCATGTTGCGGTAGTGCGCGACGACCTCGTCGCCGAAGGCGGCCCGGGCGATCGGGCTGTTCTCCCACAGCTCGGCGGCCTCGCGCAGGGTGGTCGGCACGTGGTCGAACCCGGCGGTGTAGGCGTTGCCCGCGCAGGCCTCGGGAAGCTCCAGCTTCTGCTCTACGCCGTGCAGCCCGGCCGCGACCAGCCCGGCCACGGCGAGGTACGGGTTGACGTCGCCGCCGGGCAGCCGGTTCTCGAAGCGCATCGAGCGGCCGTGGCCGACCACGCGCAGCGAGCAGGTGCGATTGTCGTAGCCCCAGGCGACGGCGGTCGGGGCGAAGGAGCCCGGCTGGAACCGCTTGTAGGAGTTGATGTTGGGGGCGTAGAGGAGCGAGAAGTCTCGGAGCGCGGCCAGCTGTCCGGCGAGGAAGTGGCGCATGACCTCCGACATGCCGCCCTCGTCCTGGGCGGAGCCCGCCATGGCGTTGTTTCCGGCCGCGTCCGCGAGGGAGAGGTGGATGTGGCAGGAGTTGCCCTCGCGCTCGTTGTACTTGGCCATGAAGGTGATCGAGACGCCCTCCTGGGAGGCGATCTCCTTGGTGCCGGTCTTGTAGACGGCGTGCTGGTCGCAGGTGACCAGGGCGTCGTCGTAGCGGAAGGCGATCTCGTGCTGGCCTGGATTGCACTCGCCCTTGGCGGACTCGACGGTCAGGCCGGCGGCCGCCATCTCGTTGCGGATGCGGCGCAGCAGGGGTTCGATGCGGCCGGTGCCGAGCACCGAGTAGTCGATGTTGTACTGGTTGGCCGGGGTCAGCCCCCGGTAGTTCGCGTCCCAGGCCTGCTCGTAGCTGTCCTTGAAGACGATGAACTCCAGCTCCGTGCCGACCTGGGCGGTGAAGCCGTGCTCGGCGAGGCGTTCCAGCTGGCGGCGCAGGATCTGGCGGGGCGCGGCGACGACCGGGGAGCCGTCGTTCCAGGCGAGGTCGGCGATCAGCATCGCCGTACCGGCGTTCCAGGGCACGCGGCGCAGGGTGGACAGGTCCGGGTGCATGGCGAAGTCCCCGTACCCCCGGTCCCAGGAGGACATCGCGTAGCCGTCGACGGTGTTCATCTCGGTGTCGACGGCGAGGAGATAGTTGCAGCCCTCGGTGCCGTGGTGGAGGACCTCGTCGAGGAAGAAACGGGCGGCGAACCGCTTGCCCTGGAGCCGCCCTTGCATGTCGGGAAAGGCCAGGACGACAGTGTCGATCTCACCGCCGGCGACGAGGGTGTGCAGCTCCTCGACGCTCAGCGGGGGTGTGCGGTCTGCCACGGGAAAGCCTCCTTCGGCTTCTTCGGTCAGCCGGAAGCCATAAGGTATTGCGGAGAACCATTGCTTGGGAAGGGGGCACGGCCACATGTCGCTGGAGGCTGACGGCGGCCCGGACGACCGGCTGACGCCGGTGCTGCGGCCGGTGCGGGCGGGCAACGGCTTCGAGGAGGCCCTGGAGCAGATCCTCCAGGTCGTACGGCTCGGTCTGGTGCCGGGCGGGGAGCGGCTGCCCGCGGAGCGGGAGCTGGCGGAACGGCTCGGCATCAGCCGGGTCACGCTGCGCGAGGTGCTGAAGGTGCTCCAGGACCAGGGTCTGGTGGAGTCGCGGCGCGGGCGGTACGGCGGAACGTTCGTCCTGCCCCGCGCCGACGCGCGCGGCGAGGACGAGCTGCGGCGGCGGATCGCCGAGGTCGACATCGAAGACGTCCTTCGCTTCCGGGAGGTTCTCGAGGTGGGGGCGGCGGGGCTGTGCGCGACGCACGGCCTGACGGCGGAGCAGGCCGGGCGACTGCGGGAGGCACTGGCCGCGACGCAGGACGCGCCGCTGCCCGAGTACCGCCGCCTGGACACCCTGCTCCACCTCACCCTCGCCGAGCTGTGCGGCTCGCCGACACTGACCGCGCAGTACGCGGCGGTACGCGCCTCGGTGAACGACCTCCTCGACTGCATCCCGCTCCTGGTCCGCAACCTCGAGCACTCGCAGCGCCAGCACACCGCGCTGGTCGAGGCGGTCCTCGACGGGGACGCGGACGGGGCGCGGGAGATGATGCGGGAGCACTGCGCGGGGACGGCGGCGCTGCTGCGGGGATTCCTGGCGTGATCACGTGAGGAGGAGACCGCGGTGATGGAAAGGTTCGGAAGAAGTCCATTGAGGGGTCGGAGGGGTCCATGTCGGGCAGGCCGCTGATCGGTGTCAGTACGTACCTGGAGGCCGGGGCACGCTGGGGCGTGTGGGAGCTGGAGGCGGCGCTGCTGCCCGCCGGTTATCCGCGGCTCGTGCAGCGCGCGGGCGGGCTCGCCGCGATGCTCCCGCCGGACGCGCCGGAGCACGCAGCGGCGACCGTGGCCCGCCTGGACGGTCTGGTGATCGCGGGCGGCCCGGACGTCGAGCCGGTCCGCTACGGCGCACAGGCCGACCCCCGCACCGGACCGCCCGCCCGCGCCCGGGACGCCTGGGAGCTCGCCCTGATCGAGGCGGCCCTGGCCGCACGGATCCCGCTGCTGGGCATCTGCCGGGGCATGCAGCTGCTGAACGTCGCCCTGGGCGGCACCCTGGTCCAGCACATCGACGGGCACGCGGAAGTGCCCGGGGTCTTCGGCCGACACCCGGTCAAGCCCGTACCGGGCACGACGTACGCCGATGTCGTCCCGGAGGAGACCTCGGTGCCCACCTTCCACCACCAGTCGGTCGACCGCCTCGGCGCGGGCCTGATCCCCTCGGCGCACGCGGCGGACGGAACGCTGGAGGCGGTCGAGCTTCCCGGCCCGCACTGGGTGATGGGCGTGCAGTGGCATCCGGAGATGGGCGAGGACCTGCGGGTGATGCGGGCGCTGGTGGAAGCGGCTTCTCAGTGGTCCACTTCTCGACCCACCGAGTCGGGCGGTGGGCGGGCATAGGTCCGGGGGTCCGGGGGCGAAGCCCCGGCAACTACCCGCGCGTGAGCGACAACAGCTCTCTCGCCGGTCCGACCGGCCGGTGCCCCGTGGGCCACACCGCCCGAAGGTCCCGCGCCAGCGAAACGCCCTCCACCGGCACGCTCACCAACCTCCGCATCGCCAGCTCCTCCCGCACCGCAAGTTCGCTGAGCACCGCCGGCCCCGCCCCGCTCACCACCGCCGCCTTCACCGCCGTAGTGGACGACAGCTCGATCAGCGGACGCGCCAGACCCCCCAGCGCCGTATCGAGGACCTGACGCGTGCCCGAGCCCTTCTCACGCAGGATCAGGGGTGTCACAGCCAGTTCGGAGCCCTCCAGAGGGCGGCGCCGCCGCGCCCACGGATGCCCCGGCGCCGTCACCACGATCAGGCGGTCGTGGGCGATGACCACGGAGTCCAGACCCGTGGGGACACTGAGCCCCTCGACGAACCCGAGGTCCGCCTCGTCCGTCAGCAACCGCTCCGCGACCGCCGCCGAGTTGCCCGCGAGCAGTGACACCGCGGTGTCCGGACGCTGGGCGCGCAGCGCGAGCAGCCAGCCCGGCAGCAGGTACTCGGCGATGGTCATGCTCGCCGCCACCCGGAGCCGGGAGTCGCGGCGGTCCCGCAGTGCCTGCGCCCCCGCGTCGAAGGCCTCGGCCGCCTCCACGATCCGCCGGGCCCAGTCGGTGACCAGCGCACCGGCGTCGGTGAGCCGGGAGCCGCGCGGCGAGCGGTCCACGAGGGCCACCCCCAGCTGGCGTTCCATCGAGCGGACCCGGCTGCTGGCGGCGGGCTGGGTGATGCCCACTTCGCGCGCCGCAGCGCCCAGACTTCCGAGCCGCGCCACCGCCAGCAGCAGTTCCAGGGCCCCGAGATCCGGCACCCGGTGCGACAGCGAGCCGCTCACCTCGAACCGGGAGTTGTCCTGTTCCCCATCGCCGCTCATAAAGACAGCTTATGCAGTCATAGGGACATACTCCCTGGTAGCGGCCCTTCACCGGCGAGACGGTGGACACATGGTCACCGCTGCCCGGCCCCTCCCCCGTGCCACCGCACACCAACACCCTCCGCGCGCCCTCGCCGTCCGTCACCTCGGACCGAACTGGTACGCCTCCGTCATGGGCACCGCCATCGTCGCCACCGCTGGCGCCGGCCTTCCCGGGCAGGTCCCCGGCCTGCGCACCGCCTGCACCGCCGTCTGGGCCCTCTCCCTGGCGCTGCTCCTCGTCCTGCTCTGCGCCCGCGCACTGCACTGGAGGCACCACCGCGACCAGGCCCGCGCCCACCTCCTCGACCCGGCCACGGCTCCCTTCTACGGCTGCCTCGCCATGGCCCTGCTGGCCGTCGGTGGCGGCACCCTCACCGTCGGCCGGGACTGGATCGGCACCGAGGCGGCGGTCGCGCTCGACGCCGTGCTGTTCACCGCCGGGACGGTCGTGGGGCTGGCGGCCGCCGTCGCCGTGCCGTACCTGATGGCCGTACGCCATCGTGTGGAGCCCGGACAGGCCACGCCGGTGTGGCTGTTGCCCGTGGTCGCGCCCATGGTGTCCGCGGCCCTCGGGCCACTGCTCGTGCCGCATCTGCCGCCCGGTCAGCCGCGGGAGACCCTTCTCCTGGCTTGCTTCGCGATGTTCGGGCTGAGCCTGCTCGCGACCCTGGCCATGCTGCCGGTGATCTTCGCTCGCCTGATCACCGTCGGACCCCTGCCCCTCACCCTCACCCCGACCCTGTTCCTGGTGCTCGGCCCGCTCGGCCAGTCCACGACCGCGGTCGGCAAGTTCGCCGACGTGGCGCCCGGTGTCGTACCGGCTCCCTCCAGCGAAGGCTTCGCCGTCTTCGCCGTCCTCTACGGCGTCCCGGTCATGGGCTTCGCCCTGCTGTGGTTCGGGCTCGCCACCGCGCACGTGCTGCGCGCGCGGCGGCAGGGCATGGGCTTCGCGATGACCTGGTGGGCGTTCACCTTCCCGGTGGGCACCTGCGTCACGGGCGCGGAGGCCCTGGCCCGGCACACCGGGCTCCTCGCCTACGACGGGCTCGCCGTCGGCCTGTACGGCGTCCTCGTCGCCGCCTGGGCCACCGCCGCCGTGCACACCGCGCGCGGTCTGCTCAGCGGCTCGCTGCTCGCAGCGCCTCGCCCAGTACCCGCGGCGCCTCGGCCAGCGACGGTCCGTACCACGTCAGGTGCCGCCCGCTGACCAGCGCGCAGGGCAGGCCGGGGAAGGCCTCCGGGCCGTCGTCGGCAGTGAAGCGGTAGGGCTCGTCGGGGAGGACGACCACGTCCGGCGCGGCGGCGCGCAACTCCTCGACGGGGATGCGCGGATAGCGCTCGGCGTGTCCCGCGTACAGGTGGTCGACGCCCAGGCGGGCCAGGACATCACCCGCGAAGGTGTCCCGGCCCACGACCATCCACGGCCGACGCCAGATCGGCACGACCGCTGTCGTACGGCGTTCTGGTGGCCGTAGCGCCGACCATGCCTCCTCCGCCTCGTCCAGCCAGCGCGGGCGGGTCCTCGCCCCGCAGGCCCGAAGCACGCGCTGGAGTTCCCGGAAGGCCTGCGGCACGTCCCGAACCTCGGTCACCAGCACCTCGACGCCCGCCTCACGCAGGGCGGCCAGGTCGGGGGCTCGGTTCTCCTCCTCGTTGGCGATCACCAGGTCGGGGGCGAGGGCGACGATCCGGTCGACCTTCGGGTTCTTGGTGCCGCCGACGCGGGTGACGTCGAGGTCGGCGGGGTGCGTGCACCAGTCGGTGGCGCCGACCAGGGTGCCGGTCCCCGCCACGGCCTCCGTGAGGGACGGGACGAGCGAGACGACTCTCACCGGCGCGGCCGGTCCTGGACCGCCTCGATGTGCTCGGCCACGGCGACGACGACCACGCGGGTGTCGGCCACCGTCGCCCGCCAGCGGTGCCGCACACCGCCGGTGAGGTAGAGCGTGTCGCCACGGCCCAGCCGGTAGGCGCGGCCCTCGGCCTCGATGTCCACGGCGCCGTCGGCGACGTACATCAACTGGTCGTTGCGGTACTGGAATTCACGGCCCGCCTCATGGTCCCCGGTGAACTCCGAGGCGTGCATCTGGTGGTGACCGCGCACCAGGGAACGCGCCCGGGGTTCCGGCGGCGGAGCCTCGGCCCCGTCGGCGCGCACGACGTCGACGCTGCACGCCGGGTCGGCGGCGGCGAGGAGTTCGACGGCGGTGGTGCGCAGCGCGTCGGCGACCTTTTCCAGGGAGCTGCGGCTGGGCCGGGCGCGTTCGTTCTCGATCTGGCTCAGGAAGGGGACGGACAGGCCGCTGCGCTGGGCCACGACGGCGAGGGTGAGCTCCAGCGCCCGGCGCCGGCGTCTTACGGCCGCGCCCACCCGAAGTGGCTGTTCTTTGTGGTCGCCCATCGCTCCGGCTCCCTCCTTCGCTCGTCGGTCCGGATCCCCTGCGCCACCGTTCGGGCGCACTGCTCCTGATGAGTTCTCTGCACCCTACGCAGGTTCGGCAAACCGTTTCATGCGGCCGTCACATCGACGACACACACGGTGTCACCGGACCTCACGGATCGCGCCAGCGGATCGGCTCCCCGGAGTCCGCGGGCGGGGATTTCTCCCGCGGGGCGAAGAGGCCGACCAGCAGGCCGGGCGGCAGTCAGGGCCCAAGGTGCGTAGCTCTGTGTGATTGGCCGGATCCTTCTCGTGGACGAGGGTACCTCCGCACGAGTACCCCGGGACGAGGCCCCCGGACACGACCCGAGGGGCGGACCCCGCCACACGCTGTCAGGACGCGTGAGGAGGCCCGCCCCTCGGGCGGCTTCGGTGCGGCGGCTACCGCGGGGTCATCCGGTCGACCATGTCCGGGTGGTCCTTCAGCCACGCGGCGACCGCTTCCTCCTCGTTGCCCTGGCCGTGCTTGTTGATCTCGCCCTCCAGGGTGCCGAGCTCGTCCTCGCTCATCTTGAAGTTCTTGATCCACTTCGTGAGCTCGGGGTACTGTCCGGGGAACTTCGAGCTGGAAATCGTGCGGATCGTGTTCCCCTCGCCGAAGAGCTTCTTGTCGTCCTTCAGCTTGGTGAGGTCGTACTGGCTGTACGCCCAGTGCGGCGACCACAGGACGACCGCGACGGGCTCCTTCTTGGCGTAGGCGCGCTTGAGCTCGGCCAGCATCGCTGGCGTGGAGCCGTCGACGACGTCGTACTCCTTGTCCAGGCCGTAGCCGGGCAGGACCTTCGTCTTGAGCAGGTTCATCTCGCCGGTGCCCGGCTCGATGCCGATGACCTTCCCGTCGAAGAGGCCGGCCTTGCCCTTGAGGTCCTCGTAGGACTTGACGTCCTTGACGTACGAGGGCACGGCGACCTCAAGGGAGGTCGGTTCGTACCAGGTCCCCAGGTCGGCGAGTTTCTCCTTGTTCTGGTCCCAGTAGTTCTTCTGCGCGTACGGCAGCCAGGCGTCGAAGTTGAGATCGAGGTCTCCGGAGGCGAGGCCGGTGTAGACCGGGCCGACGTCCATCTGCTTGAGGTTCAGCTTGTAGCCGCGCCGCTCCAGGACGTTCTTCCAGAGGTAGGTGACGGCTATGTCCTCGTCCCAGGGGAACCAGGCCACGTCGATGGGCCGCTTGGCCTCCGCGGGGGTCGAGCCGGAGCCGCTCGCGACGGGGGCCAGCTTGTCGACGACGCCGGGGTTCTTCTTCAGCCAGGCGCGCACGGCGTCCTGCTGCTTGCCCTGACCCGCCTTGTTGATCTCGGCTTCCAGGCCGGTGAGCTGCTTCTCGTCCATCGTGAAGTTCTTCAGCCACCCACCGACGACCGGATTGTCGGCGGTGAAGCCCTTGCGGGCGGTCGTGTGGACGCCGTCGCCCTTGCCCCAGGCGCCCTTGGGGTCCTTGAGCTTCTTCAGGTCGTAGTCGCTGTAGGCCCAGTGCGGGGACCAGAGCGTGACGACGATCGGTTCCTTCTTGCTGTAGGCCCGCTTGAGTTCGGCCAGCATCGCCGGCGTGGAGCTGTCGACGACCTTGTACTCCTTGTCGAGGCCGTACTCCTTGAGGACCTTCGTCTTGAGCAGGCTCATCATGCCGGCGCTGGACTCGATGCCGGTGATCTTCCCGCCGAAGGTGGCGGCCTTGCCCTTGAGGTCCGCCAGGGAGTCGATGCCCTTCATGTAGGAGGGCACGCTCAGCTCCAGGGAGGTCTGGCCGTACCAGGCCCCGAGGTCCTCCAGCTGACTGCCGTACTTCTTCCAGTACTGCTCGTGGGTCGTCGGCAGCCAGGCGTCGGTCTGGAAGTCGATGCTGCCCTGCGCGAGGGAGGTGTAGAGCGGTCCGGCGTCGAGCTGCTTGGTCTCCACCTGGTAGCCGCGCTCCTCCAGGATCTCCTTCCACAGGTAGGTGGAGGCGACGCCCTCGTCCCAGGGGATGTAGCCGATGGTGATCTTCTTGCCCTGACCGACGTCCTTGGCGTCGGCGACAGTGGAGGAGCCGCCGTTGCCGCCGAAGACGCCCATCCCGCCCGCCACGAGGGCGAGGACGACGACGCCGACCACGGCGATCTGCGGGCGCGGCCGGTACGACCAGACCTTGAGGCCCTGCGCGGCACGTGCCTTGGCGGCGGCGCGGCGGCCCAGCGGGGAGACGTGGACGCCGAGGGCGCTGGTCATGCGGTCGAGGTAGATCGCCAGGATCACGATGGCGAGGCCGGCCTCGGAACCGAGGCCGACGTTGAGCTGGCCGATGGCCTGGTTGACGTCGCCGCCGAGGCCGCCGGTGCCGACCATGCCGGCGATCGCGGCCATGGACAGGCCCAGCATGATGACCTGGTTCACCCCGGCCATGACGGTGGGCAGTGCGAGCGGCAACTGGACCCGCAGGAGTGTGTCGCGTGGGTGAGTGCCGAACGCCTCGGCTGCCTCGACCAGTTCCTTGTCGACCTGGCGGATGCCCAGCTCCGTCATGCGCACGCCGGGGGCGAGCGCGAAGATCAGGGTGGCGACGATGCCCGCGGAGGCGCCGGTGCCGAAGAACAGAATCGCCGGGATGAGGTAGATCATCGCGGGCAGCGTCTGCATGAAGTCCAGCACCGGCCGGACCAGCCCGCTGACCCGGTTCGAGCGCGCCGCCCAGATGCCCACCGGCACCGATATGACGAGCGCGATGAGCGTGGCCACGAGGACCAGCGACAGCGTCACCATCGCGTCCTCCCACAGCTCGAGGGAGTCGATGAAGGCGAATCCCGCGAAGGTGAGGACACCGGCGAGCGTGCCGCGCAGCCAGAAGGCAAGCACCGCGAAGATGCCCGCCAGGATCAGGGGTTCGGGCGCCTGGAGGACGGCGTCGATGCCGTCGTAGGTGCCGGTGAAGACGGACTTGAGGAAGTCGAAGAGCCACGACATGTGGCCGAGCAGCCAGTTGACGGCGTCGTTGACCCAGTCGCCGAGCGGAATCCTAGGCACGCGACACCACCTTGTCGCCGCCCGTGTCCCGCGGGGAGTCACAGGCCGCGGGGGCGCCCTGCTCGTCGCCGAGGAAGCCGACGAGGCGTTGCCTGGGCACGCGACCGACGAGTTCGCCTTCCGCGTCGAGGACCGCCACGGGGTGCGTCAGACGGGCGCTGATCGCACAGAGTTCGGCGAACGGTGTGTCCGGCGTCGCGGTCTCGCAGTTGCAGCTGACCTCTTCGCCGATGACATCCGTGTCCATGACGGCGGAGGCGGTCAGGACGCGGGAGCGGTCGACGTCCTTGGTGAACGAGGCAACGTAGTCGTCTGCGGGCCGGACAAGGATGTCCTCCGCCGTGCCGATCTGGACGATACGGCCGTCGCGCATCACGGCGATGCGGTCGCCCAGGCGCATGGCCTCGTTGAGGTCGTGCGTGATGAAGACGATCGTCTTCTTCAGGGTGTCCTGGAGCTGCAGGAGCTGGTCCTGCATGTCACGGCGGATCAGCGGGTCCAGCGCGCTGAAGGATTCGTCCATGAGCAGCAGGTCGGCGTCGGTGGCGAGGGCGCGGGCGAGGCCCACGCGCTGCTGCATGCCGCCGGACAGCTCGTCGGGCCAGGACTTCTCCCAGCCGGCCAGGCCGCACAGGGCGAGCGCCTCGGAGGCACGCGCCTCGCGCTCGCGGCGGGGTACGCCCTGGACGGACAGGCCGTAGGCGGCGTTCTCCAGGACACTGCGGTGCGGGAAGAGCGCGAAGTGCTGGAAGACCATGCTGATCTTCTTCGCACGGACCGCGCGCAGTTCGCGGTCGGAGAGCGCCGTCAGGTCGTCGCCGTCGAAGCGGACGCTGCCCGCGGTCGGCTCCAGGAGGCCGTTGAGCATGCGCAGCAGCGTGGACTTGCCGGAGCCGGACAGGCCCATCACGACGAAGATCTGCCCCGGCTCCACGGTGAAGGAGGCGTCGATCACCGCCGCGGTGGTGCCGTCGGCACGCAGCTCCTCCCGGTCGGTCCCCTGCCGGAGCCGTTCGACTGCCTCGTCCGGTCGTCTGCCGAACACCTTGTAGAGCGCTTCGGCCTCAAGTCTGGATGACACGCGTACCTCTTGTCTCGACGGCCAGGAGTGGGGGGCGAACGGCCAACAACAGTTGAATGCGCAACCGGCATCGCTCCGAGGCGGCGCCTGCCCGGACCGGTTCCGGCCAAACGGGGAGGTGGTCCAGTTCACAGGACGTTTACGCGCGTGAAGCGCTGCGTCACCGGCACCTCTCTGTCAGTGCCGTACGGCATGATGCGTGGCGTGACCGGACGACTCATGCTCCTCGACACCGCCTCGCTGTACTTCCGCGCCTACTTCGGCGTGCCGGAGTCCGTGAAGGCCCCGGACGGCACGCCGGTGAACGCCGTGCGCGGGCTCCTCGACTTCATCGACCGCCTGGTCAAGGACCATCGCCCCGACCACCTGGTGGCCTGCATGGACGCCGACTGGCGCCCCCGCTGGCGGGTCGAGCTGATCCCCTCCTACAAGGCCCACCGCGTCGCCGAGGAGCACGCGGCGGGCCCCGACGAGGAGGAGGTGCCGGACACCCTCTCGCCCCAGGTACCCGTCATCGAGGCCGTCCTGGACGCGCTCGGCATCGCGCGCGTGGGCGTGGCGGAGTACGAGGCGGACGACGTGATCGGCACGTTCACCGCGCGGGCCGAGGGCCCGGTCGACATCGTCACCGGCGACCGGGACCTGTACCAACTGGTGGACGACGCGCGCGGGGTGCGCGTGTTGTACCCGCTCAAGGGCGTCGGCTCGCTGCAGCTGACCGACGAGGCGTGGCTGCGCGAGAAGTATGGGGTCGACGGCAAGGGGTACGCGGACCTGGCGCTGCTGCGCGGCGACCCGAGCGACGGCCTGCCGGGGGTTCCCGGCGTCGGCGAGAAGACGGCGGCGAAGCTGCTCGCCGAGTTCGGCGACCTGGCCGGGATCATCGCCGCGGTCGACGACCCGAAGGCAAGGCTCACGCCGGCGCAGCGCAGGCGGCTGGACGAGTCGCGGCCGTATCTGGCGGTGGCACCCAAGGTCGTCAAGGTCGCGGACGACGTGCCCCTGCCGGTTGTCGACACGGCACTGCCGCGGGTGCCGCGCGATCCCGTCGCGCTGAAGGAGCTGGCGGCCCACTGGGGACTGGGTGGATCATTGCAGCGGCTGCTCGCCACGCTCGTCGCTTAAGCGACGTCACCGCACGTCGCTCAGGCGTTGTCCCGGGGCTCACAATCTCCCAAGAGAGGTTCATGGTCCTCTCATCCGGGGGGTATTCAATGGGGGAGATGCTAACTTAGGTAAGCCTAAGCATGGAAACAGGGAGGCCGCCATGGCAGAACGACCGGGACGACAGCCGCGGAAGCCCCACTCCGCGCAGGTCGTGCGAACCGAGCGACTGACCCCGCACATGCAGCGGGTGGTGCTCGGCGGCGAGGGTCTGGCCGACTTCTCGGCGGACACCTGCACCGACCACTACGTGAAGATCCTGTTCCCGGCCGACGGCGCGACCTACCCCGAGCCCTTCGACATGCAGCGAATCCGCGAAGAGTTCCCGCGCGAACAGTGGCCCGTGACCCGGACGTACACGGTCCGCGCCTGGGACCCCCAACACCGCGAGCTGACGCTGGACTTCGTGATCCACGGCGACGAGGGCCTCGCCGGACCGTGGGCCCTGCGCACCCAACCGGGGGAAACGGTCTGGTTCATGGGCCCCGGCGGCGCCTACGCCCCCGACCCTGCCGCCGACTGGCATCTGCTCGTCGGTGACGAGAGCGCGCTCCCCGCGATCGCCCGGTCCCTTGAGGTCCTGCCCACCGGCGCCCGCGCCCACGCCTTCATCGAGGTGGCCGGCCCCGAGGAGGAGCAGAAGATCGACTCCGACGTTGAGGTCGTCTGGCTGCACCGCGGCGAGGGCCGCATCGGCGACGCGCTGACCGAGGCCGTCCGGGCGCTGGAGTTCCCGGATGGCCGCGTGCACGCGTTCGTGCACGGCGAGGCGCACTTCGTGAAGCAGCTGCGCCATCTCCTGCGGGTCGAGCGCGGGGTCGCGCGCGAGGACTTGTCGATCTCCGGCTACTGGCGGCTCGGCCACAACGAGGACGGCTGGCAGGCCTCGAAGCGGGAGTGGAACGCACGCATCGAGGCGGAGCAGGAGGGGGCGGCGCCCGCCGCATAGCCACTCCCGCGTCTTGAGGCGGCGGCACCTTCCAGAGTGCCGCCGCTTCACTGTGTCGGGGCCTCACACCGACCGCTGGTACGACCGGAACGTCCGGATGGACAGCCACACCGCCGGGACGAGAGCCGCTCCGCCGGCAGCCGCTCCACCTCGTCGGGAGGCAGCGCGCCCATCAGCGAGAGGGCGGTCTCGAAGATCGGGTACTCCAACACGGGCACGGCGTTGAGGTCCGACAACCACTCGGCCATCTCCTCGCGCCCGGCCTCGGTGAGCCCGTAGACCGTGCGCTCGGACCGGTTGCCCTGCCGCTGCACATCGGTCTGCCGCTGCACATCGGTCACCTCGACGAAGCCATGCTTCTCGAGGCTCTGCACCACCGTGTGGAGCGAGCCGTAGTTGATCTTCGTGCTGGTGTCCTTACCCTGGCGGCGCAGGGTCTGTGCGATCTCGTGCATCGGCCTCTGTCGGCGGGTCACCGGGCCGGCGAGCGCGAGCGGCTTGCTCAGCTTGCGGCGCTTCATCGCCAGGACGTCACCTCGTTTCCGAACAGCCGTAGCCGATATCGCGATTCCGATACACGCGATGTATCGCGATCGACTGAACCAGCAAGAGCGTGAGAACTTGGGCCCGCCACGGATACGGCTACGTCATTCGGCCGAAACAGCGCCTCCTTAATTTCTGTCAACCGACAGAAATTCCGCTCCCTGCGCTGAAGGCAGGTGCCGCCGTGACGACAACCAGCCCCTCCGAGGTACGTCCCGATCCACTGCACTCCCCCGACGACCGCTCCCTCACCGAATTCGGCTACCGCCAGGAACTGCACCGCAGCCTGGGCCGGTACGCGTCCTTCGCAGCCGGCTTCTCCTTCATCTCCGTCCTGACGACCGTCTTCCAGTTCTTCGCCTTCGGGTACGCGTTCGGCGGCCCCGTCTTCTTCTGGACCTGGCCGGCGGTACTGGTCGGGCAGCTCCTGGTGGCCGCCTGCTTCGCCGAACTGGCCGCCCGCTACCCGATCTCCGGTGCCATCTACCAGTGGTCCTCGCGTCTTTCGAACCTCACGTTCGGCTGGTTCGCCGGCTGGATCATGGTGATCGGGCAGATCGTGGTGGTCGCGGCCGCGGCACTGGCGCTGCAGCTGGTGCTGCCCGCGATCTGGTCCGGCTTCCAGCTGATCGGCACCGACTCGGCGATCACCTCGGCTGACGGCGCGGCCAACGCGGCCGTCCTCGGCGTGATCCTGCTGGTGCTGACCACGCTGGTGAACATCCTGGACAACCGCGTGATGTCGGTGATCAACCGGGTCGGCGTCACCGCCGAGATCATCGGAGCGGTTCTGATCATCGTCCTGCTGCTGACCCACTCCGAGCGCACCCCCGGCATCACCTTCCACACCGAGGGCGCCGCCCAGTCAGGCCTGTTCGGGGCCCTGATGGTGGGCTCGTTCGCGGCGGCGTACGTGATGATCGGCTTCGACAGCGCGGGCGAGATGAGCGAGGAGACGCACCACCCCCGGCGCACCGCACCCCGCACCATCCTCGTCGCGCTCGGCGCGGCCGGTCTGCTCGCCACTCTGATCGTCCTCGGCGGCCTGCTCGCCGCTCCCAGCCTCACCGACGGGCATCTGGCCGTCGACGGCCTGAGCTACGTCCTCACCAGCAGCCTGGGCGACGGCGTCGGCCGCGTGCTGCTGGCCGACGTGGTGGTGGCGATCGCGGTGGCCACCCTGGCGATCCAGACGGCCGCCTGCCGGATGCTCTTCTCCATGGCCCGCGACGGCCAGCTCCCCTTCTCCGGCCGTCTTGCCAAGGTCAACCCGCGCACGGGCATGCCGAGCGCCCCGGCCCTGGTGGTCGGCGTCCTGGCGGCAGCCCTGCTGCTGCTCAACTTCGCCTCCCCGGACGCGTTCCTGGCCATCGGCACGACCTGCATCGTGATGCTGTACCTGGCCTACGCGATGGTCACCGGCCCGCTCCTGGTCCGCCGCCTGCGCGGCGAGTTCGGCTCCGAAGGCACCGAAGGCACCGACGAGACGGGCGCCCGCCTCTTCTCCCTCGGTCGCTGGGGCGTCCCCGTCAACGCCCTCGCCCTCCTGTACGGCCTGTTCATGACCGTCAACCTCGCCTGGCCCCGGGCCGCGGTGTACGACCCGACGGGCGGTCACTGGTACTTCCAGTGGTTCACCGTCCTGTTCCTCGCCGTGACCGTGGTGATCGGCGTGGCCTACCGGGCGTACAAGGCCCGTGCGGTGGTGGCGGAGGCGCCCGAGGCGGTCGCGGCGTAACCCCGCCCGGGTCACGGCGTAAACGCTTACGCTTGCCCGTGATGACACGCAACCACCGGATCCCGCCCTCTCCCCTGCCGCAGCGCGAGGGGGTGGATCCGGTGCGGGTGCGGCTGCCCGTCGAGGGGCCGTGGGCCACCGTGCGCGCTCACCTGACGGAACGGCTGTCCGGAGCGGGCGCCGGTGTCGTCGACGGGATGTTCGACGCGGGGCGGGTCGTCGGGGCGGACGGGCGGGCGGTGGCGCCGGACGCGGCATACGTGCCGGGGATGTTCGTGTGGTTCCACCGGGAGCTGCCGGCCGAGGTGCCGGTGCCGTTCCCGATCGAGGTGGTGCACCGCGACGAGCACATCGTCGTCGCCGACAAGCCGCACTTCCTGGCCACCACCCCGCGCGGCAGCCACGTCACCGAGACCGCGCTCGCCCGGCTGCGCCGCGAACTGGACATTCCCACGCTCGGCGCCGCGCACCGGCTCGACCGGCTCACCGCCGGGCTGGTGCTGTTCACCGTACGGCCCGAGGAGCGCGGCGCGTACCAGTCGCTGTTCCGGGACCGGCTGGTGCGCAAGGAGTACGAGGCGGTGGCGCCCTACGATCCCGCGCTCGCCCTGCCCCGGACCGTGTGCAGTCGGATCGTGAAGGAACGCGGGGTGCTGGCCGCCTACGAGGTCAGGGGCGAGCCGAACGCGGTCACCCGAATCGAGCCGGCCGAGCACGGCGGGCACGGCCTCGGCCGGTACCGGCTCACTCCCACCACCGGGCAGACCCACCAACTGCGGGTCCACATGAACGCCCTCGGCGTGCCCATCCTCGGCGACCCGCTCTACCCGGTGGTGACCGGCCCCGTACCGGCCGGTGACTTCCGGCGCCCGCTCCAACTGCTGGCGCGGACCCTGGAGTTCACCGATCCGGTCACGGGAATGGCGCACCGGTTCCGGAGCCCGAGGACTCTTGTGGCCTGGTCCTCGTACGACGAGTGGGCCGGTCAGTAACCGCGCCACCAGCGCAGGAACCGCCGCCAGGCGCCCATCGGCCGGACCGGCTCGGGCGTCGGCGCGGGCGCGGGCTGCGGCGGGACCGCGACCGGCTGGGGCTGGGCCGCGGCCGCGGGGGCCGACTCCGGCGGGTGGGTGCCGACCTGCCAGTTGGACCGCTGCGAGGGAACCGCGGCGTGGCCGGGCTTGTCCAGCACGTCCTGCTGCGGCTTCGGGTCGAACCGGACGGGCAGTTCCACCAGGTGACGGGAGGCGATCGACTCGGCCCAGGTCAACTCGTCCTCGTCACAGTCGAGTTCGGCATCCGGCAGTCGCATCAGCAGCGCGTCGACGCCGGTGTCGGCGATGGCACGGCCGATGTCCTGGCCGGGGCACTCGTGCGGCCCGCCACCGAAGGCGAGGTGGGAGCGGTTGCCCATCATGTTGGCGGACAGGTCCGGGCGCACTCGTGGATCGATGTTGCCCGGCGCGATGCCGAAGAGCATGCCGTCGCCCTTGCGGATGCGCCGGCCGCCCAGCTCCGTGTCCTGTTTGGCGAAGTACGCGAGGACGGAGCTGATCGGCGGCTCGTCCCACAGGGACTGCTCCACCGCCTCGGGAACCGTCATCTGGCCGCCGCTGAGCTGGGCGCGAAAGCGCGGGTCGGTGAGCACCATCCGCAGCACGTTGCCGATGAGGTTGGCCGTGGACTCGTAGGCGGCGAAGAGGACGAGACGCAGGTGCTCCCTGACCTCGTCGTCGGTCAGCCGCGCCGGGTGGGTGATGAGGTGGCTGGTGAAGTCCTCCTGGGGCTGTGCTCGGCGCCGGGCGGTCAGGCGGCTCAGCGCGTCCATGACGTAGCCATGGCTGGCGATCGCGGTCTCGGTGCCCTTGAGCGCGTCGCGGGCCGCCTGCACGAGCCGATCGCTGTACTCGTCGGGCATGCCGAGGACCTCGCACATCACGGCCATCGGGAGGTGCTCGGCGAACTCGCTGACGAGGTCGGCCGTGCCCTGTTCGCAGAAGCGGTTGACGAGCCGCTGGGTGTGGCGGTTGATGTGGCGGCGGATGCCCCGGTGGTCGATGGTCGACATGGCACCGGTGACCGCGCCGCGCAGCCTGAGGTGCTCGTCGCCCTCGGCGTGCGAGGCGATGGGCTGCCAGGCGATGTGAGGCATGAGCGGGTGGTCGGGCTTGACCATGCCCTCCTGGAGCGGGGTCCAGATGCGGCTGTCCCGGCAGAACTGCGAGGGCGTGCGCAGCATGTGCAGGTTCTCGGTGTGGCCGAGCACTACCCACATCGGTACGTCGTCGTGCAGCAGCACGGGTGCCACCGGGCCGTGTTCCTCCCGGAGTCGCTCGTACAGGGAGCCGAGGTCCTCCGCCTCGGGGCCGTAGAGCCGGTGCAGTCCGCCGGGTCCGCGGCCGTGGGCGGGGCAGCCGGGCGGCGGGCCGAGGGAGGGGTCCGTACCGGTCAGGGAGTGGGATTCAGGCGTCACAGTGGTTGCTCCGAGGTGGATCCGGTGTCTGTGTCTGTCTGCAGGGTCGTGTCTGGCTCAGGAGCTGTGCCCGGGCGGAGAGCTGTGCCCGACTGGAGAACCGTCCCCGGGCGAGGAGCCCTGCCCGGGCGGGGACCTGTGTCCGGGGGGAACCGTCTCCGGCCGGGGCCGACGAGTCGCGGCCGGTACGCGGTCATCGTCGTAGCGAGCCCGTCATCGCGAGGGAGTGGAGGAAGCGCATGAGGGTCATCAGCGTGTCCCGGCTGGAGGCGCGGCGGCGCGCGTCGCACTCGATGATGGGGATGTCCGCGCTCAGGTCGAGCGCCGTGCGCAGTTCCTCGACGGCGTAACGAGGCGCGTCCGGAAAGGAGTTGACGGCGACCACGAACGGCACGCCACGCTCCTCCAGGCGCCCCATGACGTCGAAGCTGACCTCGAGCCGACGGGTGTCGATCAGCACGACCGCACCGAGCGCGCCCTCGAACAGGCCGTTCCACAGGAACCAGAAGCGTTCCTGACCGGGGGTGCCGAAGAGGTACAGCACGAGCTGGTCGGTGATGCTGATGCGGCCGAAGTCCATCGCCACGGTGGTGGCCGTCTTGGTCTCGGAGCCGTAGTTGTCGTCGACCCCGACGCCGGCCTGCGTCATGGTCTCCTCGGTGGTCAGCGGTTTGATCTCGCTGACCGAGCCGACCATGGTCGTCTTGCCGACCCCGAAGCCGCCGACGATGACGATCTTCACCGCGGCCTGGGCGGTGGGCGGGAGTTGGTCCTCTGTTCGTGGACCTGTGATGGTGTCAGAGCTTTTGAAGTCCATGCATCACCGCTTCGAGGAGGGAACGGTCGGCCAGCGCCTGTCGGATGATCGGGGCGCGTGCCGTCACCAGTTCGGCCGTCAACAGCTCGGTGAGCAGGACGGTCACCACGCCGAACGGCAGACTGAGGTAGGCCGACAGCTCGGCCACGGACAGGGGGGCCGTGCACAGCCGGAGCAGCGCCGCCTGCTCGGGCGTGGCGGAGGGCGGTGGGTCGGCGCGCGCCACGATTAACGTGACCAGGTCGAGCTCGACGCGCTCGACGCCGTCCGGTCCCGTGATCACGTACAGCCGCTCGGGGTTCCTCTTCTGCCCCTCCGGGGGTTTCTGTTCCTCCTGCGGGGGTTGCGGAACGGGTTCTGGCTCAAGGTATCGCCGCCGGCGTTGCGGAGGAGTCATACGGTCTGGCCGTTGCGCCTGGGCGGACTGGTGAGGTGCGCGCCGATCCGGACGACCAGGTCGCTCATGCGCGAGCTCATGAAGCCGGGCTCGGCTCGCACGTCGGAGAGCACCGCGAGATAGGCGTTGGGGCCCGCGGCCATCAGGTAGAAGTAGCCGCCCTTGATCTCGATGAGGACCATCTTCATCTCGCCCTCGCTGCCCGGGATCTCCTGGGCGACGGCGGTCGCCAGGCTCTGCAGGCCCGCGCAGGCCGCGGCGACGCGGTCGGCGGTGTCCGGGTCGCCGCCGTGGCGGGCGATGCGCAGGCCGTCGGCGGAGAGCACCACGATCATCTGGATGCCCGGTACGCCTTTGGCGAGGTCCGTGAGCATCCAGTCGAAGTTGCCTCGCTGCTGGATCACTTGAGGTTCCCCTCATCGTCGGCCTCGACGTGGGCCGGTTCGTTGGTCGGCTGGGTGTATGCGTTGGGGTCCGGGCGCTTGAGTCCGTCGAAGAACGCCTGGACCCACAGGCCCGGTGGGGGCTCTGCGGCCTTCTCGGGCTCCGGCTCCGGCTCGGGCTCCCGCTTGGCGGTCGACCAGATGGTCGGCCGGCCCTCCCGTTCCGCCTGTTCGATGGCGGCCTGCTCGGCGTAGCGCTGGGTGAGCGAGGTCTTGACCCGGCTGCGGCGCTGCGGCAGGCCGCCCGCGGTCCACTCGGTGACCTCGGGGACGTCGTCCTCCAGGGAGAGCGATGCCGTGATCTTGGGGCTGGTGGGGCGGCGTTTCTTGATCGTGCGCTTGGGACCGGGGAGGGCGCCCAGATCGACCTGGGGCACGGCGGTGGCGCCGATGCCGTGGGCGAGTCCGACGCCGGGCTCGGAGGTGAGCATGTCGCTGGGCACCACGAGGATGGCGCGGACCCCGCCGTACGCGGAGGCGCGCAGCGAGACCTGCATGTCGTACGTCTTGCAGAGCCGGCCGACGACGGCGAGGCCGAGGCGGGGTGACTCGCCGAGGTCCTGGAAGTCGACGCCCGCCTTGGCGCGCTCCAGCATGCCCTCGGCCTTGGCCCTGGTCTCCTCGCTGAGGCTGACGCCGGCGTCCTCGATCTCGATGGCGACGCCGGTCTGCACCTCGGTGGCGGTGACGTGGACCTTGGTCTGCGGCGGGGAGTAGCGGGTGGCGTTGTCGAGGAGTTCGGCCGCGGCGTGGATGACGGGCTCGACGGCGGTGCCCTTGACGTTGACCTTGGCGATCGAGGCCAGGTCGATGCGCCCGTACTCCAGGATCCGGGACATGGCGCCGCGCAGCACGCTGTACAGGGCGACGGGTTCGGGCCACTGACGGCCCGGCCGGCCGCCGCCGAGGACGGAGATGGAGTCGGCGAGCCGGCCGATCAGCGCGGTGCCGTGGTCGATGCGCAGCAGGTCGTCGAAGACCTCGGGGTTGCGGCCGTGGTCCTCCTCCATCTCGCGGAGTTCACTGGCCTGCTGGTGGACGATCGCCTGGACGCGGCGGGCGATGCTGACGAAGGAGCGCTGTGTGGAGTCACGCAGGACGTCTTCCTGGTCGACGATCTTGAGCACCGTCCTGATCAACGACACCTGCGCCTCGGGGAGATCGCGCCAGGCGGGGTCGATGTCGCCGAGGTGACGAATCACCTCTTCGGGGGTATTTCCGCGGCGCAGTCGGTCCAGCGCGGCGGGCGCGATCTCCTTGGCGAGGCGCGTCATCTCCTCGTCGTGGGCGGCGATCCGCCGCTCCAGATACGCGGTGTGACGGACGTGCTCCGTGCGCAGGTCTCGTACTTCGCGGCGGCGCCGCATCGCTTCGGCCGCCGTCGCGATCACCAGCAGCGTGGCGACGGCTCCGCACCAGCCGACGGCCGCCCGGGCCGGCTCCGTCACCAAGGCGACGGCGGCCCCGGTCACCGCGGCCATCAGTATGGCGGGGAGCAACAGCACGCGCGCGTACGGAAGTTCACGGCGACCTGGAGGAGATTGAACACTCACCATGTGGGCCCTCTGGAACAAATCGGCTGGAGTTCGGGGGAGCTTGCAGGGGGGTACGTCATGGATCTGTCGGAATCTTCGGTACTTTTGGGAACAAGCGCACGAATACATCCCAACTCGGTGCGCTGCGGGCGAGCTTAGTCCGACCGGATCATCGCCATGTCATATTCGGCAAGCACCTGAAATGGGGCTGACAAGAGGAGTACTCTCGTCCCATTTACACGCAGCGGGTCCATTCGCATACGGTGCGTTACGGCGCGCAGCCATGCGAAACCACTCACCGTGACGAGTGAAGTGCCCCCGGAACTCTCCGGGTTCAGACCCCCGCGATGCGCAGCGCGGCGTCCGCCGTGGCCTCCGCGAACGCCGAGACGGGTCGTTCGGGATCCGAGCGGTGGACGAGGATGACACCCTCGATCAGCCCGAACACGAGGTCCGTCCGCAGGTCGAGCTCACTCTTGGCGAGCGCCCCGCCCACTTCGGTGGCGGCGAGCAACTGCCGGTAGGCGTCCTTGAGTTCGGCGCGCACGGCGTGGAAGCCGGCGAACCGCTCGGCGCGCACCTCGGGCAGCAGGTAGAGGACGCCGAGGTTGTGCGGTCCGCCGCACAGCACCTCCACGTCCGCCCGGCACAGTTCCCACAGCCGGTCCTCGGCCGTGGCGGCGTCGTCGGCGAGGAGCTCCCGAGCGTACGCCAGCGAGGGCGTGACCGTGGACTCCAGGAGCTCGGCGAGCAGCTCCTCCTTGCCGGAGACGTAGTGGTACATGGACGCCTGCCGCATGCCCGCGCGCTCGGCGACGACCCGGGTGGAGGTGGCAGCGTAGCCGAGCGTGGTGAACAACTCCGCGGCGGCCGAGAGGAGTTCCTCGCGCGGCTCGAGACCGCTGTCCGGCCGCTGCGCGGCCCGCGGCCTGCCGACCCGTCGGCTCCGGTCTGCGCCTGCTGTCCCCATGCGTTCGATCCTCGCACACGCCGGTCCACGGCGATCTTCGTGAGGGCCCGGTAACCGAGCGGCAACAGCGCGGCAATGCCCGTGACCCGGCCCGCCCCTAATTTCTGTCGAGCGACAGAAATTCGACCCGAGACCCACAGCCGGAGGTGCCGGTATGGCGACAGCGACCACATACGGAGCCCGCGCCCACGCACGCGCCCAGGAGGGCACGCGCACCGAGGCCATGCCCGTCGTACCGGCCGGCACCTGGCCGAACCCGCCCTGCGAGGCGGGCCACCTGGTGTGGGCGGAGACGGTGGCGGGCGGCAACTACACGCACCGCGTGCTGGCCCGCGGCACCGAACTGCGCCTGACCGACCCGCACGGCGACGCCTGCGCCCACCTGCTGCTGTTCGTCGTCGACCGGCCCTGGGAGCGGCTCAACGTGGCCGACACGGTGAAGGTCCAGTGGAACGCCTACCTCGGCGAGGGCCAACTGCTCCTGTCGGATCAGGGCCGGGTCCTGGCCACCGTGATCGCCGACACCTCCGGACGGCACGACGCCCTGTGCGGCACCTCCACCCTCGCCCGCAACACCGAGCGGTACGGCGACGGCACCCCGCAGAGCCCCTCCCCCGCGGGCCGCGAACTGTTCAAGCTGGCCGCCGCCAAGAACGGCCTGGGCCCCCGCGACCTGCCGCCGTCGCTCTCCTTCTTCCAGGGCGTGGAGGTCCGCGAGGACGGCGTCCTGGACTTCACCGGCTCGGCCGGCCCCGGAAGCAGCGTGACGCTGCGCGCCGAGCAGGACGTGACGGTCCTGATCGCCAACGTCCCGCACCCGGCCGATTCCCGCGCCGAGTACGTCAGCACCCCGCTGGAGGTGCTCGCCTGGCGCTCCGAGGCCACCGGGCCCGGAGACCCGCGGTGGGACGCCACGCCCGAGGGCCGCCGCGCCTTCCTGAACACCGCCGAGTTCCTCGCAGCGAGGGGGATCGCATGAGCACCCGGACGAACACGACCGTCGTGCCCGCACGCGCCGCGTGGTCCGCCGTCGTACGGTCCGGCGAGACCCTCACCATCACCGACCTGCACGGCAACCAGGCCGTCGACTTCCTCGTCTACGACGCCCACGACACGTCGGTCCGCTACAGCGCCCCCGACACGATCCACGCACAGGGCAACATCTTCCTCACCACGGGCAGCGTGCTCATGTCCAACGAGCACACCCCGCTGATGACCGTCGTCGCCGACGAGGTGGGCCGGCACGACACGGTCGGCGGCGCCTGCTCCAAGGAGTCGAACACCCTCCGCTACGGCCATCACACCTGGTCGCAGCACGCCTGCGTGGACAACTTCCTCGCCGAGGGCGCCAAGCACGGCCTCGGCAAGCGGGACCTGGTCTCCAACATCAACTGGTACATGAACGTGCCGGTCGAGAAGGACGGCACCCTCGGCATCGTCGACGGACTGTCCGCGCCAGGCGTGAAGCTGACCCTGCGGGCCCAGAGCGACGTCCTCGTCCTCGTCTCCAACTGCCCCCAGATCAACAACCCGTGCAACGGCTTCGAGCCGACGGCGGTGGAGATGACGATCAGCGAGGCGGGCACCGCATGACCTTCGACACCCTCCTCGTCGCCAACCGGGGCGAGATAGCGGTCCGGATCATCCGCACCGCACGCGAACTCGGCCTGCGCACGGTCGCGGTGTACTCCGACCCGGACCGCTCCGCCCCGCACGTCCGGCTCGCCGACGAGGCGGTGCGGCTCGGCCCGGCGCCCGCGAAGGAGTCGTACCTCGACGCCGACCTGGTGCTGAAGGCGGCCAAGGACACCGGCGCCGGCGCGATCCACCCCGGCTACGGCTTCCTGTCCGAGGACGCGTCCTTCGCACGCCGCTGCGAGGACGCCGGGATCGTCTTCGTGGGTCCGACGCCGCAACAGCTGGACCTGTTCGGCGCGAAGCACACGGCACGGGCGGCGGCCCAGGCGGCCGGGGTGCCGCTGGCGCCGGGGACGGAGCTGCTGGCGTCACTGGACGAAGCACTCGCACAGGCCGCCGACATCGGCTATCCGGTCATGCTCAAGGCGACCGGCGGTGGCGGCGGAATCGGCATGTCGGCATGTCACTCCGCCGACGAACTCGCCGACGCCTGGGAGCGGGTGCAGCGCGTCGCCGCCGCCTCCTTCTCCTTGGCCGGCGTCTTCCTGGAACGCCTCGTCGAGCACGCCCGCCATGTCGAGGTGCAGGTCTTCGGTGACGGCGACGGCAGGGTCGTCACCTTCGGCGACCGCGACTGCTCCCTCCAGCGCCGCAACCAGAAGGTCCTGGAGGAGGCTCCGGCACCGGGCCTGCCAGCCCACGTCCGCGAGCAACTCGCCGTATCCGCACGCGACCTGTGCGCCTCCGTCGGCTACCGCTCCGCCGGAACCGTCGAGTTCGTCTACGACGCCGCCCGCGAGGAGGCGTACTTCCTGGAGGTCAACACGCGCCTCCAGGTGGAGCACCCGGTCACCGAGGAGATCTACGGCGTCGACCTGGTCGCCTGGATGCTGCGGCTGGCGCGCGGCGAGCAGGATGTCGTCCGCGACCCGGGCGCACCGCGCGGCCACGCCGTCGAGGCCCGCGTGTACGCCGAGGACCCCTCCCGCGACCACCGGCCCAGCGCGGGCCTGTTGACGCGGGTCGAGTTCCCGCATGGCGTGCGCGTCGACGGCTGGGTCGAGACCGGTACCGAGGTGACGACGTCGTACGACCCGATGCTGGCGAAGGTCATCGCGTACGGCCCGGACCGGGCGCACGCGCTGCGGCGGCTGGACGAGGCACTGGCCCGCACCCGCGTCGACGGCATCGAGACCAACCTGGGCCTGGTACGGGCGGCACTCGCACACCGGGACTTCACCACGGCCGCGCACTCCACCGCGACGCTCGCCTCCGTGAGCGATCCGACTCCGCGCATCGAGGTCGTCGCCGGCGGCACCCTCACCACCGTGCAGGACTGGCCGGGCCGCACCGGCTACTGGCAGGTCGGCGTGCCCCCGTGCGGACCGATGGACGACCTGTCGTTCCGGCTCGGCAACCGGGCCCTGGGCAACGAAGAGAGCGCTCCCGGCCTCGAATGCACCCTCAACGGCCCGTCCTTGAGGTTCACCCACCCCACGACCGTGTGCGTGACGGGCGCGCCTGCCCCGATCACCGTCGGCGGTACGCCGGTCGCGCAGTGGGAGCCGGTGACGGTGCCCGCGGGGTCCGTACTGGAGATCGGCGCCCCCGCCGAGCACGGCCTGCGGACGTACGTACTGTTCGCCGGGGGCCTCGACGTGCCCGCCTTCCTCGGCAGCGCGAGCACCTTCACCCTGGGCCGGTTCGGCGGGCACGGCGGACGGGCGCTGCGCACGGGTGACGTCCTGCACGGCGGGACGGTCGCCGAGGGCGGGCCGGTACCGCACGAAGACCGCCCGGACTTCACCGCCGCATGGCACATCCGGGCCGTCGAAGGCCCGCACGCGGCACCGGAGTTCTTCACCGAGGCCGACATCCACGACTTCTACGCCGCCGACTGGAAGGTCCACTTCAACTCGGCGCGCACGGGCGTCCGCCTGGTCGGTCCGAAGCCGCGCTGGGCGCGTACCGACGGCGGCGAGGCGGGACTGCACCCGTCCAACATCCACGACACGCCGTATTCGGTTGGCGCCGTCGACTACACGGGCGACATGCCGGTGCTGCTCGGCCCGGACGGTCCCTCCCTCGGAGGATTCGTCTGCCCGGCGACGGTGATCAGCACCGAACGCTGGAAGATGGGCCAGCTGCGCCCCGGCGACACGGTGCGTTTCGCCCCGGTGGACGTGTCGGGCGGTCCCCGCCCCGCCATCGTGGACGGCGGCATCCTCGCCCGGGACGGCGACGTCACGTACCGCCGCAGCGGCGACGACAACCTGCTGGTCGAGTTCGGCCCGATGCAGTTGGACCTGGCGCTGCGCATGCGTGTCCACGCCCTGATGGAGGCGTTGACCGAGCAGGGCCCGGAAGGCATCACCGACCTCACACCGGGCATCCGCTCCCTCCAGATCCGGACGGACCCGCACCGCCTGCCACAGCAGGAACTCCTCACCGCCGTACGGGAGATCACCACGATCCTCCCCCCGAGCGACGAACTGGTGGTCCCCTCCCGCACGGTCCACCTCCCCCTCTCCTGGGACGACCCGGCGACCCGCGAGGCGATCGCCCGCTACATGGCGGGCGTCCGCGACGACGCGCCCTGGTGCCCGTGGAACATCGAGTTCATCCGCCGGGTCAACGGACTGGAGTCGGTGGCGGACGTGTACGACACGGTCTTCGACGCGGAGTACCTCGTCCTCGGCCTCGGCGACGTCTACCTGGGCGCCCCGGTCGCCACCCCCCTCGACCCCCGCCACCGCCTGGTGACGACCAAGTACAACCCGGCACGCACCTGGACGGCCGAGAACTCGGTCGGCATCGGCGGCGCGTACCTGTGCATCTACGGCATGGAGGGCCCCGGCGGCTACCAGTTCGTGGGCCGGACGACCCAGGTCTGGTCGGGCTGGCAGCAGCGCGGCGCGTTCGAGCCCGGCTCCCCCTGGCTGCTCCGCTTCTTCGACCGCATCAAGTGGTACCCGGTCGACGCGGACGAACTCCTCGACCTCCGCGCCGACATCACGTCCGGCCGCTTCGTACCGCGCATCGAGGAGGGCACCTTCTCGCTGGCCGGGTACCAGGCCTTCCTGGCTGAGAACGCCGAGTCGATCGCCGAGTTCAGGTCCCGCCAGCAGACGGCTTTCTCCGCCGAGCGGGACGCGTGGGAGGCGGCGGGCGAGTTCACCCGGGCGGAGGCCGCGGCCGCACCGGCCGCTCCCCCGGCCGAGGTGATCCTCCCGCCGGGCGGCCGTCTGATCGAAGCCGAATTCGCCGCATCCGTATGGCAGCTGAACGTCGAGGCGGGCGACGAGGTGACGCCCGGACAGCCGCTGCTGGCCCTGGAGGCGATGAAGATGGAGTCCAGGGTGCACGCGCCGATGGCCGGCGTGGTCACGGAGATCCTGGCCAGGCCGGGGGACCAGGTGGAGGCAGGGACGGCACTTCTGGTCCTGGCCCCTGCCGCACAGTGAAAGAGGAAACAGAAATGTCCACCGCCCTCTCCCGTGTCCGCGCGGCCTACGCCCGCATCGAAGCGGTCGACCGCCCCGAGATCTGGATCGACCTGCGCCCACAGCCGGAGGTCGAGGCGGAGGCCCGCACGATCGACGAACGGGTCGCCGCCCGCGAACCACTCCCCCTCGCCGGACGCCTGTTCGCCGCCAAGGGCAACATCGACGTGGCCGGCCTGCCCACCACGGCGGGCTGCCCGTCGTACGCCTACGACCCCGAGGCAGACGCCCCGGTCGTCGCCCGCCTGCGCGCGGCGGGCGCGATCGTGCTGGGCACCACGAACCTGGACCAGTTCGCGACGGGCCTGGTCGGCACCCGCTCCCCGTACGGCGCCGTCCGCAACGCGCTCGACCCGGCCAGGATCAGCGGCGGCTCCAGCTCCGGCTCGGCCGTAGCGGTGGCTCTCGGTATCGTCGACTTCTCCCTCGGCACCGACACCGCGGGCTCGGGCCGCGTCCCGGCCGCGTTCAACGGCATCGTCGGCCTGAAGCCGACCCGCGGCCTGGTCCCGACCACGGGCGTGGTCCCGGCCTGCGCCTCCCTCGACTGCGTGACGGTCTTCGCCCGCACCCTCCCGGAGGCCGAGCAGGCACTGTCCTGCATGGCGTCCCCGCCCGACCGCGACCTCCCCCCGCTCCCGCAGCGCACACCGGGCCCATGGCGGATCGCGGTCCCGCCACGGGACCAGCTCGGCGAACTGGACGAGGGCTGGGCACAGGCGTACGAGGCCACGGTCGCCCACCTCGTCCAGGCGGGCGCTTCGGTGCGGGAGATCGACCTCGGCCCCTTCACCGAGGCCGCCGCGATGCTCTACCAGGGCGCGTTCGTAGCCGAGCGCTACACAGCAGTAGGCGCCTTTGTCGACAAGGCAATAACCCAAGCCGACGAGTCCCTGGACCCCACTGTCGCCGGCATCATCACCCGCGCCCGCGACATCCCGGCCCACCAGCTCTTCGCCGACACCGACCGCCTGACGCTCCTGCGCACCCGCACCCTCGCCGAACTGGCCGACGCGGACGCTCTCCTCCTCCCCACCACCCCCGGTCACCCCACCCTCGCCGAGGTGGCCGCCGACCCGCTGGGCGCCAACGCCCGCCTGGGCCGCTTCACCAACTCCACGAACCTCTTCGACCTGGCGGCGGTGGCGGCCCCCGCCGGCGAGGTCAACGGCCTGCCCTTCGGCGTCATGCTGATCGGCCCGGCCTTCACGGACGAACGCCTCGCCCGCATAGCCGCCCTCCTCCAGCAACAAACGCGCCTCGCGGTAGTAGGGGCCCACCTCTCGGGCCAACCCCTCAACCCGCAACTCCTGTCCCTGGGCGCCCGCCTGGACCGTACGACCACAACAGCGCCCGCGTACCACCTGCACGCACTGGCCACAGACCCGCCGAAGCCGGGCCTCGTCCACGTAGGCGAGGGCGGAGCCCCCATCGAAACAGAAATATGGCGCCTCCCCGCAGAGGGCCTCGGCAGACTCCTGAGCGCCCTCCCCCGCCCCATGACCCTGGGCAGCGTGGAACTCGCGGACGGCACCTGCCTCCCCGGCTTCCTCTGCGAACCAAGCGCTCTCAAGAACGCCGAGGACATCACGTCGTACGGCGGCTGGCGCGCGTACCTCAGCCGCTGAAGTCAGTCAGTCGGACTCCACGCACCCCGCACCCCGCACCCGCCCACGGCGAGAAGAGGACGTGTCGGGGGGTGTCCGCCCGCAGGGTTGGCGCGTCAACACCGCTGAGTCGGCGAGCAACCGATTCCGCGCCGTTCCGAGGACGGACACACCCCCCGACACAGCCCCGACCCCACCACAACCGAAGGCGCAACACGCGACACGCACCCTCGACTCAGCCCACCGACGAGTAAGCGACAACCCCCCGCAGCAGCTCATCGACCGCCTTGCGCGCGTTCTTCGCCACCGTAGACCCCTCGGCATGCGCGGCGGCCGAGATCTGCCCGAGCACGTCGATGACCTGCTTGCACCAGCGTACGAAGTCACCGGCAGGCATCTCCACCTCGCGCAGCACCTCGTCGAGCCCCTTCCCGGACGCCCACATGTACGCGGCCCAGGCGAACCCGAGATCCGGCTCACGCTGCCCCACCCCCTCGGTCTGGGTGATCCGGAACTCCTCCTCCAGCGCGTCCAGCCGCCCCCAGATCCGCACCATCTCCCCGAGCGCGGCCTTCGCCTTGCCCGAGGGCACCTTGGGCACCATGGCATCGTCGGAAACCCGGGACTCATACACCAACGCCGAGACGCAGGCAGCCAGTTCGGCCGGGGCCAGCCCCTCCCACACACCGGCCCGCAGGCACTCACTCGCGAGCAGGTCCAGCTCGCCGTACAGCCGGGCCAGCCGCTTCCCGTGCTCGGTGACCTCGTTGCCGCGCAGGTAGTCCAGCTCGGTCAGCAGCGCGACGATCCGGTCAAACGTACGAGCGATGGTGTTCGTGCGCCCCTCGATACGCCGCTCCAGTTGCGACGTGTCACGCAACAGCCGGTGATAGCGCTCGGCCCAACGGGCATGATCCTCCCGATCGCTGCAGCCGTGGCAGGGATGCGCGCGCAGGGCGGTGCGCAGCCGGGCGATCTCCCGGTCGTCGGCGGCCTGGGACCGCCCCTTCCGAGCCCGCTCCGGCGTAATGTGCCCGGCCTTGGTGCGCAGCGCGGAGGCGAGGTCCCGACGGGACTGCGGCGAGCGCGGGTTGAAGGACTTCGGGATCCGCATCCGCTCCAGCGCCTCGACCGGCACCGGGAAGTCCATCGACGCGAGCCGCTTGACCTGCCGCTCGGCGGTCAGCACCAGCGGGCGCGGGCCGTCGTGCTGCTCGAAGCCGCGGTGGCCGTTGGACCGACCGGCAGGCAGCCCCGGATCCAGCACCAGGGCGAGGCCCGCGTACTTGCCCGTCGGGACGTGAATGACATCCCCCGGCTTGAGCTTCTCCAGCGCGACGGCCGCCTCGGCGCGCCGCTGGTTGACACCCTGCCGGGCCAGCTCGGTCTCCCGGTCCTTGAGTTCGCGGCGCAGCCGCGCGTACTCCTCGAAGTCGCCGAGGTGGCAGGTCATGGACTCCTTGTAGCCCTCGAGCCCCTCCTCGTTGCGCTGCACCTGCCGCGAGATCCCGACGACCGACTTGTCGGCCTGGAACTGCGCGAACGACGTCTCCAGCAGCTCACGAGAGCGGTGCCGCCCGAACTGCTCGACGAGATTGACCGCCATGTTGTACGACGGCTTGAAGCTGGAGCGCAGCGGATACGTGCGGGTACCGGCCAGTCCCGCCAGGTGGTCGGGGCTGGTGCCGCGCTGCCAGAGCACGACCGCATGGCCCTCGACGTCGATGCCGCGCCGACCCGCACGCCCTGTCAACTGGGTGTACTCGCCCGGGGTGATGTCGGCATGCTGCTCGCCGTTCCACTTGACGAGCTTCTCCAACACCACGGAACGCGCAGGCATGTTGATGCCCAGCGCGAGAGTCTCGGTCGCGAACACCGCCTTGACGAGACCGCGTACGAACAACTCCTCGACGACCTCCTTGAACGTCGGCAGCATGCCCGCGTGGTGGGCCGCGATGCCGCGCTCCAGGCCCTCCAGCCACTCGTAGTATCCGAGGACGTGCAGATCCTCCGTAGGAATGGACGCCGTGCGCTCCTCGACCAGAGCGCGCACCTTCTCCCGCGCCTCGTCGTCGTTGAGTCTCAGACCCGCGTGCAGACACTGCTGGACGGCGGCCTCGCAGGCGGCGCGGCTGAAGATGAAGGTGATGGCAGGCAGCAGGTCCTCGGCGTCGAGCCGTTCGATGACCTCGGGCCTGCTCGGCGTCCAGACGCGGGAGCGCTGCCGGCGCTCCCGCTCGCGGTCGGCCTCCCGCATCGCACGGCCGCGCTTGCGGTCCTGGTACGACGGCCGGCTCGCCTCCATGCGGGCCAGCCGCGTGAGGTCGGGGTTGACGGCCTTCTTGTGGCCCTCGCCCTCCTCGAACAGGTCGTACATCCGCCGCCCGGCGAGCACATGCTGGAACAGCGGGACGGGCCGGTGCTCGGAGACGATCACCTCGGTGTCGCCGCGCACGGTGTCGAGCCAGTCGCCGAACTCCTCGGCGTTCGACACGGTGGCCGACAGCGAAACCAGCGTGACCGATTCGGGGAGGTGAATGATCACCTCTTCCCACACCGCGCCCCGGAAGCGGTCGGAGAGGTAGTGCACCTCGTCCATGACCACGTACCCGAGGCCGAGGAGGGTCTGCGAGCCCGCGTACAGCATGTTCCGCAGCACCTCGGTGGTCATCACGACCACCGGGGCGCCCGAGTTGACGCTGTTGTCGCCGGTGAGCAGTCCCACCTTGTCCGCGCCGTAACGGCGGCACAGGTCGGCGTACTTCTGGTTCGACAGCGCCTTGATGGGTGTCGTGTAGAAGCACTTCTTGCCCTGCTGGAGGGCGAGGTGGACGGCGAACTCGCCGACGATCGTCTTGCCCGAGCCGGTGGGCGCGGCCACCAGCACGCCCTTTCCCGCCTCGAGTGCCTGACAGCTCTCGATCTGGAAGGGGTCGAGGCCGAAGTCGTACATCTCGCGGAAACCGGCGAGCGCGGTGGCCTGCTCGACAGCGCGCCTACGTGCTGCCGCGTACCGCTCGGCCGGTGAGAGGTCCTCTGTCATCGTGCTTTCGAGACTACCGGGCCCCACTGACAACAGGACGATCATTATCCGGATCCGATGACGATAAACATCGAATCCCCGCAGCTCACGGCCCTACGATCCGTACGGCAGCCGGCACACAGCGCGCGGTCAGCGGCAGCGGCCCGAGCGGCTCCCCGTCCGCGTACCCCGTGATCCCGTCGGCGGCGCTCTCGACCTTGGCCGCCCGCACCACGGTGACCTTGGGACGGTCGGCGGCCGTCCACCCGACCGAGGTCGATGTCGCGCAGCCGGGCGCCCTTGAGCGCGTCGGCGACCAGGCGGCCCGCGGCGGCGGGGTCGCGCACGGGCAGGCCGAGGGCGCGGGCGAAGTCGTTGCCGGTGCCGACGGCGACCAGGCGGAAGGGGGTGCGGGTACCGGCGACCGCCTGGAGGGCCAGATTCGCCATGCCGTCACCGCCGACGGCGATCAGCGCGCCGGTGCCCTCCGCGACGGCGGCTCGCGCGCGCGAGGGCGTCCTCGGCGTTCGCACCGAGGACCGTACGCACGGAGAAACCGGCCGCCCGCACAGCGGAAGCGGCCGGCTGCGCCGCGTGGGCGCCCCGGCCGCGACCCGCGGTGGGGTTGACGAAGAGGGTGATCTCGCTGGTCACGGCCCGGACGTTACAAAAGCGGCCGACTCGGTCAGGTCACATCGTCATAACCGTTGACCCGCTCCGTGCTCGCCTGCTCGGGCAGCGCCCGGCTGGCCGAGACGGTCTCCACGTCGCCGATGTCCTCGGGGGTGAGGTCGAGCTCGGAGGCCTCGTCGTCGGCGGGGCCCAGTTCGTCGCGGCGGCGCCTGCGCCGGTCGTTGAGCAGCGAGAAGAGGACCGCACCGAAGTACAGGACCCAGATCGGTCCGGCGAGCGCCAGCATCGTCAGCGGGTCGGTACTGGGCGTGGCGACAGCCGCGAACACCGTGATGCCCATGATCATGCCGCGCCACCAGCCGAGCATCCGCTTGCCGGTGATCGCCCCGGTGAGGTTGAGGAAGACCAGCAGCAGGGGCAGCTCGAAGGAGAGACCGAAGACGAGCACCATGCGGATGACGAGATCGAGCAGGTCGTCCAGCGGCAGCAGGTTGGAAGCGTCGGCCGGGGTGAACTCGAGCAGCACCTTCGCCGTGGTGGGCAGCACCGTGTAGGCGAAGTAGGCGCCGCCGAGGAACAGCGGGACACCCGTGCCGACGAACGCGTAGGCGTACTTCTTCTCGTGCCGGTGCAGGCCGGGCGCGACGAACGCCCACAGCTGGTAGAGCCACACCGGCGAGGCCAGGACCACGCCGGCCATCAGCGACACCTTCAACGCCAGGGTGAAGGGGGTGAGCAGACCGTTGATGGTGATCTGCGCACACGGCTCACTGGACTTCGACTTCGCCAGTTGCTCGAAGCTCTGCTCACAGCCGACCGAGTCCAGGATCGGTCTGGTGATGAGATTGATGATGTCGTTGTAGAAGAAGGCGGCGACGACCGTGACCGCGACGATGGCCAGCATCGCCTTCGCGAGCCGGTTGCGAAGCTCACGAAGATGCTCCGCGAGGGGCATCCGCCCCTCGGGATCCTTCTCCTCTTGGCGGGCAGACTTCAGCAACCCACGTTCCCATCTCGTGCGGCGGGCCGGAGGTCACCGGCCCTGCGTCAGCGCTTGGTCGTGTCCGTCGGCTCGGTGACCGGGCGCGAGCTCGTCACGTCGCCGGGGGCGGCCTGGATGGTGCGCTGGACGGGGGGCTGCTGGTCGTCGTGCGGCGGGGCCGCGGGAGCGGACGCGTTGTCCTGGCCCTCGGACTTCATCGCCTTGGCCTCGCTCTTGAGGATCCGCGCGGACTTGCCGAGCGAGCGCGCCATGTCCGGAAGCTTCTTGGCGCCGAACAGCAGGATGATGACGACGAGGATGAGAATGATCTCGGGGGCGCCGAGCCTTCCGAACATAAGTCTTTACCTTCTCACCGAGGCGGCTGGAGTGGGGTGCTGTCCGACCGGTCGGACATGTGTCCGATCGACCGTACTGACAGCGATCGTAACGCTCAGGGGTAAACGCGTGGCAATCCCTGTGCATACTCCCGGTCCGCGGCCCGGGCCTCGTTCTCCGGACCGCGACATGCAGCGTACCTGCCGCAACCGCCAAGTCGACAGGGCGAAGTGCCCCAAAGCGCATCACACCCGCAACTCACAGGGGCCACCCCGGACGCCTCACAGAGAGTCCACAGACCGGGCCACGCTCGTGGAGGCGCGCTCCAGATCCTCCGCGGCCCGGTTGATGCGCTGCGCCGAGTCCGTCACCTGCCTGCCCAGACGCTGCGCCTCCAGGAAGACCCTTACGGCGAGCACACCGAGAACGGCGAGACCCAGAAAACCCACAGCTACCGCGAACATCGCCCAGAACATGGGCCGAGCCTAGAGGGTGGAGTGCAGCCGCAAGGTCCGGACCCCGCCGCCGGTCAGCAGCTCGACGATCCGTTCGCCCGCCGGCTTGCGGACGGCCGCTCCGCAGTCGGGGCAGGTGAAGGAGTAGAAGGTGGTGCGGCTGTTGGCGCCGATGGCCAGGCGCAGGGAGCTCGCGGTGAGCTCGAAGCAGCCCCGGCAGTCCGGGCAGCCGGCCCTGAACGTCACCGGGGTCGCGCTCCTCATCCCGGCGAACGCGGCGGCCACCGTCATTCCCACGCCGGACGTCGACGTCTCGCTCAAAGCTCCTGCTCCTGACTGTCGTACTGACCGCCCTGAACCCCACGCCCCCCGTGCGCGCCCTGCGCCTCGACCCCGTCGTACGCCGCCAGCGCCTCGCGGGCCGCCTCGCGGGCGCTGTCGGCGAGGTCGCGCGGCGAGACGATCCGGCCCTCGCGCCCGAGCCGCAGCGCCAGCCGCCTGAGCGAGGCGGGCTCCGGGGTGCGCAGAGTGATACGCAGCCCGCCGTCCGGGAGCTCATCGGCACTGTCGTGCGGGTAGTACTCGGCGACCCAGCGTCCGCCGGGGCCGACCTCGACGACGACCTCCGGGTCCTCGGCGGCCGGCTGCACCAGTCCCTCGGACAGGTCCCGCAGTTCGATCTCGGGCGGCGCGGACGGCTCGTCGAGGATCTTGATCTCGGCGACCCGGTCGAGCCGGAAGGTGCGGCGCGCCTCGGAGCGGCGGCACCAGGCCTCGACATAGGTGTGACCCACGCTGACCAGCCGGATCGGGTCGATCTCGCGCTCGGTGACCTCGTCGCGGGCGGGCGAGTAGTAGCGGATCCACAGGCGGCGGCGCTCGGAGATGGCCCGGTCGACGTCCGCGAAGACGCCGCCCTCCGACTCGAAGGTCACGGACAGCCGGGAGCTGGCCCCCGCCTGCTCGCCGGCCGCGGCCTCCACCTTGGCGGTGGCCCGCAGCAGCGCCTGCCGGTCGCTCTCACGCAGGCCGGGCAGCGTGGACACGGCGCGGGCGGCGACCAGCAGCGCGGTGGCCTCGTCGGCGGCGAGCCCGAGCGGCTCGGCGACGTCATCGGGGTTGTGCCACCAGATGCGCTCGCCGTCGGTGTCGATGTCCAGCAGATCGCCGCCGCGGAAGCTGGTACCGCACATGGGCAGCACGTCGAGGTCGGAGACCAGCTCGTCCTCGGTGATCCCGAAGGCCCGGGCGACGTCCTCGACCCGTGCGCCGGGGCGCTCCTTCAGATAGGTCACCAGGGAGAGCATCCGCCTGGTCTGGTCGATCGCGTTCGTCGGCCTGGCCGGTTTTCCCACCACGTCCTTGCCCCCTCAGCCCTTGGCCACGGCGCGCAGCCGGTCCACCACGTCGGCCCGCAGCTCGGCGGGCTCCAGGACCACCACGTCCGGCCCGAACTCCACCAGCCAGGCGTCCAGCCCGTGGCCGTACGGAATCTCCAACTCGTCCCAGCCGTCCCCCAGTTCCCGCACCGAGGCGGCCTTCGCCCGCAGGGGGTAGCCCGCGCCGGAGCGCAGCCGGATCAGCGCGGTGCGGTCGGCGGTCTCGCCGGCCCAGCTCGCGACGGTCTCGCGGACGGTGACGACGTCGGGCACGGGGGCGGTGAACCGGGTGGCGCGGCTGCGCACCTTGCCGGTGATCCGGGACAGCCGGAACACCCGCTCGGCGCCCCGGTCGCGGTCCCAGCCCGCCAGGTACCAGTGGCCGCGCCAGCACTCCAGTGCCCACGGCTCGACGTGCCGGGGCTCGGGGCGGGCGGCGGTGGCCTTGCGGTAGTCGAAGACGACGGGGCGGCGGTCGCGGCAGGCCAGCATCAGCGGCTCGAACGCGGTCTCGTGCACCGGGATGCGCGGCTCGAGGGCGCCATGGGCCTCGTACGGGTCGAAGTCCTCGGGGAGTCCCGCGGCGCGCAGCTTCTGCAGGGCACCGCTGGCCGCGCCGGCGAGCCGGGCCTGTTGCCAGACCTTGGCGGCCAGCCCGAGGGCGGCGGCCTCCTCGGCGTCCAGGGTGACGGGCGGGAGGCGGTTGCTGTCGCGGCGGGCGAGGTAGCCGACCTCGCCGTCCAGGTTCTCGACGGTCTCGATGACCAGGCCGAGTTCGCGCAGATCGTCCTTGTCGCGCTCGAACATGCGGTTGAAGGAGTCGTCCGACCCGGCTTCCAGATAGGCCTCGATGGACTCACGCAGCTCGCGCTTGCTGAGCGGCCGCCGCGTCCCGAGCAGACACAGCGCCAGGTTCATCAGTCGCTCGGCCTTGGCAATGGCCATCGACGCCCTTCGCCTCCCTATGGTGCTTACGGACGATGACCGTACCGCCCCGAAGTGGCGCGGCAAAAGCCGAGGGCCCATGCCCGGACAGGCATGGGCCCCAGGCGGTCGAGACCGGTCGTCGGGCGATCAGACCCCGAGGAGGTCGACCACGAAGATCAGCGTCTCGCCGGGCTTGATCGCCGGGGTCGGGCTCTGGTTGCCGTAGGCGAGGTGGGCGGGGATGGTCAGCTGGCGGCGGCCGCCGACCTTCATGCCCTGCACGCCCTGGTCCCAGCCCTTGATGACCCGGCCGCCACCCAGCGGGAAGCTGAACGGGGTACCGCGGTTCCAGCTGGCGTCGAACTCCTCGCCGGTGCTGAAGGCGACACCCACGTAGTGGACGGTGACCGTCTGGCCGGCCTGCGCCACCGCGCCGTCGCCCTCCCAGATGTCCTTGATCTCCAGGTCCGCCGGGGGCTCGCCGCCCGGGAAGTCGATCTCGGGCTTGTCGATGCTCACGTCTCTAGCTCCTGCGTGTGTACGGAAAGTGCGTTGTACGGAAAGGCAACAGGCACAGTCTTACATCTCGGTGGGGTCACATCTTCGCGAGGATGTCGACCGAGAAGACCAGCGTGGAGTCCTTCTTGATCTCGCTGCCGGCCGGCGGGCTGTCGCCGTAGCCCAGGTCCGGCGGTACGACGACGAGGACGCGGCTGCCGACCTTCTTGCCGGTCAGGCCCTGCGACCAGCCCTTGACGACCTGCTGGAGCGAGAACGACGTCAGCGCCTTGCGGCCGTACGTCGAGTCGAACTCCTTGCCGGAGTCCCACAGGACGCCCTTGTACTGCACGAGCACGGTGTTCTCGGCGGCGACCACCTCGCCGTCGCCCTCGATGACGTAGTTCGCGACCAGCTTCTTCGGCGCGTCGCTCTTGGGGACCTCGATGGAGGGCGCCTTGCCGTCGGTGTTGGTGCCGACCTTCGGCACGTCCACGTTGTCCTGGGCGACGTTCGTGCCCTTGGCGGAGCTCTTGGCGTTGAACGTCTCCATCAGGTCGACGACGAAGACCAGCGTGTCGGTGCCCTTGATGCCGCCCTCCGCGTAGCCCTCCTTGCCGTAGCCCCACGTCGGCGGGACCGAGAACTCGACTCGGCTGCCGGTCTTCTTGCCGGTCAGGGCATACCGCCAGCCGTCGATGATGCTGCTCGTGGCGAGCTGGATGAGCAGCGGCGTCTTGCGGTCGTAGGAGTTGTCGAAGACCTTCGCCGTGTCCCAGATCTGACCGAGGTAGTTCGCCTGGATGTAGTCGTTCTCGGCCACCGTGGTGCCGTTGCCCGGGGTGATCGTCTTCACTGCGAGGTCCTTGGACGGGACGCCGCTGCCCTTGGCCACCGTCGGCTTCTCACCGAACTTCGTGCCCCCGTTGATCGCCGGCAGCGGGCCGTCGACGATCTTCGGTGGCGGTACGGACGCCGAGGCCGACGCCGAGGGCGACGCGCTGTCAGTGGCCTCGGCCGAATCGGCCCCATCGTCGTCGCCGCACCCGGCGAGCGTGATCATTCCAGCGGGTACGGCGATGAGCAGTGAGCGTCGGCGCACGGTGGGGGCCTCGTAATCGGTCGATCTTGTTGATGGCGTGCGCGCAACTCTACGGCGTGAGAAGGGCGCCGTACGCGAAACGTACGGCGCCCGTGTTGCGTTCCGAATGTTCCTCCGGAACGCGATGCTCACATTCCGGCGATCAGCTTCTCGACCCGGTCGTCCACCGAACGGAACGGGTCCTTGCACAACACCGTGCGCTGAGCCTGGTCGTTGAGCTTGAGGTGAACCCAGTCGACCGTGAAGTCACGGCGCTGTTCCTGCGCCCGCCGGATGAAGTCGCCGCGCAGCCGCGCCCGAGTGGTCTGCGGCGGAACCGACTTGCCCTCGAAGATCTTCAAGTCGTTGCAGATCCGGGCGGCTTGGCCCTTCTTCTCCAGCAGGTAGTACAGGCCACGACGTCGGTGGATGTCGTGGTAGGCGAGGTCTATCTGCGCGACCCGCGGGTGGGACATGGTCATGTTGTGCTTGGCCCGGTACCGCTCGATGAGCTTGTACTTCATGACCCAGTCGATCTCGGTACCGATCCGGTCGAGGTCCTCGGCCTCGATCGCGTCGAGCGTACGGCCCCACAGCTCCAGGACCTGCTCGACGGTGCCGGTGCGGATGCCGCGGCGCTCGCAGAAATCCACGGCCTTCTCGAAGTACTCGCGCTGCACCTCCAGGGCCGAGGCCTCGCGGCCGCTGGCCAGGCGGACCTTGCGGCGGCCGGTGATGTCGTGGCTGACCTCGCGGATCGCCCGGATCGGGTTCTCCAGGGTGAGGTCACGCATCACGGTGCCCGCCTCGATCATGCGCAGCACCAGGTCGGTGGCGCCGACCTTGAGCAGCATCGTCGTCTCGGACATGTTGGAGTCGCCCACGATGACATGCAGGCGGCGGTAGCGCTCGGCGTCGGCGTGCGGTTCGTCGCGAGTGTTGATGATCGGCCGGGAGCGCGTCGTCGCCGAGGAGACGCCCTCCCAGATGTGCTCGGCCCGCTGGCTCACGCAGTACACGGCGCCACGCGGGGTCTGCAGCACCTTGCCGGCACCGCAGAGAAGCTGCCTCGTGACCAGGAACGGAATGAGGATGTCCGCGAGCCGGGAGAACTCCCCGTGCCGGGCCACCAGATAGTTCTCGTGGCACCCGTAGGAGTTGCCCGCCGAGTCGGTGTTGTTCTTGAAGAGGTAGACGTCGCCCGCGATTCCTTCCTCATGCAGGCGTCGTTCGGCATCTACCAGGAGTCCTTCCAGAATGCGCTCGCCTGCTTTGTCGTGCGTGACCAGTTCGGTCACGTTGTCACATTCCGGTGTCGCGTATTCCGGATGTGACCCGACATCGAGATAGAGGCGGGCACCGTTCCGCAGAAAGACATTGCTGCTTCGGCCCCATGACACGACACGGCGGAAGAGGTACCGCGCCACCTCGTCGGGAGACAGGCGCCGCTGTCCCCTGAACGTACACGTGACGCCGTACTCGTTCTCCAGCCCGAAAATGCGGCGGTCCATGAGTGAACATTACGCCCGATCCCCCGAGCTGAAACGGGGTTCGACAGCACGGTTTGGATCATTTTCCGATGAAGACGCAACCACCGCACCCCCGGCGGAAGCTGCGAGGACCCGCCCGGTGGCCAGCAGAACGAGCAGTGACACGCCCCCCGCGGCACCCGGTACGACGAAGCCCCACAGGGCCCCGCCCGCCTGGACGACCGGCCCCGCGAGGCCCGTTCCGACGGACGCGCCCACGGTGAACGTCGTCACAAGCCAGGAGAACGCCTCGGTGACCGTGCCACGCGGCGCGTGCCGGTCGACCAGCACGAACGCGCAGGCGATGGCGGGCGCGAGGAAGACGCCGGCGAGGACCGTCAGCAGCGTCATGGCGACCGCGCCAGGCATCAGCGTCAACGGCAGATAACACACCGCCAGAAGCGCCACCAAGGCCTGCAGTCGCCGGGCCGGTTCGCCGGTCCACCGACGCGCCCCGTAGCAAAGGCCGCCGATGAGCGCACCCAGCCCGATGCCCGCCATCAGCCAGCCGTACACCGCGTCGCCGCCGTGGTCGTCCGCGTACGGCACGGACGCCACGGTGATGGAGCCGAGCGCGACGCCGACGAAGAAGAACGCGCCGAGGAGCGCGCGGAGTCCGGGCGACCTGAGCGCGCCCAGCCAGTGCGCCTCGCGCGGCGCCGAGCGCCAAGCGCGCGAGGGCGGCGACAGGACCACACAGAGAGCGCCCAGCACCCCGACGGCGTTCAGGACGAGCAGCGCGGCCTGCGCCGACCACAGCGCCACGCACAGGGTCACCAGCAACGGTCCGACGGTGAACATGATTTCCTGCGCGACCGCGTCCATGGCGTACGCCGTGTGCACCTGGTCCTCCCTACGGAGGACACTCGGCCACAGTGCCCGCAGACCGCCCTCCAGAGGCGGCGTGAAGAGCCCGGCGGCCGCCACGGCGGCGTAGGCGAGCGGCAGCGGATCGGTGCCCGCGAAGGCGAAGACCGCCATCCCGAGGGCCGACACAAGAGCGGCGGGCAGCTGGACGCGCGGCTGACCGCGCAGGTCGACGAGGCGGCCGAGCACGGGCTGACCCACCGCGTTGGCCACGCCGTACACGGCCGCGAGCCCACCGGCCAGGGTGTAGGTGCCGCCCTCGGCGCGCACGAACAGCACGATCGCGATCGCCGCGGTGGCGTTCGGCAGCCGCCCCACCAGCGTGCCGGCGAGCAGCCGGACGGCATGCCTCGCCCTGAGAATCTCCAGGTATCCCGCGGCCATGTCCCAACCCTTTGCTCGCCCGGTGCGCCGGTGACGCGTGAGGTTTTACGTATAACGCCCTCTGTCATACGTACCATGTGCGCTGTCACACGTCCAGACGACAGGGAGTCACCCAGGGAGCGCGCCAGTATCAAGGGCGCGAGCGCGCGGAGGCACGAAGCGCTGAGCACGGGCGCACCCTGGACAGCCGGCTGGAGCACCCGGAGCGAACGACCCGAAGAAGAGGAGCAAACAGCCGGTGGCACAAGGCAGCACCCGCCCCACAAGCCGTGACGTCGCCCAGGCCGCCGGCGTCTCCCAGGCCGCGGTCTCCCTCGTCCTCGGCGACAAATGGCGCGGACGGGTGTCGGAGACGACCGCCGAGCGAGTCCGGGAAGCCGCGCGCGAGCTGGGCTACCGGCCCAATCTCGCCGCCCGCAACCTACGCCTGGGCCGCACCCGCACCGTGCTCCTCGTGGTCCCCGCGCTGACGACCGAGTTCTTCGCAGGCGTCTACACAGGCGCGGCCCGGGTCGCCGCCGAACACGGCTTCGGCGTGGTCCTGTACCCCTCCCCCGAAGGCATCGGCCCCGCCCGGGACCCCTTCGCCTCCGCGCAGGCCGCCCTCGACGGCGTCATCGCCTCCTCCATGGCCGCCGACGCCCTCTCCGCGATCCGCGGCGACCAGCTGCCGCTGGTCATGCTGGACAGCGATCCATCCGGAAGCCTCGGCGTCGCCACAGTCAACCTGGACATCACCGACGGCGTACGACAGGTCGCCGAGCACCTCCTGAGCCTGGGACACCGCCGCTTCCTGCACCTGGCGGCAGACGTGCCCTCCTGGACCTTCGAGGTGCGCGCCCACGAGCTGGCCGCCCGAGTCGGCGCCGTGCCCGGCACCTCGCTGCGCACAGCCCACGCACCGATCTCCATCGAGGGTGCCCTGGCCGCCGCCGAAGCCGCGCTGGCCGCCCCGGGCCCGCGACCGACCGCACTGGTCTGCGACGACGACAAGCTCGCCGCCGGCGCCTACAAGGCGCTGCGCCGCCTCGGCCTGCGCGTCCCCGACGACGCCTCCGTCACCGGCCTCGACGACCTCGCCCTGGCCACCGCCATCGACCCCGAACTCACGACCGTACGACTGGACGCCGAACTGTTCGGGGAACGCGGCATGCTGGCCCTTCTAGCCGTCCTGGAGGGCCGAACACCCGAGGCAGGGGACATTCCCGTCGAGCTCGTCGTACGGGGCTCCACGGCGCCACCTCGGGCCCCCTGAAGCACCTGCGCCCCGGCCGATGGATCGGCCGGGGCACATCAGGAGCAGGGTGGACTACTTCTCGTCGGGTTCCTCGGCGCTCTCCGCCTCGGTCGTCGCCCCACCGGCCTCCAGCAGCCGACCGAGCTGACGACCGACAATGCGCTTGAACTTGCGCTTCTGCGGACGCGTACGGTCCAGCACCGCCACCTCCAGCCGCTCCGCGGGGATCTCCCGCTCACTGCCGTTGGTGTCACGGGACAGGGCCTGAACGGCCAACTTCAGCGCCCCGGCGAGCGACATCCCGTCCTCATGGCGCTGATCCAGGTAGGTGCTGATCGTCTCGGCGTTGCCGCCGACCGCGACCGAGCCGTGCTCGTCCACGATCGAACCGTCGTGCGGCAACCGATAGATCTGATCGCCCTCGGGCGTCTCGCCCACCTCGGCGACCACCAGCTCCACCTCGTACGGCTTCTCGGCCGCGCTGGAGAAGATCGTGCCCAGCGTCTGGGCGTAGACGTTGGCAAGACCGCGCGCCGTCACATCGTCACGGTCGTAGGTGTAACCCCGCAGGTCGGCGTACCGGACACCACCGATGCGGAGGTTCTCGTACTCGTTGTACTTGCCGGCGGCCGCAAAGCCGATCCGGTCATAGATCTCGCTGAACTTGTGCAGCGCACGGGACGGGTTCTCGCCGACGAAGACAATGCCGTCGGCGTACTGCAGCACGACCAGGCTGCGGCCACGGGCGATGCCCTTACGGGCGTACTCCGCCCGGTCGGCCATGGCCTGCTGGGGTGAGACATAGAACGGCGTCGACACCGGTTATCCGTCCCTCTCTTCTGGATTCCGTCGAATTCCCTGGATCACCTTGGCAACAACCGGCCCGTCGGCTAAAGCAGCGCGGCACGCGGGCCGTCGGGCTGCTCCAGACGCCGCTCCAGGATCGAGCGGGCGATCTCGGAGGACTCGTCCTCGTCGAGGCGGCGGAAGCCGTCCTCGGTGATCACGGTCACGATCGGATAGATCCGGCGGGCGACATCGGGACCGCCGGTCGCCGAGTCGTCGTCTGCCGCGTCATAGAGAGCCTGCACCACGAGCATCGTGGCCTCGGCCTCGGTCAGACCGTCATGGAAGAACTTCTTCATGGCGCCCCGGGCGAAGAGCGAGCCCGAGCCCGTCGCCGCGAAATTGTGCTCCTCGGAGCGGCCACCAGTGACGTCGTAGGAGAAGATGCGCCCCTTGCCACGATCCACATCGAACCCGGCGAAGAGCGGGACCACGGCCAGACCCTGCATGGCCATGCCGAGATTGGAACGGATCATGGTCGACAGGCGGTTCGCCTTGCCCTCCAAGGAGAGCTGCGCACCCTCGACCTTCTCGAAGTGCTCCAGCTCCAGCTGGAACAGCTTGACCATCTCGACCGCGAGACCCGCGGTGCCGGCGATGCCGACAGCCGAGTACTCGTCGGCCGGGAAAACCTTCTCGATGTCGCGCTGCGCGATGACGTTGCCCATCGTGGCGCGCCGGTCACCGGCGAGCACGACACCGCCGGGGAACGTCACGGCCACGATCGTGGTGCCGTGCGGCGCCTCGATCACACCCTGGGTGGGCGGGAGCTGCCGGTTACCCGGAAGGATCTCCGGCTGGTGTTCGGACAGGAAGTCCATGAAGGAGGACGACCCAGGCGTCAGGAAGGCAGCTGGTAGACGCCCGGTGCTACGAGTGTTGGCTTCCACGCGATTCCTTCCACGTAAGCAGCAGCCCGCCTTATGGCATCGGGCCGATCCTTGAACTGCCCCAGTGCGGCATTGCAGCTGAAGCACAGTACGCCTCGGACCCTACCCGTGTTGTGGCAGTGATCCACATGTGCGGCCGGAGCCGCCAAACATATGCAGCAGACGCCCGCTTGAGACGCGATCAACTCGTCACGTTCGGCTTCGGTGAGCCCGTACTGGCGCTTGAGGTGACCCGCACGCCCCTCGGCGGCTCGGCACGCCTTGCAGCGCGTCGACAGGCCGTCCGAGGCTCTCGCGTTGCGATGCCACTCGCTGTGAGGCTTCACTTCGCCGCAGGTCCGACAGAGCTTGTGCCCGGCCGGAACGTCCACCTTCTCGCGGACCGGCTTGCCCATGGCCTCCCGGCGGCGCCGGTAGTGCGCGGCGCTGTATTCCGCCACGCACTCCCGGCACCGCACCTGGAGACCGTCACTCCGGTTCCTGTCCTGTGCGAATGCGGCAACGGACAAGTCCCTCTTGCAGCCCGTACACCGCTTCTCGTGCGGTTCCCCAGCCACTCCCGAATCCCCTGTTTCCTTCGATTCGAAGGATAAATGGCCGAACGACCGCTTACTGTCCGCCTTTTTGCACGAAGCTTCGAACGAAATCCTCGGCGTTTTCCTCGAGTACGTCGTCGATTTCGTCCAGGACGGAATCCACGTCGTCGCTCAACTTCTCCTGGCGCTCCTTGAGGTCTTCGGATGCCTGCGCCTCGGGCGCCTCCTCGACCTCCTCGGTGTTGCGCGTCGCCTTCTGCTGTCCGCCGCCGGTGTCCTTGGTCGCCATAACCCTCACCCCGCTCGGTTCGACGTTCTTGATCAGACCCTACAAGCAGGGTCCGACATCGGCCCCGCAGTTTCCTCAACGTCCGGGAACCACCTCGATGATTCCCTGACGGCGGGGATTCCACCCTGTGGGGCCGAGTCGGCCCCGGGTACCCCTCAGTTGCCCGACAGTACCCTGACCAGGTCTTCTGCCGTCCGGCAACGGTCCAGGAGCTCCTTTACGTGATTTCGCGTTCCGCGAAGCGGTTCCAGGGTTGGAACGCGCTGGAGCGAGTCCCGGCCCGGCAGGTCGAAGATCACGGAGTCCCAGGAGGCCGCGGCGACGTCGTCGGCGTACTGCTCCAGGCAGCGGCCACGGAAGTACGCGCGCGTGTCCTCCGGTGGCTTCGTACGGGCCCGCTCGACCTGGTCGTCGGTCAGCAGCCGCTTGATACGGCCGCGGGCCGCCAGACGGTTGTAGAGGCCCTTGTCGGGCCGTACGTCGGCGTACTGGAGGTCGACCAGGTGCAGCCGGGCGGCGTCCCAGTCGAGGTTGTCGCGGCGGCGGTAGCCCTCCATGAGTTCCCGCTTGGCGACCCAGTCCAGTTCGCCGGCCAGGCTCATCGGGTCGTTCTCGAGCCGGTTGAGGGTGTCCTCCCAGCGGGCGAGGACGTCCTTGGTCTGCTCGTCGGCGTCCGCGCCGTACCGCTCCTCCACGTACTTGCGTGACAGTTCGAAGTACTCCATCTGCAGCTGGACCGCGGTGAGTGTCCGGCCGCTGCGGAGCGTGACCAGGCGCTTGAGTGTCGGGTCGTGGGAGACCTGGTGGAGGGTGCGTACGGGCTGGTCCACTGCCAGATCGACGGCGATGAAGCCGTCCTCGATCATGGACAGGACGAGCGCCGTGGTGCCCAGCTTCAGGTATGTGGAGATTTCCGAGAGGTTGGCGTCGCCGATGATCACGTGCAGGCGGCGGTATTTCTCGGCGTCGGCGTGCGGCTCGTCGCGGGTGTTGATGATCGGGCGCTTGAGGGTGGTCTCCAGGCCCACCTCGACCTCGAAGTAGTCGGCGCGCTGACTGAGCTGGAAGCCGTGCTCGTGCCCGTCCTGGCCGACGCCGACGCGGCCGGCGCCGGTGACGACCTGGCGGGAGACGAAGAACGGCGTCAGGTGGCGCACGATGTCCGAGAAGGGGGTTTCCCGCTTCATCAGGTAGTTCTCGTGCGTGCCGTAGGAGGCGCCTTTGTTGTCGGTGTTGTTCTTGTAGAGGTGGATCGGCTGGGCGCCGGGGAGCTGGGCGGCCCGCTCCGCCGCCTCCGCCATGATGCGCTCGCCGGCCTTGTCCCACAGGACGGCGTCCCAGGGGTTGGTGACCTCGGGAGAGCTGTATTCGGGGTGTGCGTGGTCGACGTAGAGCCGCGCGCCGTTGGTGAGGATGACGTTGGCCAGGCCGATGTCCTCGTCGGTGAGCTGGCTGGAGTCGGCGGCTTCGCGGGCGAGGTCGAAGCCTCGCGCGTCCCGCAGCGGATTCTCCTCCTCGAAGTCCCAGCGGGCTCGCCTGGCCCGGTGCATCGCCGCCGCGTAGGCGTTGACGATCTGGGACGAGGTGAGCATGGCATTGGCGTTGGGGTGACCGGGGACGGAGATCCCGTACTCCGTCTCGATGCCCATTACTCGCCGTACGGTCATGCGGCCCTCCTTGCCCGGCGGCGTCCTCGGTCGGGGACGCCGCTCAAGTACCGCTGGCGCTCCGGTGCGTGTGCGGTGCCCGTCCCCGCACTGCGCGACTCGGCGGTATGGAAGAGCCTAGAACGCCTCTGCGCTGGTGGGGAGATCATTTGCGTCATTGCCTTGCTCCAGCATCGCCCGAAAAACAGTCGGCTGCGGGTACCCGCTGAGGGCACCCGCAGCCGCCCTGTCTTTTACAGGTACTGACCGGTGTTCGCCACCGTGTCGATGGAGCGTCCGGTGTCCGCACCCTGCTTTCCGGTGATGAGCGTTCGGATGTAGACGATCCGCTCGCCCTTCTTGCCGGAGATGCGGGCCCAGTCGTCCGGGTTGGTGGTGTTGGGCAGGTCCTCGTTCTCCTTGAACTCGTCCACGCAGGCCTGGAGGAGGTGGGAGACCCTCAGGCCCTTCTGGTTGTGCTCCAGGAAGTCCTTGATCGCCATCTTCTTGGCGCGGCCCACGATGTTCTCGATCATGGCGCCGGAGTTGAAGTCCTTGAAGTAGAGGACTTCCTTGTCGCCGTTGGCGTAGGTGACCTCCAGGAAGCGGTTCTCCTCGGATTCGGCGTACATGTGTTCCACGGCCGTCTGGATCATGCTCTGGACCGTGGAGGCCTTGCTGCCACTGTGCTCGCCGACGTCCTCGGCGTGCAGGGGGAGGCGCTCGGTGAGGTACTTGCCGAAGATGTCCTTGGCCGCCTCGGCGTCCGGACGTTCGATCTTGATCTTCACGTCGAGCCGGCCGGGCCGCAGGATGGCGGGGTCGATCATGTCCTCGCGGTTGGAGGCACCGATCACGACCACGTTCTGCAGGCCCTCCACGCCGTCGATCTCGGCGAGCAGCTGGGGGACGATGGTGTTCTCCACGTCCGAGCTGACACCGGAGCCACGGGTGCGGAAGAGGGATTCCATCTCGTCGAAGAAGACGATGACGGGGGTGCCCTCGCTGGCTTTCTCACGGGCACGCTGGAAGACGAGGCGGATCTGCCGCTCGGTCTCGCCGACGTACTTGTTCAGGAGCTCGGGGCCCTTGATGTTGAGGAAGAAGCTCTTGCCCGTGGCCTGTCCGGTCACCTCGGCGACCTTCTTGGCCAGCGAGTTGGCGACGGCCTTGGCGATGAGCGTCTTGCCGCATCCGGGAGGCCCGTAGAGCAGGACACCCTTGGGCGGCCGCAGTTCGTGCTCCTTGAAGAGGTCGGGGTAGAGGTACGGGAGCTCGACCGCGTCGCGGATCGCCTCGATCTGGCCGCCCAGACCGCCGATCTGCTCGTAGCCGATGTCCGGGACCTCTTCGAGGACGAGTTCCTCGACCTCGCTCTTGGGAACGACCTCGTAGACGTAGCCGGAGCGGGGCTCGAGCAGCAGGGCGTCACCGGCCCGGATGGTGACGTCCATCAACGGCTCGGCGAGCCGTACCACTCGTTCCTCGTCGGTGTGCCCGATGACCAGGGCGCGCTCGCCGTCCTCGAGGATCTCCTTGAGGGTGACGATGTCGCCGACGCTCTCGTACTCCATGGCCTCGACCACGTTGAGAGCCTCGTTGAGCATCACTTCCTGGCCGCGCCGGAGCTCCTCGAGCTCGACGCTGGGGCTGACGTTCACCCGCAGTTTGCGGCCGCCGGTGAAGATGTCCGCCGTGCCGTCCTCGTTCGCCATGAGGAAGACACCGAAGCCGGCCGGCGGCTGTGCTAGCCGGTCGACTTCCTCCTTGAGGGCCACGATCTGGTCACGGGCCTCACGGAGCGTGTTGGCGAGTCGCTCGTTCTGGGCGGACACGCCGGCCAGATTGGTCTGCAGCTCGACGATCCGCTCTTCGAGAATCCTCGTGTGTCGCGGAGAGTCGGCGAGCTTGCGTCGCAGGACGGCGATCTCCTGCTCAAGATAGGCAACCTGCCCGGCGGGGTCTTCGGACCCTCGTCCCGGGCGGATGCCGCGGTTCATGTCGTCGTCGTGGGCTGCCACGGTCCTCACCTCCTCCAAGGGGAGCTGGACGCTTCCAGACCCTACCTGGGTGGGTGTCGATTGAAACCCCTAGATCAAAAGACTGTCGGGGTGTGTCCGATCTTCACCCTTGCGCTCTCCCTCACGCCAGGGGAATACCCACCGAACATGATTGGAAAGCTGCCGGAGGTAGGGTCAAAGCGTTCAACACCCGTCAGAGCTGGCCGGATTCCCGTTCGGCTCGGCGCAGAAACGGCAGGAGACATGAGCGTGCAGCAGGAGGCCGGGGCCGACAGCGAGGACCTGGAGGTCTGGATCGACCAGGATCTCTGTACCGGCGACGGCATCTGCGCCCAGTACGCGCCCGAGGTGTTCGAGCTGGACATCGACGGCTTGGCCTATGTGAAGGGCTCCGGCGACGAGTTGCTTCAGGACAAGGGCGCCACAACACCCGTACCGCTGCCGCTTCTCACGGATGTGGTGGACTCCGCCAAGGAGTGTCCGGGTGACTGCATCCACGTCCGTCGGGTTTCGGACAGGGTCGAGATCTACGGCCCGGACGCCGAGTGATCTTGCCGTTACGCGCCGTTATCTCTGTCTGATTTCTCACACGTGCCGGTTGCGCGGCTCACACGTTCCGGGTTCCGGCGGGTGTCGAGCGGACGAACGCGCCGTTCTTCCACTGCCACTTCGCGCTGTCCTTCACGTCGGGGCAGCAACTGGGCACGTCGGCGGACGAGTAACCGAGGAGCGTCGCGAGGACGGCTCCGTCCCGGAGGGCGAAGTCGGTCACGGTGAGGCGGTCCTTGGGGCTGATCAAGGTGGCGACCACCCGCGGCTTGCCGGTCTCCGTGGCCCGGGTGAGGACGTACACGCCGTCGGGTGGGGTTCCCATCGCCGCGTCGCAGTGCACCACGACCACCGTCTCCGGCCTGCCGTCGCCGTCGAGGTCTCCGGATGCCTTCTTCTGCACGAGTTCCTTGACGGGGCCGCACTGGATCGGGAAGTCGACGCCCGTGGGATCGGGGGGCGCGGTGAGGGCGGGGGCACCTTTGGTCCGAGGGCCGGCCGCCTGGGCCGCCGTGGCCGGGTTGGGTTGCAGAACCGAGGAGAGGGCCACGACCCCGGCGACCGCCGTCGCGGTGGCGACCCAGTGGATCGGCCGGGTAGGGGTGTGTGCCAGTTCCGGGACGGCGGATTGCTGCACGAAGAGTGTCTCCCGTGAGGGCTGTGCCGGTGGGGGTGGCCTGCATGGTGCCACACGTCACAGTGCGGGGGAACGGCGGGGTGGGCGTTCAGGGGCCGGGCGCTGTGGGGGGTCGTGGGTGGTTCCGCGGATTCCGGTGTCAACACGGGTGCGCTGTGGCCCAGTTCCCGGGTGTCTTCGGGAACTGGGCCACGGCACTTGTACGTTGTCGCGGCACCGGGCCGCCCTGGGGCTGGTCCTAGCGGCCGGCTCCCGCGTCGGCGTTGGGGCCGGTGTAGTCATCGCCGTAGGCGCCCTTGGCGGGGCGGCGGCGGCGCATGGGGGGCTCGACGCCGTCGGCGAGGCGGCGGGCGGTGAGCAGGAAGCCGGTGTGGCCGATCATCCGGTGGTCCGGGCGGACGGCCAGGCCCTCGACGTGCCAGTTGCGGATCATCGTCTCCCAGGAGGTCGGCTCGTTGAAGCAGCCGATCTCGCGGATGGACTCGACGGTCCGGGCGAGCTGGGTGGTGGTCGCCACGTAGCAGCACAGGATGCCGCCGGGGACGAGTGCCTTGGAGACGGCCTCCAGGCACTCCCAGGGGGCGAGCATGTCGAGGATGACGCGGTCGACGTCGGGGTCGCTCAGGTTGTCCTGGAGGTCGCCGACGGTGAGCTGCCAGGCGGGGTGCGGGCCGCCGAAGTAGCGCTCCACGTTCTGCTGGGCGATCTCGGCGAAGTCCTCGCGGCGCTCGTAGGAGTGCAGCATGCCCTGGTCGCCGATGGCGCGCAGCAGGAAGCTGCTGAGCGAGCCGGAGCCGACGCCGGCTTCGACGACGCGTGCGCCGGGGAAGATGTCGGCGAAGGCGAGGATCTGCCCCGCGTCCTTCGGGTAGACGACGGCTGCCCCACGGGGCATGGACAGGACGTAGTCGGGGAGCAGGGGGCGCAGCGCGAGGTAGGCGACGTTCCCGGTGGTGCGGACAACGCTGCCCTCGGGAGCGCCGATCAGTTCGTCGTGCGGGAAGGAACCCTTGTGGGTGTGGAAGTTCTTCCCGGCCTCGAGCGTGAACGTGTAGTGGCGGCCCTTGGGGTCGGTCAGCTGAACCTGGTCCCCGACCTTGAAGGGCCCGCGCCTGCGGGCGGCACCGGTCGGTTCGGACATGTGAACAGCCTACCGGCGTTTCGGAGGGGTGCCGACCACTAGGAGGGGCGGGCCATGGCCTTCACGAAGGCGCGCTCGACGTCCGCCGCGGACAGGACGCCGTAGATCTCGCCGGTCTCCTCGACGACCAGGTACTCGGTGGCCGGGGTGGCTCGCAGGGCGTCCAGCAGGTCCTCGCCGGCCAGCTCCGCGGAGACTCGCATGCCGTCGGTGAGGTCCTGGGCGAGGCCGCTGACGGCGACCCAGGGGCGGCGGTGTTCCGGTACGCCCACGATGGCGGCCTCGCGGACGAGGGAGATGGCGTGGCCGTCGGCGTCGACGACGACGAGGGCACGGGCTCCGGCGGCGTTGGCGCGGCGCAGGGCCTCGGAGAGCGGGGTGTTGGTCTCGACGGGGACCGCGCGGCGGGTGAGGTTGCGGGCGCGCAGGTCGGGCAGGTGCTCGCGCAGGCGGGCCATGCGCAGGCTGTTGCCGGCGCCGGTCCAGATGATGGCGGCGAGGATCGCGGCGAGCAGGGCGTCCATGACGGTGTCCATGCCGACGTTGTCCTCGGCGTTGGAGCCGAGCGCGCCGGACTGGGTGAGCAGCGGGAGGCCGATCAGGACGGAGACGGCGAGGGCGCGGCCGACCCAGGCGGCGGCGATGGTGCCGCTCATCGGCTTGCCGGTGATCTTCCAGACGACCGCGCGGAGCATACGGCCGCCGTCGAGGGGCAGACCGGGCAGGAGGTTGAAGGCGGCGACGATCAGGTTGGAGATCATGAGGCCGGCCAGCAGGACGCCCGGAACCGTGCCGGGCTCGACGGGTTGCAGGGCGAGGTAGAAGAGGCCGGAGAGAACGAGGGAGAGGAGCGGGCCGACGAAGGCCAGCCAGAACTCGCGTCCCGGGGTCTCGGCCTCCTTCTCGATCTCGGAGACGCCGCCGAAGAACTGGAGCTGGATGCGGCGGACGGGCAGCTTGAAGCGCAGTGCCGCGACCGTGTGGGCCAGTTCGTGGACGAGGACGGAGGCGTAGAAGGCGACCGCGAAGAAGAGGGAGACCAGGTAGCGGGCGGCGCCGAGTTCCGGCAGCACGCGGTCGAGCTGGCCGCCGAACACCCAGGTGATCAGGGCGGCGACGAGGAACCAGCTGGGCGCGACGTATACCGGCACGCCGAACGGCCGCCCCATCAGCAGGCCGCCGCCGGGTCCGGGTTGGCGGGGGCGCCGGGGCGGTCGGCCCTTGGCGAGACCGGAGTGCGCGAGCGTGCGGTCCCCGGGGGAGGCGTCGGGGTGGGGCTGGTCCTCGGGGGCGGCGGGTGTGCGGGCGCTCTGGTGGTCGTCGGGGGTGGGAGTGCGGGTGGGCTGGTGGCCGGGGTCGGAGGTTCCCCGCTCCTGTCCGGTGTCTGCGGGGGCCTGCGCCTCGGGACCGTGCGCGTCCTGGCCGGACTCCGCGGGGCTGTTGGCTTCGGGCGCCGTGTCCTTGTGGCCCGTGTCCTCGTGGCCCGCGCCTTCGTGGCCCGCGTCTTCGTCCCCGGTGCTGTCGTCGGCGGGGAGATCCAACCGTCGTACGACCATGGTCGGTTCGTCGGTCGGGGTGGTCCGGTCGGGGAGGGCGGGGTCGGGGGCCGGGGTCACAGGTGCTGCGTGGTGCTCGGCCGATTCGTCTTTGCCGGGCCGCGGCTGCCCGCTACCGCCGCTCTCGTCCACGGTGTCCCCTCGTTCGAAGCGTCTCCCGCGCCTGCCGGGCGGGAGGGTCTCGGGTCGATGGTATGCGGCCGTCGCGACACACTCCCCCCGGCACCCCCCGTGGTTCCTCCGTGGTTCCTCCGTGGTCGCAGAGGTCACGACCGCGACTGGGTCACTGTCAGTGGTGGGCCGTATGGTCTGTGGGCATGGAGACGAGCACCGAGGGCGACATGGCGGCCACCGGCGGCGACACCGCGGAGGTGGACGCACCGGTCATGGCCGAGCCGACGGCGGCGACAGCGGTGGTGGACCCCGCGGCCACGACAGCCACGACAGCCATAGCCGGGACCACGGCCCTGGCGCCGGCCTCCCTGTCCCCCTCCCGTGCCGGTGACTTCATGCAGTGCCCGCTGCTGTACCGGTTCCGGGTGATCGACCGGTTGCCCGAGAAGCCGAGCGAGGCGGCGACGAGGGGCACGCTGGTGCACGCGGTCCTGGAGCGGCTCTTCGACGCCCCGGCCGCCGAGCGGACCGCTCCGCGCGCCAAGTCGCTGATCCCGGGCCAGTGGGACCGGCTCAGGGAGACCCGGCCCGAGGTCGTCGAGCTGTTCGCCGACGATCCGGAGGGCGAGCGGCTGGCTCGCTGGCTCGGCGAGGCGGAGCGGCTGGTGGAACGCTGGTTCACGCTGGAGGACCCGACCCGGCTCGAACCGGCCGAGCGCGAACTGTTCATCGAGGCCCGACTGGACTCCGGGCTGAAGCTGCGCGGGATCATCGACCGGGTCGACGTGGCGCCCACCGGTGAGGTGCGGATCGTCGACTACAAGACGGGCAAGGCGCCCCGGCCCGAGTACGCGGAGGGCGCGCTGTTCCAGATGAAGTTCTACGCCCTGGTGGTGTGGCGGCTGAAGAACGTGATCCCACGCCGGCTCCAGCTCGTCTACCTCGGCAGCGGTGACGTCGTGACATACGACCCCGTCCTCGCCGACCTGGAGCGTGTCGAGCGCAAGCTGCACGCGCTGTGGGAGGCGATCCGCGAGGCCACGGAGTCGGGCGACTGGCGTCCTCGTCCCACCAAGCTGTGCGGCTGGTGCGACCACCAGGCCCACTGCCCGGAGTTCGGCGGCACTCCGCCGCCCTATCCGTTGCCGGTGAGGGCGCCGGAGTCCGGGGACGCGGCGCAGGGCAGAATGGGGCCGGACTAGCGAAGGAGACTTACGTGGCCATCCGCGTCCTACTGGTCGACGACCAGCCGCTGCTGCGTACCGGCTTCCGGATGATTCTGGAGGCCGAGCAGGACATCGCGGTCGTCGGCGAGGCCGGAGACGGCCTCCAGGCCATCGACCAGGTGCGTGCACTGCAGCCCGATGTGGTTCTGATGGACATTCGTATGCCGCGGATGGACGGTGTGGAGGCGACGCGGCAGATCACCGGGCCCGGGCGGGACGGTCCGGCCAAGGTGCTGGTGCTGACCACGTTCGACCTCGACGAGTACGTGGTGGAGGCGCTGCGCGCGGGAGCCAGCGGGTTCCTGCTCAAGGACGCCCCGGCCAACGAGCTGGTCCAGGCGATCCGGGTGGTGGCGGCGGGCGAGGCGATGCTCGCGCCGAGCATCACGCGTCGGCTCCTCGACAAGTACGCCACGCATCTGCCGTCCGGCGAGGAGCCGGTGCCGGACACGCTGCACACCCTCACCGAGCGCGAGGTGGAGGTGCTGAAGCTGGTGGCGCGGGGTCTGTCCAACGCGGAGATCGCCGCCGACCTCTTCGTCAGCGAGACCACCGTCAAGACGCACGTCGGTCACGTCCTGACCAAGCTGGGGCTGCGCGACCGCGTTCAGGCGGCGGTGTACGCGTACGAGAGCGGGCTGGTGCGCCCCGGCGCGCAGTGATCAGTCGTACTACGCCGAGGGCGCCCCCGCTCACAAGCGGGGGCGCCCTCGGCGTTCGCAGGAGATCGCTCAGCCCTTGCTGAGCTCCCAGAACCGGAACACGGTCGAGGCGTCGAGGCAGTACTCCAGGCCGTAGACGTCGTCGCGGGTGACGGCGTACTGCTTGGCCTGCCAGACGGGCAGGACCGGGAGTTCGTCGGCGACGATGTTCTGGAGCTTGCCGTAGGCGGCGTCCGTCGCCCCGCGGTCGCTCTCAGCGGCGGTCTGCGGGATGAGCGAGCCGGTGATCGTGTTGTTGGCGTAGTTGTTGCTCAGCACGTTGCCCTTGCCGAAGAAGGGCGCCGTGAAGTTGTCGGCGTCCGGGTAGTCGGGCACCCAGCCCTTGACGTAGACGCCGTACTTGCCGTCGGCGATGTCCTGCTCGTACTGGTCGAAGGCCACGGACCGCACGTCGGCGTCGAACAGGCCACTGGCGTTGAGCTGTTCGGCGATCGCCTTCAGCTCGTCGTCGGTGGCGGGGCCGTAGCGGGAGGGGGTCGACCAGAGGGTCAGCTTCACCTTGCCGGTGATGCCGTCGGCATGGAGGGCGGCGGCGGCCTTGGCCTTGGAGGGGCGGGCGCCGTAGGTGTCGAAGTAGGCCGTGTTGTGGCCGGAGATGCCCGCCGGGATGATCGAGTACAGCGGGGTGGCCGTGCCCTGGTAGACGTCCTTGATGAGGGCGTCGCGGTCGAGCAGGTGAGCGATGGCCTTGCGGACGCCGAGCTGACCGGCGACCGGGTCGTCCATGTTGAAGACCAGGTGCTGGACCTCGGCGCTGCTGCCCTCGACGATCTCGACGCCGGAACTGTCGTCGGCCTGCTCGATGTCGGCTACGTCGTTCGCGGACAGGCCTCGGTAGGCGATGTCGACCTTGTTGTCGAGCAGGGACTTCTTCAGTGCGGACTGGTCGCCATGGAAGAACTTCAGCGTCACGCCGGTGTTCTGTACGTCGGCGGTGCCCTTGTAGTTCTCATTGACGGAGAAGACGGCCTCGTCCTCGCCGAAGGAGTCCAGCTTGTACGGGCCGGAGCCGACGGCCTCGCCGTCCTTGCGCAGCCCGTCGGCGTCGTACTGAGTGTGGTCGACGATGGAGCCGGCACCCGAGGCGATCTTGCTGGGGAAGGTGGCGTCGGACGTGTTGAGGTGGAAGACCACCGTCTTCTCGTCCGGGGTCTCGACCTTCTCCAGCATGGGGAACATGATCGCGGGACCGGCGTCGTCGTTGATCTTCAGCATGCGGTCGAAGGAGAACTTGACGTCCTGAGAGGTGAGCGAGTCACCGTTGCTGAACTTGAGGCCGTTCTTCAGGGTGCACTTGTAGACCTGGGTCTGTGTGTCCGTGAAGGAGCATTCCTCGGCGGCTTCCGGCTTCGGTTCCGTGGCGCCCTTGGGGAAGCTCAGCAGCGGTTGGAAGACGTTGTTGAACAACAGCCAGGAGCCGGGGTCGTAGCCGGAGGCGGGGTCGGTGGCCAGGACGTCGTCGGACATCCCCATCACCACCGAGGAACCACTGCCTGAGGAGTCGCCGGACTGCGTTCCACAGCCGGTCAACAGGCCTGAGGCCAGCCCCGCCACGATGGGCAGGACCGGCCACTGGTTGCGTTTGTTCACGTACAGGTGCCTTGTCGTCGATATCGGACCCCGGGGCCACCCACCCGGGCCCCGGGCACGGAAGGTGTCAGCCGCTCACACCGCGGCCGAGCTCCCACAGCTGAAGCGTCGAGGAGGAGTTGAGCGCGTACGCGGTTCCCGTGACGTCGTCGCGGGCGGCGACGAACTGCTTGCCCTGCCACAGCGGGAGGACGGGAACGTCGTCGGCGACGATGTCCTGAATGTCCGTCAGGTCGGCGGAAGCGGCCAGCCGGTCCGCCTCGCGGCGGGAGTCCGGGATCAGGGTGTTGCGGATCTCGCTGTTCACATACGGCGAGCCGATGGTGTTGTCCTTGTCGAGGAACGGCGCGAGGTAGTTGTCGGCGTCCGGGAAGTCGGGGAACCAGCCCATGCCGTAGACGTCGTACTGGCCCTTCTGCTCGGCGGGGCGGAAGGTGTCCCACGGGGCGCCCTCGATGCTGACGTCGAACAGGCCGCTGTCGTTGAGCTGCTTCTGCAGCACCTCGAACTCCTGCTTGGTGGCAGGACCGTAGTGGTCGGTCGTGTAGTGCAGCGTCAGCTTCACCGGGGTGCTGATGTCGGCCTGGCCCAGCATGGCCTTGGCCTTGGTGAGGTTCGGGTCGCCGTACTTGTTGAAGAACGCGTTGGAGTGGCCCGTGATGCTCGCCGGGACCATCGAGTACAGCGGCTCGGCCTGGGAGCCGTAGACCTTGGAGACGAGTTCGCTGCGGTTGATGATCTGGGCCATCGCCTGGCGGACCGCCTTGGACTTCACCGTCGGAGCGTTGGTGTCGAAGCCCAGGTAGCGGATCTCCAGGCCGGCCGTCTCCACGATGTCGATGTCGCCGCTCGTGGCGTTGGTCAGCTTGTCGATCTGCTCCGGCGACATGGTGCGGGTCATCACGTCGATGTCGCCCTTGTCGAGCGCGGCGCCCATGGCGTCGGCGTCCTTGAAGGAGCGCATGCTGACCTTGTCGTTGTTCACCTTCAGAGTCCCCTTGTAATTGGGGTTCTTGGTGAACACGGCGTCGACGAGCTCGTCGTTCTTGACCTCGGCGTGCAGCGTGTACGGGCCCGAGCCGTCCACGTCGAAGCCGTCGCGCAGCTTGTCCTTCTCGTAGTCGTCGGGGTCGACGATGCCGGCGACGGGCGTCGACAGCTTGAACGGGAAGGTGGCGTCGGCGGTCTTGAGGTGGAAGATGACTTCGTTGTCACCCTGCGTCTCGACGGTGTCGATGGTGGACAGCAGGGCGAACACACCGCTGTCCGCCTTGATGGCGCGGGCACGGTCGATCGAGAACTTCACGTCCTCGGCGGTGATGGCGTCGCCGCCCGCGAACTTCAGGCCGCTCCGGAGCTTGCAGGCGTAGCGCTCGTTGCCGGAGTCGGTGAAGCCGCAGCTCTCGGCGGCCTCGGGTACGGGGTCGCCCTCACCCTTCGGCTGGATCATCAGGGTCTGCACGGTCTGGCGCAGGATGTTCCAGGAGCCGACGTCGTAGGCGTACGCCGGGTCGAGGGGCGCGGGGGCCTCCTTCGAGGCGGTGAACCGGTCCGTGGTGCCGACGACGATCGCGCTGCCGCTGTCACTCCCGCTGTCGGACCCGCCACAGGCAGCGAGCACCGGCGCGAGCAGGCCGATCACGGCCGGCAGCACCAAAGTCTTGCGGTTCATGCTCGAGTTTCTCCAGAGCTGTCGAGTCCGTGTATCCGGCATGCAGGGGTGTCGCAGCGGATCACGGGGTAAGGGTGATGTTCTCGCTAGGAGATTAGTCCGCACCTGCAGGGCAGTTCACAGCCACCGGAGTTGACGCCCCATCACGCAGCGGAACCGGCTGCGGACAGACCGAAAACCCGAGGCCGGAAGGATTAGTACAGGGTTTCACGAATCGGGACACAAGGGCACGCCTCAATCCCCCGACAGGGGGCGGAGACCATACGCCCCATCCCCCTGTCGACCCTCACGCAAGTGGGGAACGTCACATTCCCAACGGTCTGTTCCAGTACCGGAATTCGGCCATCCGCCATGGTCGAATTACCCTTGGGAATTGACGGCCTATCGGCGCTGCACGCTGGGTGAACGCCTAGCGCATTTCCGTCATCAGGCCGCGCAGAAATGCCAGGTCGACCTCTTCGAGCGAGGTCACGACGGTGCGCCGGGCGGCCGGGGCGATGGGCGCCACGGACGGTACCGCCACCACTTGGCAGCCCGCGGCCTCCGCCGACGCGACGCCGGTCGAGGTGTCCTCGACGACCGCGCATCTGGTCGGATCCACGCCGAGTCCGGCGGCGGCGAACAGATAGGGATCGGGGTGCGGCTTGGTGCGCCCCACCTCGTCCCCGGCGACCGTCAGGGCGAAGTACTGGGGACCCAGCGAGGTGAGCACCCGGTCGATGATGCGCCGGTGCGAGGCGGATACCAGGGCCGTGGGAATCTCGTGCGCGGCCAGTTCGGCGAGCAGCCGGGTCGCTCCCGGCATCAGTGGCAGGGCACGGTCGATACGGTCCTCGAAACCCTGGTTCAGCAGCATCATGAGCTCAGCGAGGGCGATGTCGGCGCCGGTGGCCTCGATCAGGAATCCTGCACTGCGGCTCATGGGGCCGCCGACCACGACATGACGCCAGGAGTCGTCGAGGGCGTGGCCGAGGCCGGCGAAGATCTCGACCTCGACGTCCCACCAGAAGCCCTCGGTGTCCACCAGGGTTCCGTCCATGTCGAGGAGCACGGCCTGCAAGGCTGAGCCTTCGGCCGTACGAGTGTCTGGCGCAGGGACCGTACTGGTCATCCGGGCGCACCTCCTTGAGGGACGATCAGGCCGGTTCCCACATGGGGAACCGGCCTGCGGTGGACCGACCAGTGTACGACTTATCCGATCAGCGCGCTCGGTGAGACGCGTCTCAGACGTTTCAGCGTGCGTTGAAGTATTTGGCTTCGGGGTGGTGGATGACGATGGCGTCGGTGGACTGTTCGGGGTGGAGTTGGAATTCCTCGGAGAGGTGGA